>NZ_JBVJMS010000002.1:0-992094 GCF_055584085.1 Streptomyces sp. NPDC104226
CCCGCGGAGCGGGTACCTGAGCGCTGCGCGCTCAGGAGAGAACGCACCCGCTTCGCGGGTGCGGGGGCCCTTCGGGCCCTGCCCTGCGCTTCGCTCCGGGAGCCGTGGCTTCGCCACGACAGGTCCGGGCTCCGCCCGGACCATGGCCGGCCCTTCGGGCCGGGGTGCTGCGCTTCGCTGCGCCCCTGCTCCGGGTCCGCTGCGCTCCCCCGGAGCTGACCCCGTTTCACGGGGTCCGGGCCTTCGACCCGTTGGGGGGTTCCGCTGCGCTCCCCCACCCGGGTCCTTCCGGCTCCGCCTCCAGGACCAGCCCGCTCCGCGGGCGCTGGCAGCAGCGGACGGGGCTCGGGGATCTTGGCCCCGTCCCCCGGTGCCTCGTCAGCCGAGCGGGCTGTCCGGGGCGTGCGCAGCGTGATCGCTGGAGGTCACCACGTCCAGACTGCCGAACGCACTGTTCGACTGGTACTGGTCCGCCCCCGCCGGCAACTCCTCCGCCGACTCCTCCACGATCCCGTTCTCTTCCGACTCCGACATGGCAAGCACTCCCCTTTGCACGATGATCAAGACTCCACCAGCCTCACCCCGAACCCTGCCCACCCAGAACCCCTGACCTGTCCAAACAACCCCGTTCCAGCCACCCCCAACCAGGAAACGGCTCAACACCACCCCGGCAGCCAGCAGGCAGAAGACCCCGCACCGCTGCCACCCGAACGGCCGTCCTGCCGGTCACCCCACCCGACAACACTCAAAAACTACGATAACGCCCTTAACGGACACACCAGTGGCCGTCACCCAAGGGAGAACACGTGAACCTCCGCCGCACCGCGATCGCCGCCGCGCTCACCGCCACCGCCCTCGCCACCGCGGTACCGGCCACCGCCGCACCCACCCAGGCAGCACCCACCACCCGCATCAACACCGTCACCCTCGGCGGATCCGGCTGCGCCCCCGGCAGCTACGACGTCTTCCTCAGCGACGACCACCGCACCGCCACCGTCCAATTCAACAACTTCACCGCCGCAGGCGGCCCCGGCACCACGGCCGCAGACCACCGCCGCAACTGCCGCGTCACCCTCAACATCAACACCCCCACCCTCACCACCTACACCCTCCGCACCATCATCCGCGGCTACAGTGGCATCGGCGCCGGCGCCACCGGCCACGTCGACAACACCACCGCCGGCACCCTCACCCCCGCCAACATCAACACCACCTTCCCCGCAGGCACCGACACCAACTACGAACGCACCTTCATCACCCCCAGCCTCCTCGGCGTCCTCGGCGGCACCCAGCCCGCCTACATCAACACCACCGCCAACATCACCCCCATCAGCAACCCGAGTGAAAGCCTGGTCACCGTCGACACGATCGACTACACCATCGTCAACTAGACCAACCCACCCAGCCGCAGTCGTGCGCCCCGCCCCTCCCCGGAGCGGGCCACACGACCCCACCCGGACGTGAGCCACTTCGACCCCACGGGAGACCCCCGCGCACCGCGCGGGAGGACCCCGTCTCACGGGGTACGGGCCTACAGCCCGGTGGGGTGTCCGCTCCGCTCCCACCCCGGGCCCTTACGGCTGCGCCTCCAGGGCAGGGCCCTCTTCGCGGTCCCGGCTGGCAGCAAGAAGAGCCTGGGGGTGCTCGGCTGACGGTCGATGAGGCCCCTCGCGGCAGCTGCTGGGATGGCGCTCCCTGAGAGGAGTGCACACTCCGGGGTGATCCTTTTCTACCGGTACGCTTCAATTTGGAGGGCGGATAAGCTCTGGAATCAAGGGGTTGGTGCGGATTGAGTCGAAGTATCTATATAGATAGAGAGGGCCGGCTGTGCGAAGAGGGCCGGGGGGATCGGGTTGTTGGCCCCGTCTCCCAGGGGAGGATGGGGCCATGGCACACCTCATGGTCGTAGCGGTCTCCCCCTCCGACCTTGACCGGCTCGACGCCTTGGTCCAGGAGCAGCAGGTCGCCGAGACCCGCTGGCAGGCCGGCGCCGAGCAGGACGTGAACCTCCTCGCGCTGCGCGGAGGCGAACTGCGTGCGGCTCGCGTGCGGATCCGTGCCGAGCGGGAGCGGCTCCGCGAGAGCGGCCGACATCGCGTCAGCCGGCTCCACGCCCTCGCCCCCGCGCTCCGCACCGAGCTCGAGCACCGCGGCCTGCTACGGGAGTGGGAGCCGATCCCCGAAGGCGCCCAGCGGGCCGGACAGACCCTCGGAGGCGCCGGACCCAACTCGGGTGCCGGGCTCACCGCCAGGCTCGTCGTGAGCCTCCCGCAGGCCCTCTGGACGCCCCTCCAGTGCGGGGTCTACTGGACCAACCAACCCCACGTCCAAGCCCTGGAGAGCTGGAAGGACGCGTGGCCCACCGGATCCGCCGCACCCCCCGAAGCCCTCACCGAACGCACCCGGATCACAGCCCACATCACCACCACGGGCGAGATCATCCGCACCGCCCTCCACCACACCCTCCACCACCGCTGAGTCGATCACCCCTTCGCCCACCAACCCGGCCCCCTCCACGGCCGCCGAGGAGGCGAACCGGACAGCCCGGGACCGGACGGCGTGACCTCCTCGACGAGCAGGTGCGGGTTCTGGGCCGGGATCTGCGGCTCGGCGGCCGCCCCGGCCGCCGGGTCGGCTGCCAGGAGAGCCATCGCCAGAGCCGTGACGTCGGCGACGCTGCGCGTCCCCGCCGCCTCCCCCACGATCCGCGCCGCGAACTCCTCCTCCCCCAAACCCCGCAGACCCGCCACAAGATCCGCTATCTCAGCCGGCGGCCGGGACACAACAGCCCGGATGGACACCTCCACGAGCGACGGCCACGCCGTACCCGGATCCGCCACGCAGCCCGACCCGGACTCCACCTCGGACTCGCACTCGAGCTCAGGCTCCACCTCGGGCTCGGGCTCGGGTCCGGGTCCGGACGGCGTCTCGGGCCCCGGTCCGGACGCCGTCTCGGGCCCGACCTCGCGCTCGAACTCGGGCTCGCGCTCGTACTCGGGCTCGGGCTGGAGCCCGAGTACGCCCTCAGGCGCGGGGTCGGAGAACGAGGACCGGTCCGCGGCCTCGTCCTGTGCCTCGGGGGCCGCGCGCTGCGCTTCCCGGTCCTGTTCCAGGACGTACAGCTGGCGCAGCCGGAACCGTGCGTTCCCGCCGCCAGAGGGGTAGGTGACGCAACAGGTACGGCCAGACAGGTATGGCCAGCGGCTGGACGGTACGGCGGGAGGGTGAGCATGTCGGTGGGCGTGAAGATCACGGTGATGGTGGTCGCGGTGGCCGGAATCATCTCGACACCGTTGATCTGGCTCTTGGACGGTCCGGACGCCGGCCAGCTGGTCGGCGCCGTGATCCAGGCCGCCACCGGCATCGCCGCCCTGTTGTGGGCATTGTTCCAGCAGCCGACGAGGCCGGCTCCGGGGCCGGTGGACGTCGCCGTCGACACCGGGAAGGCCGAGGCCGCCGGAGGTGCCACGGCCCGGACTGGTGTAAGGCGCCCGGCCGGTGCGGGCTCCGGGTCGGCGACGGCGGAGCGCACGGGGGACGCGACCGCCACCGGCGAGGGCAGCAGTGCCACGAGCGGGGTCGACTACGGCTGAGCGGCCGGCCAGGCGGGCATGACGAGGGGGAACGTCGCAGGATGAGGTGGCACAGACGCAAGGGTGGGCCCGACAGCCACACAGACGAGGCGCAGGCCGACATCGTGGTGGAAGACACCGGCGACGCTGAGGCCGAGACCGGCGGGACGGCGGTGACCGGCTATCGCCGTGGACCGGTGTCAGGCCCGGCCGCCGCTGCTGATGTCCCCGTCCGTGTGAGTGGGACCGGCGATGCCAGAGTCTCGGGGGGCGCGTTCGCCAACACCGGCTACATACACGAGCTGACCCTGTTACAGCCAGGCAGAGCACGCGCCGCGTGGCCGCACCAGGTCGGTGTGATCCCACACCGGGTCAGGTCCTTCCAGAAGCGTGCCGAAGCCCAGCGGCTGCGAACGGCGACGACGGATGACAGCGGAGGACCCGAATACCCGTGCCAGGTCCTGACAGGCATGGGCGGGGTCGGAAAGACCCAGCTCGCCGCCGACTACGCACGGACCGCCTGGCAGGACGGCGATCTGGACGTCCTCGTATGGATCACGGCGAGCAGCCGCCCGGGCATCGAGTCCGTGTACGCCCAGGCCGCGGCAGAGCTCTGCGCCGTCGATCCAGCAGACACCACCACGGCCGCGGAGCAGTTCCTGGCCTGGCTCCACCCGAAGGCCGACCGAGCGGTGTGCCGTTGGTTGATCGTTCTGGACGACGTGTCGGATCCCGCCGACCTGCGCGGTCTGTGGCCCCCGGCGAACCCGCACGGCAGGACGTTGGTCACCACGCGTCGTCGCGATGCCGCCCTGGCCGGCGCGGACCGCCGTCTGGTGCCCGTGGACCTGTTCACCCTGCCCGAGGCGACCGACTACCTGCGCTCGTCCCTGGACGCGTACGACCGCCGGGAAGACGGCCGGCAACTCGAGGGTCTGGCCAGTGACCTGGGACGCCTTCCGCTCGCCCTGGCGCAGGCTGCTGCGTACCTCGTCGATGCCGGGCTCGACGTCGCCTCCTACCGACAGCTCCTGGCCGAACGGACGCGCCGGCTGTCCGACCTTCTCCCGGAGTCCGAAGCCCTGCCCGACGACCAGAGCGTGGGCACGGCCGCCGCCTGGTCACTGTCCATCGAGCGCGCCGACCGGCTCCGCCCCGAAGGGCTCGCGAGGCCCCTGCTCCAGCTGGCCTCCATGCTCGACGCCAACGGCATCCCACAAGCCGTCATGACCGGGCCACCGGCACTCGCGCTCCTCACCGGCCGGACCGTGCAAGGACGCGGCGGGGGCGCGGTTCCGGAGGAGCAGGCGATCGGTGCGTTACGCGTCCTGCACCGTCTCAGCCTGATCAACCACACACCCGAGAGTTCCCATAACGCCGTACGCGTCCACCAGCTCCTCCAGCGCGCCGTACGCGATCACCTCCCGGCCGGCCAGTACGACAGGTTCGCCCGTGCCGCCGCCGACGCCTTGCTGGAGGCCTGGCCCGATATCGAAAGCGACATCGTCCTCGTCCAGGCACTGCGCGCCAATGCCGTATCGCTCGCGGGCCACGGTGAAGGCGCCCTGTGGGAATCCGGTATCCATCCAGTGCTCCTGCGGACCGGGCGAAGCCTCGAAGAAGGTGGGCAGGCCGCAGCGGCCGCCGACCACTACCAGAGACTGACGGATACCGCGCACAGGCTCCTGGGCGCCGACCACCCCGACACCCTGACCGCCCGGAGCGGTCTGGCCAGGGCGAGAGGATCGCTGGGGAGTCCGGCCGGCGCGGTCAGCGCATTCACCGCACTGCTGCCCGACGTCGAGCGGGTACTGGGCCCCGCCCATCCCATCACCCTGAACGTCCGCAGTGACCTCGCCGGCTGGCGGGGATCGGCGGGGGACCGGGCAGGCGCGGTCAGCGCCCTTGCCGAGGTGCTACCGGACCTGGAGCGGGTGCTGGGCCCGGACCATGACGACACACTGGCCGCCCGGAGCCGCTTCGTCGGTTGGCGCGGAGTGACGGACGATCTGACGGGTGCGACCCGTGAGAACGAGCGGCTGCTGACGGACCTGGAGCGGGTCAAGGGTCCGGACCACCCCCGTACCCTGTCCGCCCGGATGGGTCTGGCCCGCTGGCGGGGGACCGCGGGCGACTGGGCAGGTGCGATCAGCGAGACCGCACGACTGGTGACGGACCTGGAGCGGGTAAGGGGTCTGGACCACCCCATCACGGTGAAGGCTCGTGCCAACCTCGCGGTCTGGCGTGGGATGGCCGGGGACGCGGCAGGTGCGGCTGCCGCCCTCGCTGAACTGGTGCCCGTCATGGAACGGATCCAGGGTGCCGACCATTTGGACACCCTCATGGCCCGGAAACTTCTCGCCGAGGCACGAGGAATGGCGGGAGAGGTGGCCGGCGCGGCCGCAACCTATGCCGAACTGCTGCCGCATCTGGTGCTACTACTGGGCCCTGATCACCCCGACACCCTTCTCGCCCGGAACAGCCTCGCCCGCTGGCGTGCGGCGGCCGGAGACGTGGCCGGTGCCGCCGCCGCTCTCGACGAACTGGTGCCCGTGCTGGCGCGTGTACTGGGACGGGACCACCCAGATACCCTCATGGCCCGGAGCAACCTCGCATGGGTGCAGGGCCAGCTGGGGGACGAGGCAACCGCGGCCGCGGCTTCGGCTGAAGTGCTGGCCGACCGGCAGCGGGTGCTGGGAGCCACGCACCCTTCCACCCTGGCCACCCACGCCAACCTCATCGACTCACGCGGGCGGGCGGGGGACGAGGCAGGTGCAGCCGCCGCTCTCGCCGAACTCCTGCCTGTGCTGGAGCGGGTGCTGGGAGCGGACCACCCCGACACCATGACCGCCCGGGGCAACCTCGCTGGCTGGCGCGGGCGCCTCGGGGATGCCGGTGGTGCGGCGGCGGCCTACGCCGAGTTGCTCACCGCGCGCCGGCGAGTGCTGGGAGCCGACCACCCCGACACCCTCCGAAACCGGAACAACCTGGCCCTGTGGCGTGCGGAGGCGGGGGACGAGGCAGGTTCGGCCGAAGCCTTGGCCGCGCTGCTGCCCGACATGGAACGGCTATTGGGCGCAGACCACCCGGACACCCTGACGGCCCGCGGCAACCTCGCCACCATGCGGGGCCGCCTCGGAGATCACGCCGAAGCAGACGCTGCCTTCTGTGCGCTGTCCTCGGACATGGAGCGGGTACTGGGACCGGACCACCCCAACACCCTCCGAAACCGGAACAGCCTCGCCGTCTGCCGTGGGGACGCCGGGGACAAAGCCGGTGCGGCCGAGACCTTGACCGGACTGCTGCCCGACATGGAACGGGTCCTGGGAGCAGACCACCCGGACACCCTGACGGCCCGGAGCAACCTCGCCGAAGTTCGGGGCAGCCTCGGAGATCACACGGAAGCAGTCGATGCCTTCTGTGCGCTGTCCTCGGACATGGAGCGAGTGCTGGGACCGGACCACCCCGAAACCCTCATGGCCCGGGGCAGCCATGCCTTCTGGCGTGCGGTGGCGGGGGACGAGGCCGGTGCGGCCGTCGCTCTTGCCGAACTGCTGCCGGACGCAGAGCGTGTATGGGGGCCCGACCACCCGGATTCGTTGGCGATCAGGAGCGACCTGGCCGACCACCACGGAACGGCCGGTGACAGCGCGGCTGCGGTCGCTGCCTTCGAGGAGCTGGTGCCGGACATGGAACGGGTACTGGGACCGAACCACCCCGACAGCCTGGCTGCTCGAGAGTCCCTTGCCCGCTGGCGAAGGGCAGCTGGCATGCCGGCCGCTGCGGAAGGCACGACCCGTTGGGGTGTCACCTCACTGTGGCACGGCCTTCGAGGCTACCTGCACGGGCGAACGGGCAAACGGCCTTGAGCCCGCTCGAAGCGATCGCCAGCCCGTGAGGCCGTCCGCTTCCGGGATGAAGGCCGACTCTTCCTCCGCGAGTCAGTGCGAGCCCACAAGTCCCGAGGCCGTACGAGAACCGCCTGGCCATCCGAAGGCGCCACTTGTCGGACCCCGGTGTCAGCGTCGCCACCATGGCTAACCCGGGGCGACGTCATTCTCGCGGAGTGCCCGGTTTGATCACGTGATGCCCAGGGCGGTGGTGTCGCGGGGGCGGTGGCGGAGACTAGTGGCGATGTTGGTGCGGCCGGTGGGCCGCAGTGGCGGCGGGTCTGCTGGTCGGCTGTCACGCCAGCAGTGGTGTGAGGGTGCGGCGCAGCTGGTCAATGTGCTGGTAGTGGAGGCCGGTTTCCGGGCCGCTGTCACGTGACCGGGTGTGTCGTCGATGAACAGGTATCTGTGCAGGTCGGTCGCCACACTGCGGGCAGCGGCCTCGAAGACGCGGCGGTCGGGTTTGGCCACCCCGATACGGGCGGTGTTGATCACGCGTCGAAGGCGTCTGCCAGGCCCAGAGCGGCGCGATCGTCTTCCAGCCGCGTGGTGGCGTTGGAGACCAGGACCACCGGCACGCGGCGGCGGACCGCGCTCCCGTCGGGCTGCGGGGTGTTGTCGGTCATGAGCAGGTCTCCAGCATCTCGGCCAGCTTCTTCTTCTCGCCCTCGGTCACCGTGAGCTGGTAGCCCGGTGCCGGCAAGGCCACCGTCCCAGGACGCCCGGCGTGTCCCTGAAGCCTGAAATCCTCAAGGGTTGGCTGTGGGTTCCTCAGCGCTCCACGCCCTGACCGGCTCCGATGATGGCGGGGAGGTGGGCGGTGAGGAAGTGGGCGGCGCGGTCGAGCGCGGCGTCCGCCTCTTCGAGGCGGCCGTGCTCGCCCTGGTAGACGTGCGGGAGCTCCGGCGCGATCTCCAGCGTGGCCTCGACGTCGGCGGCGCCCGCACGGGCGGCCAGGCGGACCGCGTCGTCGAGGAGCACCTCGTTGGCGCCGACCTGCACGAGCAGCGGGGGCAGACCCGTGAGATCGGCGAAGACCGGGCTCGCGAGGGGGGCGCGGGGGTCGCCGTCGCCGATGTAGAGGTCCGCGAAGGCGCGTACGTCGGCTTCGGTGAAGATCGGGTCGGCGTCGGCCTTGGTGCGCATGCTCTCCCCGGAGAGGGTGAGGTCGACCCACGGGGAGAAGACCACCACGGCGGCCGGCTGCGGCAGTCCCGCCTCGCGGGCGGCGAGCAGGGTGGCGATGGCGAGGCCGCCGCCGGCCGAGTCGCCGGCCAGGACGAGCTCTCGCGGGTCGGTACCGGCTTCCAGCAGGTCGCGGTAGGCGGCGAGCCCGTCGTGGACCGCGGCGGGGAAGGCGTGCTCGGGGGCCAGGCGGTAGTCCACCGAGGTGGCGCGCAGCCCGGTGCGGTCGGCGAGTTCGCCGGCCAGGCCGGTGTGGGTGTCGGGTGAGCCGACGACGTAGCCGCCGCCGTGGAGGTAGAGCAGCCGTCCGCGCTCGGCTGCTCCGGCCGGCTCCAGGTCCAGGGCGGGTCTGCCGCCCACGACCGTCCTGCGGGTGGTGACGCCGTCCGGTGCCGGTCGGGTCAGGGCCGCGGCGAATCCCGCGCGCTGCTCGGCGGTGGTGAGCGGCGCCTTGCTGCGCGGGATGGAGCGGAGGAGGCGTCCAGGGCTTGGCGCTGCTGTGCGGACATGGTGGGCCTCCATCGGGTGGGTCGGATGCGAGGATTGATTCCTCGGAATCGATCTGCTTCCATCTAAGCACATTCCAGGGAAGATGATTCCTGGGAATCTATTGGAGGTTCTGTGAGCCACGCCACTCCGCTGTTCCTCGACCTCGTCCGCGTGGAGACCCGGCTCTACAACGCGGTCGGAGCCCGCCTGCGCGCCGAGCACGACCTAGCGCTGGGCCAGTTCGAGATCCTGCAGATCATCGACCGGGTGGACGGGTGCCGGGTACTCGACATCGTGGGCGACCTCGCGATCACGGTGGGGGCCGTCAGCAAGGCGGTCGACCGGCTGGTGGCCGCGGGCTGGTGCGTGCGCGTCGCGCACCCGCAGGACCGCCGCTCCTCCGTCCTGCGCCTGACAGCCGACGGCGAGAAGGTACTGGCAGCCACCCGACCCGTGGTCGAAAGCACGCTCGCCTCACTGACCGGCGGGATTCCCGCCGCCGACCTCGCGCACCTCGCCAACACCCTGGCCACGCTCCGCGCGAACCTCGAGGCCGACGGCCAGGGCCAGCTTTAGGGGCCGGTACGCGTCCCCGGCAGGCTGGAGTGTGGGAGCAGCGGTGCGGCGCAGCTCGTTAGGCGTCGGGGTCGATACCGGCCTGGCGGGCCGCGTGACGACGGACTTCCTCCGAGACAGGGACCCGTGGCTGCGGGAGCCGTACGAGAGCCAGACCGTGGAACACGGTGCGGCAGGCCGTGACGAGTATGAGGAGCAGGCTCAGGGTGAAGGCCAGATGGGCGGTGCGGCCGAAGCCGTAGTACGCGGCACCCCAGCCGGCCGGGGCGACCCCGGCGGCGAGGAGAAAGCCGTCCAAGGCGATCCGTTCCCGCCGGCTCAACCTCACGCCCTGTCCCTCCGACGTGTTTGGCCCGGTCCGGCCTGCGGCCGGTGGGCCAGAACGGCCTCGCCTGCACTTCCTGGGCCGACGGACTGGGCTGCTACTCCATCCGGCCGATACCTCGGGCGCAGACAGCGGGCCCGTGTCACGGTGATGGGGCGACGAGAGGTCCACGCATGGCGGGGCCCGGCCGGTCGAAAGCCACCCCGGCCGGGCCCCGCTGCGGACAGCCCGGCCTCCGGCGCGTTCAGCGCGCGGCCGGAAGATCCGGCCGCCTGGCCTGCGTGCCGTCGCGCGGCGCATCCCGTCGGAGCCGATCTGCGCACCGGCGTGGATACCCGAACCTCTCGACAACGCCCTCGTGATGGAGCCCCTCGTGCTGGAACGCAAGCGGTACAACGGCCAGACCAAGGTCACCTTCGTCCTGCCCGAGGACACCCCCGTAGGGCCTGTCAGTGTGGTCGGGGACTTCAACCACTGGAACCCCGCCGCCCACCCCCTTGAAAGCCAGGGCGACGGCACCCGTAGCACCACCGTCGCCCTGCCCGCCCACAGCGCCCACTCCTTCCGCTACCTCGCCGCCGGCGACTACTGGTTCAACGACGACACCGCAGACAGCCAGCACGGCCTCAACAGCCGCATCCGCACCTGAGCCGGAGGCACGGCCGCTGGCACCCCCCGCGCCCTGATCCGGGGGGGGGCGGGCTCTAGGGTTCGCGCATGAATGATCAAGGCGAGGCGCTGCTGGCCCGCGTCCGAGCGGTCCTGACGGAGGCCGGGTTCGAGGAGATCACCACCGGCGCCGAAGGCGTCCACCTCATCCGACACGCCCGCGGCGTCATGGTCGGCTGGATGCCCCAAGAACTCGCCCAAACCAGCCGACACCGCGGCCCCCGCCGCAGCCGCCGACCCGCCACCGCCGAGCTCCCCGGGCTCCGCTACGCCTTCGCACTGGCCATGGCCGCAGCACTCCGCGCAGCCGGCCTCACCGTGGAAGTACGCGGTGACGAATGGCTCCTCGTCGTCTTCGAGCGTGCGGCCGGCACCGCCTGAGAGGGCGCCGGCCTTCGCGAGCCGGGGGTGCCGGCGTGTGATCGTCACGGAGCGGCTAGCGCGGCTGCATCCCGTCGGCCCAGGCTGCGAGTGCAGCCACCGTCTCGGCCGGGCTGCGGCCGGTCGTAGAGAATTCCCGGGCCACCACCGTGCGCAGTTCCGCCGCGTCAGTATGCGCCTCTTGCACTTGCTGCGGTGTCCACCCGCGGGCGGTGAGGCGGCGTCGGCGGTCTGTGTCCGTGCAGTCGAGCCTCGCCCACACCGCGTCGGGTAGTCCCGGAACACCGACAGCCGCCTGTTCCCATTCCGCGGGCGTCAGCGGGCACAGCAGCAGGACCGGGCGGCCGCCGCGCAGCATCATCGCTACCACCCGTGTCCAGAGCCTGTTGTAGAGAGGCCACACGCCGCTGGCCGAGGGGGAGGTGATGTCGATCCCCAGCAGGGTACCGTCGGGCTCCGGCAGCTCGTCGAAGTCCGCGACGGCGAACCCGTATCGGGCCAGGTTCGCTCGTAGGATGGACTTCCCCGCTCCGGGCGCACCCGTGATCACGTACAACCCCGGCATTGCCACCTCACGATTGGTTTCTGGTCCGAGCCCTGGGGTGTTCGCGGTCGGCCGGCATCCTGGTGTCGCCGATGCCGCCACGCCAGCGTGTATGCCCTGTTGCATATGCGGGAGGGCGGTGGGCCGTTCAGCGGGAAGGGATCCATCCTGTGCTGTCCAGGACGGCCTGTGCAGCTGCGGTGGGCGTCAGGTGGGTGGTGTCGATCGTGGTGTCCGCGAGCGCGGCCCACTCAAGGATGCGGTCGAGTTCCTCGGCCCGTGCCAGGTGCCATGGCAGCGAGGCGGTGTCGTGATCGCGTTCGTGGCGGCGCTGCAGGCGGCTGTGGAGGACAGGAAGGTCCGCGGTCAGCCTGCACACGCGCAACGGGATCCCGAGCGCGGCACGGAAGCCGTCGCGCTCGCGTGCGTTCTCGGCGACGCCGGCCAGGAGCAGGTGCCGTGCACCGGCGGCCAGGTAGTTGGCGGCCACGGCTGTGAGATTGGCGAGCAGCAGGCGGTGCTGGAAGGGGTCGTCCTGGGGCGCGGGCCATGCGCGGCACAGTCCGTCGAGGTCGAGCACGGCGTGGGGGATGTCGGTGTCGGCCAGGAGGTCGCCGACGAGTTCGACGACCGTGGACTTGCCGACACCGACGGTGCCGGTGATCAGCAGGGCGCTCGGCCCGGTCGTGGACGGATCCGTCTGCGCATGGTCGTCAGCGTGCTGGGCGGGGTGGGGGCGACTGGTGGAGCGCACGTTGATCTTCCTGTGGTGATGTGCTGGGGAGCACCCTGTCGGTGGCCGTCGGGTCAGCGGATGATGGAGAGGACCTGGCAGGTGGCTTCGGCCAGGTCCCGATCGCCCTCGAGGTGGGCCGCATCCAGGGCGGCCGCGGGGGTGATGGCCCGGGTGCACAGGCGCCAGGCGGTCTCCGGGTCGAGTCCGATCCGGGCTGCGGGCCGCTCGACGGCGGCCGGGGCCAGGGACCACCGGTCTCCGGTCGCGGTGACGCTCCAGCTCCCGCCGGCCGGACCGTCGACCTCCACACGTACCTGCGTACCGGACCGGGCGTCGATTTCTCGCAGGGTGTGGGGCAGGGCCCGCATGAACGTGTCCAGGACCACCGACAGGGTCTGCGGGTCGGGGTCGGTGGGCAGGCCGACGGCGTGGCGGATCTGCTGGCGGTGGGTCCAGAACTCCGTGAAGTCCCGGGCCGTGTCCAACCAGCGCGGCGCCGGATCCACACCGGCCCACGACACCCCCAGCGATCGCCCGCCCGGGTCGGCGCCCTGATAGAAACGGGCCGCCTGCGCGCCGACCGTCTCCAGCATGTCGGTCAGCACGGGCGGGCTCACCCGGCGGTGCGCCTGGACCCACTCCTCGTTGATGCGGTGGATGAACACCTCCAGGGCCTCACCCGGGGCGAAGCCGGGGCCGTCCTGGTGGCCGTCGCGGTCCCGGGCCAGACGCCCCACGCAGTCACCCAGCAGGTGCGCGACCACATCCCGCACGCTCCACCCCGGCACCGCAGCCTTCTCCCAGGCAGCGGGCGCCAGACCGCGGAGCATCGCGATCAGCGCGGCATGCTCAGGAACGAACAGCGGGCGGGCATCAATCGGCGTACCGAGCCAGGCAAGGCCCTGCAGGCCATCAGGGTGGGAACTCATCACCCCACCCTGCCAACCAAACCCCACCCACACCACCAAATAACGCGTTCCAGCAGATCGCGTCGCATTCCGGTTAAACAGCCCTGTGCCCGGCGCCAGTGCCGCCGCCGGGGCCTCCACCGCCGCCCCGCCCCACGCCCGCTGAGCTACCCGGGCTGCGGCACGCATTCGGGCCGGCCATGGCCAGATCCTCGCCGAGGGCGCGCGTCTGACCGAGATCAAGCCCGGGGTGACCCGGCACGGTGAGGACGTCGGGCGGTGGCTCGCCACTCAGCGACGCGACTTCAGCCGCCTCAACGGCGAGCAACGCGAGCGACTCGGGAAACTGGGCGTCACGGCCGGAAGCGTCCGCAAGACCCCTATGAAGAAGCCTGCTGCATCCGCGCCCAGCCGGAGCTCAGGCCGGGGTCGTCAACGCCTGATAGTGCTCAGTGCCTCATTGGGTCCTCTTAAGCGCTGGTCAAGGGTGCTTTGTGAGGCTGATCCGGCTACCAGTACAGCCCTTCCATGCGCGCTCCGGCAGCACCGGCGCACTGCAGCGGAGGTATCCACTGAGCTGCGGCCCAAACCGGCGACCCCTGCCCCTCACGACAAATCACCAGGTCAGAGCACCTACGGTGGGCCCTCTTTTGACATGCAGGTATTTACCTGCATTACTGGAGTGTGAGCAGCGAGATGGATCGGGTCTTCAAGGCCCTCGCCGATCCGACCAGGCGGTTCGTGCTGGACAGGCTGCGCGAGGCCAACGGCCAGACACTGGGTGAACTGTGCGAGAGCGTGCAGATGGCCCGGCAGTCACTCACCCAGCACCTCGGCGTGCTGGAAGCCGCGCACCTCGTCAGCACCGTCCGCAAAGGCCGGGAGAAGTTGCACTACCTCAACCCCGTGCCGCTCCACGAGATCCAGGAGCGGTGGATCAGCGCCTTCGACCAGCCGCGGCTGGACGCGCTGAGCGCACTGAAACAGAAAGCAGAGTCCCTCATGAACACCGAGAACGAGCCCCGCCCCGAGTTCGTCCACACCACCTACATCGCCGCCACCCCCGAGAAGGTCTGGGAGTGCCTCATGGCACCCGAGGCGACAGCGGCGTACTGGCACCACCACAACGTCTCCGACTGGCAGCCCGGCTCCCCCTGGGCGCACCGCCGCCTGGACGCCTCCGGCATCGACGACGTCGTCGGGACCGTGGTGGAGATCGAGGCGCCGCGCCGCCTGGTACTGACCTGGGCCGGGCCCAACGAGGCCCGCCCGCACGGACCGTCCCAGGTGACCTTCGAACTCAAGCCCTACGGCGAAACCGTCCAACTTACGGTGACGCACGTCAATCTGCGCGACGAGCAGGAGCTGCGCCAGATCTCGGGCGGCTGGAACTTCGTCCTGTCCAATCTCAAGACCTACGCCGAAACCGGCAACTCGCTGTCGGTCCCCGCTTGGCGCCCCTGAGTACCTGAACGGATAGCTCCGCCGCAGTGCGACCGTGAGGGTCCGGCGTCCATCCGCCCCGCCCTCGCGGCCGTTCCCTGCGGCCGGGCCCTCGCCGGGCACCCGCCGCAGGAACACCCACACCCGGAGCCGGCAGGCCGGGTCTCGTCGTCAGAGGAGTCACAGGGCCAGAGCGAGGACCGCCGCGACCGGGAGCCGCACCTGCCTGTAGACGATCGCGTCCTCTCCCAAGCCCTGGAAGAACACGTGAATCTCCTCGGTCAGGGCTCGCTGCGGTGACCTGGACCGTAATCGCGGGCACGCCGGAGAGCAGGTGTGAACAAGCACCCCCGTGACAGCCGTTCATCCTCCTGGTGGGCGCCTGACGGCAGCGGCTTGGTCACTTCGTGGCAGCGGAGGGCTTCGCGCAGACGGGCGCCGTCGTCGCTTCCGGGGGTCTTGGCCCGGTCCGGGCTGACGCAGGCGAGCCAGGCAAGGCCTCGTCCAGCAGGCCTTATCGGCGGGGCACTGACGCTGGTCGAGACGATCCGCGATTCGGGGCAGGAGGGACAGGACATCATTGTGATCTGCGATGACCGTGACGCGGTCCAGCCGTTCCTGGACCTGGGTGTGCTGGAGGTCCTCTTGAAGCCCGTGGACCTTCAGGCACTGGAGGCGCGGGTGAAGAAGCAACTCCCCCCTTCAGGAGCGTGAGTACCCGTGCTCGGGCCGGACGGTTCCCTAGGTCTGGCTGGAACGGACTCAGGAGCCGCACGGCGAGGCTGACCGCGGTGTGGTCGCTGTGCGGGGAGTTCGTCCACTCACTGGGATGTTGCCACCAGGCCCGCCTCATAGGCCAGGATCACTAGCTGCACCCGGTCACGGGCACTGAGCTTGGCGAGCAGGCGGGTCAGGTAGGTCTTGGTGGTGGCGATGCTGATGGAGAGCTCCCCTGCGATCTCCGTGTTGGACAGGCCCCTGCCGACGAGCGTCAGCACCTCGCGTTCCCGGGCGGTGATGCCGTCGAGCCCCGACCGCCGCGGCGGTGACGCTGCAGGTCGGGTCGTGAACTCTTTGATCAGCCTGCGTGTGACGGCTGGTGCGATCAGAGCGTCCCCGGCGGCAACGACCCGGATTGCGGCGAGGATGTCGTCCAGGGCCATGTCCTTGACGAGGAATCCGGAGGCGCCGGCGTGCAGCGCCCCGTAGACGTAGTCGTCGTCGTCGAAGGTCGTCAGGACGACGACGCGTGTAGAGCCGGTGCCCGTCGTGATCAGCCGGGTGGCCTCGATGCCGTCCATGCCGGGCATCCGAAGGTCCATCACGACGACGTCGGGGGCGAGTTCCTCCGTCAGGCGTACCGCTTCCGCACCGTCTTCTGCCTCGCCCACCACCTCGATGTCAGCGGTGTCGGTGATGACCATCTGCAGGGCGGCCCGGACTAGGGGCTGGTCGTCGGTGAGCACGACACGGATGGTCATCTGACTCCCGTCTTCGCTTCTGCCTCGGTCCCGGCCGGTACCGGGAGTCTGGCCGCTACCAGGAAGCCGCCCCCGGGACGGGGCCCGGCCGTGAAATCGCCATGCAGCAGGGCGGCCCGCTCGCGCATGCCGATCAGGCCGTATCCGGTGTCCGTGCTGGTGCCGCCGCCTTTCCCTCGGTCCGAGACCTCGACGGCGAGTTCGTCCGCGCGGTAGTCGAGGCGCACCTGGCAGGAATCGGCACCCGAGTGGCGTACTGCGTTGGTCACCGACTCCTGGACGATCCGGAACGCCGCGAGGTCGATGTCGGCTGGCAGCGGGCGACGCCTGCCCTGCCACCGCACCTCCACGCGGACTCCGGCGGCCGTGGTTGTCGCGGCGAGCTGTTCCACGTTCGCCAGGCCGACGGCCTGGCGCAGGGGCGCCGGTTCGTGCGCGCGGCCTTGGCGTTCCTCATCCTGGTCGGCCTGGCGCAGCGCGCCGAGCATCCTTCTCAGGCCGGACAGCGTCTCGCGGCCGGCCATCTCCACGGTGAGCATCGCCTCGCGGGCTTTGGCCGGCTGGGTTTCGATGACCCGGGCCGCGGCGCCGGCCTGCAAGGCGATGATGCCGATGCTGTGGGCGACGGTGTCGTGCATCTCGCGGGCGATGCGCAGCCGTTCGGCGGTGACGGCCTCGGCGGCGGCCCGGGCGTGCAACTCTGCGGTGTGGGCGCGGGCCTGATGCGACGAATTGCCGATGAGCCAGGCGATGACCACGGTCAGGGCCACGAGCGGCTCCTGCGCGATGCTGGAATCATCGCCTGTGGTCAACCGCAGGACGAGGTAGACGGCCAGTGTGCCGAGCGCCGCGGCGGCCGCGGTGAGCGAGGTCCGCCGGGGTCGGGTGGCTGCGAGGTAGCAGAGGGCGATATCCACGGCCAGGAACTGCGTGGGCGGAATCTCATCCTGCCGCCAGGCCAGCGTCGAGATGACCGTACCGACGATCACCAGACCGTACGCCGCGAAGGTCCTGCGGCGCAGCACCGCGCTGCCGGCCAGGATCAGCACGAAGGCGACGGCGAGCAGCGCGCGGGCTCCAAGCGAGTCGAGCCCGTCCTGGGGGTAGTTGAGCGAGTACGTCGGCGCTTGCGGCATCACCACGTACTCCACGATGGGTTCCACTGCTGCCGCGTACCACGCCAGTGCCGTCCACAGGCCCGGCGGTATGCGTTTGAGTAGCGGCAACGGCAGCGGCGGCGAGGCGGACATGCACTGATCGTAGGCACCTGCAACTGACAGCACATCCGACCGTGGCCGTACAACCAGGGTTGACACCCGTTCTCTCCGATTGTCATCGGTGGTCCGATTACGGGCGGGGTCGCCCACCGGCACCGTTGTCACCGTGATCGAAGTCAACGAGCTCACGAAGCGATACGGCGGCACGACGGCCGTCAAAGATCTGACCTTCACTGTGCGGCCCGGCCAGGTGACCGGGTTTCTCGGTCCGAACGGCGCCGGCAAGAGCACCACGCTGCGGATGATCCTCGGCCTCCACGAGCCCACCAGCGGCACCGTCACCGTCGACGGCCGCCCTTTCCGCGACCGGCCCCGCGGCCTGCGTCATGTCGGCTCCCTTCTCGACGCGCACGATGTGCACGGCGGGCGCAGCGCGGTGGCGCAGCTGTCCGCCCTGGCCCGCAGCAACCGCATCCCGCAGCGTCGGGTGGAGCAGGTGCTTCGGGAGGTCGGCCTCGCCGAGGTCGCCCGGCGCCGCATCGGCGGATTCTCGCTCGGCATGAAGCAGCGGCTCGGCATCGCGTCCGCCCTGCTCGGCGAACCACCGGTACTGCTCTTCGACGAGCCGCTCAACGGACTCGACCCGGAAGGCGTGAAGTGGGTGCGTGAACTGTTCAGGCGTCTCGCCGCCGAGGGCCGCACGGTGTTCGTCTCCAGCCACCTCATGTCCGAGATGGAGCACACCGCCGACCATCTGATCGTCATCGGCCGCGGCGAGCTGATCGCGGCCGAGAGCCTCACGGAGTTCTCCGCTCGCGGCACTGGGCAGAGCGTCACGGTGGGTACGCCCGCCACTGCCGTGCTGAGAGATCTGCTGACGGCCGAAGGCGCGGCCGTGGACACGGAGGGCGACCTGCTTGCTGTGACTGGTGTGACCGCGGTCCGGATCGGTGAGATCGCCATGGAGCACCGCATTTTGCTGCATCACCTCAGCACCCGGTCCGCCTCATTGGAAGAGGCGTTCATGGAGCTCACCGCCGACAGCGTTCAATACCTCGCAGGAGACGCTCAGTGACCACGACCTACGCTCCCGTTGGCGGACTTGGCGCCGACGAACCCCGCGCCCGCTTTTACGATCTGGTGGCCGCCGAGTGGATCAAGCTTCGGTCGCTGCGCTCGACCTGGATCGCGTACGGAGCCACCGCCCTGGCCGTCATCGCGTTCAACGCGGGGACCGCCTACGACACCTACAACTACTGGCTGGAGCGGAGCGCGGCGGACCGGGCCGACTACGTCCGGGCCGGGATTCCGCTCCAGGAGGCGTTCACGGCGAACTCCGCCATGGTCATGATGCTCGCCCTCGGTGCCATCGGCGCCGTCGCGATCGTCGGCGAGTACAGCACGGGCACCATGCGTACGACGTTCGCGGCCGTTCCGGACCGCCGTTCGGTGATGGCCGCCAAAACAGTGGTCGTCACCGCGGTCACCACCGTCTTCGGCTCGATCGTCGCGGGGGCCTCGTTCGGCCTGACGCAGACGATCCTCGACGGCCGGGGCGCAGGCATATCGATGAGCTACCCGGGCGCCCTGCGTGTCGTAGTGGCGTCCGCCCTCCTTGCGCCCGTGTGCGCGGTCGTCGGCATGGCCCTCGGCTCCGTCATCAGGCACACCTCGGCCACCATGATCGCCGCGGTGGCGGTCATCCTCGTGCTGCCCATCGTCTTTACCGAGGGCCGCCACTGGTCAGCGGTCGCCGGGCACGCCACGCTCTATCAGGCGTGGTTGCGGCTCGTGGAGGTCGGGCCCCGCCAGACCGACTTCCCGTGGACGACCGGCGGAGCCTGGACCGTCTACGCGGTGTGGGCGCTCACCGCAGCCGTGCTCGCCGTCACCAGCGCACAGCGGCGCGACCAGTGAGAGGCCCGGTCGGCCAACTGCCCGGGTATAGGCACCCCGGCCAAGGTGGCCGCGACCAGGATGACGGGTTGACGACCGCTATTCCTCATCTACGGCATCGGGGTCACGCAGGGACCGCCGGCCACCCGGCAGGTCCGGGAGCTGGAAGGAATACCGGTCGAGCAGGTTGATCTGGTGTCGCATGAACGGCGAGAGGCGGGCCACGTCCTCGCCCCGGACCTCGAAGCCGTCGGCCCGGAGCTGGGTGATGGCGGCATCCATGGAACAGCACCAAGGCGTTGAGGACGAGGCCGAGGGTGCCGATCTGATTTTATCCGAACCAGCCCAGCTCGACGCTGAACTCGTCCGCAAAGTGCGTCCGCCACGGAAAGTAGTCGTGAAGTAGCCGGGCGAAAGGCCGTCCCGGGCGTGTCGCGCGCCGAGGTCGGCCGTTCCGCGGGCCTACTGGGAGAACCCGTAGGTTCGAACTGGGTCGAGATGCAGTTCGTAGGGCCCGAAGCAGTCCGCCGCGAGCGTTGCGACCGCAGCGCCGCAGGGGCAGGCTCGGTTGAGTCCTTCGTTACCGGTCGGCCCGCAGCAGCCAGTGCTGTTCTCATAATTGGGCAGCGGTCGAAGGTCCGGGGCGTCCTCCGGGTGCACCAGCACCGTGCCCTGAACGCCGGCCGAGATAACGAACCCCTCCTCACGGCAGACCAGTGGTCCTCGGGCCTGCGCCGGCTTCGGGTCCTCCTGGTCGTCCTGCACGACGTAGGGAGGCCCCCAGGGCTCGGAATCGATCACGTAGCGGCCCCGCGGAACGGTGGAGGGGGCCCGACGTGTCTCCTTGTCCCGGTCGCGTTCGTCGTCGGAGAAGTTGGGGACGGAGGCCACATCGGCAAGCTCCGGCGTGATCGCGGTGCCGCACTTGGAACAGAGGAAGACGGTCATCCCCTCGTTGTAGTCCTCAGGGCTGCTGGTTCGCACCTTCGTTTGGCTGCTCGGAGTCGAGGTGCCCGACCACACCGCGGAAATCGGGCATGCCGAGGTGGACGGTGGTGTGCCGGGCATCGAGGTCACGCATGGCGGCGAGCTTCTGTTCGGCGGCGGCAAGGCTGGCCTCGATCGCGGCGACTTCGCCGAGCCAGCCCTGTTCCCTGGCCTCGCGGAGCCGGTCGAGCAGGTTGGCATGGATTTCCTCCAACCGGAGCATCTGCGCGGGATCGGGCCGAAGGACCGGGCAGCGGATGCAGTCGTGCTCATGGACGCACGGGGTGCCGAAGTCGCGTGCGCACACGCCCAGGGCGACCTTCCGCAGTTCGAAGTGGTCCAGGAAGTCGCGCCACTCCTTGGCGATGGGTTCACGGTACTCCTGGCTGGGCCGCAGTGAGCGGCGGCGGGCGATGAAGGCCCGGTGGTGGTTGATGACGTCCTCCGCTCCGGGTAGATCGCGGCGTACCCGAGCGTGGTGTCGGCGGTCTGGTGGCCGCAGATGCGGGCGGCGATGTGGGGTGGCAGGCCGGAGCGCAGTGCATCGGTGACGAAGATCCTGCGGCAGTTGTGCGGGGTGTAGTGCAACGACTGGTCGCCGGGGCCGGTCAGTCCGCTCGCGGGCGAGCGCGCCGTTGAGGCAGGTGTAGACCGAGTTGCGGGGGACGGCGCGGTCTTCGGGGCCGACGGGCCGTTGGAGAAACGGCATCGGTGCGCGCCACAGCCGCTCTAGGTTGTCGTAGGCGCAGACCGCCGGCATGGCGGGTTGGCCGCGGCGGACGCCCTGGATGATCGCGGTGAGGACTTGGCCGAGTTCCGGGCAGATCAGCAGCAGCCGCTCCTGGTCGAGCTTTGAGGGGGCGACCTGGATGGGCACGATCTCGCCGGTGGTCGGCAGCTGGTAGGCAACGAAGCTGTGGTGGGTCCGTTCCAGGGCCTCCTCAATGCGCATGCCGGTGTGCCGCAGTACTTCGACGAGCGCCCAGGCCCAGAAGGCTCGTTCCTCCTCGACGGTCAGGTCGCGGCGCCGACCGGTGGCGGGATCGTCGGCGGCCCAGCGGGCGAGGTCCTGGTAGAAGGCGCGGACCCAGGTAAAGACGGAGTGCGCGTTGTCCCGGGGCGGATCGTGGTGCCGTGCCGGTCGCGGATCACGGCCACCCGTTCCCGCCAGCCCGCGACGGTGTCCGTGTCCAGCCGCAGCGAGCTGATGCCGGGGTGGTGGGTCTCCAGGTCGCGCCAGAAGATCCCGGCGAGGGTCCGGGCCAGGTCCTCCAGCGTCGTGTAGTCGACATCGGCGGCGCACTCGGTCAGGTAGTCGACCAGCAGGTCGCGCACCGGCGTGGAGGCGATGGAGTGCCGGTCGACCATCGCCGCCGACGTCTGCTGCCCGGGCAGCATCATGGTCTTCAGCCGGGTCGGGGCGACGGGGCCAAAAGCGCCGGTCTCAGCGAGGAATGCGTAGAAGAGGTGCTTGCCGTGGTGGCCGTTGGCCTGGTGCTCGCCGATGGCGTGCTGCAGCTCAACGCAGTCGCCGATGGTGATGTCCTGGATGGTCCCACCTTTGCGGGCGAGGATCCAGGTGACGCGGTTGAGCGCGTTGTTGCAGTCGTTGGCCCCGGCCCGCCCGGACTGCGCGTACCGGGCCGTGAGCCGAGCGAACCCGTCGGGGTCGGTGGCGTTGCGGATGTGGGTCAGCAGTTGGGAGGGCCGCTGCCGCAGCAGCCAGCGGTAGGTCGGGAGCGGACCGCCTGTCCGCCGAGGAGCGGGATCATGCCGCAGCACAGATCGATGCGGTCGTAGTTGCGGGCGCGCTGACGGTCGGCCAGCCACTGCATGGGCAGTCCGGGCCACTCCCGGCCGGCCGCCTCGGCGCCGCTGGCGAGCCAGCGTTCCTGCCAGGTGCGGCCGGCCTGCAGCCAGTCGAGCAGCTTCACCAGGCCGCGCCAGCAGGTGCGCTGGTTGGCGTCGCTGACGGCGGTGAACGGCAGGGTGAGCATGCGCTCCAGCACGAGCTCGGGCGGCTGCTCGGTCTGCCACCAGGTCGCTGGTGCTTCGCGCGGCTCCTGCCCGGCGGGCACGCGGGCCGACCGTGCCCGGGGCAGCGCGAGGTTGACCGCCGTAGCGGTGGTCGCGCCGGCCCTCCGCTCAGGACGGCGCGGCCGGAGCCGGGCAGGACCGCCGGGGCGGCCGGGGCGGGTGTGGGTGACTGGTTGGCGGCGGCGGCGACGGCTTGGTCGACGCCGGCTCCGGCACGGTTGGCGTCGATGAGGACTCGGGCGACGTCGACTCCCCTGGCGTCGAGCTGACCCATCTTGGCCGCGATGTCGGTCCGGGGAGGAGAGGATCGCGTCGCGGACCACGCCCTCGGGCACCGTCGCCTTCAGGAGGTCGGCCTCTCAGCCGACGTGCACCTCCAGGACCTCGCGGGAGCCCCGCGTCGCGGTGTAGGGAGGGCCGGCCCGCGGGAGGCCGGCGCCGGGCGCAGTCCCCCGTCCCGGTTGCCTGGGACCGGCAGGCCGGGCGGGGGCCGGTGGCGGGTCAGCGCTGGGGGTGCCGTCCCAGGTGCTGGTCAGGTGCTGGCCGTCGGTGTTGATGACGGTCAGGCCGGGCAGGTCGCCGCTCGCACGGCGACGACCCGCCGATCGGCCGCGTCCGAGACTCGCCCAGCGCAGCGGGCCTCATCGCACGGGTCCTTGACCTGCTGAAAAGAGGCTGAAGCTCCCTGAAGATCATTTCAGGGAGGTCTTGGCGTCCCGTGGATACTGACGACCATGAGAATGCTGGTGATCGAAGACGAGGAGCGGCTGGCCGCCTCCCTCAAGCGCGGCCTGGAGGCCGCGGGGTACGCAGTCGACGTCGCCCACGACGGCAGGATCGGTCTTTCGATGGCGGGAGACGAAGTCTACAGCGCGGTCATCCTCGACATCATGCTGCCGGGCCTGAACGGCTACAGGGTCTGCGCCCGGCTGCGCACCGACGGCGTCGACACCCCGATCCTCATGCTCTCCGCCAAGAACGGTGAGTACGACGAAGCGGAGGCGCTGGACACCGGCGCCGACGACTACCTGGCCAAGCCCTTCTCCTACGTCGTCCTGGAGGCGCGGCTCCGCGCTCTGCTGCGTCGCGGCGGCCCGCGGGTGCGCACCCGGCTGCGCCTGGGCGACCTGTGGCTCGATCCCGCCGCGCGCACCTGCGGACGCGGAGAACATCGGGTCACCCTCACCGCCAAAGAGTTCGCGGTGCTGGAGTGCCTGGCCCGCCGGGCGGGCGAGGTCGTCCCGAAGATGGACATCGTGGACGACGTGTGGGACGTGTCGTACGACGGGGACATCAACATCGTCGAGGTCTACGTCAGCACCCTGAGGCGCAAGATCGACGCGCCCTTCCAACGCACAGCAATCGAAACGGTGCGTGGCGGCGGCTACCGGCTGGCGGCCGACGGTGGGTGACGTTCGCGCGGGCCGGGACCGCCTCGCCGCCATAGCAGGCCTCAGCACGCTTGCCGTGCTCGGCGCGGGCCTCGCGTCCTCGCTGTTGATCAGCTTCATGCTGCCGCCGCCGATAGGTGCGGGCTCCGGTCTCCTCGGCCGTGTTCTCGGGCTCATCGAGGAGGCGGCGGCGCCCGGTGCGCTGCTGGCCGCCTCCTTGGTGGCCACTGCCGTATGGAAGTGGGGTGGGAGCGCGCGCAGTCGCAGCTCGGTGACGGCCGCTGCCGCGACTGCGCTGTTGGTGACCTTCGCCAATGCGCGCTGGATGCCCACCGTTCTCATGTCCAGCACCGGTCAGACGTCCCTCTATCTGCCGTGGCTGGTGCTGAGCATCGCCGTCGCGGTCCCCGGACTACTCGTCGCCGCCACCACCTGGGCGAGCGCGCCGCCACGGCAGGAAGGCGCACGGGCCGCGGACCGGGACCGCACGCCTTTCATCCTGCTCCCGTTCTCCTCAGCGACGGCCATGGTGGGCACGGGCGCTTGGTTCATCGCCCTGAGCAGCGCGTATCACGAGTCCACGCGCGCGCTCACCAACTGGCTGTTCGTCATCGGCGGCGGACTCGCCGTCGGCGCCACCGCGTGGGCCGCGACCCGCATCGTTCTGGGGCCGGTCGAGACCCTCAACCGTGAACTGCAGGAGATCACCACCAGCCGTGCCTTCGACCAGCGCATCACGGTCTCCGAGATCGGGACGGTGGTCCCCTGGCTGGCTCGCACCATCAACGTGACGCTCGATCGCATCTTCGCCGGAGTCACCCGCCAGAGGCTCTTCATCGCCGACGCCTCCCATGAATTGCGCAGCCCCATCGCCAACCTCCGTACCTCCCTCGAGGCATCCCTGGCCCATCCCGAGGACGTGGACTGGCCCGGGACGGTACGGGACGCGCTCACCGACATCGAGCGGCTCCAGCGCCTCACCGACGACCTGCTCCTGCTCGCCCGGCTGGACGACGCCGCCCATCCGGCCGGCACGTCCGTCGACCTCGCTGCGCTCGCGCACGACCTGGTCGAAGAGTTCCGCCACCTCCGCATCCACCAGACTCTGAGCTTCACCTTCTACGCCGACGACCCGGTCGTCGTCCACGGCAGCGCCGTGCAACTGGAACGGTTGCTGCGCAATCTCCTCGACAATGCCGCGCGGCATGCCCGCACGGTCACGGACATCACCGTCACCTCCGGCGCCGATGGCCTGGCCCGGGTCGAGGTGCGCGACGACGGCCCTGGCATCCCCAGCGCCGACCGTGAGCGGGTCTTCGAACGTTTCACCCGCCTGGACAGCGCCCGCGCTCGCAACACCGGCGGCACCGGGCTGGGCCTGGCCATAGCCCGCGAGATCGCGACCCGGCACGGCGGCACTGTCCACGCGGCCCCCAACCCATCAGGAGCCCT
Organism: Streptomyces sp. NPDC104226; assembly: GCF_055584085.1. Classification (NCBI taxonomy): domain Bacteria; kingdom Bacillati; phylum Actinomycetota; class Actinomycetes; order Kitasatosporales; family Streptomycetaceae; genus Streptomyces; species Streptomyces sp. NPDC104226. Next base: position 25,180 of record NZ_JBVJMS010000002.1, read on the forward strand.
CCTCATCACCGGCCTGCCCCTTGAACAGTGAGCCATGGACCACCGATGGCGTGGCGCGGCCCGGGCAACGGCCCCGGCCCGACGCTGTCCGGCGCTTTGCTTCCGTGTCAGTGAAACTCCGTACCCGTATGCACTCGTAGTCGATGCCTCGGGCAGGCCGTGTCGTTAGGGCAGGGCCGGATACGAGTACGGGAGGAGCCCACGTGGGAAAGACCAAGAAGGGCCGCAGGCACCGCAGCGTCAACCGGACGCCGCGGCCGGTGAGCAGGTCCGGGGCGGGCGGGGCACCCCCGACACCGCCCTCGGGGGACCAGTCCGCTCCTGATGGACCGGTGCCCGCGCCGGAGCGGTCGGTCTTCGCGAGCAGGACGGAAGGAGGCCTCGGCCACCCCGCACAGCGCACGTGGAACGCTCTTCGGACAGCGGGTGCCCGGGAGAGCACGGTCCAGGAGGTTTGCGGCGTCGTCGGGTTCACCCAGCGCACGGTGCTCCAGCACCTGGAGGGACTGGCCGCGCGCGGAATGGCCGCCCGGGGAGCGGGTGGAGGCTGGACGGCAGCCGGCCCGGCCCGGCCACTTCCTGATCCCCGGCCCGGCGATCCGGCGCGGGCGAGGGCCCTCCTGTAGGAGGCTCACGCGTTCAGGGTGTGCGGCCGGTAGCCAGCTACTGCTTCCTGCCGCGAGCAGGGCGAGTCGTCGGACTTGACGTGTTCCGCGAGGACCTCGCGCTGCAGGCACCCGCAGTAGCCGAGCTCTCCGGAGAACGTGCCCCGGGTTCAGGGACCTTGCACCGGGGGATGTGGGACGGATCGCGGAGATCCGTGGGTGAGGGGACTGCGCTGTGGTCGGTGGGGCTGATCAGAACCTGCCTGAAGGGACCAGCACCTCGCCGGGCCCGGCCGCCTGGTCGTCGCCCTGCACGGACGAGGTTTCAGCTTGGCCCGCCGGTCTCTCGGCTCGGGGATCGTGTGCTTGATCTGATGTCTGCGCAGGTGACGCCGATTACGTCGGCAGGTCCCGCGTCCCCGCTCCCGGGAACACGCCCCGAGGCCCTGTCAGGGCCCGACTGCACCGGAGCTAGCGGGTACCGCCCCGCACCCTTGGCCGGTGCGGTCTGCTGCCGGTGGGCAGGGACGGCGGCGGGTCGCTTCCACGAGACGCGGCGAGGCGACCGGTGCCACCCTGGTCGCGGATCTGGTCCAAGTCGGCGGCCAGCAGCGGCCACCGGCGGGAGCCGACCAGCAGGCCGGCCTCCTTATCGGGGAGGACGTCCTTGACGGTGCCGACGATCGCCGCGTGCGCGAGCCGGTTGAGGCCGCGCCTGCTTCACCGCCTTCGTCCGGTCGCCGAGGTCCAAATCCCTCGGCACAGCGAGGCCCTCGTCAGGGCCGACGACCATGCCGAGGCTCTCGTCAACTTCGGCGCGGGGATACGAGCCGGCCCACCACCCGTTGGAGGACGGCGGCGAAGACGCAGGCACGGAATCCGCGGCGGACGGGGACGAGGGCGAACATGGTGACGACGGCACGGTCCATCTGCCGCTGGACACCGGCCCGTCCTAACGAACCGGACCTACTTGAAAACGACCCGGCCATCCGACAGGACCCTCGTGCGAGGCAGACACTCGTCCGGCGTCAGGTTCCCGCGCATCTACGACTCGCAGAACTTGATACGCGCGCCCAGCTCGGTGAACCCCTCTGCGGCGCTTCGCGGCAAGACCGTAACGCCGGAACGGCTCCGCGTCGACCGCCAGCTCGAAGAAGCCCTCGTCCACGGCCCCGACCCACTCCACCTCGCCGAGGGCTTCGGCCTGGCCGAGAAGACCGCCATCCGCTACGCGGACTCGGCCCGGCGCCTCCTGGAAACCAGTGCCGAGTCGTGGAACATCGTGAAAGCATCCATGGATGATCAACGCTGAGGACCTGGTCGACAGGCACCTTCTGAAGGTGACGACGTCCTGGCACCACTACCAAGAGACTGAACCCTCCCTCCTGCACATGTGGCTGCACATGGACGGCCTCGGCCCCGTCCGGTTCCACACACCGGGCGACGGGTTGTCCCTGGAGATCGACCAGCCTCACGGCCCCTACGACATGGACGAATACGGCCACACCACGATCGAGGACGACCTAACCAGTTTCCCCATGGCCCGGTTCGTCGGCCAGCGGATCCTCTCCGTCCGGGAGATCCGCTACCAGCGCGGCGACTACGACTTCGCCGTCGGCATCACCGTCCAGTTCCCCGGTGGCATCATCCGCATCCTCAACCTCGCGGACGAGATCGTCCTGGCCCATGACCAGCACCTGGGTCCGGTTGAGGAGCATCTCCACGAGGTGATGACGCCCACAAGCGAAGACTCCTCACCGTGAGTCGGAGCGAACCCGCGGGGGTTCCCTCTGAAGAGCCTTCAGTTTCCCTGAACCCACGGGACTCTGGGGGTCCAGCCGAGGTGAGCCCAAAAGCCGCCACGGGATGATCTTGGTGAGTCAGCAGTGCGGTTCGGGGAGGAGGTCTTCGTCCGGTTCGAGCTCACCGTCCTGGCCGTCGTGATCGGCCCAGGTTCCGAAGGGTCCGGGTAGGCCGGGCTCGTAGGTGCCGAGGTTGAGCACCCCGATGAGAGTGGCAAGGTCGGCGGCACCGGCCGGGTCATCTGCGTAGCGGCTGGTCTGGAGGGGGCCGACCTCTGGAAGGACGATGTCCTCCCGCGCCAGGACATAGACCAAGGTCAACAGTGCGGCGCGGGCATTGCCATCGTCGAAGGGGTGGAAGAACGCCACGTCGAGGTAGGCGCGGGCTGCGCGGGCCGCCAGCGGGATGTCCGGGTCGGTCGTCTCGTTCAGGCAGGAATCGAAGTCGGCCTGCGTGTGAAGGGTCAGACCGTAGCGCTCGCGGCCGACCTTCGCATAGGCGTCGCTCACGCGGAACGGTGCCCCTGCTGCAGCGAGGACTTCGCGTTGCCAACGGGCCAGCAGGGCGAAGTTCAGCGGGGTCTGGCGTGCGGCGTCCTCCCGGGCCAGGGTGTGCGCGGCGAGTAGACGCTCAGCGCGAATCGGGTCGCGCCGACGCACCGGTCCCTCGCACCAGGACCGGAACCCGTCGCGGCCAGCCGGAACCCGTTGCAGAGCCGGAGAACGCCGCCAGTCGACCTCGCGGCGCACCCGCAGCCAGACCGAGAGGCTGTCAGTAGCGATCATGGAGCTTCTCCAGCGCTTCCCACTCGCGGTGGTCCCGGTACGGGGCGTGGCCGGTGAGGCCGACGGCGAGGTCCTCGCCGACCGACTCGACCAGACTCCGCTCCGGGTAGACCCAGCTCGTGAACCGGCCGCCGATCGCGCGCTCCACCGCTCGCGCGGCTTCGGCCCGGTCCATGCCGGTGCTGGTGAGGAACCAGCCCAGGACGATCGAGGTCTGGCCACGCCAGGCATTGTCCGCGCCCGAGTCCATGGTGTGGGTCACGAGCCGGACGCAGGCCCGTTCCAGGTGCCAGCTGCGATCCTCGGGCGACGCGTCCGGCGGCGGCGCCAGCTCGGCGAAGCGCTGAGCCGTCCGCTCCAGCCACTCCCGCCACTCCAGCAGCGCGGCCACGACACGTGCCGCGGTCTCGTCGGGGGTCGTCACCGAACTCGGCCCGCCGGTCCAGTTGCCGATGGGCCCACCGCTGTAGTGGTACCAGTTCCATCCCCAGGCCCAGGTGCCGTATCGCTCCCGGATGATCGCGTCCACCTGGCTCTCGCACCAGCGTTCTCCCTGCCACCAGCCGGCCATACCGGAGAGCACAGGTGGCACCCACTCGCGGACCAGCGAGCGGAGGTGCTCCTCCTCGTCCTCGTCCCAGGCGAACGACTGGCGGGCAGGGTCGAACTCTTCCCAGTCCCGAATGCTCTCGTAGGTGATAGGGGGCACGCGGTTGTCGGGGAAGGACAGGATGTCACGGTTGTACGTCAGGGCTGGCCACTCTTCCTGTCCGGTGCAATCGACCCGTCAGTCTCGGCTCAATGCCCCTGGGACCGCTAACGGTTTTCGGACCGTGTCAGCTTGTCCGTCATGCCGCTGCTGCCTTGTCGTCGCCGAGCACGCTGAAGTCGAAGTCCAGGCGGGCATCGTAGGCGTCAGGGGTGATGCCGAGTTCGTGGGTGGAGTACTCGTCGAACCGCTTGATGTGCCCGGTCAGGTACGGGATACCTGGGCGAGGTCGAGTGGGTCGACCGGGCGCCCCTCGGCCTGCAGCTCGCGGACTATGAGCGAACACCTCGGAAACGAACGCGGAGATCTTGCAGGTCACGGGTCAGGGAACTCCCGCAGGGAACCTCGCCCAAAACGGTCCTGACCGACGCCGACGCCGTCACGCTGGCGATTCCGCGCGACCGGAACGGCGTTCCGCCGTCTGGGGGCGTTGAAGGCGCGAGGCATCTGCTCGCTCGCGGGCGTGGGAATGCATGCGACCGGCCGGGCCCGCTCCCTGGTGGACCGGGCCCGGCCCAAGGCGGGCGAGGGGGTCAGCGGCGCCCTGGGGGAAGCGAGCAGCCCCGTGCCTGGCTGGAGGCCGAACGCCCTCAGTGGCTGGCCGCTCTCGCCCGGGCCCAGGACATCGGCCTGCACCAGGAGGTCATCGACACGGCCGAGGCGATGCACCGGGTCTCCGAGGCCACCCAGCACTGGGACACCTGGGCGGAGGTCTTCCAGCGGGCCGTCACCTCCGCCCGCGCCATCGGTAGCAAACGCCACGAGGCCATCCACCTGAACTACCTCGCCTGGGCCAACAACGTGAGCCTCACCGACTACCAGGCCGCGCCGGCGGCCGCGCAAGGAGCGCTGGCCGCAGCCCGCGAGTGCGGCGACCAGCTCGAGGTCGGCTGGGCCCTGGGCTACATGGGCGGCGCCCTGAACCGCCTGGGCCGGCTCGACGAAGCGACAACCCGCCTCCAGGAAGCGGCCGACCACCTCGCCCGACAGCACGGTGCCGACTACCGGATGGCCGAGATCACCACCCGCCTCACCCTCGGCAAGCAACTGCGCGACACCAGACAAGCCGGGCGAGGCCCTGACCGTCCACCGCCGCTGTGAAGCCATCTGCGTGGCCGGCGTGCCGGGCAAGCCCGCAGAGAAGATCCGCCTGTACCTCGCCGTCGCCCACCTGCACATGGGCCACGACCTCATAGCCCTGGGCCACTGGCACGAAGCCGAAGACCCCCTGCGTCACGCCGTCACCCAGCTCGGGGCCGCCGGCATGCCCGCCTGGAGCGAACCCGGCCGCCTCGACCTCGGCATCCTGCTCGCCCGGCTCGGCCTCATCGAAGAAGCCCGCGACACGCTCACCACCGCCCACCGAACCCTCAGCGAGCTCGGCCACCCCCGCACCGCCGAAGCCACCGCAGAACTGCGCCAACTCCCCGACACCACCTCCACCCACCACAGCTGACACACCACAGCTGAAAGAGGCGCCGGTGGCAGGGCCGGCCACCGGCAAATCGCTGAACTCGGCCCGCAGGGGTGCCTCGGGAGCTGTTCGTGGTGGTCACGGCCGGGCCCAGCCGTTGCCACCCACGAATTCCCCGAAGGGGAATTCCCTGAAAGGCCGCCAGGCCTCCGCCCCCGCCGGGGGCGCGCCTACGTCGAGCACACCGCGGCCAGCTCCCGCAGCCGGGCCTCCGCGAGGCGGATCCCGGCTGCGAGGGTCTCGGGCGACTCGCCGATCTCCGCCGCGCGCTGCACAGCGGCCGGGGCATCGGGGTCCAGCAGGAGAACCCGCACCCGTACGTCGCCGCGGATCAAGTGGGCGCGGAACACGCTGTCGTTCAGACCGATCAGCCCGAGCCCCCGTACGGCCAGGACGTCGAGCCGACTCGCGGTGCGGGCGTGGCGCTGGATCTCCTCGCGGGCAGCAGCCTGCTCCTGACCAGGTGTCGTCGATCACCATCGAAAGGGTCTGACCCGGCACGCCCGCGCCATGGCTCCCTACGTTGGAGTCCAGGGCGGTGTAGCTGCCCGGCCGGGTCACGCTTGTCCGGGTCAGGGCTGCAACGGGCAGGTGTGTTGCAGCGGCCGTGTTGCACGGCCGAGCGGGTGCTGGATGGTGGGGCGCAGGGCCCTGCCCGTGTGGCTACCGGGCACCGACCGGGCCCTGCTTGCATGGGGGAACCCGTCGTCCAGTCCCCCACGTGGACCTTCACAACATCTGTGCCCGCTGGCCACCCGGTCGGCCAGGACACCAGGCGAGCCCTATACGACCAGCAGTACGGGGGTGCTGATAATGCCGTTCGATGAAGAGTGGGCCGCTGACAAAACGGCCACATTCATAGAATTAGATAAGGAAGACAGTACGGGCGGATCCTCATCGGCGCTGGGCTCGGTCGGCTATGCCGTCGAGGACGAAGACCTCGGCGAGATTGGCCACGCCGCCAAAGCCCTCTTCAACGGCCTGAAACCCTCCGGGAAACACGCAAACGCTCCGAGCGAGCGCGCAGAGCGCAGCTTCAAGGGTGACGGCCTCGACACCGGTGCCGCGCTCTCGGCGGGAACCACGGCCTCCAGCCCACCGCCCGGAAGTGGTACCAGAACGGCATCAAGGACGCGGACATGAAGAGGAGCCAACGGTACTGATGAACAAGAAATACCTGGCACTTCCCGCCGCACTCGCGGCTGCCGCGGCAGTCCTTGCCGCCATCAAGCTGTGGCCCAGCACGCTCAAAGACCTGCGTGCACAGAACCTCTGCCTCGGCATGCTCACCGAACAGACCGCGGGCCTACTGAATGACGGCAAGGGCGGCAGCCTCAGTGCCGACGAGCACAAGAGCGGAAGATCCCCGGCGGATCCAGTCTTCTCCACCATCTGCTTCATCACCCGGGGCCCGGAAGGCCACACCGCGGACCGAATCCAGTACACCCTCGACGCCAGGCCCGCCGACACCCTCAACGACCCGATAAAGGATGCCACGCGGCTGACCGCCGGCCGTTCGGGATGGGTGAGCCCCCGGCAGAGCGAGGTCCAGCTCCCCGCAGGCTGCCCCAAGAAGATGAAAACGGACGCCGCCTACGTCACCATCACGCTGAAAGTCGCCCCCGGCGTCGTCGTGGCAGAGAACTGGGACGAAACATCCCTTACCACCGACTCCCGCACCCTGATCCTCGAGGCCGCCGACAACCTCGCCAAGCAGTACGACTGCACCGCATGATGCCGACGTCAGCAGTACCCATCGTCTACAGGCCCCACTGACGCAGGCTGATGGGCTGCCTGTCAGGAGACTCCCACGGCCTCGATGGCCTGGCCCAGTCGGGAAGTTCGCCACCGGCGCCGAGCAGCGCACCAAGACCCTCATCGCCGCCGCCTGCGAGCGGCGCGGTGGTGAGCATGGCGGGGCGACGGCCGGGTGGTCTGCGCAGCGGCGGCCGTCCTGGACTGGCCGAGTGGTCGGGGATGTGCGCGAGACGGTCGTGAGGCGCGCGCACGCCACGTGGGCCGAGGAGGAGCGCTTCGCCCACGAGCGGATCCGGCGACCCACACCTGCACCGCGCACCCCCAACAGCACAACCCGCACCGCCGCCAAGGTCAGCGCACATCTGCCCGCTCAGCTCGCCGCGCTCGGCTGCACCGCGCAGCACTGCACCGACCGTGCGGACTCGTACGTCACGATCGTGCGCGAGGACCAGGCCGTCATCACGGTCCGCGGCCTGACCGCCACCAGTCACGACGTCAGCGTCGGCCAGACCGTCGCCGAGTACGCCGGGGTGGCTGATGACCTGCCGCGATGGTCCTCAGCAACGAAGGGGCATGGACCGGTCTGGACCCGGAGCAGGCCCCGCTCGGCCGCAGGATCCGCGAGACGCTGGCCGGTGCTGCGGCGACAGCCCAGCAGCCGTTCGGACCGGGCCCCCAGTACCGCGTCGGTCTCGAAGGCGACCGGGGGTACGTCAGTTCTTCGTAAGGACGGCCACCAGGAAGTCGGCCCCCTCGGCATAGGGCTGCAGGTCCCACGTGGACAGCAGGAGACCGGGGGCCAGACCGGCGGCTTCGGCGTCCTGCAGGAATTCTTCGGGCGGGTAGCCGCGCTCGGTGCCGAAACCGATCACCGCTCGCCCCTCTGCCCGTAGGTGATGCGCGAACCGTTCTAGGACGACGCGGCGCGTGTCGGGGGCGAGGAAGGTCATCACGTTCCCGGCGCACACCAGGACGTCGAAGTCCTTGGCGGGGAGGTCCAGCTCGGAGAGGTCCCCGGTGAGCCATTGCGCTCCGGGGTGATCGGTGCTGGCCGCGGCGACGAGGGCCGGGTCGAGGTCGACACCCGTGACGTCGTGTCCGACCCGGGCCAGGTATCCGCCGACCCGGCCGGGACCGCAGCCCGCGTCGAGGATCCGGGATCCGCGGGGAACCATCGCGTCGATGAGGCGAGCCTCACCATGCAGATCGGCGCCGTCCTCGGCCAGCTTCCGAAAGCGGTCGATGTACCACTGAGAGTGACCCGGGTTCTCCTTGAGAAGGGCGAGCCAACCGTTCTTGTCGTTCACTCTGTCAACTATGCCTGACCTGGCGTAGAAGCATGTGCGGGCCGTTGGTGGGTGAAGGAGAGCTCGTCGGCTGCCCGCACAGAGTCGGCGAAGGAGCCGGCAAGGGCGAGACGGACCTTCCAGGCCCTCGGTCAGCGGGCCCCAGGAGCGCTTCGCGTCCCGGCTCGCGGGCGGCGCCCACGGATCGGCGGCTTCCCGCACCGGCGCCGCCGGAGCGGTGGCGGGCGCGGGAGTCGGCGCGGCGGCAGGTGCGGGCACACGGGCGTCGGCCGAAGCCGAAGCCGAAGCCGACATCGGGGCCGGAGCGGGGGCGGGGGCCGGGGCGGGGGCCGGGGCGGCAGCGGGGGCCGCCGCCGGGGAGGAGAGGATCGCGTCGCGGACCACGCCCTCGGGAATCGCCGCTGTCAGGAGGTCGGCTCACCGGTCGGTGCCCTTCGCCTTCTTGCGCGCCTGGTTGGCCACCAGGAGCGTTCACCGGCAGTCGATGCACGTGAGGGCACGGAAACGGCGCACCTCCCAGCCAAGATCCGCTACCCCACTCCTTGGGGCACCATCCGGAGCGCTCCGCGCGGACGCAGAAGTCCCGCTCAGTCCGGTCGGCCAGGCCGTGCTGGCAGCACTATGTGGAGTCGACCAGGAGACGCTCAGGCACGCGCTGCCATCCTGGGACAGCGACGAGGACGGACTCTCCTCACAGGAGGAAATAGACACCCAACAAGCCCTCTGGCCTGTCGGCGGGGCAGTCATCGGCCGGGTGGCGTTCGTACGGACCGCGCGAACCGGCTGCCCGGTGCGCCGTGCCGTACACAGCTGGCAGGCTGCGAGTCGAGCACACCAGCCGCCGACTCTGCGTCCTACCCGTCCCGCTCACGGATCCTCGCGCGCAGCCGGTCGTGGAACTCCTTCGAGCTGCGCGGGCATCGCCCGGGCGGGACGGCCATTCCTCGGGAGGGAAGCGGCGCGCATCCGGTGCAAGCGAGGGCGGTCCTCTGAAAACGGACGACCTGAGGGCGGTCAGCGGGCTGTCCGGGTGGCGGCGATGCCCCGGAAGGCGGGTTTGCGCCTGCCTCGCGTGGCGGCCCCCACGGATCATGGGAAGGGTGGCGTGCGGCCGGACCGAATCCGGCACTGACACGACCGCCGCCTCCCGGCCCGGTGGTGCAGCACGATCCGTGTTCCCGCGGGGACCGGAAGAAGCGAGGAACTTCATGGGGAACCACCGCCGACGCGCCCTTCGACGGGTGCTGACGAGCGCGGCGATCGGCCTCGTCCTGGCCGTCACGGGTCCGGCCGGACTCGCACAGGCCATCGGGGGTGCGGCTTCTGCCCACACCGGGAGCGCCGCCTCCAAGGCGCGTGCGGTATGCCCACCCACGCCGCTGTGGGCGAACACCGGCGGAGCAACTCGCAACCTCACCCAGTACGACACCGCGGGCAACACGCTCAGCACCGCACCTCTCGTGCGCGACTACGGTGACATCGCGTTCAGCCCGAACGGATCCGCTCTGTACGGAGTCGACTTCCCCGGAGCCTCCGGCGCAACCACGCTCTACACCATCGACCCGGTCACCGGTACGGAGACTGCGGCCACGCCGGTCACCGGTCCCCTCGCCTCGGTCACCCCGACGCCGGCCGTGAACGGCCTGACAGCCCGCGCGGACGGAACGCTCCTCGCCGGCTCGTTCAACACGAGTCAGATCTTCCTGATCAACCCGGCCACCGGCGTCTCCACCCTCTTCCCGGCCTCCTTCCCGGCCGGCATCGTCTCGGCCGGTGACTTCATCACCCTGGACGACGGCGACGTCCTGGCCTTCGGCGCCCCGGACACCACCAGCCCGTCCCCCGTATTCCGGATCCGCCCCGACAACAGCGTCATCCAGATCGGCACGGTCCCCCAGACCTTCGGCGCCGCCAAGTCCGCCGGGACCGTCTACGCGTTCTCCTCCAACGGCGACATCAACCAGATCAACAGCCTTCCCACCACGGCGTCGACCGCGGCACTGCCGGTGACGACCGTCAAGGCGACCGGCAGCGGCTTCTACGGCGCTAGCTCCACCCAGGACGCCGGAACCTGTGTCACGCCCGCCTACACCGTCGCCAAGAAGGCGGCACCGTCGCACAAGGCCGAAGAGGGTGACACCGTCACCTACAAGGTCACCGTCAAGAACACCGGCACCACCGCCGCGAACGGCGACTTCACCGACGACCTGGGCGACGTCTTGGACGACGCCACCCTCGTCCCGGGCTCGGTCTCAGCCACCACCGGCACCGCGACCGTCACCGGCGACACCCTCACCTGGACCGGTACCCTCGCACCCGGCGCCACCGCCACCATCACGTACAAGGTGAAGATCAACACGCCCGACACCGGAGACCACCGCCTGGTCAACACGGCGGTTCCCACCGCCCCGGGCGGCAGCTGCACCAGCACCCGCGCCTGCACCGTCACCATCAAGGTCGACAAGGCCGAGGACTGCGACAAGCCCGGTCACGGCAAGCCCGGCCACCACCACGGCGACAAGCCCGGCCACGGTGACGACGGCTACGGCCACGACGACGAAGACGAAGACGGCCAGCGGATGTAGCAGGACACTACCCGCCACTGACCGACCCACCACCCCGATCCCAGAGCCTGCTCCGCCCACCTCCCTTGGGGGGGCACTCTCTGGTGTTGGACAGCTGCCCCCTTCCCGACCCTGCGGCCGAACCCGCCCGCTGTTCCTTCTACGGCAAGCCCAGCACCGAGGTCGCCAAGCTCATCGCCGGTCCCGGCGGCTACATCTGCAACGACTGCGTCGCCCTGTCGTCCTCGATCATCGACGGCAGCACCAAGGGTCCGCGCGGGCCCATCTGGGACTCGACGGCCGACGACGAGCCGCTGGGCCACATCCCACGCATCGCCGCGCACATCGACCACTCCCAGGCCGAACTGCGCGCCTGGGTCCAAGAACTGCGCCGCCACGGCATCTCCTGGGCCGGGATCGGCGAGGCCCTCGGCATCACCCGCCAGTCCGCATGGGAACGCTTCGCCGACCCGGAGTAGGACCGCTGGACACCGTGGCGGGAAGGGGCTCGGGTCCGGTGACGTCGCTCCAAACAGCCGCGGACCACCGCGCACCACGGATCCAGGCTGACCTGCACGGTGCGTCACCCGGCGCGGCGCCGTCGTGGTTCCTCCAGCCATCCCCGTACCTGCTCGTCGTCGTGCACGTACGGCTCCTCGGGTCCCATCCGTAGATCGATCCCGTACAGGAGCCCCAGCCCCCACCAGGACAGTTCGTCCCGTGCAAGCGTGTCGTCGACAAACCAGTGCCCGGCCCACCGGTCAGCTGCATCCCGGCTCACGCGCACGCTCGACCACGGCAGCAAGGCATGCCTCGAACTCGTCCACGTCTGGCTGACCCCCACCACTCATGGACCCACGGTCTCCAGGACGGGGCGAACGTTGCCTGGTGCGGCACGAGAGACTCATCGGTGCGCGCTCAGTTGGGGGTGCCCGCCGGCGCGGCCGCGAACCCCGGGCCCGACAGAGCTGCGGACACCCGGGGCGCTGTGGACGTCCCGGGCGCTGCTCCGTCCGATGCTGCGGCCTTGGTGCGCGGGCGGCTGCGCGTCGTTGCCGCTCCGGTCAGCAGGGCCGCTCCGGCGACGGCCAGGGTGCGATGCCGCCGTCCGTCAGGATCTGCCGGCGGACACGGTCGGGGGCGGAGTCAGCGGCTGCCCTGCGGGCGTGAGCAGCACTCAGGGCGTCCAGGGAGAGGCGGGGTGTCCCGGCGATCACCAGCGGTGTCCAGGCCATCAGGTAGATCAGGGCATTGCCCAGGTAGTACGGGTGAACGCCCCAGCTGACACTCAGCCACAGCGTCAGGCTGAGGAACACCCCTCCGAGGGCGGCCAACCTCCCCCACAGGCCGAGCAGCGCCCCAGGCCCACCGCGAGCCCGCCGAACGCCATGGCCAGTCCACTGGGTACGGGCGCGGCCGCGGCCCGGTCGAGGTGGGGGGTGCGTCGCTCAGCAGGACCGTGATCCCTCCGAGCGTCCGCTCGGGCACGGACCGCCACCGCTCGACGTCGACCATCTTCTGCTGCACGGGACCCAGTTCGCCCGCCCTGGCGCGGAGTTCGGCCTCCGTGCCGCGCTCGTACCAGCGCCGCGCCAGGCCGAGGAGCCGCTCCTGCTCGGCCTCGGGCAATCGTGCCACCGCGTCGTCCCCGAGCAGGGCGGCGGTGACCGTCGGAGATCCGCCGTCAACCGCCCGCAGCAGCGGAGTCGTTCCGTCCGGCAGCCGCCGGTCCGGGTACGCTCCACCCTCGACGAGTACGGTCGCGACGCCGGCGTCATGGGCGCCGACCGCCAGGCACAGCACGGGCAGCCCGTCCTCCGCGACCGTGTCCACGCCCCCCTCCCCGAGCCGATGGGCCGACACTGCCCGCGACATGATGAGCGCCACCGCGAGGAAGAGGAAGCCCCGGCCAGGTGCCGGGCGGGGTCGATCACCACCCGATCGGCGAACGGACGGAGCAGGGGCTGTTCGCCGAAGCCTGCACCCGCCCCGAGGACTGACTGCAAGTCACTTGGGGCGTGCCTGCAGCTCGGCCAGCCCTGCGTATGCCTGCCTGGCCGCCGCGCGGCGCTCGCGCAGTCGCCTCCGCCGGCTCCGGTAACCCCCGGTGCGCACGACGGACCGGGGGCCGCCGGGCTCCTTGTGGTCAGGTGGTCCAGCGGGCGGCGGTGACCAGGGCGAGGGTGATCGTGACGACCGCGCAGGATCCGTGGGCGACGACGGCCTTGAGGGGGAAGTGCCGCTCGGGAGTAGCCTCCGCCTGGGCGTGGAGACCCGAGCTGGGCATCCAGCGCATCAGCATCATGAATCCGAACGCGGCAACCACCAGGAGCACCGCGCACGCCGCCCACCCCGAAGCCTCGACCGCGCCCCATACGTACAGGCCCCACATCAGCAGGCCGGCGACCGCGAACAGGACGTGGCCCAGGACCAGCCAGAGGGGCAGCCGTGTCACGCCCTGGCCGCGCTGGCGCAGGCCGCCGTTGCGGATCCAGACCGTCGCGAGGTAGGCGCCCAGTGCGGCCGTCAGCAACCACGCCGCCAGGACAACGACTCCCACGGCCATCCCCCTTCACCTGCACCGCCGGTAGGCCGCAGCCCTCCGGACGGGGAGGACTGCGACGCCCAAGAACAACCCACGCCCGCCTTCGGGCACAGCGTATGCGGCCCACGATCACTCGTTCGGATGACAGATTGTTCGATTCTGCACGCGGAGCCGAGACCACGTGTGATCCGTTGCCGTAAGGCAATCGGACCGTCGCGCTGGTTCTCGGAGGACACCACCACGTGCGGGGTAGCGCCGCTGTCCACGCAGCAGACGGGAGGTGAGGTACTGCACCATGACGAGGATCGTCGCGGCACCCGCCAGGAGCGGGATGAAGTGGGCGGGACCGGGAGACTGCAAGGCCACGATGGCGCTGGTTGCACACGCCGGGGCGTGCGCAACCCTCAGCAGTCCGGTCACAGCGAACGTCGTCGGTCCGTCGACGTCGGCCTCGTCAAGCCCCCACGTCTCGGCCTCTGCGCGGGTGGCCTCGGTGTGCACGACCTCCACGTCGGCGAAGGTCTCCAGCACCTCCTGCTCGTACCGGGCGTGGACCCACCACCAGGTGCCGCCCATGCCGTAGTCGTTTAGGACCAGAAAGCGTGTCTTTGATACAGCGTCAGACCGGCCACCCGCATACCCTAGGACGCCATTTCGTCTGGTGTGATCTTGCGGCAGTCTCGTGTGGTGACGACCGGCCTTGTGCAGCGGATGGTGCCGGACGGCTTGTGGGAGTTGTTCGAACACGGGTGCCCGTCGGCACCGGAACATCCTCAGGTCGGCGGCCGGCGTCGGCATGGGGATCGGGAGGTACTGGCTGCGATCATCTCCGTGGCCACCTCTGGGCGCACCTGGATGCCGGGCTGGACGCGCCGGGCGGCTGCTGCTACTTACGGCTGAGGGTTTGATCGTCCCCGTTATCAGGATCTCCCACACTGCGCCGCATCTTCGGATGCGCCTTCGAGCCGCCGAATTCCCATGGGTTGCCGTCGCAGACGGTGGTCCAAACCTGCTGCGCTTCCTTGTCGTCGGGATACGCGCCCCACTTGCCCGTGCCGCTGCACTCCGACACCTTGTCGCCGTCGTTGTTGAACTCGGCAAGGTTCGGAACGACGACGGTGCCGTCGTCCTTGAAGAGCAGGGTCCCGGTATCGCCCTCGGTCCAGGTGCCTACGATGTCGGCCCGAGCCAATGTCTGTGACTGCCCCATGCACCCCGTGGCCAGCGTCAACACCGCGACCGCCACGACCACTCCACGCAACCCCGCAGCGACTCGCCCTCGTTCATCACGCATGACTCCCCCCTTGCGTACGTCAAACCCTGGTTGCTTCGGACACCAGATCGTCAAGCGCTCACGCTGCCACGAAAGCTGAACATGTTCAACTCTACTCGGCGTGCATCGGCAGCCCCGCTCCGCACCGTATTGAGCGGTGCACCTTGGCCGCTCGCCGTAGGACGCCCTTCACGCCCTGGGGGCCGGCCGCGCCGGTGATAGCGAGCAGGTGCCGTGGTCTGCTGCCGTCGGACGGCTCCTACCACTGCACGTACGCCGCGACCTGGGTCGCGACCAAGCTCCGCTGGGACCTGGCCGCCGACGAATCCGAGGTCCAGGCGCTCCTCGGGCTCGCGGAGGACTGCCCGACTGCGACCGTCGTCTATGAGAGGGCCTTGTAGGCCGAGGGACGGGTCTCTCTTCCCGGAGTAGCGTGGCCGCCGCTTGCGGGCGTGCTGGCCTGGGAGGCTGGTGGGTGGAGCTCGTCCGGGTCTTCCTTCGTACGTCGGTCCGGGCGGGCCACCCTCTCCGTCCGGGTGGGCGTGGTCAGTTGTAGGGGCTCCAGCGTCCGAGGCGTGCCAGGAGTTTGCGGGTGGCGTCCTGGTTGAGGCCTAGTTGGGCGGCGGCCTGCTTGGTGTCGAGGTCGTTGGCGGTGGCGCGGGCGGCCCAGTAGCCGACCCGCTCGGCGGTGACTTCCAGGCGGCGGGCCGCCCGTACCGCGGCGACCGGCGCGGTCTTGGTCAGCTGGTCGATCTCCTGCTCCAGCTGCGCCAGCAGCGTGGTGACGGTCTCGGGCAGGGGGACAGTGGTCGCCTCGACCTGGTCGGTGTGTGCGGACCAGTCCCGGTCGCAGGCGTCCGCCTGGTCCTCCCCGGCCTCGGCCAGGTCCTGGTCACCGATCGCCTCCCAGTCCAGGCGGTGTTCGGGGCCGGTCCAGCCGCAGGAGCACACCGCGCGCACTCCGGCGGCCCGGGGCACGTGGGGCCAGCGGCCGTCGTAGACGCTCCACTGGGAGACCGGGTCCCCTCCCCCGCCCGAGCCACTGTCGAAGTACACGGGGTCCGGGACCGTTCCGTCATCCAGGACGGCCTCCGCCGAGCCGGTGTGGGAGGTGCCGAACTCCTCCGTCGTCCAGGTCTCGCGCCTACTCACCACGGTCCCGCCCTCTCCCCTGCCCCAGGTTCAGGCGGCCCGCGGTGTGGGGCTGCCCTGACCACGACGATGCCGCAGCCGGGATGCCGGCCAGGCGGGTTTTCACGAAGTGGTTGCAGGGACCTCAGCAGCACCTCCGGTCTGCACGGCCTCGACGACGTGATGGTGAAGGGCGGCGAGGCCTTCAGGTGGGAGCGGTGCTGGGCTGCCGGTGAGGGTGTACCACTCCTCCGCACCCGTGTACTGGATCCGGACCGAAGCGGTGCCGTCGGGGCCGGCCTCGGTGGTCACGGTGACGTCGCCGGTGATGACGCCGACCTCATCGGTCATCACCCCGCCGGGTCCTGCCTTCACATGGTCGGTCAACGGGACCGAACCATCCGGGACTCCACGCTCGTCAGGATTCGGGGTGTTGTCGGTCATGAGCAGGTCTCCAGCATCTCGGTCAGCTTCTTCTTCTGGGGGCGGGCCAGGTCGTTCGCGAACTGCTTACGCCGCTCCGCCGTCCACGACGCCACGGTGGTCGAGCCCGAGCTCGTCGTGGAGATCAGCGCCGACACCTCAGTGGCTGACGCGTCCGAGTTTCTCCCCGGGTAGGGCGGGCGTCATCGCCCCAAGTCTGCTGAGGTTGAACAGAGGCGTACGCCGGACACAGCGGAGCCCGCCTTCGCGATGCTGGCGGGCTCGGGTACACCCGTGGGATGCGGCCGTCAGAGGAAGTTGTTGGGCCAGATCATGGTGCGCCACATGTGTGCGACGGGCGAGTCGTCGAAGCCGAGGCCGTCAGCTGGCTGGCGGAAGTGGCGACCGACGATGTCTTCGAACTCCTGGAAGTCGACGTCCTCGGCGGGGTCGAAGGTGTAGACGTCGTTGATGGTGACGATCCGCGCGGACATGTACCAGCGGTGTTTGCGGGCGGCCAGGAAGGCGGCCTGGGTGTGTGCGGGGGGCTGGTACTCGATGCCGAAGAAGTCGTCGTACGCCTCGGGATAGCCGTAGCCGACGCTCTCGTCGGGGAAGTAGCGCAGGATCTCGTGCTGGCGGATGGCCCAGGCCACCTCCGGATCCACGTACGGCTCAACGAGTTGCGCGCCCCAATGTCCGTGCTGGCTGCGCAGCAGGCCGGCTACGGCGATGTCGTGGAGCAGGCAGGCCAGCACGATCTTGTCGTCCATGCCCTGCTGGCGGGCTCGGCGGGCGCTTTGCAGCATGTGCCGGGTAGTGAACGGATCTAGCATGAGCCTGAGTTGGAAGAAGTCGGCCAGAGTCGGCTCTGCGGGCATCACGGGCAGCCTGGGGTTGTCGCCCATCATGAACACCTGCCCAGGCCCACGCGATGACAGATGCCGGTCCCCGGAGAGATGACTGTCGGTGCCGAGGGTGGCTGCTGCCGGCGCGCAGATCAGCCGGACTTGATGGTGCTGGCCGTGAGACACGAACTGCCCTCCTGAGGGATACGCCCAGTGGCACTCACTGGGCTTCGATCCCACCAGAGGGGTCAATACCCTCACTTCCAGATCCACTCGTACGGCGGAGCGCGGGGTTCCAGCTGCACTCCCCTCAGTGAACCGGCGCACTGCTGTACTACATGCTGTTTCGTCGTTCCTGCGCGGCCAGGTGGGCGCTCTCCGCCTCGGCGTACTGCGGCCGTCCCGCGAACCCCCGTCTGGATCGCTGACCAGCACGTCGGCCCGCCACGCACCGTCCGGGCCGAAAATTATCGACGAACCGCCGGGAGCCGGGGTGTTCCTTCCGGTGCTGCCTGCCGGTATCCCCGATGATGGGGCCCGCCCGGAGCACCGGGATCAGGCAACGAGGGGAGCGGGTCCATGGTGATGGAGGCCGGTACGCAGGAGGATCGCGTCACGGGGAGGGCGTGGGTGGTACGCCTGGACCCCTACGGCCGCCCTTCCGCCGGCACGGTTCGTCTCACCTGCTCCCGCCCTGCCTGCGCCGAGCAGCGCCTACCCAGCGCCGCCGAGGGCCGTAAAGCCGCGGTCGCGCACGTGAACGCGCACCTTGCCCAGATCCGTACCTGCGGCGGGCCCCGCTCCTCGGCCTGGTGCGCGTGCCGTACGGCCGACTGCGCCTGGCACACCCCCGACCCGGCCACCCTCCCCAGCCGGAAGGCCGAGGCGCGGCCTCCGTGCGGGGGACCGACGGTTCTGGCGGTGTGCGCGGACCGCGCCGGACGGTTGTGGCGGATTGCGGAAATGTGCGCGCGCTGCGCGGCCGCCACCCCCGGCTGCCGTGTCCTGGACACCGCCCCTCCCCCACCCCGCCCACGTCCGGACACGGCCGGCACTCACCGCACAACGGGAGGAGAGCAGGGGCCCGGTGTCCCCACGGCCGCCACGGTGCTGTTCTCCGACCCCGTCACCCTCCCCACCGACGGGGCAGCCCCGGACGGGAGGCCGGCCTCAGTGCCTGGTGCCCGCACCGCCGCCCCTACCGCAGCGCCGCGGCAGGCCAGGCGGTGGGGGAAGATCGCGCAGCGGATCGTGCCCTACGACCTGAAGCCCGACGTGCTGCGCCTGGAGCTCATCGAGCTCGGCGACGCCTTCCGGACCTACCAGAACAACCCCGAACCCGACCTCGCCCTCCTCGCCGACCTTCACGACCGCAAGGCCCGCGCCTTCTCCTCGTGGGCCGACGCCACCGGCGACACCTCGCTGCGCCACGAGGCGAAGCGGGCGGCAGGTGCCGCGCAGGCCACCCGGGACATGAACGCCAACCGCCTCGGACTCCCCGCCGACGGTACGGACGGTCCCGTGGTGGAGCGGCTGCTGACCCGCAACCACGCCGCCCACGCCCGCACCGTCCTCGCCTACGTACAGGCCCACGCCCCCCACCCCACACCGGACGTGCACCTCCTGGTCCTCCTGCTCACCCTGCGCGCCGCCCGGGACGGCACAGGGAACATCACCGGCCAGGACATCACCACCTGGCTCCCTGCCGGCGCCGAACAGAGCCTGGAGCAGCTGGTCGCGGCCGGCTGGCTGCACCTGCCCGGCAGCGCCTCCGAGGCCCTCGCCTCACGGCCCGAGGACTTCACCACGTTCACGGTCCCCGGCCTGCTGCCGGACCAGCCCCGCCCGTTCTTCTTCGGCAAGACCACCCGCGCCAAAATCTCCGGATGGGCCCAGAAGGTGGTCGGCGACCGGAAACTGCGGAAGAAGAAGCTCGGCGCCGCCACCCGGCTCCTGGCCCTGTACGCCGCCGCGCACACGCAGCCCGACGGCCGTCTGGGGCACCCCGAGGACGGACTTGCTCTGCACGAAGTCGCCGCGTTCTGTGCCCTGACACCTGAGGAGGTACCCGAGCACGCCGCGCTGCTGGTCGAGGTGGACTGGCTCACCGACGTCAGCAGCAGCGACGGAAGGCTGTACGGACAGCTCACCGAGCGGGCCCTGCCGCTCAGCGGGCTGCTGTAGCGGTCACAGCCCCGGGGCCGGTGGTTCGGGGTGCGCCGCCACGACCGCCGTGGGCACCTCACCGCGGGACTCGCGCGGCGGTCGGCGGCATGGGGCGGGCCCGGTGCACCGTCGTGGTCGGCGATCCCCTCCGACTGGAGCCGGTGGTGGTCCTCCCGTGGACGGCGCAGCGCGCCCTGCGCGACGGCTTCGGTGCCGCCGAGGAGTGGGCGCCGAGCCGCACCTCGGTGCGGCAGGTAGCCGACCGCCCGACTGGGCCGCGTCCGCGCCCAACCTCCTCAACCTCGCGGTCAGTCGCGCCAAGCGTCGCCTCTTCGTCATCGGCAACCCGGAGGCCGGTCGACTGCGGTTGGTTCAGCGGCTTGGGCGTTCTCAGTCCGTGAGCCAGCCGGGGCTGACCATGCGGTACTCGTAGGCCATGACCACGACCTGGGACCGGTCCCGGGCGCCGAGTTTGGCCATGATCCGGCTGACGTGGGTCTTGGCGGTCAGCGGGGAGACCACCAGCTCCGTGGCGATTTCGTCGTTGGTGCGGCCGGCTGCGATCAGACGCATGACCTCGCGTTCACGGCTGGTGAGGGCGTCGAGGCGCCCGTCGGGTGGACGGGCGTGGTCGGGCCGGTCGGCGAATTCGGCGATCAGACGGCGGGTGATGGAGGGGCTGATGAGGGCGTCGCCGCGCGCGGCGACGCGGACTGCGTGCAGGAGTTCGGCCGGTTCGGTGTCCTTGACCAGGAACCCCGCGGCGCCGGCACGCAGGGCCCCGTACACGTATTCGTCGAGGTCGAAGGTGGTCAGCATCACCACCTTCACTGTTGTCAGGTGCTCGTCCGCGGCGATGCGGCGGGCGGCTTCGAGGCCGTCCATGCCGGGCATGCGGATGTCCATCAGCGCCACGTCGGGGTGCAGTTCGCGGCAGGCGGCAAGAGCGGCGTGTCCGTCGGCGGCTTCCGCGACCACGTGCAGGTCGTCCTCGTCATCGAGGATGCCGCGGATCCCGGCGCGTACGAGGCGCTGGTCATCCGCCAGCAAGATCCTGATCATCAACAGCTCCGTCGATCGGCTCGAGGTCGTCTGGCAACGGTAGTAGGGCCTCTACGGTGAAGCCGCCTGTGGGGCCGGGGCCGGCGCTCAGGGTTCCGCCCAGCGCGCGGGCCCGCTCGGACATACCCGCGATGCCGCTGCCGTGTCCCGGACGGGGCGTCCCCGGGCCGTCGTCGGTGACGCGGAGGGTCAAGATCCGCGGTCCGCGGTGGAGGTCGACGACGACGTGCTGGGCGCCGCTGTGCCGGACGGCATTAGTCAGTGACTCCTGCACGATGCGATAGGCGGCGAGGTCCACCGCGGCCGGCAGCCCAGTGCGGGCTCCGGTGCGCTCGAGGCGGACGTCCACGCCGGCGCGCGTCGCCGTGGAGATCAACTCGTCGATCCGGGACAGTCCGGGTGCGGGCGTGGTGGGAGCGTCTTCGTCAACCTGCCGCAGGACACCGAGGGTGGCGCGGAGTTCTTGCAGGCCGTCCTTGCTGTTCTGTTTGATGGCGGCCAGCGCCTCCGGGGCCAGGTGGGGGTTCTTGGGCAGCCGGTGCAGGGCCGAGGACGCCTGCACGTGGATCATCGACATGGTGTGGCCGACCACGTCGTGCAGTTCGCGGGCGATGCGCAGGCGTTCCTGGGTGGCACGCAGCCGGGCCTGTTCCTCGGCGTAGGCCAGCCGGTCGTGGCGCATCGCTCCCAGGGCCACCACCGCGACCAGCCAGCCGGTCAGCATGAAGACCGCCGTACCGGTGACATCGCCGGTGCCGGCGAGCGCGCCCGCGCCCACCCCGATCACCATGACCGCGGCCATGGCGATGGACGGCTGGATCCGCCCCTGGGCCGCCAGCGTGTACAGGGCGGCGATCGGGATCACCACGAGCGGGCCGTCGACGGTGCTCAGCAGGTAGTAAGCACCGGTGCCCAGCACGGTGAGCCAGCCCACCGCCACCGGATGACGGCGGCGCAGCGGCAGCAGCGCACACACCGCGGCAGCCAGCACCCAGGAGCCGACCACGGAAGCGCTCGCGTCCCGGCTCGCGCCGAGGCGCTGTCCCTCGGCCACGCCGGACAGGGCCAGGACGAGCCCGGCGAGCGCCCAGTCGGCACGAGGGCCCGTAGGCAGGCGGAGGCGGGAGATGTCGAGATGCGGCACTGCTTCATTCTGCCCGCAGCCACGCTCGCTCTAGCCCTGTATGTCCCGATTCGCGTCTGGAGTGGGTGCTGACGCAGTACGCGGTCGCCGGGGATGTACATCCGCTGGTGTACGCCGCGGCCGCGGACTGTCAGCCGGGGGCCGACGCCCGGACACCCTCTCGCCCAGCACGATCGAATGCATGTCGTCGTCCCTCGCCTCCACCCGTACCAGTGCCGCTGTCGTCGGCGCGCTTGTGGGTGCCGCGGCCGGAATCTTGCTGGTCACTGCTGCCGGAACGTTCTCGATCACGGTCAGTGGCCTGTTCGCCGTTCTCGCCATCGGTGTGTCCGTGCTCGCCGGTGCGGTCGTGAGCGCGGCGGTGACTCCCCGTACCAGTCGCACCGACCCGAGGTAGGCACATGTCTTCCCCCCGCGGCTCCGCCGCGCCCCTCGCCCCTCCCCCACCGCGAAACACCCGCACGTCCGCCTCTACCGGCCGGTTCGGCGCCCTGGCGGGCTGGGCGCAACGACACCGCTGGTCCGCCCTCGTCCTGTGGGTGGCGATCGTGGCCGCGATCACGCTGGGCTCGACCGCAGCGGGCTCCGCCTACAAGAACGACTTCACGTTGCCGGGTACCGACTCTCAGACGGCCACTGACCTGTTCAAGGAACACGGCAGTGACCAGGCCGGCGACAGCATCCAGATCGTCTTCAAGGACACGGCGGGCATCCAGGGCGCCAAGGGCCGCATCGAGCCGATGCTGGCCGAGGTAGAGAAGATGGCCGGGGTCGCCGACGTGCGCAGCCCCTTCGCCGACGCTTCGGCGATCTCCAAGGACGGCACGATCGCCTACGCCTCTGTCACCCTGGACGGCAAGACCGAGGAGATTCCCAAGGAGTACGTAGCCAAGGTCATCGACGTCGCGCAGCACATCGCCGCCGGCGGTCTGCAGGTCGAGGTGGGCGGTGAGGCCGCACGCAACGCCGAGGACCAGGCGCCACCGACCGCCGAACTCGCCGGGATCGTGGCCGCCCTGGCCATCCTGGTACTGCTGTTCGGGTCGGTCCTGGCGGCCTCACTGCCGCTGCTCACCGCGCTGTTCGCGGTCGGCGGCGCCGTCGGCTTGATCGCCCTGGCCTCGCACGTCTTCACCGTCGCCGACTTCACCCCGCCCATCCTCATGCTCGTCGGGCTCGGCGTGGGCGTCGACTACGCCCTGCTCATCTTCTACCGCTACCGCCATGAACTCCTGGCCGGGATGCAGCCCGCCGAGGCCGGCCGCAAGGCCCTCGACTCCGCCGGGCGTACGGTCTTCTTCGCCGGCTGCACCGTCATCGTCGCCCTCCTCGGTCTGGTTGCCCTCGGGCTCGGCTCGCTGCAGGGCATCGCCCTGGCGGTGGCCGTCACGGTCCTGGTGACCATGGCCGCCTCCCTCGTCCTACTGCCCGCACTCCTGGCCCTGTTCGGCCGCCGCATCCAACGGCACGTCCTCGAACAGCAGGCCAAGACGGCGGCGAAGGGCAGGACCGAGGGCAACCGCTGGCGGGCGATGGCGCGCGCGGTGCAGCGCCGCCCGATTCCCACTCTGCTGGTCGGTGTCCTCGCGCTCCTCGCCCTGTCCGCCCCGGCGCTCGGAATGCGCCTGGGCTTCGCCGACTCAGGCAACGACCCGAAGGACTCCACCTCCCGGCACGCCTACGACCTGCTCGCCGAAGGCTTCGGCCCCGGCTTCAACGGCCCGCTGATCGTCCTGATCAAGGGCGACGAACAAGCGGGCAGGACCGTTCAGGCCCAGCTCGCCACCACCGACGGCGTAGCCGAAGCCAGCCCGGCCATGCCCTCCGGAGACGGCGCCCTGTCCACCGTCTTCGTCTACCCGACGACCTCGCCACAGGCCACCGGCACCGTCGAGCTCGTGCACCACCTGCGCGACGAGGTGGCCCCGCCGCTGGAACGCACCACCGGAGCCGAGGTACTGGTCGGCGGCGCCACCGCCGCCTCCCAGGACGTCTCCGAAACCCTCGCCGACCGGCTGCCCCTGTTCGTCGCCGTCGTCGTCGGCGTCTCCTCGCTGCTGCTCCTGCTGGTCTTCCGGTCCATCTGGATCCCCGTCAAGGCAGCCGTCCTGAACCTGCTGTCCATCTCCGCCGCCCTCGGCGTCATCACCCTGGTGTTCCAGCACGGCTGGTTCGGCGCCCAGCCCGGCCCCATCGAAGCCTTCATCCCCGCGCTGATCTTCGCGATTGTCTTCGGACTCTCCATGGACTACGAGGTCTTCCTCATCTCGCGCATCCACGAAGAATGGACGCGTACCGAAGACCCCGCACAATCCGTACGCGAAGGACTCGCCTCCACGGGCAAGGTCATCACCGCCGCCGCGGCCATCATGATGTTCGTCTTCGGCGCGTTCGTCCTCAGCTCCGACCGCATGCTCCAGCAGTTCGGACTCGGCCTGGCCGTCGCCATCCTCCTCGACGCCGTGATCATCCGATGCCTGATCGTTCCCGCGGTCATGCAGATGCTCGGAACGTGGGCCTGGTGGCTGCCCGCACCGCTGGCCCGGAAACTGCCCAAGGTGTTCATCGAAGGCCCCGAGGGCACCTGACCGGCAGCCGTACCGATGCTCCGTCCGTCGCCGGGTCGGGCATCAGTACGGCTGGTCCGCGGCGAGATCGCCGCGCCAGGTGCCGTGGTCGGTCTCCGCCGCCCGGCGCTCTCAGGGGTCCGGCTTCGGGTGGTGTGGCTGAGCACCACCCGAAGCCGGACAGCGCTATCCCCAGCCGGCGTAGATGCTGACGTTCCTGCCGTTGTCCGTGGCTCCGACGCACACGTCACGCCAGTCGAGCAGCCAGCCGCTGGAGTGGCACTTCTCCTGCTGGAGGCCCAGTTCGCGGATGATCTCCGGGCGGGACAGGCCGCCCTCGCCGGCGACCGTCGCAACGCGCCAGCAACCGCCCGAGCCGCAGCTGATGCCTTCGTCGACAATGCTGATGCCCGGCGGCATCGAGGGCAGGGCCTTGGACGATGGGGCGTCCGCGCCTTCGGTGAGCATCAGCGCATACAGGAGGCCGACCACGAGGGTGAGGGCGAACTGCATCCCCAGGATGCCGATCGCCGCATTGCGGCGGGGGATCCATCCCGGGGGACGGGAGTCCTCGTGCCGGCCCTCACGTCGCGCCCCGCAGGCGATGAGCAGAGGTGCCAGGACCGTGAACAGGAGGTGGGCATCGGGCCTGGGTGCGCCGATCCAGCTCTGTTGGACGCTGATCAGGAGGCCGGCTCCGATGAGCAGCGCGCCGCCGATCGTGAGGCCGACGGAACGGGTGCGGGTGATCGTCCCCCATATCGCCATGGGCACGACGGCGAAGAGTATCCCCAGAATGGTCAGCATGATCGGGAGACGTGTGGCCCCGAGCCCTTGGTTCCGCCTCCGGCGTGCCTCCGTCAGACGGTGAGCTGACGGACCTGTCCGGGGTCGAGGTGCAACTCGTACGGAGTCGAGCAGTCGCTGATCTCCGTACCCACCGGGGCACCGCACGGGCACCGGCGGTTCATCCCGCCCCGACCCGACAGGCCGCAGCAGCCGACATCGTCGAAGCTCGGAGCGCGGACCGGCTCCAGGCCCGGCGCATCGCCAGGATGAAGCACCAGCGTCCCTCGCGGCCCTGCGGACACCAGGAAATCGTCACTTTCCGGAACCAACACGCACGGGCCTCCCGGGAAGATCGCCACCGGATCCTCGCTCGGCACGAACGGTGCGCCCCAAGGCTCCGGTTCCACCGCGAAGAACCCCTGCGGCACGGTGGCGGAAGCCGTCCGCGTCCCACTGTCCTTCGGATAGCTCTGGTCCATCGGGCGAACGGGGATCTCAGCCAACTCGGTCAACGGCCCTGCGATCGCAGAACCACAGGCCACACACGCAAACACTGTCACCCGGAGTTCCTAACACCCCCCGCCAGACCCGCCAACCCAATTAGCCGGTGTTCCGCTTCTTCCTGGCTTTCTGCCTGCCGGATCCCGGCCCCCGCTGTGCCGTATGGGTGATCGTGCGCAGTCCCGCGTCACGGCGGGCCCGCACGGATTGTCAGACAGGTATGACAACAGTGCGTGAGCAGATGATTCCCCGTCAGGCCGCCTTCCTTGCGAAGCAGGCTTCGATGCGGCGGCCCGACGGTCTGCCTGAGCCGGGCGAGCGGCGCCGGCTTCGCGAGCAGTGGGGCTTGTCGACCCGGCAAGTGGCTGCGGCGTTCGGCGTGACACCGGCGACGGTCCGGTCCTGGGAGCACGGCCGTTCGGCACCCCGGGGCAGCCGCAAGGAGGCCTACCGGCGGTTCCTGGCCGGTCTGGCCCAACACGGCGACGTGGCCCCGGCCGGTGCCGGCGTGCGCGGCGCTGTCCGTGACGGGGCCCCGGCGGCGGGGGTTGCGCGTCCGGCACCCCGCTCGGTCGGCCCGATGGCGACCGGGTTGAGGCAGGGCGTAACGCCCCGCCCGGCGGACCCGGCACCGGCCGTAGTGGGCGGGGCGGTGCGGGTCGTCGCGCTCCGGGGAGGCGCGGACCCGGTGTCGCCGGAGCGCATCCGGCGGCTTCGGATGCTGGGGGCCGCGGCCTGCGTGTGGTCGCTTGCCCTGTGGGTGAGCCTCACCTGCCCGCCGCCCTTCTGACACTGCCCGCCGGGTGCGGTGGGACCGTCACACGATGCCGGTGACGGTCACCCGCACGGCTCCAGGGCTTGTGGCCGCCGCCTCGGCGGCCGCCGCCCGCACGGCGCCGGCGGTGTGTGCGGCCTGGTGCTGTGCACGGACGACGACGTCGATCCGCAGGGCGGCAACCCGGCCTCCCGAGTCGAGGGTGACGCGCACCGCGGAGCCCGGATCCCGCCCGTCGAGGGCGGCCTGCTGTCGTACGCCGAGGTGTAGCAGCGAACGCAGACCTGGGCGAAGGCACGCGACGCCGGGGACGTCCAAGACGGCGTCGGTGACTTTCCGGGTGAGGGACTCGGCACGGTTGCTGTTCACGGCCTGGCCTCCCGAGGCTGGGTGGGGGGATCGTGGAGATCGGTGACGGTGACGTTCAGCTCGCCAAGGTTCAGGCCGAGGTGTTGCCGGGCGGCACGGACAAGGTTTTCGCGCACCGCGCGGTTGGTGTCCGGGAGGTCTTGCCCGTAGGCGACGGTGATGGCGAGGTGGACGGTGGAGGGGCCGCGTGTGGGGTGGGTGCGACTGCCGGGCGGGGTGATGCGGCAGCTTCCGGCCAGCACTCCGGGTACCTGTTCGGCGGCGGTGCGCAGGATGCGGGCCGCCACGGACTCGTAGATCCAGCTGTCCTCGCTTGCCTCGCCGAGCGGCAGGTTGCGGCCGGGTCGCAGCTCCAGGCGGACCGCGTCCATGACGCGCCGTACCACGGCGGCGGTGTCGACGTCGGCGCGTGGTGTGGTGACCGCGGGAAGTACGGCTGCGCGCAGGTGTTCCAGGTCGGCTACGGCATGTTGGCAGGAGGTGCAGGTGGCGATGTGCGGGTCGGCGCCCGGCTGGTCGGCGTGGTCCCACACGCTGGCCAGGTCCCTGCCGCAGGGCAGGAGTTCGAGGTCTTCGCCATCGGGATTCTCGTGGTTGGGGGAAGTGTTCATCGCCATGCGGCCATCGCCTCCGTCAGCATGCGCCGGGCCCGGAACACGCGTGCGCGGACCGCTTCGGGTCTGATGCCCACTGCCTGGGCGATCGTCTCGTAGGACTGACCCTCGATTTCCCGCAGCACCCAGCAGACTTTCTGCTCGGCGGAGAGGGCGCCCATGGCCTGGGCGAGGTCGCGTACGGCGGCCTGTGACTCCGCGGCTCGCACAGGTGAGGACTGGTGTTCCGGTGCGGCCTGTTCGGGGACCGTGTGGAGCTCGGCGGCAAGTCTGCGGCCCCGCAGCAGGTTCAGGCACCGGTTGGTGACGATGCGGTACAGCCACGTGGCGAACCCGGCCTCGCCCCGATACTCCGGAAGGCTGCGCCATGCGCTGACGAAGGCGTCCTGGACGGCATCCTCGGCCTCGGCGCGGCCGCCCATCAGGCGTTCTGCGAGCTGCAGCATGGCCGGGGAGTGACGGTGTACCAGCACCTCGAACGCCTCCTCGTCTCCTTCCGCCGCCCGGACGGCCAGCAGCCTCTCATCCGCTTCAGCTGATTCCTCATCATCGTCCGGGCCCCACCGAGCGTTCAACGCGGGCTCCTTCCAGCCTCCACTGCTTTGACACCGCTTGCCCGACTTTCGTTACGCCGCACTGATCCGCACTGCCGTTCACCCGTTCACCGGTAAGAGATCCGTAACGGAAGGCGGTCTCGCGGTGTCAAAGGAGTACGAGTCTCAGACGAGCCAGTTCAGGGAGAAGCGATGACCGCAACGCAGGAGACGACCCCGGTTCGCCGGGAGCACGCCAACGGCTCGGTTCCGGCGGCAGGGCGCACCGAGGTGAGCGAACCCATGGGCACGCGGGGCAGGACGTCGATCGCGGACGCGGTGGTCGTCAAGATCGCCGGACGGGCGGCCCGGGAGATTCCCGGCGTCCACGACATGGGTGGCGGCCTGTCCCGGACACTGGGCGCCGTACGCGACCGGGTACCGGGCGGGCGCCCCAACCTCGGGCGCGGCGTCAAGGTCGAGGTCGGTGAACGCCAGGCCGCCATCGACGTGGAGCTGGTCGTGGAGTACGGCGTCCCGGTCCCGGACGTGGCCCGCGATGTCCGGGAGAACGTGATCGCCGCGGTGGAGCGGATCACCGGGCTGGAGGTCGTGGAGGTGAACATCGCCGTCACCGATGTCCATCTGCCCGGCGACGACGCGGAGGACGCAGGCGAATCACGGGTGGCCTGAACCTCCCTGACCACGCCTGCGTACGGAGAGGGCATGTCGTCGATGAGGGAAGGAAGGAAGTCATGGGCAAGGACGTACTCGGGCTGGTCGTTGGGGTGGCGCTGGGATTCGCCGGCTGGTTCGGAGGCTTCGGCGCGTTCCTCCTGGTCGCCGCTCTCGGTGGGCTCGGCTATGTGGCCGGCCGCTACCTGGAGCGGGGCGGAGACCTTCGCGATCTCCTGGTCACCGAGCGCAGGCAACGGTGAGCGCCGCGCAGCGGGGCGTCACCACCGTCGCCGACCGAGTCACGGCCAAGATCGCCCGGCAGGCATGCGCTGAAGCCACCGGCCCCATCGGCGGGCATGTCCTGCACAGCTCCGCATCCCGGACCGGACGCTCGGTCGAGGTGACGGTGGAGGTGGACCTGCCTCTCCCGGCGCCGGGCGACCCAGACGAGATGACGCGCCTCCACCGTCATCTGACCCAGCGCACAAGGCATCTGACCGGGCTGTGCATCGCGCCCGCATGCGTCCGGGTCCGCAGGCTCAGCGCCGCCCCACCCCGGCTGCGACCGGAGACCGGCGAGGCGGAGCCGGAGCCGGAGCCGTGTACGGCACGGAGGCCTTGGTCCCAGCGACGGCCCGCCGCCGCACTCGTGGGCATCGCCATGGCCGTACTGTCCGTCCTGTTGCTGTGGACCGTCCTGCGGCAGCACACACCGGGGAACGCCGCGCCGCCCTGGCGGCAGGTTGCCGAATGGACGCCGGGATTCGGCAAGCGGTCCCCCGTGCGCCTGGCGGCGCCGGCGGCCGCCGCCGGGGTATGGCTCATCCTCCTGGCGCTCACCCCCGGCCACCGCCGTGTACTGGCCTTGGGCTGCCCGCCACAGGCCCGTGCACGGACCACACGCACCCATGCCGCACGGCTGGTACGTGCCGCCCTCTCCGACGTACCCGGACTGCGGGCGCGTGCCGTCCGCTTCACGGCCCGCCAGGTCACCGTGCACGCGGAAGCAGCCTTCGGAACTCCGCAGGACATCCGTGACAAGGCAACCGAAGCCATCGAACGCACCGTGGAGAGCATGGCTCTGAGGCGGAAACCGAAGGTGCGGCTCACCCTGCGCGACAACCCCGATCCACGGGCCGCCGCGCCACGGGGGCCGGCTGAGGAGAGTGCGGATGCGTAGCCGTGCCGTGGCCAACAGGATGGTGCTCGCCCTCGCCGGACTCGCCCTCCTCGCCGTCGGCGTGGCCGCAGCCCGGTGGGGCGAGGGCCAGGTCGTCCACGCTTGCCTCGGACGCCTCGAGGAAGCAGAACACGGCCTGCTGCTCGCCGCGGGTTGTACGGGCCTTGTCTGCTCGCTGGCCCTCCTCACCGCGCAGATCTCGCGCAGGGCGCCGCGCCGCCTGAGCCTTGCCACCCCGCGATGCCTGCTCGACAGCCGGGCTGTCCGCCACGCTGTCCGAGCGGGATGCTCCGCCGTGCCGGGGGTCGTAGGGGTGCGCTGCCGTCTGAGCGGCCGGGGGCACACGATGAGCCTGGTCATCGCTCTCACCATGGACGGTGCGGCACGTCCGGGTGATGTCCTGACGGCGGTGTCGGATGGTGTCCTCCCGCAGATCGCGCCCCTGCTCACTCCCCGGCGGCTCCAGACCCAGATCCGCCTGCGCGTCCCACGCCGCCGTCAGCAG
Source organism: Streptomyces sp. NPDC104226 (assembly GCF_055584085.1). Lineage (NCBI taxonomy): Bacteria > Bacillati > Actinomycetota > Actinomycetes > Kitasatosporales > Streptomycetaceae > Streptomyces > Streptomyces sp. NPDC104226. The sequence goes on from NZ_JBVJMS010000002.1 coordinate 55,348, forward strand.
CGAGCCCTCTGAAGGATGCCCCGTCCGGCCTCCGGCAGCCCGTCCCGGGACGGGAGCCTGGAGGCCGGCGGCGCGCAGGGCGGAGCAGACCCGGCAGCCCCGTAGAACCATGCGAGGGCTGCGGCTCCGTGTGCGAGTCGTGCACCGGCACCCGGAAGGTCGTACGGGAAACTGCTCGTGGCCGGAGCTCTGAGCGGCCTGGGGCCGAGCCGCCGTTTCGCATTCTGGACGGCTGTTCCAGGATGCAAGCCCGCACTGCTAGGGTCGCGGCCATGCAGCACACCTTCCACCTCGCCATGATGCGAATGATGCCCCCGCCTTCGGAGGCGCTTCGCTAGCGAAGCCGTGTGCGCACGAGATGCGACGGACCCTCCGGAAACGGAGGGTCCTTTTTTGTTGCCCGGATCCGTCGTCCGGCACCCCAACAGACCTCGACAGAAGGCGAACAACCGCCATGACCCGTGTACCGGTCGTCTCCCTCACCGACTGCGCGGACCCCAACGCGCTGGCCCGGCAGTCCGCGCGGATCGCCGCGCTCTTCGGGGCCACTCCCACCGTCGTCCCGCTGGACGGGCCCGACCCGGAGGGCGCCGCCGCCCTCACCCTGCTGGACCTGCTCCGCTCCACGGACCTGACCGGCGGGCCGACGCAGCCCCTGGTGGTGCTGGTCAACATCGCCCCGCGTGACGGCCACTGGCCCAACGGCGTGCCGTTCTGCTTCTTCCGCCACGGGCAGCACCTGATCATCTCCACACTCAACCACCGGGTCCTCGCCCCGCTCGCGAGCTACCTGGGGCTGACGGAGGTCCAGGTCACCGATGTGCGCGAGGTGCTCGAGGCGGGCGCCGCCGGATGGGCCGAGCTGGCTCCGGCCGAGGTGGAGGAGATGGTGCGGACCCAGTTCCGCAGCCTCTGGTACGTGCCGCTGCTGGCCCGCTGGCTGGCGGACGGCCGCCCGGTTCCCTCCGAGCCGGCACCGGTGCGGGCCCTCGCCGCGCAGGAGGTGCGGGTCGCCGTCGTGGACAACTTCGGCAACTGCAAGCTGGACCGCCCCGCTGCCGAGTTGCCGGGCTACGGCGGGGTCGGCGCCACGGCCGGCCTGACCGTTCACAATCGGCGCGCGGGCCGCGCCGTCACGGTCCGCTGCTACGACAGGCTCCCGGACGTCCCGCTGGGCGAGCCCGGGATCACCGTCGGGAGCTCCGGTGTCGGTTTCGCCGAACTGGTGGTTCGGGGCGGTTCCGCGGCCGAGCTGTTCGGGCTGAGCCAGGGGGACCGGGTTTTCCACCTCACCACCTGACGTAGCGTCACACACCCTGTCCAGCAGTCGCCCCGGAAACACGGGCCGCATTGACACCGATACCCACGACCCGGAATACTGAATACATGTTCGGAAATATTCCCCTGGTACGCCGCCGCCACGTGGACAACGTGCGCTGTGCCGCCGACCTGTGTCGTTGACACGCGACGCCTCCACTTCCCCGTACCCATTTTCCGAACATTTTCCCGAAGGACCTCAGATGTCCCGCACTCGTATAGCCCTGGTGTTCTCCGCTGCCGTCGTGCTGACGGCGGGCGCCTGCGCGCCGCAGCCCGGAAGCACCGCCTCCGGGGCCCCTTCCTCCGACAGCTCCACCGCTCCCACCTGCACCGTTGAGGGACTCGCGGTCCACGAGAAGGGCAAGCTGACGGTCGCGACGGATTCCCCGGCCTACGCCCCCTGGTTCGAGGACAACACCCCCGCCAACGGAAAGGGATTCGAAAGTGCCGTCGCCTATGCAGTGGCCGATAAACTCGGATTCCAGAAGGATCAGGTGAAGTGGGTCGTCGAACCCTTCGCCCATTCCTACGCACCCGGCGCAAAGAACTTCGATTTCGACATCAACCAGATTTCCATCACCCCGCAGCGGGCGCAGGCCGTCGATTTCTCCAGCAGCTACTACAAGGCCGACCAGGCCATCCTGACACTGGACAAGTCGAAATTCGCGAACGCCACCTCGCTGGCCGCACTCAAGGACGCCAAGATCGGCGTGCAGGTGGCCACCACCAGCTACCAGGCCGTGCTCGACCAGCTGAAGCCGTCCCAGCAGCCGAGCGTCTTCAACACCACCAACGACGAGGTCAACGCGCTGAAGAACGGCCAGATCGACGCGATCGTCACCGACCTGCCGACCGTGTTCTACCTGGCCGGCGCAGAGCTGAACAACGCAAAGATCGTCGGCCAGTTCGGGTACGCGGGCGGCACCCCGGAGGAATTCGGACTGCTCCTGTCCAAGGGCAGCAAGCTCACCCCGTGCGTGAACAAGGCCCTGGACGCCCTCAAGGCCGACGGGACCCTCGCCAAGCTGACCTCGCAGTGGCTGTCCGCCTCGGCGAACGTTCCTGCGCTGAAGCCGTAGCGGGCCCGCCGTGGACCTCACGAAGACGAGCGCACCGCAGGAAGCGGACGCCGCCCCCGCTGACGACACCTACCTGCCCAGCGAGCGCGAACTGGAGCGCCGCCGCTTCCGCCGAGCCCGCAAGCGGCGGCACACCTGGATCTCCGCCGCATGCACCCTGCTCTTCCTGATCGCGGTGGGAGCAGCCACGGTCTCCTCGCCCGGCTGGGAGCGCGTCGACTCCCTCTTCCTGGACGGCGCCGAACTGCGCGACGCCTTCCCCGACCTGCTGCGCGGATTCTGGCTCAACATCCGGATGTTCGTGATCGCCGAGGTGCTGATCCTGCTGCTCGGGCTGCTGATCGCCTTGGTGCGCGTGACCCGAGCGCCGGGCCTCCAGCCCCTGAGGCTGGCCGCGACGATCTACGTCGACGTCTTCCGCGGCATACCGACGCTGCTGCTGGTGTTCCTGGTCGGATTCGGTCTGCCCGCGCTTCAGTTGCAGGGCACCCCCTCCGAGCCCTGGGTGCTCGGCGTGATCGCCCTGGTCCTCTCCTACGGCGCGTACGTCGGCGAGGTCCTGCGGGCCGGGCTGAACTCCGTCCACCCCTCGCAGCGCTCCGCCGCGCGTGCGCTGGGGCTCAGCGAACGCCAGACCCTGCGGCACGTGGTGCTGCCGCAGGCGGTGCGCAACGTGGTCCCGCCGCTCCTCAACGACTTCATCGCGCTGCAGAAGGACACCGCGCTGGTGGCGGTCCTCGGCCCGCTGGAGGCGCTGCGGCAGGCGCAGATCAAGGCCGACTACGACTTCAACTACACCCCGTACCTGGGAGCAGCCCTCTTGTTCATCGCCGTGACCATCCCGCTCACCCGCTTCGCCGACCGGCTCCAGAAGCGGGCGGCGCAGCGCACCTGGGCGGAGGCCGGCCGATGAGCGAGCCCCTGCTGCGGGTCCGGGGCCTGCGCAAGCAGTACGGGCCGCGGGTGGTCCTGCGCTCCATCGACCTGGACGTCTCCGAGCACCAGGTCGTCTGCCTCATCGGCGGTTCGGGATCGGGCAAGTCCACCCTGCTGCGGTGCGTGGACATGCTGGACGTCGTCGACGACGGCACCATCCACCTGGCCGGGAGCGAGCTGACCGACCCCAGGCTGGACACCGATGCCGCCCGCAAGCGGATCGGCATCGTCTTCCAGGCCTACAACCTGTTCCCCCACCTGAGCGTGCTGGACAACATCACCCTGGCGCCCCGCCGGGTCCACGGTGTCCCCCGCAGGCAGGCGGAGGAAACGGCCCGCGAGCTGCTGGCCCGGTTCGGGCTCGCGGACAAGGCCCGCGAGCACCCCGACCGGCTGTCCGGCGGCCAGCAGCAGCGCGCCGCCATCGCCCGCGCGCTCGCCACCGACCCGGAACTGCTGCTCTTCGACGAGATCACCTCGGCCCTCGACCCCGAGCTGGTCGGCGAGGTACTGGACGTGGTCGCGGACCTCAAGCAGCGCGGCCTGACCATCCTGATGGCCACGCACGAGATGGACTTCGCCCGCCAGGTCGCCGATCAGGTCTGCTTCCTGGAGAACGGCGTGATCGTCGAACAGGGCACCGCTGAGCAGGTCTTCACCGCCCCCCGGGAACAGGCCACACGGCGCTTCCTGTCCCGGGTCCTCAACCTCCCGTGACAGGACGCGACGGAAGCGGGCTCGTGCGCGCTGCCGCCGGCGCCTGATGTCCTGGCCTGACGGTTCGGCGTTGCCCCTCCACGATCACTCGCTCGAGGACGAGGCGGATCTTCGGCGACGCCGCCGACCTCCCGCACCCAGGAAACCGCGCCGGCCATCCGAGTGGGTGCGCGGGTTCGCTCGGAGCTGGTCGGACATGGTTGCGGGTACCTTTCCGGTCGGGTCTCGCGTGGAAGTCGGTTGTGGTGGTCAGGTGAATTGGGGGCGGCCGAAGAGGAGGTGGTAGACGGGTGGGAGCCGGAGCAGGATCTCCCCGGTGAGGGTGTCGCCGCCGAACTCGCCGAACGCATCGACGCCATGACCCGCCGCACCGACCAACTCCGCCGGGACACCCGCGACCAATGCAGCACATGACCCCCAACCCGGCACCGTGGCGGCCTGTCCCGAAAGCGCGTCCCGGTTCACCGTGACCGCCCTGCGTTCCGGGACTATCCCCCGATCCCTGGCCGAAAACGCCGCCGCCACAGTCTCGTTGAGAGTCCCCGCACTCACACAACGGCCTGAACCACTCCTGTAACCATGGAAAGGGCGCGGGGTCGCTGCGCCCGACATCAGGCGGCCATCCACCGGATTCGTCACAGAGCGGTCCGGCCGCGGGACCGGGCTGGGTGGTGGAGCCTGCGGTGGAACTGACCAGGGGCCCCGGCACGCGTTACCGGGCCCGCGGCGGCCGACAGCGACACCGTCGGAGGCGCGTTCGCCCCCGCCGCACGTTGCCCGCATGCTGCGGGAACGTGAACTGCGTGAACATGCTGTAGCCGGCCGCCACAGAAGGATCAGTACCGCGGGAAGAGCGGATAGTGTCCCGGTCAGAGCCGTTCCGGGGAGCAACCGCCACACGGAAGCACGGGCCGGGCCGCACCATCGGCAGCCGCCCGCAGGCCGTTCTCACTGCGTCGGCCGACCCCTTGGTGCCCCGGCACCCGGAACGGCCGCCGGCCTCTCGGTCCGCGGCCGTCGACTCCCCCTCCAGTCACGAGGAACACCTGATGCCTTTCTCCCTGCCCGCGGGCGGGCGCCTCGCCGTGCTCGCCCTCTCCCTCACCATGGCGCTCGGCAGCGCCCCTGCCTCAGCCGACCCGTCTTCGCCGTTCGGCCCGCAGTCGCCGCAGAACCCGGCCACCGCGGCCAACGGCGCCGCGACCATGCACGGCGACAGTGCCTCGAGCGGTACCACGCCCCACCCCGGGCCCGGTACGTCCCCCATCGACTACTCCCGCACCGCACTGGCTTCCGCCTGCCCTACGGTGGTCGTGGGCAGCGACGGCTACGTGATCGCCCTTTGCACCACCATTTTCGGCCAGACGCCGACCGTGCACCTCCTCGACCCCGTCTCCGGGGCCGACCTCGCCTCTTTGACGCTACCCAAGGGCAGCCTCTTCGGCGGCGTGTACGCCTACCTCGACAACGGCGACCGACTGGTCGTCGTCGACGGCAACAACAACCTCGTGCGCATAGGCCACCGCCGGTCCGGCTCCGAATGGGCTCTCCAGATCGAGCAGTCCACCCCGCTCGGCAACGCCGTCCCCTCCGGGGACAACATCGTCGGCCTGACCCCCGACTGGCAGGGCCGGGTCTGGTTCGCCACCAGCGGCGGTGTGATCGGCACCGTGGACACCAGCACCGGGGCCGTGCGCAGCATCACCACCGGCGAGGGCGTCCAGAACAGCATCTCCACCATCCCCGGCCGGACCGCCGTCGCCACCGACCACGCGCTCTACCTCCTGTCGGCCGGCCCGGACGGTACCCCCGTGGTGGACTGGCGGGCGCCGTACGACCGGGGCCCGGCCCGCAAGCCCGGCCAGCTCAGCTGGGGCACCGGTACGACCCCGAGCTTCTTCGGACCGGGCAGCGGCACCGAATACGTCGCCATCGTCGACAACGCCGCCCCGCACGGGAACCTGCTCGTCTACCGGGCGGCCGGTGGACCGGACCCGATCTGCCGGATCCCCGTGCTCACCCAGTACGCCCGCAGCGGCACCGAGGACGCTGTCATCGCCTCTGGGCGCAGCATCTTCGTCACCAACACGTACGGCTACCCCTACCCGGCCCTGCCCGCGGGTGCTCCCGCGAGCCAGCCCGCCTCCGCGAACTTCGAGGGCGGCCTCAGCCGCATCGACGTCAACACCGAAGGCACGGGCTGCTCGGTGGTGTGGAACAGCCCGGTGAAGTCCGCCGCACTGCCCCGGCTGTCCCTGGCCGACGGGAAGATCTACACCGTTTCGGTGACAGGACCGACGGGCAGCGCCGGGCTCAACACCTTCGCCCAGTACCACCACTCGGTCATCGACCCTGCCACGGGCGCCCAGCTCACCAGTTCCTTCCTGGGCATCGGGCTGGTCTACAACCCGCTCCAGATGCGGGGGACGGCCACTGCGGACGGCACCCTCTACCAGGGCACCGAAACCGGAGTGGTCCGCGTCTCCAAGCGCTGAGACGGGGAACCGCGTCCCTGACGGGACCCTCGGGACCGCGCGTCGCGCTGTCGGGGCAGTGCGGCCCCTTGGTCACGCCTTGGGGGTGCGGTAGGCGGCGATGACGGGTGCGGTCTGGTTCAGGGCGGCGGCCGCGTCCGCGCTGTTGCGTTCCCCGAGGGGGGTGCTGCCGGCGCTGAGGCGGGGCGTGGAGTAGGTGTTGGTGTACTGGCAGCTGGGGTCTTCGGTGTTGATCTGCTGGGCGTACGGCTGGCAGGTGATCTTGTAGGCCATCGTGGTGAACCACTTGGCGTCGGGAGTGATGTAGCCCTGGCCGCCGGGGACCGCGGGGATGTTCAGGTAGCGCTTGACGTAGTCGACGGAGACGTCGTTGGCGTCGGCGATCGACTTCAGCTGGCCGTACATGGTGCGTTCGTCGTGCATGAGGCCGAGGTTGTGCCCGAGTTCGTGGGCGAAGCCCGGTTCGCCGTCGATGGCGCTGAAGACGTCGATGCTGCTGTAGGCGGCGTTGCTGGTGCGTGCGGAGGGGGAGGTGTAGGAGCCGTCGTCGTTCTGGGGGAGGTCGCCCTGGCCGGCGGTGTATTCGCCGTCGCCCTTGGTGACGTTGGTCAGGACGGAGACGAGGTCGGCTCCGGACTGGTCGCGGACCTGGCGGGCGAGGCGGCCGATGGGGCCGGTGCCGGAGTCCATCTGCTTGAGGGCCTCGCCGGGGTCCTCGCTGCCGTAGAAGGCCGGGATCTCGAAGATGCGTACGAGACGGACCTCGGCGTTGACGTCGCTGACGGCGAAGGCGCGGTTCATCTGGGCGACCGTGGCACGGATCTCGTCGGCGACCTGGCGGGGGCGCCAGTACCAGGACGGGTAGCCGGACCCTTCGCCGGTCTGCAGGCCCCGCTTGGCCGACTGCGTGTAGCCGACCGCCACGTCGATCACGGCCCGGGTGGCGGCCTTGCCGGTGGGCATCGCCGAGCGGGCAGCGGGCGGCGTGGCGGGCAGGGTCTGGGGGAGGTTGAGGGAGTCGGGCTGCGGGGCCGGGAGCGCGTCGGGGTCGACGTCGGTGACGGTGACCTGGGTGTGGTCGTGGGGATCGGTGCCGATCAGGTACTTGTGACCGGGCACCCGCAGGAAGCCCTGCACGCGGGCATCCGAGGAGGGTGCGCAGGCGCCCTTGACGGTGAGGTACGTCGTGGAGCCGGGTGAGCCGACGACCTCCCCGGCCCAGGCCAGCGTCCGGTCGGCGGTCTCCTGCACCGGCGCGACCTGTCCGGTGATCCGCAGGGAGGCGGTGTACGCGCGTGTTCCCGCGGCCGTCGGCTTCAGGTCCATGGTCAGCACCCTCGCCAGGGCCCGTGCCCCCTTCGGCGCCGGTGCGCAGAAGTCCTCGAAGTCGGCTGCCGCCAGCCGCGCGGTGCCCTGCCCCAGGACGACCGGGCGCCCTGGAGCGGCCGGATCCGGTGTGTCGGCGACAGCGGCGGTGGGCAGCGCCGTCGCGGCGAGTGCCGTGGCGATCGCGACGTTGCGGAAGAGATGGCGCACGTAGGTCTCCCAGTACGGGGTGGTGTGGACGCGGCCGGTGGTCCGACCGCGGACCGGGGACCGCAGGCCTGGTCCCGGAACAAACAGAAGATCGCCTCCTGCGATCAGAAGATCACCGGATGTGATGCCCTTTCACCTGGCCGCGCCTGCGAAGACCCCGAACGGCGCGTACGACTCGCCGACATGCGACACCGTCAGGTAGGGCGGAACCTCCAGCCGTCTCGGGGCGCCTGGACCTGGGACCGATGGATGGCCCGGCCGGCGGGCCCGAGCCCGTGACGGTTCCTGCGGTCGGGGCGACAACGTGCGGCTGGTTGCCCTTGAGGAGGTGGAAAGTCGTGGGCAGTGGGGTTTGAGGTCCGAGATCGGGAGCAGTAGCGGGCTACGACCAATCCGGTACATCACGAGGAGGTCCCGATGTCGGGCACGGAGAAGACCAAGGCCACCGTCGAACAGGCCAAGGGCAAGGCCAAGGAAGCCATGGGCCGCATCGCCGGCAGCAGGCGAATGACCGCCGAAGGCCACGCCGACCAGGTCAAGGGCAAGACCCGGCAGACCAAGGAAGACATCAAGGACACCCTCCGCCCCTGAAAAGCCCGCGCACGGCCAACGGCCGTCGCACCCCATGCTGGGCCCCGACCTACCCCCCAGGTCGGGGCCCAGCCACATTCCGCACCTCCGACCCGACCGGCAGTTGAACTGTCGCGTCGGAGCCTGCCCCTCGACCGGGAGTGCCGGCTGCGCGACCGCGGCTACGGTCCTGGCGCCATGGGCGGCGAGCTGGGGACCAGCAGCTGGAGGGCTGCGCAGGGGTTCCTCAACTCCCCTGGCCGCCATGCCGGAACCGTCGACGGTGAGGCCGGTCCGGCCGACGGAGACGGCCCGCCGTCCTCGTCCTGCGTGCGGCAGGCGGTTCGCCGGCCTTCGGTAGGTTGCGGCAGGAGCCGGATTCCCCGCGTAGGAGGTCTGATGTGAGCACGTTACGAGCGGACGAGGTCCCGGAGCGTCTGGCCGCGTCGTACGCCACCGGCTTCGGCGACGAGGGGAGGGCCTGGCTCGCCGGTCTGCCCGCGCTCGCCGCGGACCTGCTGGAACGCTGGGAGCTGGAACGGGACGGTCCTGCGGCCGCCGGAGAAGCCTCCCTGGTCCTGCCGGTGCTGCGCCGGGACGCCACACCCGCGGTCCTCAGGCTCCAACTGCCCCGGCAGGAGACCACCGCCGCCCTGATCGGCCTGCGTACCTGGAACGGCAGGGGCACGGTGCGCCTGCTCGATCACGATCCCGTGAGCAGCAGCATGCTCCTGGAGCGCCTGGACGGAACCCACACGCTGGCCTCGGTCGAGGACGACGACACGGCGATGAGCATCCTCGCCGGGCTTCAGGCGCGGCTGGTCGCCGTACCCGCACCACCGGGGCTGCGAGGTCTCGGCGACGTCGCCGCCGAGATGCTGCAGCAGGCCCCTTGGGCGGTCACGCGGCTGGCCGACCCGGCCGACCGCCGTGTCCTGCGTACCTGGGCGTCGGCGGTCGCCGAACTGGCCGGCGAGCCCGGGGACCGGATGCTGCACTGGGACCTGCACTACGGCAATGTCCTGGCGGCGCGGCGCGAGCCGTGGATCGCCATCGACCCCGAACCGCTCGCCGGTGACCCGGGCTTCGATCTGTGGCCCGCCCTGGACAGCAGGTGGGAGGACCTCGTCGCGAAGGGCGACACCCGGCGCATCGTGCAGCGGCGCTTCGACCTGCTCACCGAAGTCCTCGGCCTGGACCGTGCACGCGCGACCGGCTGGACGCTGGGGCGGCTGCTGCAGAACGCGCTCTGGGACATCGAGGACGGCGCGACCCGCCTCGCTCCGTCCTCCCTCACGCTCGCGCGGTCACTGCGCACGGTGTGACACGGGGGCCCTCGGCCGGCCGCACCCGCTCGGGGCGCGCCGGCCGCAGCGGCCCCCATCCGCCTGTCACGGAACCGCGGTACCGGGCTTTTCTCCCGATGGATCGGGCCTCGTCAAGAGGCGAATAGGTGGGACTTCCGGGACCGTCCGGCCGTCGCGGACAGTGGCCTCACGTCGTCGTTGATCGACCGATCCGACTGAGGAGACTGACCACCGCATGGCCACTCACGACCGCGGGCCGCTGCCCCTGACCCCGCCGCAGAACGGCGTCTGGTTCGCGCAGCAGCTCGACCCCACCCGCCTCGACTACACCATCGCCGAGTACCTGGAGATCCGCGGGGCGGTGGATCCGGAGCTGCTCGCCCAGGCGGTGCGCACGACGGTGGCCGGAACCGAGACGCTGTGCGTCCGCTTCGCCGAGACGGACGGCGTGGTGCACCAGATACCCGCCGGTCCGCCCGCGCTGCGGATGGAGACGGTCGACGTCAGCGACCACCCGGACCCGGACGCCGAGTCCGAGCGGCTGATGCGCGCCGAGCTCGCCCGGCCGACGGACCTGGCGTCCGGGGACGTGTGCCGGCACCTGCTGGTGCGGACCGGTCCGGCGACCTACCGCTGGATGCAGGGCTACCACCACCTCGTCGCGGACGGGGTCACCGGCTCGATCCTGGCCCGGCGTACCGCGCAGGTCTACTCGGCGCTGGTCGCGGGCGAGCCCGTGCCGGCCTTCGAGGGCGCGCCGTGGCAGCGGATCGTGGCCGAGGAGGAGGAGTACGCGGGCTCCGAACGGTGCGCGGCCGACGGGGAGTTCTGGCGGGCCCGGCTGGACGGCGCCCCCGAGCCCGTCTCCTTCACCGGCAGCCTTCCGGCGCCCGCCTCGGGTGCGACGGTGCGGGTGAGCGGCGACCTCGACCCCGCCGACGCCCGCACCCTGCGGGAGGCGGCGCGCCGGCACGGTACGCGTTGGTCGGCGCTGGTGATGGCCGCGGCCGCCGCCCACCTGCACCGGGCGGGCGGGACCGAGGACGTGGTCCTGGGGCTGCCGGTCACCGGCCGCACCACCCCGGACGCCCGTCGGACGCCGGGCATGTTCTCCAAGGTGCTGCCGCTGCGGCTGACGGTCACGGCGGACACGACGGTCGGCGAGCTGGTGCGCACCACCTCGGCCGGCATCAAGGACGCCCTGCGCCACCAGCGCTACCGCATAGAGGAGTTCACCGGGACCGGCCCCCGGCTGTGGGACGCCGCCGTCAACCTCATGTCCTTCGACTACGAGCTGTCCTTCGCCGGTGCTCCCGCCTCCGCGCACAACCTCTCGGTCGGCCCCGTCGAGCACGCCTCCCTCAACGTCTACGACCGCGGCGGCGACAGCCCGCTGACCGTGCAGGCCGAGGGTGACGCCGCCGACCTCGGCTGGGACGAACTCGACGCGCTGCGGGTGCGGTTCACCCGCTTCCTCGTCGCCCTCGCCTCGGCCGAGGCCACGGCGCCGGTCGGCTCGCTGCCCTTCCTGACCGCCGAGGACGAGGAGCGGCTCGCCGTCCTCGCCGAGGGAGGCGCCGGCCCCGTGGCAGGGGACGCGTCGCTGCACGCGCTCTTCGAGGAGGCGGCGGCGCGCACCCCCGAGCGGACCGCCGTGATCTGTGCGGGCCAGGAGGTCACCTACCGTGAGCTCGATGCCTGGGCCGAGGGCATCGCGGACCGGCTGCGGCCGGACGTCGAACCGGGCACCCCCGTCGGTGTGTGCGTGGAGCGCTCCCCGGCCATGGTCGCGGCCCTGCTGGGCGTCCTGAAGGCGGGCGGCTGCTACGTACCGCTCGACCCCGGACTGCCGGCCGAGCGCATCGCGTACATCGTGGGGGACGCCGGACTGCGCACGGTCGTCGCCGGGCCGGGCGACCGCGATCGGCTGCCGCTCGACCTGACGGACGTGGTCGACGCGAGCGCGCCGGCCGACGGCTCCCGCTCCGGCCGGAGATCCGTACCGGTGCCGGGCGCGTCCGCCGCGTACCTGCTGTACACCTCGGGCAGTACGGGCGAGCCGAAGGGCGTCGTCGTCCCGCACGCGGCGGCCGTCGACTTCGTACGCGGCCACCTCGCGCTGTGCGGCGCGGGTGACGGCCCCGGGGCCGGTGACCGGGGCGGATGCGGAGGCACCGAGCGGTTCCTCGGATTCGCCTCGCTGTCGTTCGACGTGTCGGTCCTGGACCTGTTCGGTGCCCTGCTGAGCGGTTCGACCCTGGTCCTCGCCACCGACAGCGAACGGGTCGACGTCGACCGGCTCCAGGCATTGCTCGCCGAGCACGCGGTGACGGTCGCCGACCTGCCGCCGGCGCTCCTGCCGCTGCTGGACCCCGCGGGGCTCCCGGCGCTGCGGTTCCTGTCCACGGGTGGTGAGGCCCCGTCCGGGGACGCCGTGGACCGCTGGGCCACGGGCGGCCGCGAGGTCTGGAACGCGTACGGGCCCACCGAGGCGGCCGTGTCCGTGACCATGCACCGGGTGGTTCCGCCCTCGCACGGCCGGATCCCGCCGATCGGGCGCCCGATGGTCAACCACCGTGCGTACGTGGTCGACCGGGGGCTGCGGCTGCTGCCGCCGGGTGCGACCGGCGAGCTGTGCGTGGCCGGTGCGGGTCTCGCCCAGGGGTACGCGGGGCGCGCGGCCATGACCGCCGACCGTTTCGTGCCGGATCCCTTCTCCGGCGTACCCGGCGCGCGGATGTACCGGACGGGCGACCTCGTGCGCTGGACGGCAGGGGGCGAACTGGAGTTCCTGGGGCGGGTGGACCGCCAGGTCAAGATCAACGGCCACCGGATCGAACTGGGCGAGATCGAGGCGGTGCTCGGCCGGCAGCCCTCGGTCGGGCAGGCCGCGGTCGTCGTGCACTCCCCCGCGGACGGGGCCCGCCGACTCGTCGCCTTCGTGGCACCGCCGGCCGACGGCGGACCGGCGCCCGAACCGGACGTGCTGACGGCCGAGTTGGGCCGGGTCCTGCCGGGCTACATGGTGCCCCGCACCTTCGTGGCGGTGGACCGGCTGCCCCTCACCCCGGGCGGCAAGGTCGACCGCGCGCGGCTGCACGTGCCCGAGGTCGCGGCGCGCACGGAGCACCCCGTGCGTGCGTACGGCGCCACCGAGCTGGCGCTCGCGGAGCTGTTCTCCGAGGCCCTCGGCACCCCCGCCACCCCGGACGACAACTTCTTCGAGCTCGGCGGCGACAGCATCACCGCCCTCGGCCTCACCAGCCGGGCACGGGCCCGGGGCTTCTCCTTCACCCTGCGCGAGGTGTTCGCGCACAAGACACCGGCCGCCCTCGCCGCGGCCGTCGGCGAGCCCGGCCACGGGGCCGCCGCGGACGCCACCGGTCCGGCCGTCGAGGCGTGCGGTCCGCTCCCCGCGACTCCGGTCATGCGCTGGCTCCTCGACGGGCCGGGCACCATCGGACGGTTCAGCCAGTCCATGGTGCTGACCCTGCCCGAGGGCGCGGACGACGCGACGCTCGTACGGGTCCTGCAGTCGGTCGTGGACCGGCACGGGGCGCTGCGCCTCGGGGTGACCGCCGGGCCCGAGGGCCGGCGGTGCACGGTCGGCGAGCCGGGTTCGGTCGACGTGGCCGGGCTGTACCGCACCGTCGACGTGGCCGGGTCGGACGGATCCGCCCGCGCCGCGGTCATGGCGGAGGCGGCCGGAGAGGCCGCCGGACAGCTGGACCCCGCGGCCTCGGTGATGCTGCGGGCCGTGCGCTTCACCACCGGTGGGGCGGTGCCGGACCGGCTGCTGCTGTGCGTGCACCATCTGGCGGTGGACGGGGTGTCGTGGCGCATCCTGACGGCCGACCTGGCCGCGGCCTGGGAGGCCGCCGCCGCCGGCCTGCCGCTTCCGGCCGCGGACGGGGAGGTCTCGTTCCGCGCGTGGGCCCACCACCTCGAACTCCAGGCCGTCTCCCCGGACGTGCAGGCCGAGCTCCCGTTCTGGCGCTCGACGCTGGAGGACGCCGGGGACGCCGCGGGCCGGCCGGAGCCGTGGCAGCGGATCCCCGACCCGGTGCGGGACACCGCCGGGGCCACGCGCACGCTGACGCTCGGCCTGCCTGCCGAGGTCGCCGGCCCGCTGCTGGCCCGGGTGCCCGGCGTGCTGCGCACCGGTCCGGCCGAGGTGCTGCTCGCGGGACTGGTCCTCGCGGCCCACCGCCTGCGCTCCCCCGGCAGCGCCCCGGGGTCGCTGCTGGTCGACCTGGAGGGCCACGGCCGCGTCGACCGGACCGGCCGGCACGACCTGGCGCGCACCGTGGGCTGGTTCACCACCCAGTACCCGGTCCGCTTCGACCTCGCCGGGATCGACCTGGACGCGGCGGCGAGGGGCGGCGACGCGCTCGCCGAGCTGGTCGCGCGGATCCACGGGACGGTCGCCTCCGTACCGGACCACGGCACCGGCTTCGGGCTGCTGAGCCGGCTCGATCCGCGGACCGCGGCGGAGCTGTCCGGACTCCCGCGCCCCCGGATCCTGTTCAACTACCTGGGCAGGTTCGCCGGCGGGGGTGAGGCGGCGTGGGGCCCCGCCCCGGAGGCGGGCGGCCTGCGGGCCGAGCTGGATCCGGCGATGCCCGTCGAGCACGCCCTGCAGATCGACGCCATGGCGGTGGACGGGGCCGCCGGTCCCGTCTTCACCGCGGTCGTCACCCATCCCGCGGACCTGGTGACCGAGGCGGAGGCGGATGCCCTGGTGGCGGCCTGGGGCGAGGCCCTGCGCCTGTTGGCCGGCTGGACGGGCGCCCCCCGACCGCGCCGTCTCACCCCCCGTGACCTGCCGCTGGTCCGGCTGACGCAGCCGGAGACGGACGCCCTGGCCGCGCGCTACGCCGGGCTCTGCGACGTGCTGCCGCTCTCGCCGCTCCAGGAGGGGCTCTTCTTCCACTCCGCCTTCGACACGGGCGCGATGGACGCCTACACCGGCCAGATCGTCCTCACTCTGGAGGGCGCCGTGGACGAGGACACCCTGCGGGCTTCCTGCGACCGGCTGCTGCGTCGCCACACCGCGCTGCGCTCCGCCTTCACCGACCAGGGTCTGGACGGTCCGGCCCAAGTCGTCGTCGAGTCCGTCGAGGTGCCGTGGGAGGCCGTGGACCTGGGCGGACTCGGTGCCGCGGACCGGGAGCGGGAGTGGCAGCGGCTGCTCGCGGCCGACCGGGCCCGCCGCTTCGACCTGGAGCGCCCGCCGCTGGTGCGCTTCACCCTGGTCCGGTTCGGGGCCGCCGAACACCGCCTCGTCATGACGAACCACCACATCGTCTGGGACGGCTGGTCCTCGGCCGTCCTGCTGCGCGAACTCCTCACCGGATACGCGGAGTGCGGCGCCCCCGGAAACCCCGACGGCCCGGGCGCGACCCGTCCCGCCGCCGAAGGGGTCCCGTACCGCTCGCACCTGGACTGGCTGGCCCGCCAGGACGACACAGCCGCCGAGACCGCGTGGAGCACCGCGCTGGCCGGGCTGGAGGAGCCGACCCTGCTGGGCGCGGCCGATCCGAACCGGATCGACGCGCTGCCCGGGCGGGTCCCGGTGGAGCTGTCGGCCGAGCTGACGGCCCGGCTCACCGCTCGGGCCCGTTCCGCGGGCGTGACCCTCAACAGCGTGGTCCAGGGTGTCTGGGCGATGCTGCTGGGGCGGGTGACCGGGCGGGACGACGTGGTGTTCGGCGGGACCGTCTCCGGGCGGACCGCGGACGTCGCGGGCATCGAGGACATGGTCGGCCTGCTGATCAACACCCTGCCCGTGCGGTTCCGGATCCGCGAGGACGAACCGCTGCTGGCCGCGCTCGCCCGGTTCCAGGACGAGCAGGCGGAGCTGATGGACCACCAGCACGTCGGGCTCGCCGGCATCCAGCGGGCGGCCGGGCTGGGCGCCCTCTTCGACACCACGGTCGTCGTCGAGAACTACCCGCTGGACCTCGAGTCGATGCGGGAGCTGGCCGGCGGACCGCGGCTGACCGGGGTGGAGGGCTCCGACGCCACCCACTACACCGTCAACCTCATCGTGCTGCCCGGGGAGCGGCTGCGGCTGCACCTCGACCACCGTACGGACGTCCTCGACGTGCGGACGGCGCGCAGCCTGGGCGAGGCGCTGGAGCGGCTGCTCACGGCCGTCGCCGACGCCCCCGCCACCGCGGTCGGCACGGTGGACCTGCTGTCGGCCGAGCAGCACCGCCTGATCCGGGAGTGGAACGCCACCGCCGTGCCCGTCCCGGACACCACGCTGGTGGAGCTGTTCGAGCAGCAGGTGGCCAGGACGCCCGAGGCCCCGGCGACCGTCTTCCGCGGGGAGCGCCTGACGTACGGCGAACTCGACGCCCGGGCCGAACGGTTGGCGCGCGCTCTGCGCGCCCGGGGCGCCGGTCCGGAGGAGATCGTCGCGGTCGCCCTGCACCGTTCCACCGAGATGGTGGTCTCGCTGCTGGCCGTACTGAAGTCGGGGGCGGCCTACCTGCCCGTGGACCCCTCGCTGCCGGCGGACCGGATCGCCTACCTGCTGTCCGACGCCGCACCGGTGCTGCTGCTCGCCGACGACGAGGCGGCTGCGGCGCTGCCGGTCTCCGCGGAGGTGCCCCGGCTGGATCCGGGGGCCGTCCACGACGGGGACCCCGGCGCGGCGGGGCCGGCACCGCTGCCCGCGCACCCCGCGTACGTGATCTACACGTCCGGGTCGACGGGCCGGCCCAAGGCCGTCGTCGTGGAGCACTCGGCCATCGTCAACCGGCTGCTGTGGATGCAGGACCGGTACCGGCTCGGCGCGGACGACCGGGTGCTCCAGAAGACCCCGTTCGGCTTCGACGTGTCGGTGTGGGAGTTCTTCTGGCCGCTGATCACCGGCGCGGCCCTGGTGGTCGCCGAGCCCGGCGGGCACAAGGACCCGGCCTACCTCACCCGGGTGATCCAGGAGCAGGCGATCACCACGGTCCACTTCGTCCCGTCCATGCTGGCGGCGTTCGTCGAGGATCCCGAGGCGGGCCGCTGCCGGTCCCTGCGCCGGGTCGTGTGCAGTGGCGAGGCCCTGCCGGAGGAGCTGAAGAACCGGTTCCTCGATGTGCTCGACGTGCCTCTGCACAACCTGTACGGGCCCACGGAGGCGGCCGTGGACGTCACGCACTTCGACTGCCGCCGCGAGGACACCGGGCCCGTGCCGATCGGCCGGCCCATCTGGAACACCTCGCTGTACGTGCTCGATCCGCGGGGCCGGCCCGTCCCGGTGGGGGTCGCCGGCGAGCTGTTCCTGGCCGGCGCGGGCCTGGCCCGTGGATACCTGCGGCGCCCGGCGCTGACCGCCGAGCGCTTTCCGCTCGACCCCTTCGGCCCGCCGGGCTCGCGCATGTACCGCACCGGGGACCTGGCCCGCCACCGGGCCGACGGCTCGGTGGAGTACCTGGGCCGCACCGACGACCAGGTGAAGATCCACGGCTTCCGGATCGAACTCGGCGAGATCGAGACGGCGCTGGGCCGCCTCGACGGTGTCGGCCGGGCCGCGGTCGTCGTCCGCGAGGACGTCCCGGGCGAGCGCAGGCTCGTCGGGTACCTCGTCCCGGAGGCCGGGGCGGACCCGGCGCCGGACACCGAGCCGATGCGCGCCGAACTGGCCCGCTCCCTGCCGGAGTACATGGTGCCGGTGCTGGTCGTCGTGGACGGGCTGCCGGTCACTGCGAACGGCAAGCTGGACCGCAGGGCGCTCCCGGCGCCCGCCGCGGCCGCCGCGGCCGGGTACGAGCCGCCCGCCGGGGAGACCGAGGAACTGGTCGCCATGGTGTGGGCCTCCGTACTGGACGCGCCGCGGATCGGCCGCCACGACGACTTCTTCGCCCTCGGGGGGCACTCGCTGAGCGCCACCCGGGTGGCGGCCCGGCTGCGCCAGTCCCTCGGCCTGGACCTGCCCCTGCACACCCTCTTCGAGCAGCGGACCGTCGCCGCTCTCGCCATCGCCGTCGAAACGGTGCTGCTGGCCGAACTGGAAGCCGAACCGGCCCCGTTCGCCGCCACCGACGCCGCCGTTCCTTCACTCGTACTTCAGGGAGAGAACTCGTGACCACCCAGGAGAGCCTGCCGGCCACCGGCACGGACAGCCGCCTGGCCGCCGCCCGTGAACTGCTGCGCCGCCGTGTACGCGCCGCGCTGGACGACACGGCGGCCGGTCCGGCCGCCGCACCGGAGCCGGTCCCCGCTCCGGCCGCCGACGGGCCCGACGCCGAGCCCGTCGCCTCGTTCGCCCAGGAGCGGATGTGGCTGGTGGACCGGATGGCGGACGGTACCCCCGGCTATGCGATCCCCGAGGTCGTGCGGCTGCACGGCCCCCTCCGCCCGGAGCCGCTGCGCCACGCCCTGACGGCCGTCGTGGCCCGTCACGCACCGCTGCGCACCGTCTTCGAGGAGCGTGACGGCGCCCCGCACCCGGTGGTACTGCCCGCCCCGGCGGCCGTCCCCCTGCCGGTGCTGGACCTGGGCGACGCCCCCCTCGCCGAACTGGAGGAGCGTGCCCACGCCCTGGCCCGGGAGGAGGTGCGCAGACCCTTCGACCTCGCGGCCGGCCCGCTGCTGCGCGCCCTGCTGATCCGACTCGGCGCCGAGGACCACCTGCTGGTGCTGGTGGTCCACCACATCGCCACCGACGGCTGGTCCATGGGCCTGCTGTGGCGGGAGCTGTCCGAGTCCTACGCGGCCCTGCTCGCGGGCCGGCCGCCGGCGCAGGCACCGCTGCCCCTGGACTACCAGGCGTACGCCCGTGCCCAGCGCGAGCGGTTCGCGAGCGGCGCGATGGAGGGCCGGCTGCGCTGGTGGGAGAGCTCCCTCGCCGGACTGGAGGCACTCGAACTCCCCGCGGACCGGCCCCGCCCCACCCGTCGCAGCGGCGACGGCGCGAGCCTGGAGTTCACCCTCGACGCACGCCTCACCTCCCGCCTGCGCGAGATCGCCGAGGGGGCCGGCGCCACCCTCTTCATGACGCTCCTGGCCGGCTTCCAGGCCACCCTGGCCCGCTACTGCGGCAGCACGGACATCGCCGTCGGCACCCCGGTGGCGGGGCGCGACCGGGTGGAACTGGAGCCCCTCGTCGGGTTCTTCGTCAACACCCTGGTGCTGCGCGCCGACCTGTCGGGCGAGGTCGGGTTCCGCGAGCTGCTCGGCCGGGTCCGGCGGACGACGGTGGACGCGTACGACCACCAGGAGGTGCCCTTCGACCGGCTGGTGGAGCACCTGAGCCCCGAGCGGGTCGGCGACCG
Organism: Streptomyces sp. NPDC104226; assembly: GCF_055584085.1. Taxonomy (NCBI): domain Bacteria; kingdom Bacillati; phylum Actinomycetota; class Actinomycetes; order Kitasatosporales; family Streptomycetaceae; genus Streptomyces; species Streptomyces sp. NPDC104226. The sequence continues at coordinate 74,583 of NZ_JBVJMS010000002.1, forward strand.
CAACCCGCTCGTACAGGTGATGTTCGCGTCGGCCCCGGACGAGACGGCCGGGCTGCGACTGCCGGGTCTGGACGCGCGGCCCGTGCGGACCGACTTCGGCGGTTCCCTCTTCGACCTGAGCGTCTTCGTCTCCGAGGGCGCCGCGACCTGCTCCGGCTCGCTGGTCTTCGACACCGACCTGTTCGACCGGGCCACGGCCGAACTCGTCCTCGGCCACTACGTGGAGCTGCTGGCCTCCGCCGCCGAGGAGCCGGACCGCCCCGTTGCCGAGCTGCTGCCCTCCGCCCCGACCGCGGCCCGGCTCGCGGCCGAGGGGCACGGCACGGTCCGTACGGACCTGGCCCCGGCCTCCCTCGTGGAGCTGTTCGCCGAGCAGGTCCGGCGCGCCCCCGGCGCCGAGGCCGTGGTCTGCGGCACCGACCGCATGAGCTACGCCGAACTCGACTCCCGGTCCGACCTGCTGGCGGCCAGGCTTGGCGCAGCCGGGGTGGGGCGCGAAACCCCGGTCGCCCTGCTGATGGAGCGCTCGGTCCACCTCCCCGTGGCGATCCTGGCCGTCCTGAAGGCCGGCGGACTCTACGTCCCGCTCGGCGAGGGATTCCCCGTCGCCCGGCTGCACTGGATGCTGGAGCGGACCGGCGCCCGCCTGCTGCTCGCCGATCCTGCGACGGCCGGGCACGAGGCGGTCCGCACCTCGCCCCTGCCGGTGCTCGACGCGACGGACGCGGCGGGCGCGGCGGGCGGGGCTCCGGCCGCCGCACCGGCCCCGTACCCGCCGTGCTCACCGGACCAGTTGGCGTACGTGATGTACACCTCCGGTTCCACGGGCGAGCCGAAGGGCATCGGCGTCACCCACGCCAACGTCGCGGCGCTCGCCCGTGACTCCGCCTTCGGCGCCGCGCACCGGCGGGTGCTGGCCCACTCGCCGCTGTCGTTCGACGCCTCGACGTACGAACTGTGGGCGCCGCTGCTGTCGGGCGGGCTCGTGGTCATGGCGCCGCCCGGCCGGGTGGACACCGCCGCCCTGGCCCGGCTGGTGGAGGAGCACCGGATCACCTCGATGTTCCTCACGGCCGCCCTGTTCAACCTGGTGGTCGAGGAGTGCGTGGAGCTGCTGACGCGGGTGCGGGAGGTGTGGACGGGCGGCGAGGCCGCCTCCCCGCACTCCTTCGCCCGGGCCCTGGATCAGGCTCCGGACACCGTCCTCGTCAACGTCTACGGCCCCACCGAGACCACGACCTTCGCCACGGCCCACCGGCTGGACCCCCACGCCGGAGCCGCCGTGGACGGCCGGGTACCGATCGGCACCGCCCTGGACGACACCCGCCTGTACGTCCTGGACGGGCGCGGCCGCCCGGTGCCGCAGGGCGCCGTGGGCGAGCTGTGCGTCGGCGGTACCGGCGTGGCCCGCGGCTACCTCGGCAGGCCCGGCCTGACCGCACGGCAGTTCACCCCCGACCCGTACGGCGCTCCGGGCGCCCGGATGTACCGCACGGGCGACCTCGCCCGGCGGCGCCCAGACGGCACCGTCGACTACCTGGGCCGCAGCGACCAGCAGGTCAAGATCCGCGGCCACCGGATCGAACCGGGCGAGATCGAGGCCGAACTGGCCCGCGGCCCGCGGGTCGGACACGCCGCGGTGGTGGTCCGCGAGGACACCCCCGGCGAGCAGCGTCTGGTCGCCTACGTGGTGCCCTCGGAGGGACAGGTGGTGGACCCGGCCGAGCTGCGCAACGCGCTCGCCGACCGGCTGCCCGCGTACATGCTGCCCTCGGCGATCGTCTGCCTCGCGGCGCTGCCGGTGACGCCGAACGGCAAGCTGGACCGGCGCGCGCTGCCCGCGCCCCCCGAGGAGGGGGTGCTCCGGGCCGAGTTCGCGGCGCCGGCGACCGCGACCGAGGAGCTCGCCGCGGCCGTGTGGGGCGAGGTGCTCGGCACCGGGCGGATCGGCCGGCACGACGACTTCTTCGCCCTCGGCGGCCATTCGCTGCGGGCCACCCGTGCCGTGTCGCGGCTCGGCGCCCGCCTGGGCACGGGCGTGCCGCTGCGGCTGCTGTTCGAACACCCGACGCTGGAGCGGTTCGCGGCGGCGCTGGACGCCCTGCGCGGCGACGGCCGGGTCGCCGCCGCGCAGGCGGCTCCCGTCATCGCGATCGGCGCCCGGCCGGCCGGGGAGAGCGCGCCGCTGTCGTTCGCGCAGCAGCGGCTGTGGTTCCTGGACCAGCTCCAGCCCGGCCGGCCCGACTACAACATTCCCGTCGCGGCCCGGCTGCGGGGCGTGCTGGACGCCGACGCACTGGCCGCCGCGCTGTGTGCGGTGGTGACCCGGCACGAGGTGCTGCGCTCCCGCATCACCGAGGGCCCGTCAGGTCCCGTACAGGTCGTGGAGGCGCCGGAGGTCTTCGTCCCGGTCCGCACCGACCTGGGCGGCCTGCCCCGCGAGGAGGCCCGTTCGCGGGCGCTGGGTCTCGCCCACGCCGACGCCGCCGCCCCCTTCGACCTGGGGTCGGCGCCCCTGCTGCGGGCCCGCCTGGTGCGGGTCGCCGACGACGAGCACCTCCTCGTCCTGGTCCTGCACCACACCGTCGGCGACGGCTGGTCGATGCCGGTGCTGTGGCGGGAGCTCTCCGGGGCCTACGCTGCCCTGCGCCGCGGCGAGCGCCCGACGCTGCCGGAACTTCCCGTCCAGTACGGGGACTTCGCCTACTGGCAGCAGCGCCGACTCGCGGACGGCGAAGCCGATGCGGGCATCGCCCACTGGCGGGCGGCCCTCGGCGGGCTCCCGGCCCTGGAGCTGCCCACCGACCGGCAGCGGCCGCAGGTGCGCTCCGGCGCGGGCGACGCCTTCGTCTTCGAGGTCCCGGCCGAGCTCGCCCAGCGGCTCGGCGCGCTGGCCCGGGAGCGCGGCGCCACCCTGTTCATGGTGCTGCTGGCCGGTTTCCAGGCGCTGCTGGCCCGCTACACGGGTCAGACCGACATCGCGGTGGGCTCGCCCATCGCGGGCCGCGACCGCACCGAGCTGGAACCGCTCGTCGGCTTCTTCGTGAACACCCTCGTGCTGCGCACCGACCTGTCCGGCGATCCGGCCTTCGGCGAACTGCTGGAACGGGTGCGCCGGACCGCGCTGGCCGCGTACGAGCACCAGGACGTTCCCTTCGACCGGCTGGTGGAGGAGCTCCGGCCGGAGCGCGACCTCAGCCGCAACCCGCTCTTCGACGTGCTCTTCCAACTCCATCCCGAGCAGCTCGCCGCCCTGCCGCTGGACGGTGTGGAGGTCGAGAGCCTCGACACCTCCAACGGGACGGCCAAGTTCGACCTCAGTCTCGCGATGACCGAGCACCCCGGCGGTCTGACCGGCACCGTCCAGTACGCGACGGACCTCTTCGACCGGGCCACCGTCGAGCGGTTCGCCGCCCACTACCTGCGGCTGCTGGCCGGTGCCGCCGAGACCCCCGGCGCCCCGCTGTCCCGGCTGGACGTGCTGTCCCCGCGGGAACACGCCGCCCTGCTCGGGGAGGACGCGGGCCCCCCGGCGGACGGACCGGCAGCCCGGACCCTGCACGCCCTCGTGGCGGAGCAGGCCCGGCTGCGGCCGGACGCCCCCGCCGTGACCTGCGAGGGCCGCACCCTCGGCTACGCGGAGCTCGACGCGGCCGCCAACCGGCTGGCCCACCGACTGCGGGAACTCGGCACCGGCCCCGAGACCCGGGTGGCCGTACTGGCCGGCCGGGACCCGCGGATGCTGGTGTGCGTCCTCGCGGTGCTGAAGGCCGGCGGCGCCTACGTGCCGCTCGACGCGGGACACCCGGCCGAGCGGGTCCGTACGGTCCTCGCCGACAGCGGCGCCCACCTGGTGCTGACGGCGGGCCTGCCCGGCGGGCCGTCCACGGACCTGACCGGCGACGTACCGGTCCTGGACCTGGACGCCGAGCAGCACTTGGTGGACGCGCTGCCCGCCACGGAGCCGCCCGCCGCGGCCTCCGCCGCGCACCTGGCCTACCTGCTGTACACCTCCGGGTCCACCGGCCGCCCCAAGGGCGTGGCCGTCACGCACGGCGCGATCACCGGCTACCTGGCGGCGCTGACCGCCACCTTCGGGCTCGGTCCCGAGGACGCGGTGCTCGCCCGTACCGCGCTGACCTTCGACCCCTCGGTGCGTGACCTGTTCGCCCCGCTGACCACCGGCGGACGGATCGTCCTGGCCTCGCAGGACGAGGCCGGGGACCCGGAGGCGCTGGCCCGACTGCTGCACGGCGAGGGTGTGACGGCGCTGCTGTCGATCGTCCCGTCGATGCTGGAACCGCTCGTCGCCGCCGTCACCGCACCCGCGGCCGCGCTGCGGCTGGTGATGACCACCGGCGAGGCACTGACACCCGGCCTGGCGGGCGCCGCCCACGGCCTGGGCCTGCCCGGCCGCCTGCGGCTGGTCAACCAGTACGGTCCGACGGAGTGCACGAACACCACCACCTACCACGTGGTGACGGACGCCGACATCGAGGCGGGCCGCATCCCCATCGGACGGCCGCTGCCCGGCGCCCGGGTCCTCGTCCTCGGCGAGCACCTCGAACCGCTGCCCCGGGGCGCGGTCGGTGAGCTGTTCATCGCCGGGCGCGGTGTGGCCCGCGGCTACCTGGGCGATCCGGCACGCACCGCCGAGGCCTATCCGCCGGACCCGTACGGGCCGCCCGGGGCGCGCATGTACCGCACCGGCGACCTGGTGCGACTGCGGTCCGACGGGGTGCTGGAGTTCCACGGCCGCCGGGACAACCAGGTCAAGGTACGGGGCCACCGCATCGAACTGGGCGAGGTGGAGGCCGCGTTGCTGCGCCACCCGGACGTGGCCCGGGCCGTGGCCGCCGCGCACGGCGAGGGCGCCGACCGGCTGCTCGCCGGGTACGTGGTGTGGCGGGAGGGCGGCGGTGATCCGGCCGCCGTACTGGACTCCGTCCGCGCGGCCCTGCCGGCGGCGATGGTGCCGTCCGCGCTGGTGGTGCTGGACGCGCTGCCGCTGACCCCGAACGGGAAGACCGACCGGCGGGCGCTGCCCGCACCGGAGCCCGGTACGGCCGGCGGGCACCGGGCGCACGTGGCCCCGCGCACCCCGCTGGAGCGGACGGTCGTCGAGGTCTGGGAGGAGGTGCTCGGCGAAGGCCCGATCGGGGTCCGTGACCACTTCTTCGAGCGCGGCGGGCACTCCCTGCGCGCCACCCGGGTCATCTCCCGGCTGCGCGCCCTGCTGGACCGGGACGTCCCGATGCAGCTGATCTTCCGGCACCCGGTGGCCGAGGACCTGGCCCGGGCGCTGGCCTCACCGGTCGCGGCGGACGCGACGGGAGCGGCGATCCCCTCGCTGCCGGAGGGGCCCGGCCCGCTGTCCTTCGGGCAGCAGCGGCTGTGGCTGCTGGACCGGCTCCAGCCGGGCCGGCCCGACTACAACATGCCCGGCGCCCTGCGGCTGACCGGGGAGCTCGACACCGACGCCGCCCTGGGCGCGCTGGCGGACGTCGTCGCCCGGCACGAGGTGCTGCGCTCCCGGATCGAGGAGACCGGGGAAGGCGGCGGCGAGGGGGCTTTCGCTGCCCGCGCCGTGCCCGGTCCGGCCTCCCTGTTCGCCGCCGGCTTCACCGACCTCTCGGAGCTCGGCGCTCCGGCGGCCGGGGAGCGGGCGCGGGAGCTGGCCGCGCAGGACGCCGCGCTGCCCTTCGACCTGACGGCCGCGGGCCCGCTGCGGGCCCGCCTGGTGCGGATCGCGGAGCGGGAGCACCTGCTGGTGATCGTGGCCCACCACATCGCCTTCGACGGCTGGTCCGTGGGGGTGTTCTGGCGGGAGTTCTTCGCCGCCTACCGCGCCCGCACCGTCGAAGGGGCCGATCCCCTTCCGGAACTCACGCTCTCCTACCGCGAGTTCGCCTCCTGGCAGCGCGACCGCCTCGGCGACGACGCCCTCGCGGACACCCTGGGCTACTGGCGCGGACGCCTCGCCGGCCTCGCCCCGCTGGACCTGCCCACCGACCGGCCCCGGCCCGCCACCCCGTCCGGGCGCGGCGAGCAGTTCTCCTTCGAGCTGCCCGAGCCGCTGCTGCGGCAGCTGCGCGACCTGGGGCGCCGGCACGACGCCACGCTGTTCATGGTGCTGCTGGCGGGGTTCCAGGCCCTGCTGGCCCGCTGGTCGGGCGGCGAGGACGTGGCCGTGGGCTCGCCCATCGCCGGCCGCGACCGCACCGAACTGGAGCCGCTCATCGGCTTCTTCGTCAACAACCTGGTGCTGCGTACCGACCTGTCCGGCGACCCGGCCTTCGGCGAGCTGCTGGACCGGGCCCGGGAGACGGCGCTGGGGGCCTACGCCCACCAGGAGGCGCCGTTCGAACGCCTCGTGGAGGAGGTCCGCCCGGAGCGCGACCTGAGCCGCAACCCGCTGTTCCAGGTGATGCTGGTGCTCGACGAGGAGGCCTCCGCCCCGCCCGCGCCGCCCGGCCTGGACATCGAACCGCTCTCGCTGGCCAGCGGTGCCTCGAAGTTCGACCTCTCGCTGTACTTCGTCGAGGAGGAGGGCGCGCTGCGCGGTGAGGCCGTCTTCGCCACCGACCTCTTCGACCGGGCCACCGTCGAGCGCATGACCGCGGCGCTGACCGAACTGCTCACGGCCGCCGCGGCCGATCCCACGACCCCGCTGGGCGCCCTGCCCCTGATGGGTCCGGCCGAGGAACGCCGGATCCTGCGCGCCGGTGCCGGGACCGCCGAGCCCGCCGCCGACCGGCCGCTGCCCGTACTCGTCGGCGAGCAGGCCTCCCGTACGCCGCGGGCGGTCGCCGTGGAGGACGGCGACCGGAGCCTGACGTACGCCGGGCTGTGGGAGGTCTCGGGCCGGCTGGCCCGGGAGCTGGCCCGCCTCGGTGTCGTTCCGGAGGCCGCGGTCGCGGTCTGCGCGGAGCGCTCCGTACTGCTCCCCGCCGCGCTGCTGGGCGTGCTCCGCTCCGGCGGCATGTACGTACCCGTGGACCCCTGCTATCCGGCCGACCGCATCGGCTACATGCTCGCGGACAGCGGCGCCCGCGTCATGGTGGTGTCGGGGCTCTCGGACACCGCGCAGGCTCCGGACGGGGTCGCCGTGGTGGACCTCGACGCCCTGGCCGCGGACGGCGGCGCGCCGGCCGAACTCGCACCCGTGCGGCCGGAGCCGGAGCAGCTGGCGTACGCCCTCTACACCTCCGGCTCGACGGGACGCCCGAAGGGGGTCACCGTCCCGCACCGGGCGCTGGCCAACTTCACCCGGGACATGGTCCGCAGGCTGGAGCTGACGGCCGGTGACACGGTCGCGGCCGTCACCACCGCCTCCTTCGACATCGCCGTGCTGGAGCTGCTCGTCCCGCTCGTGTGCGGAGCGACCGTGCGGGTCGTCGACCGCGAGACCGCCCGGGACGGCACCCTGCTCGCGAAGGAGCTGGACGCCGCGCAGGTCACCGTCGTCCAGGCCACCCCGGCCACCTGGCACCAGCTGATGGAGTCGGGCTGGCAGGCACCGCACGTACGGGCGCTGTGCGGCGGAGAGGCGCTGCCGTCGGCCCTGGCCGAGCGGATGCGTACGGCGCTGGGCACCGTCAGCAACGTGTACGGGCCGACCGAGACCACCGTCTGGTCGACGGCCCACCGCCTGTCGGGCCCCGTCGGCGACGGGCCGGTGCCGATCGGCACGGCGCTCGCCAACACCCGGCTGCACGTACTGGACGCGCGGCTGCGCCCGGTTCCGGTGGGGGTGTTCGGCGAGCTCTACATCGGCGGTGCCGGGGTGGCCCGCGGCTACCACGGGCGCCCGGCCCTGACCGCAGACCGGTTCGTACCCGATCCCCATGGGGCGGGCGAACGGCTGTACCGCACCGGTGACCTCGTACGCCGGCTCGCGGACGGAACGCTGGAGTACCGGGGCCGGGCCGACGGCCAGGTGAAGGTGCGCGGCCACCGCATGGAGCTCGGCGAGATCGAGTCCGCGCTCGCCCGCCACCCGCGGGTGCTGGGGGCGGCCGTGGCCGTCCACGGCAGCGGGGTGGACGCCGTCCTGGCCGGCTACGTGACCTGGCGGGACGAGGAGGGCGACGTGCGCGAGCTCGGCGACTTCCTTCGCCAGGACCTCCCCGAGTACATGGTCCCGGCGGTCCTCTCCGCGCTGGAGAAGCTCCCGCTCACCCCGAACGGCAAGCTCGACCGCAAGGCGCTGCCCGCGCCGTCGGCGGACGCGGCGCGCGGCGGGGGCGCGGAGCGGATCGCCCCGCGCGACACGACCGAGCTGCGGATGGCTCGGCTGTGGGAGCAGACCCTGGGCACGGCCCCGATCGGGGTGCGCGAGGACTTCTTCGCGCTCGGCGGCCACTCGCTCAAGGCCTTCGCCCTGATGGCGGCCGTGCGCCGGGAGTTCGGGGTGGAGCTGCCGCTGAACCTGGTGTTCCGCCGGCGCACCGTGGAGCTGCTCTGCGAGGCGCTGCCGGACGCGGGGGCGGCCGCGGCCAGGCTGCTGGTCCCGCTGGCCGACGGTGACGCCTCACGGCCGCCGCTGGTCCTCGTCCACCCGCGGGGCGGCGACGTGGTCTGCTACCGGGACCTGGTGCGGGACCTGTCCGTCCGTACCGGAGGCGACCGGCGGATCCTCGGCCTGGAGTCGGTGGGGTACAACACCGGCGAGAGGCCGCTGGATACGGTGCCCGAGATGGCCGAGCGCTACCTGGCCGCCCTGCGCGAGGAGCAGCCGCACGGCCCGTACCTGCTGTCCGGCTGGTCGTTCGGCGGGACGGTGGCCTACGAGATGGCCGCCCGTCTGGAGTCCGCCGGCGAGGAGGTCGCCTTCCTCGGCCTGATCGACTCGGCCGCGCCGGGGGCGGCTCCCGGGAACCGTTCCGGTACGGATGCCGGGCCCGGCGACCCCGATCTGCTGCGGTACGGCATCGCCGCCGGGATCGACGCCGACGCGGCGCGCGAACTGGACGAGGAGGAACTGCTCGACGTCCTGGTGCGACGGGGCCGCGCGCAGGGCACCCTCCCCCGTACCGCCCCCACGGAGTCCCTGCGCAGGGTGTTGCGGGTCGCCGAGGCGAACGGAGCGGCCTCCGCCGCCTACCGCACCGACGCAGTCCTCGCCGTCGGCCTCCACCTCTTCACCGTCGACGAGCGGCACCCGGAGCTCGGGACGCCGCTGGTCGACCCGGCGGCCTGGGACGCACGCACCGCGGGCGACGTCGTACGAGCGGCGGTCCCGGGCAACCACCACGACCTGGTGGACCCCCCGCACTGCGCCGCGCTGGCCGAGCGGCTGGCCGCGGTCCTGCCCTCCTGACCCGCTCCGCCCCCTCCCCCTGCTCCACCTCCATCTCCCCTTCCGCAGTGCCGATCCTTCGAGGAGAACACCATGAACGACGCGTCCCCGCAGCAGTACCTGGTCGTGGCCAACGACGAGGAGCAGTACTCCCTCTGGGAGGCCGGTCGGCCCGTGCCGCTCGGCTGGCACGACCAGGACGTACGCGGCACCAAGGAGGAGTGCCTCGCGTACGTCGAGCGGGTGTGGACGGACATGCGCCCGCTCAGCCTCCGCACGAGCATGGCCGGCTGACCCCACCACCCCCGGGCACCACGCCGCCCGGCAGACCCCACCGCGGGCTGCCGGGCGGCGCGGCGGTGCCGGAAGGAACCCCGAATGACCAGCTCGTACCCCGGCGGTCCCGCGTCACCGCGCCGCCGCACCCCGCTCGCCGCCCTGGTGGCTGCCTCCGGGATGTCCTCGCTCGGCATGGCGGCGACCCTGGTCGCCGTGCCCTGGTTCGTCCTGCACAGCACCGGCAGCGGCACCCGCACGGGCCTCGTCGCCACCGCCGAGGTGCTGGGACTGCTGTGTTCCGCCGTGCTCGCGGGTCCGGTGATCGACCGGCTGCCCGTCCGTACGGTCAGCGTCGGGGCGGATCTGCTCACGGCCGCGGCGATCGGCCTGATCCCGCTCCTGCACGCCTGCGACGCGCTGCCGCTGCCCGTCCTGATCGTCCTGGTCTTCCTGGTCGGGGCGGCCCGCGGCCCGTCCGACACCTCCAAGCAGCTGCTCCTGCCCGCCGCGATGGAACGCGCGGGCGTCCCGGCGGAGCGGGCCACCGCAGCGGTCGAGGGGGCCCGCCGGATCGGCATGATGGCGGGCGCGCCGCTGGCCGGCCTGCTCATCTCGACCGCCGGTCCCGTGCGCACCCTGTTCGCGGACCTGGCGGCGATGGCGTCGTGCGCCCTCGTCGTGGCGGCCCTGGTACCGGCGGCGAACCGTCCGCGCCCCGTCGGCTCCGGACGAGCCGGCGGGTCCTACATGCGGGAACTGCGCTTCGGACTCGCACAGTTGCGCGGAGACCGGCTCCTGGGGGCGATGGTGGGCGTCCTGATGCTCACCAATGCCCTGGACGGTGCGCTGAACGGGGTGCTCTATCCGGCGTACGGAACCCAGGTGCTGCGCAGCAGTGCCCTGTTCGGGGCGATGGTGACCGCTCTGGGGGCCGGCGCGCTGCTCGGGGCGGCACTGTACGGCTGGGCCGGGCACCGGATGCCGCGGCGCGCGGTCTTCGTCGGGGCCTTCCTCCTGGTCGGCCCGGTGCGGTGTGCCGCGCTGGCCGCCGAGCCGCGGCCGGCGGTACTGCTGGCGGTGCTGGCCCTGTCCGGCATCGGGTCGGGGATCGTGGGCCCGCTGATGATGTCGGTCGCCTATGAGCGGGTGCCCGAGGCGGTACGGGGGCGGGTGTTCGGTCTACTGGTCGCCGCCGCGCTGGCGGCGACGCCGCTCGGCATGCTCGGTGCGGGGCTGGCCCTGGACGCGGCGGGGCTGTTGCCGGCTCTGCTGGGAACGGGGGCCCTGTACCTCGCGGTCACGCTCGCCCCACTGGTGTTTCGGGTGTGGCGAGAGCTCGACGGGCAGGGTCCGGCGGAGCGCGCGGAGCGGCGGGAGCACGACTCCCTTGCCCCTGTGGGCGCGGGAGTTCTGACCGAATAGCCCCGCTCCATGCGGCTTTGGGGCCCTTCACCATCGCGCCAGGCAGCTTGATGAGCTGCCCGGTCCGCCACCGGGGGGCCTTCCGCACGGCAAGGTTGGTCCTGCACCGACCGGCGCGGACGGCCCACGAAGTGGTCCGCGCCGGGACCAGACCGCTCGTACTCCTGGGGATCCCATGCTCAAGCGTTACGTCTTCGCCCTGTCCGTGGCCGCGTCCGCACTGCTGCTGCCCGCGGCAGGCGCCGCGCAGGCCGCCGACGGCGACACGGCCACGACCACCGTGACGACCACCAGTGGGGCCGAGGGAGACACCAGCACACCGACGGCCCGTCAGATCACGCTGTCCGACGGCCGAGTGGTGACGCTCAACGCGGCCACGGGCAGCCGGAACCGCGACACGACCGACAGCTCCTGGGGCGGCTGACCGCGGCGGCCCGTCAGGGGCCGCCGAAAGGGGGGAGGGGGGATCGCGACGCGATCCCCCCTCCCCCTTTCCCGACTGGCTCACCGTCACTCCTACGTGCCGGCAAGCCAGATGACCGTGTCCCGGGCCTGCGGCGAGCCGGCGCGACCGCGCGTCCACCCGGCCGGTACGTACAGCACCTCACCGGGGAGCAGCCGGCACCGGAAGGACTCCGGCCCGCCGCTCCCGGCCGGTCCGGCCAGCTCCCAGGTCACGGCTCCGGCGAGCTGGTGGATCAGCAGGTGCTCCGGGCTCCCGGACGCCGGTACGGACCCTACGGCGTCCGCACCGGCGTCCGGGTAGGTCACGGCCGTCTCCGTCCGGTCCCACCGCACGGACAGGCCCGTGAACGAGGCCAGTTCCGCGACGAAGCGGTCCATCCGCGCCGGGCACACACCGCGCCCCGCCGCCCCCGGCCCGAGGCCGCCGACGCCCTCGGCCTCAGCGGCCTCCTCGACCCCATCGACCTCGCCGGCTTCTTCGGCGTCCTCGGCGTCCTCGGCTTCGAGGGCGTCGTCACCGGCGGCGCCCTCACAGAACGCCGGGTTGTCGTACTCGGGCCACAGCACACCCGGCGCCCGGTCCAGGTGGACCGAGAGGAACAGGAGGACCTCCCGCAGGTGCGGGGCCTCCCGTTCCCAGGCTTCATCCGGTATTTCCATCACGCGCCCCTCTTGTTCGGCGGCTCCACAGCTCCCGTCACAGCAGCATGTGACACGCCTGCCGACCGCGACAGACACGAAAACGCGTGACATCAGGTCAGGAGGACTGCAAGGGGCCGCCCTCCGCCTCGCCGTCCAGGTCCAGGAGTCCGCGCGCGGCGGCAGCCACACCGGCCTGGAAGCGGCTGCCCGCACCCAGCTCCTGCATGATGTCGGCGATATGGCGCCGGGCGGTGCGCAGCGACATGCCCAGGCGCCGGGCGATGGCCTCGTCCTTCAGGCCCGCCGCCAGCAGCCGGATGATCGTCTCGTGGATCTCCCGGGCCACCTCCTCGAGTCCCTGGCCCGCCGCGGGCGAGAAGGGGGAGGCCAGGTCCCAGGTCTGGTCGAAGATGTTGCACAGGTAGTCGACCGTGGACGGCTCGCGGATCACGACGGCGCCCCAACTGCCGTCGGGAACGGGTATGAAGGCCAGTTCCCGGTCGAAGGCGATGAGCCGGCCGAAGAGTTCGTGCGCGGTGCGGTACTGCGCCCCCAGCGCGGAGGCGGCCGCGACGTAGGCCTGGCTCGGCCCGTTGAAGCGGGCCGTGTGGTGGTAGAGGGTCCGGATCGAGATCCCCCGCTGGAGCATCGCCTCGTCCCGCCGCAGCGCCTCCTGCATCGCCTCCGACACCCTGCTGCCGCCCCCGGGCTGCGAGCTGAGCATTTCGCTCGTGCAGGCGAGCGAGGCCCTGTTCAGCGCCCCGCGCACGTCCTCCAGGCTCTCCAGAACCTCCAGCGACTCCCCCGTGGAGCGGCGGCCCAGGTAGTACGGCAGGAAACGGCCCAGGTCCTCGCGGATCCGGCTGATCGCCTGCTGCTGGTCGCGGATCTGCGCCTCCAGAGGCGCCACGAGCTGCTCGGCCGCCGTGTCCGGGGCGACCGCGAAGGCGACCGCGGGGTCGCCCGGGCTCACGTGCAGCAGGCGGGCGGCGCGCAGGCGGGACACGCTGCGCCGGACCTCGTCCTCTCCGCGCCCCGTGCCGGCGGCCACCGCGTCCACGTCCACCGTGCGGTGCTCGAGGACCCACCCGTAGATATCGATGTCAACGTCTGCGTTGCTCGGATCCGGCTCCACGTCAGATAGCTGCATTGCCCCACTTTGCCTTTTTCGCCCCTGGTCGCTTTACTGCCAGGCACTTTGGTGAAGTGCCTGCCCCCTGGCGCCAGGATAAGCAGGACGAAAGGCTGGGCCCTAGAACAGCAGCGGCTGTCCGGCCACTTCAGGCCCCGGACGTCCGAATCGGTGCGATCACCCCCAAAGCGATCGCACCCGCAGCGATCGCGTCGCCACCGGGGGTGGCGGACTCCGCCGCTCCCCTTTCTCTTTCGATCCGGAATCCGGAGCCCCACATGCCGCACACCACGCTCACCGCCCCCTCCCCGGAACTGCCCGCCCTGACCCCCCGCGAGCAGGAGGTCCTCGCGCACCTCGCGCAGGGGGACACGTACCGGATGATCGCGTTTCGGATGGGGCTGAGCCCGCACACGGTCGACACCTATCTGCGCCGGCTGCGGAGCAAGACCGGCGCGGTGAACCGGACCCAGCTCACCCACATCGCCTTCCGTATGGGCTACTGAGCCGATCGCGCCCCTGCGGCCCCGGACCCGGCCGCCACCGTGTCGTCCTCGAACGTGCGCATCCGACGCAGCGGGGAGCAGAGCAGGACCAGCGGGGCGGCCGACAGGGCCGCGGCGCACACCCACATCGCGTCGCGCACTCCCAGGAGTTCACCGAGGAGACCCGCCAGCAGGCCGCTCAGGGGCAGTACGCCCCACACCAGGAAGCGCATGGTGGCGGTCATCCGGCCGAGGAGGTGCGGCGGGCAGACCGTCTGCCGGTAGGTGACCTGGCAGATGTTGTACAGGGTGACGCCGGCCGACTGGACGAGCGATCCCAGCACGAACAGGCCGATCCGCCAGTCCTTGTCGGCCAGCGGCAGCAGCAGCCCGAACGGCATGGTCACCAGCAGGGACAGCCACGTGAGCCGGGCCGCGCCGACGGCCCGGCTCACCCGGTCGGCGACGGCGGCCGCCAGCACCGATCCGATCGTGGCCGTCGTCAGCACCCAGCCGACGGCCGCGGGCGGCAGGCCCACGGTCCGGGTCAGGAAGAGCACTTCGAGGGCCATGACCGCGCTGAGGAACAGGTTCACGGCGGCCGTGTTCAGGGCGATGAGCCGCAGGATCCGGTGGCTCAGGACGAAGCTCAGCCCTTCGCGGACGTCGCGGAGCAGGTGCCTGCCCGGGGCCGGTTCCGGCTTCTCCTCCCGGGCGCCGATCCGGCCCAGCAGGGCCACCGAGAGCAGCGAGGTGACGGCCTGGCCGGCCAGCGTCCCGGCCGCGCCCAGCAGTTGCACCAGGAAGCCGGCGATGCCGGGTCCGGCGAACTCGGCGCCCGAACGCACGGTCTCCAGCTTGGAGTTGCCGGAGATCAGGCCGTCCTTGCCGATCAGGGCCGGCAGGTAGCTCTGATCGGCCACGTCGCCGAACAGCCGGGCGCAGCCCAGCAGAAGGGCGACCCCGTACAGCAGCGGCATCGAGTGCAGGTCCAGCAGGTAGGCCACCGGCAGCGCCGTCAGCAGGACGGCGCGCAGGAGGTCGGCGGCCATCATCACGCGGCGCTTGCGCATCCGGTCCACCCAGGCCCCTGCGGGCAGGCCCAGCAGCAGGAACGCCGCGTGCTCCGCGGCGGACAGCAGGCCCGCCTGCATCGGCGAGGCGTCGAGGGTGAGCACCGCCATCAGCGGCAGGGCCACGTACGTGATGCTGCCGCCCAGCTCGTTGCAGATGTGCGAGGACATGAAGAGACGGAAGTCCCTGCGCCGACGGCGTTCCACGCCGTGGCCGGTCCCGGTGGGCTCTTCGGTGGTGACGGACACGGGTGCGTTCCTTGTCTGTTCGCGGACGGGGTCCGCGGGGTGCGGGTTCATCGGAGGGCGGGCGCGGGGAGCGCCCGGGGGTCGAGCTTGCCGCCCGGGGTGCGGGGCAGCCGGTCCATCAGCGTGACCACGGCCGGTACCAGGTAGCCGGGCACGGTGGCCAGGAGGTGGCCGCGCAGTCCGTCCGGGGTGAGGGGGCTGTCGGCCGCGAGAACGGCCCAGGCGGCGAGCCGCGGTCCGTCGGCGGCCGCGACGGCGCGCACGACCACGTCGACGACGTCGGGGTGGGCGGCCACGGCCGCCTCCGCCTCCTTGAGTTCGACGCGGTGGCCGCGGATCTTGACCTGGTCGTCTGCGCGTCCGAGGAAGACGAGCGGGCCGCCGGGGGCGCGGGTGACCCGGTCGCCCGTACGGTACATGCGCCCGCCCGGGGCCTCGGCGAAGGGGTCGGCGACGAACCGCTCGGAGGTCGGGCCCGGCCGGCCGTGGTAGCCGCGTGCCAGGCAGGAACCCGCCAGGTACAGCTCGCCCGCGGCGCCGGGGGGCGCCTCGCGCAGTTCCTCGTCGAGGACGTACGCCCGTACCCCGTGCAGGGGTTCGCCGAGCGGGATCAGCTCGTCGCCGGTGAAGCCGGCGAGTTCGGCCGGTGCCGGCTCGTAGGAGGTGGCGGTGATCGTGGACTCGGTGAGGCCGTAACAGCTGATCACCGGAGGGTGGCCGGCCGCCGTCCAGGCCACGAGGTCCGCGGTGCGGCCCGCGTCGCTGCCGATCACCACGCGGCGCAGTGCGGACGGCAGCGGTCGGGGGGCGCGCGCCAGGTCCTTGGCCCACTGCGACCAGTACGGGGTGGGCAGGTTGACGACGCTGATCCGCTCCGCGGCCAGGAAGGGCTCCAGTTCCGCGGGCGACAGGACGTTGTCCTTGACGAAGACGGCCGCGCCGCCCGTGCACCAGGTGGGCAGGGCCTCCTCCAGGCTGACGTCGAAGGCGGGGGCCGCGAACTGCAGGACCGCGTCCTGGTCCGTCAGCCCGTAGCGTCCGGCCAGCGTGGCGACCTGTGCGGCGAGCCCGGCGTGGCCGACGGCCACGGGCTTGGGCTGCCCGGTGGATCCGGAGGTGAAGAGCACGTAGGCGAGGGACTCCGGTGCCACGTCGGCCGGCGGGGCCGCGGACCGGGGGGCCGCGGTGGAGGTGGCGGCCCAGAAGAGCTCCCTGCCGGTGCGGCGTTGCAGCAGCGCGGCGCCCGGGGTGTCCGGGGCGACCGCGTACCGGGTGCCGGCGGCCCGCAGCAGGGTGCGCAGCCGTTCGTCGGGGGCGTCGAGGTCCACGAGGAGGGGCGCCGCGCCGGCGTACCAGATGCCCAGCAGCCCCACCGCCCAGTGGACGCCGCGGCGCACCCCCAGGAGCACGGTGTCCTCCGGACCGGCGCCGGCCGCGCGCAGTTCCTCGGCCACCGCGCGTGCCCGGCGGTCGAACTGGCGGTACGTCAGCTCGCCCTCGGGTGCGCGGACCGCGGTGGCCCCGGGTGTGAGTGACGCCCGGTGCGCGATGCGCAGGGGCACGGGGGTGGTCTCGGTCGGGCTCATGGTGGTGGTGTCTCCTGGGGTGTGCGGTCGTGGCTCTGTGCGGCGCGGGCGTGCCCGGTCGGTGTGATCGGGCCCGGTCAGGTGTGATCGGGCCCGGTCAGGTGGGGTCAGGCCCGGTCGCGGGGGCGCAGTGCGGGGCGGGCGGGGGCGGTGGCGGCCGCGGCGAGGCGGGCGGCGATGCCCGCGGGGGTGGGTGTCTCGAAGAGATCGCGGATGCCCAGTCGTACGCCGAGTTCGGTGCCGATGCGGCCGGTCAGCCGGGTGGCGAGGAGCGAGTGGCCGCCGTGGGCGAAGAAGTCGTCGTCCATCCCGGCCTCCTGGAGGCCGAGGACGGAGGCGAAGATCGCGCAGACCGTCTTCTCGGCGGGGGTGGCGGGCAGCCGTCCGGCGGGGCGGTGCACGGTGGCCGGGTCGGGGAGCGCCTTGCGGTCGAGCTTGCCGTTGACCGTGAGCGGGAACTTCGGCAGGTGCAGGAACAGCGACGGGACCATGTAGTTGGGGAGGCTCCGGCCCAGTTCCGTGCGGACCTCCTCGGCGGTGGGCGTACCGGTGAAGTAGCAGACGAGCCGCTGCTGGCCGGCGTGGTCCCGGTCGACGGCGACGACGGCCTCGCCGACGCCCGGCACGGCGCGCAGTGCGGTCTCCACCTCGCCGAGTTCGATGCGGTTGCCGCGGACCTTGACCTGGTGGTCCTGGCGGCCGAGGAAGTCGAGCTGGCCGTCGGCACGCATCCGGGCGAGGTCGCCGGTTCGGTACATGCGGCTTCCGGGCACGGCGGAGAACGGGTCGGGGACGTAGCGCTCGCTGGAGCGGCGCGGGTCGCGCAGGTAGCCGGGGCCCACGCCGGTGCCGCCGATGAAGAGCTCGCCGGGAACGCCGGGCGGTACGGGGGCGAGCGCGGCGTCCAGGAGGTAGAGGGAGTTGTTGCGCAGCGGACGTCCGACGGGCAGCCGGCCGTGTTCCAGCTGGGCGTGCACGTCGGGGCCGATGAAGGCGTGCGTGTTGTCGTCGGAGCACTCGGTGAGGCCGTAGGCGTTGACGATCGCGGCCTGCGGGTGGCGGGCGTACCAGCGGGTGCACAGTTCGGGCGGCAGCACCTCGCCGTTGACGACGAACCAGCGCAGCGCGGGCAGGGCCGGCGGCAGCACGCCGGTGTCCCACAGGTCGACGGCGGCGCGGACGAAGGAGGGCACGGTCTCCAGGACGGTGATGCCCCGGCGGGCGGCGTCGTCGAAGAGGGCGGCCGGGTCGCGGGCGGTGTCCCGGGTGACCAGGTGGACCTGTCCGCCGGTGATCAGCGGGGCGAGCACCTGCCACACGGAGATGTCGAAGGTGAGCGGGGCGTTCATGACCACGCGGTCGCCGTCGCCGAGGCCGAGGTCCTCCACCTTGGCCAGGAGGTGGTTGTTCATGCCGCGGCGGTGGACCATGGCTCCCTTGGGCTTGCCGGTGGAGCCCGAGGTGAAGCAGACGTAGGCGAGGGCGTCGGGCCCGCCGGCCGGCGCGGGGCGCTCGCCCGGGGCCGCGGCGGCCGCGTCGTCGATGACCAGGACGGGCAGCCCGCCGGGGACGGCTGCGGCGATCTCCTCGGCACGGTCCCGCTGTTCGGGGGCGGCCAGCAGGCGGGCGATCCCGCCGGTCGCCAGGAGTTCGGCGGTACGGGTGACGGGGCCCTCGGGGTCGAGGGGGACGTAGGCCGCGCCGGAGCCGAGGATGCCGAGCATCGCGACGGGGACGCGGGCGGTGGGTTCGCTGAGGACGGCTACCAGGTCGCCGGGGCGCACCCCGTCGGCGAGCAGGGCCAGGGCGAGGGCGTCGGCGCGGGCCACGAGGTCCGCGTAGCTCAGTTCGCGGCCGGTGTCGTCGGTGGTGGCGACGGCGTCGGGGCGGCGCCCGGCCTGCCGGCGGACGCGCTCGACGGCCTCGGCGTACTCCTCGTCGCGGGCCGTGTCGTTCCATTCGACCAGGACGCGGTGGCGTTCGGCGGGCGAGAGCAGGTCGACGGTGCCCACCGGGCACGTGGGGTCCTCGGCGATTGCCTCCAGGAGCCGGGCGAGGCGTTCGATCAGGGCCTGGGCGGTGTCGCGTTCGAAGACGTCCGGCCGGTAGTCGATCTGCAGCCGCAGCCGCTCGCCCGGGATGGCGGTCAACGAGAGCGGGTAGTGGGCGGCGTCGTGCGGGTCCACCGCGGTGACCTGGAGCCCGCCCGCGCCGAGGGCTGCGAGGCCGGCCGCGTCGACGGGGTAGTTCTGGAAGGCCACGCAGGAGTCGAAGAGCTCGCCCGCTCCCGCGAGCCGCTGGATCTCGACCAGTCCCAGGTGGTGGTGGTCGATCAGGCGGGCCTGCTCGTCCTGGAGCCGCTCGAACAGCGCGACGAGCGGCTCGGCCGGGTCGATGCGTACGCGGACCGGCACGGTGTTGATGCACAGGCCCACGATGTCGGCGACGCCGGGCAGTTCGGGGTCGCGTCCGCTGACGATGGCGCCGAAGACCACGTCCTCGGAGCGGATCTGCCGGCCGAGCAGGAGGGCCCACGCGCCCTGGAGCAGGGTTCCGGGGGTGATCCGGTGGCGTCGGGCGAGGGCGCCGAGCCGTTCGGTGAGGGACGCGGGGAGGTGGGTCTCCACGCGGTCGGGCAGCACCGAGCCGGGCGGCGGGGACACGGGCGCGGTACGGGTTCCGCCGGGCAGGCCGTCCAAGGCGCGGGTCCAGGCGTCCTGGGCGGCGGCCGCGTCGCGGCTGTGGAGCCGGCTCAGGAAGGCGGAGTAGGGGGTGACGGGGCCCAGCGGGGCGTCGTCGGCGTCGTGCAGGGCGAGGAGTTCGCGCACCAGAACCGGCCAGGACCAGCCGTCCATCACGATGTGGTGGTAGGTCAGCAGCAGTCGGTGGGACAGCGGACCGGTGCGGACGAGGGTGAAGCGCAGCAGCGGCGGCCGGGCGAGGTCGAAACGGGTGACCCGGTCCTCGGCGAGGAGGGTGTCGACGGCCGCGGTGCGCTCGGTGTCGCCGAGCCCGGACAGGTCCACCTCCTGCCAGGGGGCCCGTACGCCGCGCTGGACGACCTGGGCGGGTTCGCCGGTGGCGCGGCGCAGGAAGCCGGCGCGGAGATTGGCGTGCCTCTCCAGGACGGTGTCGGCGGCGGCGCGCAGCCGCTCCGCGTCGAGGGGGCCGTCGAGGTCGAGGAGCAGCTGGGCCACGTAGACGTCGCGTTCCTCCTCGTCGAAGAGGGCGTGGAAGAGGATCCCGTCCTGGAGCGGGGACAGCGGCAGGACGTCCTCGACCAGGGAGCGGGCGGCCGGGGCGGCGGCGGGTGCGGCCTGGGTGGCGGGGGCGGCGGGGGTGGACGGCGGGTGGTTCACGGCGGTGTTCCTCCGGTGGTCAGGCGGTCTGGGTACGGCGGGCGCGGCGGACGATCGGCGGGTCCTCGGCGCCGGCGGCGGCCGCGGCGGCGGGCAGGGCGGCGGCCAGTTCGGCGACGGTGGGTCCGGTGAAGAACTGGCGGATCGCGATGGCAGCTCCGAAACGGTCCCGGACCTCGGCGAGCAGCTGGGTGGCGAGCAGGGAGTGCCCGCCTAGGTCGAAGAAGCTGTCGTGCACCCCGATGTGCGGCACGCCCAGGACCTTTTCCCACAGGGCGCACAGGGCGCGCTCGTCGTCGGTGCGCGGCTCCTGGCGGGCCCCCGCGGCTGTGCCCGTCGCCGGGCCCGGCACGGGCAGGGCGGCCAGGTCCGTCTTGCCGTTGGCGGTGACGGGGAAGGCGTCGAGCAGGGTGAGGGTGGCGGGCACCATGTAGTCGGGCAGCCGGGCCCGCAGGTGCTCGCGCAGGTCCCGCGGGTCGGGTGCGGGCGCGCCCTCGGCGGGGACGGCGTAGCCCGCGAGCGCGGGGCCGGTGGCCGTGTCCACGACGGTGACGGCGGCCTGGCCCACCGCCGGGTGGCCGGCCAGGACGTGCTCGATCTCGGCGGGTTCGATGCGCAGGCCGCGGATCTTGACCTGCCGGTCGGCGCGGCCGAGGTACTCGACCTGTCCGTCGGCGCGCCGGCGGGCCAGGTCGCCGGTGCGGTACATCCGGCTGCCCGGGGGGCCGTACGGGCAGGCGACGAAGCGTTCGGCGGTGAGCCCGGCCCGGCCGAGGTAGCCCTGGGCGAGTCCGGCGCCCGCGATGTAGAGCTCGCCGATGACCCCGGGGGCCACGAGGCCGAGGCGCTCGTCCAGGACGTGGAGCTGCGTGCCGTCGAGGGGGCGGCCGATCGGGACCTGTCCTTCGGGGGCCTCCTGGCCCGGGCCGACGGCGAAGGTCGCGGCGAAGGTGGTGGTCTCGGTGGGGCCGTAGGCGTTGGTGACGGTGGTGCGGGGGCACGCCTCGCGGACCCGGCGGACCATGGACGGCGAGGCGGCCTCGCCGCCGGTCATCACCTCGTGCAGCGTGCCGAGGGCGGGCAGGCAGCGGTCGGCCAGGACGTTGAAGAGGGTGGCGGTGAGGAAGGTTCCGGTGACCCGCTCTTCGGTCATGAGCCGGGCCAGCGCATCGACGTCGAGTTCGCCGGGAGGCGCGACGACGACCAGGCCGCCGTTCAGGAGCGGCACCCACAGTTCGTAGGTCGAGGCGTCGAAGGCGTGCGGGGAGCGGAACAGCACCCGCTCGTGCGCGCCGCCGCGCCAGCGCCGGTCGGTGGCGAGGGCGACGACCTCGCGGTGGGCGACGGCCACGCCCTTCGGGGTGCCGGTGGAGCCGGAGGTGTACATCAGGTAGGCGAGCGCGTCGGCGTGCCCGGCCCGTCGCGCGGTGTCGGGCGTCGTCGCGGGCTGCGGGGCGGGCCGTCCGTCCGGACGCAGGACACGGAGCGGACCCGCCGGTACGGGTTCCCCCTCCGGGGTGTCGGTGACCAGGACGGCGGCCCCGGCCGCCGCGAGCACGGCCTCGGTACGGGCGCGCGGGGCCCGCGCGTCCAGCGGCAGGTAGGCGGCGCCCGCCTTGAGGATCCCCAGGCAGGCGGCGACGAGCTCGGAGGAGCGGTCCATCAGCACGGCGACGGACTCCCCCGGCCGGACGCCGAGGGCGCGCAGCCGTCCGGCGAACCGTTCGGCCCGGGCGTCCAGTTCGCCGTACGTGGTCTCCCGGCCGGCGCAGAGCACCGCGGGGCGCTCCGGGTGGGCGGCGGCCCGCTCCTCGAAGGCACCGTGGACGGTCCGGGCGTCGGGGGCCGCGGGTGCGCCCTGCCAGTGCTCCAGCAGGTCGGCCCGCTCCCCGGGCAGCAGGACGTCGAGTGCCGAGAGGGGGGCGTCGGGCTCGCGGACGACGGCGCCGATGAAGTGGACGAGGCGGTCCAGCAGGCGGCGGGCCGTGGCCTCGTCGAACAGGTCGCTCGCGTACTCCAGGCCCAGGGCCAGGCCGAGGGGCCGACCGGCGGCCCGGTCGTGGAGCTCCTCCACCTCCAGGGTGAGGTCGAACTTGGCGGTGTCGGTGCGCACCGCCTCCACCTCGGCCCGCAGGCCCGCGAAGGCGGGGGGCCGCGGCTCGCCGCGCTGGGCGGAGACGGCTACCTGGAAGAGCGGGTGGCGGGCGGGCGAGCGGGCCGGGTTGAGGCGTTCGACCAGCGATTCGAAGGGCAGTTCCTGGTGGGCGTACGTGTCCAGGGCCGCGGTGCGCACCCGGCCCAGTACTTCCGTAAAGGCGGGGTCGCCCGAGGTGTCGGCGCGGACGATCAGGGTGTTGACGAAGAGGCCCACGAGGTCGGTGAGGGCTTCGTCGTCGCGGCCGTCGACGGGGCAGCCCAGCGGCAGGTCGGTGCCGGCGCCGAGGCGGGTGAGCAGGGCCGCGAAGGCGGCCTGGACGGCCATGAAGGGGGTGGCACGGGCGTCGCGGGCCAGCGCGGCCAGTCCGGCGTGGGTCTCGGCGTCGGTCCGTGCCTCCACCAGTGCGCCGCGGTGGCCGGCCACGGCCGGGCGCGGCCGGTCGGCGGGCAGGGCCAGCTCCTCGGGCAGGCCGTCGAGGACGCCCGTCCAGTGGGCGAGCAGCCGGCCGTGCAGGGAGTCGGGGTCCTGGGCGGCGCCGAGGAGTTCGCGCTGCCACAGCGCGTAGTCCGGGTACTGCACGGGCAGGTCCGGCCAGTCGGGTGACCGGCCGCCGCACCGGGCGGTGTAGGCGGCGGCGAGGTCGCGGACGAGGATGTTCACGGAGTGGCCGTCGCCCGCGATGTGGTGCAGGACCAGCAGCAGGAAGTGGTCCTCGGCGCCGTCGGTGAACAGGTCGGCGCGCAGCGGTGGTCCGGTGCGCAGGTCGAAGGGCCGCGACGAGGTCTCCGCGGCCAGGCGGGCGCGCCCGGCGGGCGGGCCGTCGGTGACGGTGAGGACCGGGGCTGCGTCCTCGGGGTCCAGGACCTGCTGGTGGGGGCGGCCCGCCACTTCGGGGAAGACGGTGCGCAGCGCCTCGTGGCGTCCGCTCACGTCCGCGAGCGCGGCACGCAGGGCGGGGAGGTCGAGGGCGCCGTACAGCCGCAGCCCGACGGGGATGTGGTACAGCGCGCCGTCGGCGCCGTCCCGGGCGTGGAACCACAGCCGCTGCTGGGCGTGGGACAGAGGGATCACAGCAGGGCTCCGAGCTGGGATTCGAAGGTGTCCAGGTCGGCCTGGCTGACCTGGGCGAGGGGGACGTCGGAGGGGGTCAGCCCGCCGGCGCCGGGGCGGCCGGCGTGGACGACGACGGCGCGCAGCATGGTGAACCACTCCTGCGCGAGGTCGTGGACCCACGACCCGGGGAAGGCGTTGCCCGCCCAGGTCCAGGTGGCGCTCAGGGTGAGGCCGTCCGGGCCTTCGTGCGCGGCCGCGTTGACCTCGACCGCGTGGGCCATCGGGAGGCCCGGTTCGGCATCGTCGAGGGCGAAGTCGTGGCCGGGTGCGGCGTCCCAGGGGGCGTCGCCGCCCATCGGGAACCGGCCGAGGTAGTTGAAGCCGATCTCGGGGACGCCGCGCGCCTCGAGACCGGGCCCCGTACGGGAGTTGAGGTGGCGCAGCAGCCCGAAGCCGATCCCCTTGTCGGGTACGGCGCGCAGTTCCTCCTTGACCAGCCGCAGGGCGGCGCCGACCGCGGGTCCGCCCCGGCGGGCCTCGTCGAGGTCCGGTCGGCCGAGGGCGAGGCGGACGGGGAAGACGGTGGTGAACCAGCCGACGGTGCGGGACAGGTCGGTGTCCTCGGTGAGGTCCTCCCGGCCGTGGCCCTCGACGTCGACGAGGACGGCGCCCTCCTCGTCCGCACCTCCGCCGTCGTCTCCGGCGTCGACGTCCCGCCGGGCGAGCACGGCGAGCGCGAGGGCGGTCAGCAGCACATCGTTGACCGTGCCGTTGACGAGGCCGGGCGCGGTGGTGAGCAGGGGGCCGGTCACCTCCGGCCCGAGCGTCAGGGTGAGGGTGTTCTCCGGGCTCTCCGGGTCGAGCCCACCGGGTGCGCGGACGCCGGCCAGTGGCCGGGGGGCTTCGCGCAGGGCATCGGCCCAGCGCCCGGCCTCGGTGGCCCGGCGGCCCGAGGTGGCGTCCGCGCGCAGCAGGTCGGCCCAGTGCGCGAAGGGGGTGGACGCCGGTTCGAGGACAGGGTCGCGGCCCTCGTCGAGCGCCGTCCAGCAGGCGCGCAGGTCGTCCTGGAGGATCCGCCAGGAGACGCCGTCGACGACGAGGTGGTGGACGACCAGCGCGAGCCTTCCCTGCTGTCCGGCTCCGCGGTCCAGGAGCACGGCGCGCAGCATGTGGCCGTCCCGGGGCGAGAGCAGCCGCCGCGCGGCTCTCATCCGCCGCCGGGTCAGGGCGGGGAGTTCGGCCTCGGTGGCCCCCCGGGCGTCCACGTGCTCCAGCAGGTCCCGGGCGGCGACGGAGCCGGCGGGCGGTACGACCGGTTCGGCGCCGGTGGCCCCGATGCCGTCGGGAAGCCGCAGGCGGAGCATCTCGTGGGTGTCCAGGAGGGCCTGGACGGTGCGTTCGGCGGCGGTCGGCCCGAAGCCCGGCGGGGTGCGCAGGACGAGCGACTGGTTGTAGGTGTCGACGGGACCGCCGAGTCCGGCGAGCCAGCCCATGATGGGGGTGGGTGCCAGCGGTCCCAGGCGGCGCGGGGGCACGGCCGGTGCGGCGTCCTCGCCGGCCCGGCCGTGGGCGCGGGCGGTGGCGGCGAGCGCCCGCAGGCTCCGGGCGCGGAGCACGTCGCGGGTGCTGACGGCCAGGCCCGCCGCGCGGGCGCGGGTGACGACCTGGATCGCCTGGATGCTGTCGCCGCCCAGTCCGGTGAAGCTGTCGTCCGCGTCGGCCTCGGCGCGGCCGAGGACCTCCGCGACGAGGGTGCGCAGGGTCTCGACCGGGTCGGGTCCGGCGGGGTGGCCGGTGCGGTGGACGGTGCGGTGGGCGGTGCGGTGGACGGGCTCAGCCACGGGTGGTGTCCCCGGCGAGGGCGGCCACCAGCGAGGCGGGGCGCATGTCGGTCCAGACCCGCTCGACGTGGTCCAGGCAGGCCTGGCGGCCGTCGGGGCCGTGGACCACGGTCCAGCCGGCGGGGACGGGCTGGGTGGCGGGCCACAGGGAGTGCTGGAGCTCGTCGTTGCGGACCACGACGTAGGAGGCGCTGTCGTTCTCGAAGGGGTTGCTCATGGTGGTTCGCCTTTCAGGGCGGGTGTGGGTGCGGCCGTACGGGGCGTACGGTGCGCCGTCGGGACGGAGGGGCCGGGGGCCGGCAGGGGCGGGGCGGGGGCAGGGGCGGGCTCAGGAGCCGTGCGCGGGCTCGATGCCGAGGCGGATCAGGGCGTGCGCCGCGTCGAGGGCGGCGTGCACGCCGGCGGGCTCCGCGTGGCGGGCGATCACGTGCCCGAGCCGGTCGGAGGCGTTGCGGGGCCGGTGCACGCGCGTGCCGGGGGCGGCGGTGACCAGCACCGACGCCACTGCGTCCACGGCCGCGGCGGCCTCGGCGCCGTGGACGGCCGTGAGGGTGCCGTCGGTTTCGGCGAGCAGGAACTGGATGCCGGCGTGGCCTGCTTCCTCGGCCTTCAGGTTCGGCGGCAGGCCGAGGGCGGCGCGCAGCTGGGCGTCGAGGAGGTCGACGCCGGTGGCGAGCCGGATCAGTTCGGGGATCATGCCGCCGGCCGGGCGCGGGTTGATCTCGACGAGGGCGGGCCCGTCGGCGGTCATTTTGACCTCGGTGTGGGTGGCCCCCAGCCGGATCCCGGCCGCGTCCAGGGCCGCGGTCACCGTGTCGGTGATCAGCTGGGCGGTGGCGGCGGGCAGGGGGGCGGGGAAGAGGTGGCGGTGCTCGACGAAGTGCGGTCCCTCCGTGACGGACTTGGCGGTGATGCCGACGCACACGGCCTGCCCGTCCCCGCCGAACATCTCGACGCTGTACTCGGGCCCGTCCAGGTACTCCTCGACGAGGACGGTGCGGGCGGTGGGCATGCCCCGCACGTTGGTGCCGATCGCGAGGATCCGCTCGGTGTGGGCGCGGACCTCGGCCTCGTCGGCGCAGAGCAGGACGTTGGTGGAGCCCGATTCGTCGGCCGGCTTGACCACGCACGGCAGTCCGGTGCGGGCGACGGCCTCCGCGGCGCCGGCCGGGTCGCGGACGAGGGCGTAGCGGGGCTGGCGGACGCCCGCGGCCCGCAGCCGCTCGCGCAGGGCGGACTTGTCGCGGCAGACGGCCACCGCCTCGGGCGGGTTGCCGGGCAGGCCGAGCCACTGGGCGATCCGGGCGGCGGCCGGTACGTAGAAGTCGCTCGTGGTGGTGACCCCGGCGATCTCCTCGCGGCGGAACCGCTCCTGTACGGCGGCGCGCAGGGCGGCGTCGGAGTTGGTGTCGCAGCGCAGCACCTCGGCGCCGGTCCCCGCGAGTCCCCGGTAGCGGTCGGGATCGCCGGTCAGCAGGACGGGTACGGTGCCCAGTTCGCGGGCCCGCTCCAGCGCGAGCATGCCGGTGCCGGTGGTGTTGGACTCCACGAACAGCAGGTGCCGGCCGATCCCGGCGGGCGGACGGTAGGCGACGGTGGACCAGGTGCGGGCGGTCCCGCCGGGTCCGAGGACGGCCGGCGCGGCGGCGGTGGGCACCTCGCGCAGCCGGTTGGCGTCCCAGTGCCCGTCGTCGTAGACGGTGTCCGCGTAGCGGTCGCCGCGGTCGGGGAGGATGCCCACGATCCGGGTTCCGGGTTCGGCGCGCAGGGCGAGGCCGGTGAGGACCCGGTAGACGGAGCCGGAGGTGTTGCCGCCGAAGATCTGCTGCTCGCGGGCGAGGTCCCAGGTCGCGGCGAAGGCCTCGTGGTCGTTGAGCCAGTGCACCTCGTCGACGAGGGTGCGGTCCAGGTTCTTGGGCAGCAGGCTGTTGCCCAGCCCGCTCTGCAGCCGCTGCGGCACGTCGGGCTGGCCGAAGAGGGCGCTGCCCACGCAGTCGACGCCGACGACGTGCAGGGCGGGCAGTCGCTCGCGCAGGGCCCGGGCGGTCCCGCACAGGGAGCCGCCGCTGCCGACGGCTCCGACGAGGGTGTCGAACCGGTCGAGGTCCGCGAGGAGTTCACCGGCGAGGGTGCGGTAGGCACCGGGGTTGTCGGGGTTGGTGTACTGCTGCGGCCAGAAGGCGCCGGGCAGTTCGCCCTGCAGCTCGGCGAGCCTTTCCAGGCGGGCGCTCTGCCAGCCGTGGCTGGTCATGGCCTCGACGACGTGCACCCGGCAGCCCAGGGCGCGGAGTTTGGCGAGGGTGACGGGGTCGATCCGCGGGTCGGTGACGATGTGCACCTCGTGGCCGAGGGAGCGGCCGACCAGGGCGACGCCGAGGGCCATGGTCCCCGAGGAGCTCTCGATGACGGGGGCGCCCGGGCGCAGGGTGCCCAGCCGCCGGGCCTCCAGCAGGATGTTGCGGGCGACGCGGTCCTTCATGGCGAAGAGGTTCTGCAGTTCCAGTTTGGCGTAGACCTCCACGCCCCGGGCCTCGCCCAGGCGCAGCCGGACCAGCGGGGTTCCGCCGATCGCGTCCGTCACGGTGTCGAACAGCATGCTCAGCTCTCCAGCTCGGTGGGGTGGGCGGGCGGGGTCTTCGGGCTCCAGCTGTCGTCGGCGCCCAGGGAGCGGTGCACGGACACTTCGCCCCCGAGGGCGGCGCAGCCGGCCCGGATGTGGTCGCTCTTGGCGGCGAGCGCCGGGTCGTCCGCGTGCAGGAGGACGCCGAGCATGGTTCCGCTGTGGGCGAGGACCAGGCCCAGTCCGTCGACCTCGCGGCACAGGGCGCGCAGTTGTGAGAATCCGGCGCGCCGGCGGCGGTGGGCGTTCATCTCGGCGCTGCGGGTGGCGACGGCGCCGACCTCGGCCAGGTCGCCGCGGGCCACGGCGTCGGTGAGCCGGTCCAGCAGGCGTGCGTACTCCTCCCGGTCGGCGGTCCCGATGGCCCGGGCCGCCCGGTTGTGCGCGACGGTGTCGACCTGGCCGCCCTCGTCGTGGGCGACGACGGTGAGGGGCGGCAGCACCCCGAGGCGGCGGCCGAGGCGCACCTCCCGGTGGTGGAAGGCGACGATCTCGTCGTACATGACCCCGTCTGCCGGTTCGATGCCGCGCAGGAAGTCCTCCGTCTCGTCCGGGGTGAAGGAGCGCCCGTGGGCGGCGCCGACGGCCCGTACGGTGGCGACCAGGTCGGCGGAGGAACTGGCGAGGCCCTTGCCCTCGGGCAGGTCCCCGGCGACCTCCAGCAGGCCGCCGTCCGCCGTGCCGAGGGCGGCCAGGACCGCTTCGGCGACGCGGCGGGACTTGGCCTTGTGCGCCGGGTGCACCCGGACCTCGCGACGGCCGGGTTCGGGGTGGAACACGGCGGTGGCCCAGCGGGCGAGGGGGAAGGTGACCAGGAAGTCCCCCTGCGGGTGGGGCAGGGCGCCCTGGAGCAGTTCCCCGAAGGTGCCGAAGGCGCTGCCGGAACCGGGGCCGACGGGGGCGGCGGCGGTCGCCGCGCCGGTGTCAGCGGGCGTGCTGTACGCGGGTGCGGGTGCCATCGCCGTCCTCCTCGTGGTTCGGGCCGGCCTTCGCCCCGTACAGGACGCGGTCGCTTTCCTCCGCGCCCGCGCGGAGCGCTGCGGCGCGCGCCTGCCAGTCGGCGCGCAGGTGTGCGTACGTCTCCTGCTGGCCGCGCAGGACGGCGCGGACGGCGTCGGGCCGGGCCGATCCGGCGGACACCGTGCGCTCCAGGCCCCGGTCGACGTCGAAGGCCTCGTCGAGGAGGCGGGCGGGGTCGTGGAGCGTGATGCCGTGTCCGGCGGCCGCCTCGGCGAGCAGAGCGGGTTCGCCCGGGGCGGGGGCGGCGCCCGCCGTCGCGGCGAGCACGACGTACTTCCCCGCGACGACCTGGGCGGTGCGCCAGGGCACCCCTTCGGTGAGGCAGAGGGCGTTGGCGAGGCTGAAGCCGCCGAGGAACTCGCGTTCGCAGACCTGCCGCATGCGGTCGGCGCGGAAGGTCAGTCTGCGCAGGACCTCGGTGAGGAGGCGGACGGTGCCGTGGGCCGAGTCGAAGGCGTTCAGCAGGTGGGTACCGGCTTCCTTGGACACCTCGACGAGGTTGCAGAAGGGGGTGTTGCGCTGGCCCAGGAGCACGTCGAAGTGGAAGGCCGTCAGGTGGGCGGTGCGCCCGCGGATGCGCTCAAGGACGGGGTAGTTCTTCTTCTGCGGCATGGCGGAGGAGATGCCGGACAGTTCGTCGGGCAGTTCGATGAACCCGTACTCGCTGCCGCCCCAGGTGAGCAGGTCGGTGGTGAAGCGGCTCAGTGCGGTGCCCAGCAGGCTGAGCTCCGCGGTCAGTTCGGCGCTCCAGCGGCGCGAGGCCACGGCGGTCAGGGCGTGGGGCTGGGGCCGGGAGAAGCCGAGCAGCCGGGCCATCCGGTCGCGGTCCCAAGGGAGTTCCTGTCCGGCCATGGCGCCGGCGCCGAGCGGGCAGGCGTCGATGCCGTCGTACGCGTTGAGCAGCCGGGTGTGCGTGTGGAGCAGGTGTTCGGAGAGCGCCGCGAGGTGGAAGCCGGGGGTGATGATCTGGGCGGCCTGGAAGTGGGTGTACCCCGGCATGGGAAGGTCGCAGGTCTCCTCGGCCAGTGCGGCCACGACGGAGCCGAGTTCGAGGAGGGCGTCCGCGAAGCGGGCGAGCTGGTCGCGGCCGTACATCACCTGGGCGCAGGCCTGGAGGTCGTTGCGGCTGCGGTCCGCGTGCCAGTGCGTGACCGGGGCGGGCAGGCCGGCCTCGACGTGCCGTTCGAGGGCGAAGGCGATGTCCGACATGTTGGCGCCGGGCTGCGCGCTGAGGGTGTCGGACCCGACGGCGTCCAGCAGGGCGGCGATCCGGCGGGCCTCCTCGCCGGTGATCAGGTCCATGCGGACGTATTCGGCGGCCAGGGTCTTCTCGATGGCGACGTAGTGGCGCAGCAGGTGGCGGGACTCGAACCCGAACTGCGGGGCGAGCACTTCGTCGTGGAGGAGTTCGGCGGGGCCGCCGCGGATCCGGCCGCTCAGCTCGGGGGCGGGCCCCGGGGTGTCACTCGTCACGTGGTGTGTTCCGTTTCCTGTTCTGGTGCGGGGCGCGCGGGCGTGCCGGGGCACGCCTCGTCGGCGCACGGTGCGCGAAGGGCTGGTGGGGGGGGTGGAGGGGCCGGGGTGTCCTGCCGGTCAGGGGCGGATCCGTCCGGACCGGCGGGACGTCCCTACGGGTGCCCCGGGCGGGCCGGGGTGCCCGTCAGTGGCGGCCGGCCTCGGCGAGGGCGGTGCGCAGCAGGGCGGCGGCCGCGGTGCTGTGCGGTGGCCGCATCAGCCCGTAGTGGTCGGTGGCGGCGTCGTGGCGGGTCAGGCCCGTCCCGATCCGGCCCGCCCATCGGTCGGCGGCGTGCTCCCGGGCCCCGGTCGTGCTCTGGAGGAACAGGACGGGACAGGGCGCGGTCGGGGGCCGGTACGCGGCGGCGGCCCGGAGTCCGGTGCGGAACACCGCGTAGTGCCGGGCGAGGTCCCGCGGGTCGAGGCCGGGGGCGAAGCCCGCGCGTTCCACGTGCTCGGCGAGGACGGCGAGCCGGGCGGGGGTGTCGGCGGCGGCCCGCAGGGCGCTCCGCAGCGCGGACAGGCTCTCGTCGGCGGGGTCGGACCCCGCGGAGCGGGCGAGGTCCTCGTGGAACCACTCCAGCAGCTCGCTCTCGTCGTCGGGGACGCGGCCGGGGTCCGGGTAGCCGGTGTCCAGCAGGGCGAGGGTCGCCACCTCCTCTCCGGCGGCGCGCAGCTGGACCGCCATCTCGTAGGCGAGGAGCCCGCCGAAGGACCAGCCCGCCAGGTGGTAGGGGCCGCTGGGGCGGATCCGGCGTACGGCCTCCAGGTGGGCGGCGGCCAACTCCTCAACGGTGGCGACGGTGGCGTCGGTGGCGTCGGGGGCTCCTGCCGGGGCCGTCAGCCCGGGCGCCGCGAGGCCGAACACCGGTCGCCCTGTGCCCAGTTCGGCGGCCAGGGTGCGGTAGCAGAAGACGTTCCCGCCGATCGGGTGGACGAGGAGGAGCGGGTCGAGGGTGCCCTCGGGCCGGAGGCGGACCACCGGGTCGGGGGCCACGCCGGCGTGGGGGCCGCGGAGCAGTGCGGCCTGCCGTGCGACGGTCGGGTGTTCCAGGACGGCCGATACGCCGAGGCGTCCGCCGAAGGCCCGGTTGATCCGGCCGATCAGGCGCAGGGCGTCGATGGAGTGCCCGCCGGAGGCGAAGAAGTCGTCGTGGACGCCGACCGGACCGGCGGCCAGCAGGTCCTCCCAGATCCCGGCGAGGCGGGATTCGAGTGCGTCGCGGGGCGGGACCGGCCGGGCGCTGCCCCGCAGGCCGGCGGGGTCCGGATCGGGCAGCGCGGCACGGTCCAGTTTGCCGTTGGCGGTCAGCGGGAGGGCCGCCAGGCGCACCCAGGCGGAGGGGACCATGTACGCGGGGAGCCGTTCCCCGGCGTGGCGGGCCAGTTCCTCCGGTTCCGGCGCGGAGGCGGGGGCCGGGGCGGCGTCCGGAGCGGAATCCGGGGCGGTCTCGGGCTCGGCCTGCGGGGCGGCCGTCTCGGGGACGAAGTAGCCGATCAGGCGTTCCCCGCGGGGCAGGACCGCGCAGTCGCGGACGCCTGGGTGTTCGGCGAGGACGGCCTCGATCTCCCCGGGCTCCACGCGGAATCCCCGGATCTTGAGCTGGTGGTCGGTGCGGCCGGCGTACTCCAGGGCTCCGTCGGGGCGGTGCCGGGCGAGGTCGCCGGTCCGGTAGAGGCGCCGGGCGGTGCCGTCCGGGCCGGTGTGCTCGACGAACCGCTCGGCCGTCAGCTCGGGGCGTCCGTGGTAGCCGTCGGCGAGGCCGATCCCTTCGAGGTAGAGCTCGCCGGTGACGCCGAGGGGGACCTCGGCGAGGCGGCGGTCCAGGACGTGGACGCGCATGTTGGCGATGGGCCGGCCGATGGGCACGGTGTCGCCGCCGTCCGGCCGGCACTGCCATGAGGTGACGTCGACGGCCGCCTCGGTGGGGCCGTAGAGGTTGTGCAGCTCGACGCCGGGCAGCCGCTCGAAGAACCTGCGCTGGACCTCGTACGGAAGGGCCTCGCCGCTGCAGACCACCCGGGTGAGGCCGGCCGCGCCGGCCACGGCCTCGGGGTCGTCGAGGAACACGCTGAGCATCGACGGGACGAAGTGGACCGTGCTGACGCCGTCGGCCTGAATCAGTCCGCCCAGATAGCCGGGGTCGCGCTGGCCGCCGGGGCGTGCGAGGACCAGGGTGGCGCCGGTCAGCAGCGGCCAGAACAGCTCCCACACGGAGACGTCGAAGGTGTAGGGCGTCTTGTGCAGCACCCGCTCCCCCGGGGTCAGCCCGTAAGCGTCCTGCATCCACAGCAGCCGGTTGACGATGGCGCGGTGCGGGACCACGACCCCCTTGGGCTTGCCGGTGGAGCCCGAGGTGAAGATCATGTACGCCGGGTCGGACGGTCCGGGCGCCCGGGCCGGGGCCGCGGTGCCCGTCGCGGCCGCCTCCGGCCGCAGGACGGTCACCCCGGAACCCTCCAGCCGCTCGGCCCACGCGCCTTCGGCGACCACCAGGCCGATGCCGGACTCGGCGAGCAGCGACCGTACCCGCGACTCCGGGTGCTCCGGGTCCAGCGGGACGTAGGCGGCGCCGGACTTGAGGACGGCGAGGAGGGCGACGGGCAGGGCCGGGGAGCGCTCCAGCAGCAGGCCCACGAAGGTGCCGGGCCCGGCGCCCCGTTCCCGCAGGGCCGCGCTCAGCCGCTCGGCCTCGGTGTCGAGGGCTCGGTAGGTCAGCTCCTGGCCCTCGAAGCGGACGGCGGGGGCGTCGGGCGTCAGGTCCCGCTGTTCCTCGATCAGCCGGGTCAGGACGTGCGTCCGCCGGTACTCCACGGCCGTGCGGTTCCACTCGGCGTAGCGGTGGTGTTCGGCCTGCGGGAGCAGGTCGGCGGCCGTGCAGTCGCGGTCCGGGGACGCGGCCAGGTCGTGCAGGGCGGCCGTGTAGGAGGCGTGGGCGCTCGCCATCTGCTCCTCGGAGAACTGGGACGCGTCGAACCGCAGGCCGAGTTCGAGCAGGGACCCGTCGGGGCTGCGGGAGAACTCCGCGCCGAAGGCGAAGTCGGTGCCGGCCTCTCCGGTCTCCTCCAGCACGGTGAACGCGCCGTCCGCCGGCCCGTCCCGCTCCACGTGGAAGTGGGTGTAGTTGAAGAAGGTCTCGAAGAGCGGGCCGCCTCCCGCCAGGCGCTGGATCTCGGCGAGCGGGAAGCGGCGGTGGGCGTGCAGTTCCGCCTCCGCGGCGGCGACACGCCCGACGAGGCCTCGCCAGCTGAGCCCGGTGACCGTGACGCTGAGCGGCAGCGTGTTCAGGAAGACACCGACGGCCT
The DNA here is from genome assembly GCF_055584085.1 of Streptomyces sp. NPDC104226. NCBI lineage: Bacteria > Bacillati > Actinomycetota > Actinomycetes > Kitasatosporales > Streptomycetaceae > Streptomyces > Streptomyces sp. NPDC104226. Next base: position 108,089 of record NZ_JBVJMS010000002.1, read on the forward strand.
TGTCTCCGTCGGTCTCCTCGGTGCGGCCGTTGTGGACCACTCCGGTGGTGACCGAGTCGCCGCCGCTCAGCAGGGCCGTGGTCCGCAGGTGGGCGGCGAGCAAGACGGTGCGCAGCGGTACCCCGCACGCGGCGGCCAGGGCGGTGAGCCGGGCGTGGAGTTCCTCGGGGAGGGGGGCGAGGTACCAGGACATCCGGGCGGGTCCGCCGGTGGCCGCCGGGCGGGCCAGCCTGGTCGCGGGGGCGTCGGCGGCCTTGCGGGTCCAGAACGCGCGCTGGCCGGGGTCGGCCAGGGCGGCCCGTTCGAGTGCGACGAAGGAGGCGAACCGGGAGCGGGGGCCGGCCTGCGGGGAGGGGCCGTCCGCGGGGGTCCGGGCGGCGAGTGCCTCGGTGTAGCAGGAGGCGAGTTCGGTGAGGAGCGAGCGTTCGCTCCAGCCGTCGAGGACGGCGTGGTGCTCGGCGACGAACAGCTGGAGGCGGGTGTCGGAGAGGCGTTGGACGTGGAACCGGATCAGCGGGGGCCGGTCCCAGTCGAAGGGCCGGTCGCGCTCGGCGGCGTAGCGGGCCCGGACGGCGGTGCGCTGCGCCTCGGCGTCGAGGCCGTGCAGGTCCTCGAAGGTGAGTTCCGGGCGGGCGCCGCGGTGGACGAGCTGGAGGGGCTCGGTGAATCCGTGCGGGTCGAAGGAGGTGCGCAGCATCTCGTGCCGGGCCGCGAGGACCTCGACGGTGGTCCGCCAGGCGTCTTCGGAGAAGGGCGCTTCGACCAGGTAGGAGGCCACGTTGTGGTAGACGCGTCCGCCGGCCGACGGGAGGTCGCTGTGGTAGAGCATCCCGGCCTGGAGCCGGGTCATCGGGTAGGCGTCCTCCAGTCCCCCGGGCAGGGCTGCACGGTCCGCGGGGGTCAGGAGGGCGAACGGTTCGTACGGGGCTGCGGCAGCGGCCGCGGCGGGGTCGCGCGGGGTGACGTGCGGAGCGAGGGCGCGGGCCGTCGGGGAGCTCATGAGGTCGGCGACGGTCAGGTCGAGGCCGCGTTCGCGGACCCGGGCGAGCACCTGGAGGGAGCGGATGGAGTCCCCGCCGAGGGCGAACCAGTTGTCCAGGGCGCCGACCCGTTCGTGTCCGAGGACCTGGGCGAAGACCTCGGTGAGCGCGGTCTCGACCGGCCCGCGGGGTGCCTCGTGGGCGGCGGTGGGGGTACGGGCCGCCGAGCCGGGGGCGGGCAGGCGGCGCCGGTCGGTCTTGCCGTTGGCGGTCAGCGGGAAGGCGGGCAGGGTGACGAACGCGCCGGGGATCATGTAGCCGGGCAGGCGTCGCGCGAGGTGCTCGCGCATCTCCTCGACGGTGGGGCCCGCCCCGTCGTCGGCACCGGCCACGGCGAGGTAGCCGACCAGGACGTCGTGCCCCGCGGGATCCGGTGCGACGAGCGCGACCGCCGCGTCGACGAGGGGGTGGGCGGCGAGGGCGGCCTCGACCTCGCCGAGTTCGATCCGGAATCCGCGCAGTTTGACCTGGTGGTCGATGCGGCCCAGGTACTCCAGGTCCCCGTCGGGCAGGGCCCGGGCCAGGTCGCCGGTCCGGTACAGGCGCTCGCCCCGGGCAAGGCCCGCGGGTGCGTCGGCGACGCCGTCGGCGACCGCGGTGGGGAAGCGCTCGGCGGTGAGTGCGGGCCGGCGCAGGTAGCCGCGGGCCAGGCCCGCTCCGGCGACGTACAGCTCGCCGACGGCACCGCGCGGGACGGTGCGGCCGCGTGCGTCGAGCAGGTGCAGGCGCAGGTCGGGGATGGGCACGCCGATGACGCTGCCGCGGCCTTCCTCGGCGTCGCGGGCGGTCAGCGGCCGGTAGGTGACGTGCACGGTCGTCTCGGTGATGCCGTACATGTTGACCAGGCGGGGTGCGGTGTCGCCGTGCCGGGCGAACCACCCGGCGAGGGCGGCGACGTCGAGGGCCTCCCCGCCGAAGACGACGTGGCGCAGCGCGAGACCGGCGGGGGCCGGGCCGGCCGTGCGGTGGTGTTCCTCGTCGGCGCGGGCCAGCTGGTAGAAGGCGGAGGGGGTCTGGTTGAGGACGGTGACCTGCTCGGCGCGCAGCAGCCGGTGGAATTCCTCGGGTGAACGGCTGGTCCCGTACGGGACCACGACGAGGCGGCCGCCGTGGGCGAGGGCGCCCCACAGTTCCCAGACGGAGAAGTCGAAGGCGATGGAGTGGAAGAGGGTCCACACGTCGTCCGGACCGAAGCCGAACCAGTGGTCGGTGGCGGAGAACAGCCGGGTGACGTTGGCATGGGGCACCAGGGTGCCCTTGGGGAGGCCGGTGGAGCCGGAGGTGTAGATGACGTAGGCCAGGTGGTCCGGGGTCACGCCGGTGGTGGGGGCGGTGTCCGGTTCGGCGGCCAGCAGCGGGGCGTCGGCGAGCAGGTCGACGGTGCGCAGGCCGGGGGCGTCCCACAGGGCCCGCGTGGCGGTGGTGCCGACGACGTGCTCCAGGCGTGCGTCCTGGACGATGTGGCGCAGCCGCTCGGGCGGGTTGTCGGGGTCGAGGGGCAGGTAGGCGCCGCCGGCCTTGAGGATGCCGAGCAGGGCGACGACGAGGTCGGCCGAGCGGGGCAGGCACAGTCCGACGAGGGTGTCGGGGCCCACTCCGAGGGCGCGCAGCCGGTGCGCGAGCCGGTTGGCGCGGGTGTCGAGTTCGCGGTAGGTGAGGGTGGTGCCCTCGTGGACGAGGGCGACCGCGTCGGGCGTGCGGGCGGCGTGTCCGGCAAAGATCTCGTGGACGCAGCCCGGTTCGCCCGGGGTGTGCGGGAGGGACTCGCGGTCCGGGAGCGGCGAGCCCGTGCCGTTCCGCTCGCCGGGAGACAGCATCGGCAGGGCGCCGAGGGGCAGTTCGGGGTTCTCGGTGGCGGCGTCCAGGAGGCGGGCGAAGTGCCGGCCGAACTGCCGGACGGTGGCGGCGTCGAACAGGTCCGCCCGGTACTCCAGCCGGCAGCTCAGTGCGCCGCCGGTCCGTACGACGTCGAAGGTCAGGTCGAACTTGGCGGTTCCGGCCGGGCCTTCGAGCAGCGTGGCCTTCGGGCCGGGCAGGCCTTCGGTCATCGCGTCCTCGTCGTGCAGGCCGAACATGACCCGGAAGGGGGCGGCGTCCTCGCCGGTGCGGGCGGCGCCGATCCGGTCGACGACGCGTTCGAAGGGCAGGTCCTGGTGGTCCTGCGCGTCGAGCACGGTGTCCCGTACGCGTTCCAGGTGGGTCCGGAAGGAGGGGTCGTCGGACAGGTCCGCGCGGATCACGAGCGTGTTGACGAACAGGCCGACGGTGTCCTGGAACTCCTTGCGGCCCCGGCCCGCCACCGGTGTCCCGACGAGTACGTCGTCGGTTGCCGTGTAGCGGCCCAGCACGATCTGGAAGGCCGCCAGCATCAGCGTGTACGGAGTGCTGCGGGTGTCGCGGCACAGACGTTCCACGCGGGCGAGCACCGGCGCGGGCACCTCGAAGGAGTGCAGCGCCGCCGCGCCGCGGGCCGCTCCCGCCGCGGGCCGGCCGTCGCGGGGCAGGGCCGCGTCGGGCAGTTCGCCGTCCAACTGCTTCTCCCAGTAGGTGAGCTGGCGCCGGGCGGCGGTGCCCCGGAGCCATTCCTCCTGCCAGTCGGAGAAGTCGGCGTACTGGTACTCGGGCGCCTGCGGGGAACCGGTCCCGGCCGGGCCGCCGGGACCGGCGGCGTGTTCGGCGTACGTGGTGAGGAGCTCCCGGGCGAGGATCCCGACGGACCAGCCGTCGGCGACGATGTGGTGCATGGCGAGGGCCAGGACCGCGCCCTCGGGGGTGTGCAGCAGGGCTGCCCGGAAGAGGGGCCCGGACTCCAGGTCGAAGGGCCGGTGGTGCTCGGCGGCCATCCACTCCTCGACGTCCCCGGCTCCGTGCGCCGCGGCGGAGGACCAGGCGAGGGCGGCAGCGGTGTCGATGTGCTGCCACAGTTCGCCGTCCCGCAGGACGAAGCGGGTGCGCAGCGCCTCGTGCCGGTCGACCAGGCCCTGGGCGCAGGCGCGCAGCGCGGCTTCGTCCACCGGGCCTTCGAGGCCGTAGAAGACGGGCATGTGGTAGGTCGGCCTGCCCTCCTCCAGCTGCTGGAGGAAGTACATCCGCTGCTGCGCTCCGGACGCGCGGAAGACGCTGAAAGACGGCTCCGCAGGGCGTTCGATCGGATCGTGACTGGCCAAGGCAACTCCCTCGGCGCCGCACCGGTGACCGGCCCGCGACGCTTGCTCCGCTTGCTTGCCCGTCCAGCCTAGGAACAGTCCCGATTCGGGTGAAGTCGCCTGTTTTCGGTCCCTGGTTCACGTGACACGGGGCGGCTCCGTGCGGAGTACGGGACCCTCCACGGTCCCGTACTCCCACCGCTCCGGCTCGCCGCTACCCGGAGGTGTCGGACGCCCAGAACGGCTGGCCGCCGCTCTGCCCGGAGCCGTAGATGACGATGTTCCCGTCGCCCTGGAGCGCGAGGACACCGGTGGAGGTGTTCACTCCGGGCGTGCTCCAGCGCGTGTTGCCGGCAGCGTCGCGGATCACCAGTGCGGCTCCGGTGAAACGGGCGCTCAAGCCCTGGCCGTCGTGGCCCCACGTGTTGGTGGCCCACACGGCCGTGCCCGCAGCGCCGTACCAGACGAGGTTTCCGTCGAGTTGCATCACCAACTGGTGTCCGGTGACCGAGACCGCGGAGTTCGCGGGCAGTACCAGCCCGCCGAACCGTCCGGTCGTGGAGGTGAACCAGCGCTCCAGCCCCTGCGCGTCCGTGATCACCAGGCTGCCGCCGGCACCGGTCGACAGCCGGGAGGCAGGGCCGCCGGAGGTCGCGGACTGCCACAGCACCTGACCGGAGGGGCCGACGACCACGAGGCGGCCCTCCGGCGTGAACCGTGCCGAGGCGCCGGGGGTGCTCGTGCCCGTCGCCCAGACCGCGCTGCCGCGCGCGACGTCGTACTCGACGAGGTTCCCGTCGCCCTGCATGACCAGGGAGTAGGCCCTGCCGCTGCTCGTGAAGGTGATCGCCTGCCCGCTGGTGGCCGTCCAGGATCCGGAGTCGGCCGCCCACGGGGTGTCCGGGGCGCCCCAGGAGATGTCGACGCGGCCACTGCCGCCGGACCCTGACGGGGGCGTGTAGCCCGCTCCGCTTCCGGTGCTCACGCCGGTGACGGTCACACCGTTCGCCCCACCCCCGGCCCAGCCGCCGGGTGAGTCCGCACCGCCCTGCCCTGGGTAGGCGGCGCCACCGCCGCCACCGGCGACGACGATCCGGTCCTGTGCCCCGTACTGACCGTCACCGTTCTGCACGCGCACATCAGACGCGCCGCCGCCGCCGGAGCCGCCCACGTTGACCTGGAGGGCCTGACCGGGGGTCAGCCCCGACACGGTGGCGGTGGTTCGGCTGGGCGCTCCGTCGCCCGTGCCGTAGGCGGTGACCGCTACGGTGGTCACCGTCTGGGGCACCGTGAACATCTGGGCCCCACCGGTATGGCTGTACGTACACGTCTGACTCTGAGTCTGCGCCCCACCGCCATCGGCCGAGCACGCGGGCCCGCTCCCTGCCCCGTCGGCCCGAGCGACGCCCAACGGGGCGCACATCCCCAGGGCCATCCCCGCGCTCGCCGCGACCAACCGCCACCACAATCTGCCGATCGCACGTCCACGATCGCGCGGTGCCACTGCTTCCACTCTCCACCCCACGGACTCCGAGGCACCCCGAACGGTCCTCACGCTACCGAGAGTCACACATCGCAACGCTTCAGGAAAGACATACTCCGTCTGGCGGCTACCCGGGCGCGGGCACTGCCTCGACCACGGCGCGGAATAGACCGATGTGGCGGTCGGAGACGGCGTTCAGGGCTTCCGATGAGCGGGCCCGGCAGGGCCGCATCGCGCGACGGCGGGTCCAGAGCCGCTCGCGCAGCAGGGCGAACAACTGCGCGGTACCGTCGCGGCGGCCACGGGCGACGATGGCGAGCAACGGCGGCGAAGACGACCGAGGTCAGGGCGTGTCATCAGACCGTAGTAGGGGCCGGCTCCCCCGCTCCCGACACGGAGCAGAAAACTCCGATACTGCTCAGGCAGACCAACGCCCAGATCCGCCTCCAGCTCCCGGAGGCGTCCACCCCCATGACCGCCCCCAGCAGGAAACCCTGCCCCTGCCACTGCCACTGCCACTGCCACTGCCACTGCCACTGCCACTGCCACTGCCACTGCCACTCGGTGTGAACCAGGTCGTCCCTTCACAAACCAGCCCGGCTTGCTGCGGCCAGGGAGTCAGACGGCAGGCCCTGAAGTACGCGGCGGGGCTTCCCCCGTGCGCCGTTCGGGTGCCGGGCAGATCCCGAGCCTGATCCGATCGGCGGGCCCGGGCCGGACCGGTCGCGCCGCAAGGCCCGCGTCCTGCCGACCTGAGCCTTCGCTTGGCGGGGATTTGGGATTTCCGATGGCGTATCAAAACTCGGCCTCGGGTAATCCGGACCCATGCCCGGATATGCCGTAAATGCGCCGTTCTGTCCATGTGGTCGGTTCGACCGGCCGGGCCCCGGACACCCCCGGCGGCCCGCCCGGCCCGACCTCGCCACCCGCCCCGTACGGGTGGGGGCAGCCCGGTGACCCTCACCTCGCCCCCGGCCGCCGAGCCCACCGGCACGGAACACGCCGTGCTGCGCGAAGGCGTGCTCCCCGAAGCCGTGCCGGCCGGGGCCGCGCCCCCCGGTCCCGAGACGGCCACCCACTGCCCCTACTGCGCCCTCCAGTGCGCCACCCTGCTCAGCGGCCCCCGGGAGGCGGTGCGCCTGCGCCCCGACCCCGCCTTCCCCGTGAGCCGGGGCCACCTCTGCCAGAAGGGCTGGACCGCCACCGCCGTGCTCGGCGCCCCGGACCGGCTCACCGCTCCGCTGCTGCGCGATGGCGACGGGCGGCTCGCGCCGACGGGCTGGGACCAGGCCCTGGACCACACCGCCGAACGGCTGCGGACCATCCGCGCAGCCCACGGACCCGACGCCGTGGCCGTCCTCGGCGGCGGCGGCCTCACCAACGAGAAGGCCTACTTGCTGGGCAAGTTCGCCCGGCTGGCCCTCGGCACCACCCGCATCGACTACAACGGCCGCTTCTGCATGGCGGCCGCCGCCGTCGCCCAGCGGGCCGCCTTCGGCATCGACCGGGGGCTGCCCTTCCCGGTCACCGACCTCGACGACGCGGACGTGGTCCTGCTCGCCGGCGCCAATCCGGCCGACACCATGCCGCCCCTCATGCGGCACCTGGAACGCGCCGACCTGATCGTCGTCGACCCCCGCCGCACCCGTACCGCCGCCGCTGCCGCCCTGCACCTGAGGCCGGTCCCCGGCACCGACCTGGCCCTGGCCCTCGGCCTGTTCCACCTCGCCGTCAGCGAGGGGCTCCTGGACGAGGCGTACGTCGCCGGGCGCACCAGCGGCTTCGACGAGACCTGGGCGCGGGCCTGCGCCTGGTGGCCCGAGCGCGTCGAGGCCGTCACCGGGGTCCCCGCCGGGGAACTGCGCACCGCGGTAAGGATGCTGGCCGCGGCGCCCAGCGCGTACGTACTGACCGGGCGCGGCGCCGAACAGCACAGCAAGGGGACCGACACGGTCGCCGCGTTCGCCAACCTCGCCCTCGCCCTCGGCCTGCCCGGCCGCCCGGGCCGCGGCTTCGGCACCCTGACCGGTCAGAGCAACGGCCAGGGCGGCCGCGAAATGGGCCAGAAGGCCGATCAACTCCCCGGCTACCGTTCCCTGTCCGACCCGGCGGACCGGGCCCACGTCGCCCGGGTCTGGGGCGTCGACGCCGACCGGCTCCCCTCGCCGGTCCCGGCCCCCGGTGCCCGTACCCTTCCCGGCGCGTACGAGATCCTCGACGCCATCGGCAGCCCCGGCGGCCCCCGCGCGCTGCTCGTGTTCGGCTGCAACCCGGCGGCCTCAGCCCCCGACTCGGCCAGGATCGCCGAGCGGCTGGCACGACTGGAGCTGCTCGTCGTCGCCGACTTCGTACCCTCCGAAACGGCCCTCGCCGCCCATGTGGTCCTGCCCGTCGCGCAATGGGCCGAGGAGGAGGGGACCATGACCAGCCTGGAGGGACGGGTCCTGCGCCGGCGACGACTGCTCGACCCGCCTGCGGGAGTGCGCCCGGACGCCGCCGTCATCGGCGAACTGGCCGTACGGTTGGGGGAGCCCGCCGGCCACTACCCGGCCGAACCCCGCGCCGTCTTCGAAGAAATGCGGGAGGCGACCCGCGGTGCGCCCGCCGACTACTCCGGAATCGACTACGACCGCCTCGACGCGGGCGAGGCCCTCTACTGGCCCTGCCCCGAGGGCGGTTCGGGAACCCCGCGGTTGTTCCTCGACCGGTTCGCGCACCCCGACGGGCGCGCCCGCTTCACCCCCGTCGAACACCGCGACGCCGCCGAACGCCCGTGCGGCCGGTACCCGTTGTACGCGACGACCGGACGGGTCCTGGCCCACTACCAGACCGGCTCCCAGACCCGGCGCGTCGCGGAACTGGTGGACGCCGCCCCCGAACCCTTCGTCCAGGTGCATCCCGACACCGCCGCGGGCGCCGGAATCGCCGACGGCCAGCTCGCCCGGATCGCCTCCGCCCGCGGCAGTGCCCTGGCACGGGTGCGCCACGACCCCGGGCTGAGGACCGACACCGTGTTCGTGCCCTTCCACTTCCCGGGCGCCGGACGGGCCAACCTGTTCACCCACGCGGCGCTCGACCCCCGCAGCGGCATGCCCGAGTTCAAGGTGTGCGCGGTGCGTCTGGAGCCGGCCTCGTGACCCGGCGGAGTCGGGAGGACGAGGGCATCGTGGTCATCGGGTACGGGCCCGCCGCGCACCGGCTCGTCCAGCGGCTCGGTCACCACGGGTGGTCCGGTCCGGTCACCGTGCTCGGGGCGGAGACCGAACCGGCCTACAACCGGCCCCTGATCACCGCCGTACTGGACGGCTCCCTGCCCGCCGGCGCCCTGCGGCTGCCCGAACCTCCACCCGGCACGGTGGTACGGCTGGGCGTGCGGGCCGTCGCGATCGACCAGCGGCGGCGCCTGGTCCACACGGACTGCGGCGACTCCCTCCCGTACGGGCGGCTCGTCCTGGCGACCGGAGCCGCAGCCGTGGTACCCGACCTGCCCTGGGCCCGCCGCGGCGACGGGCGGCTCCACGAGGGCGTACGGCCGCTGCGGACCCTGGACGACGCGGTGCCGCCGCCCGGAGGGCAGGGCGCCTCAGACGGGCCTCGTACAGGGGTGGCGATCGTCGGCGGGGGAATCCTCGGAGTCGAGGCAGCCCTGGCCCTGCGCCGGCGCGGCCACCCGGTCGCCCTGGTCCACCGCGGCCCGTACCCCCTCGACCGGCACCTCGATCCGCGCGGGGGCGAGGCCCTGACGGGCCGGCTGGGGGCGCTGGGCATCGACGTCCGGCCGGGGCGGACCGTCGCCGCCCGCGAGCCGGGCCTCCTCACCCTCGACGACGGCAGCCCGCTCGACGCCGACCGGGTCCTGCTGTGCGTCGGCGCGCGCCCACGCGTGGGCTTGGCCCGAGCCGCGGGGCTGGCGGTCCGCACCGGTGTCCTCGTGGACCACCTCCTGCGCACCAGCGCCGACCGGGTCCACGCGCTCGGCGACTGTGCCGAGCCCCTCGACGGCGGCGGCCACGGCCCCTTCGCCGCACCCGGCCCGACCGGCCGGGTCCCCGCCGGGGGGTTCACGGCCGCCTGGGAGCAAGCGGAGGCGCTGGCCGTGCGGCTCACGGGCGGCCGGACCGCCGGGACCCCCGGCAGCCGGAGCGTACTGCGGCTCAAGGCAGAGGAGTTGGACCTCATGCGGGTCGGCACCCCGGCCGGGGCCGACGAGACGGTCGTGCTCGCCGACACCGCCCGGGGCCGCTACGCACGGCTGTCCCTGTGCGGTGGCAGGCTCACCGGTGCGGAGCTGATCGGCCTGGGCCGGGCCGCAGCCGACGTGGTCCGCCTCCACGAGCGGGGAGCGCCCGTACCTGCCGACCGGCTGGCGCTGCTCCTCGGCGGGGCCCCGGGGTACGCGGCCGGGCCTCCGCCCGGCACCGCCGTGGTGTGCCACTGCAACAACATCACCGGCGACGCCCTGGCCGCTGCCTGGCGCGCGGGCGCCCGTACGCCGGAGGCCCTCGGAGCGGCCACCCGGGCGGGCACGGGCTGCGGCGGCTGCCGCGACGAACTGCGGGACCGGTGCGCGGTGTGGGCACGAGAGGCGGGAGAAGGATGACACGGGTACTCGTCGTGGTCGGCCACGGCATGGTCGGCCACCGCCTGGTGCGGGAGGTGCGGGAACGCGACCGGACGGACAGTTGGCGGGTGGTGGTGATGGCCGGGGAGTCCCGGCCGGCCTACGACCGGATCGCCCTGTCCGCGTTCGCCCGCGGCGCCGACCCCGATGAACTGGCCCTCGAAGGTGCCTCGTTCGAGGGGGACGACCTGGTCGAGGTCAGGCTCTCGGCGCCCGTGGCGCGGATCGATCGGGCGGGCCGGGCGGTCTTCACGGCGGACGGCGCGCGGACCGGGTACGACGCGCTGGTACTGGCCACGGGGGCGCGGCCCTTCGTACCGCCGGTGCCCGGGCACGACCTGCCGGGCTGCCACGTGTACCGCACGCTCGACGACGTGAGGGCGATCCGCGCGGCGGCCCGCCCGGGCCGGCCCGCGGTGGTGGTCGGCGGTGGGCTCCTGGGACTTGAGGCCGCCGGCGCCCTCGCGGCCCTCGGCATGCACCCCGAGGTGGTGGAGGCCGCGCCGTGGCTGATGGCCGTCCAACTGGACGAGGGCGGAGGCCGGTTGCTGGGCCGACTCGTCGACGGCCTGGGCGTGCGGCCCCGGTGCGGTGTCGGGCTGCGGTCGGTCGACGCGGGCCCCGACGGCCGCGTGCGGTCGGTGACCCTTGCCGACGGGCAGATCCTGGACACCGACCTGGTGGTCTTCTCCACCGGGGTGCGGCCCTGCGACGAACTCGCGGCCGGAGCGGATCTGCCCACGGGCGAGCGGGGCGGCTTCCTCGTGGACTCCCGCTGCCGGACACCGGATCCACGGGTCTGGGCCGTCGGGGACTGCGCGGCGGTCGAGGGCCGCTGCCACGGGCTGGTCGCCCCCGGGTACCGGATGGCCGCCATGGTCGCCCGGGAGCTGTGCGGCGACCCCGACGGGGGCGCCTTCACCGACCCCGACCTCTCCACGCGGCTCAAGCTCCTCGGGGTGGAGGTGGGCAGCTTCGGCGATGCGCACGCCCGGACCGAGGGGGCGCTGGAGTTCATCCGCAGCGACCGGGGCGGAGACCGCTACGCCAAGCTCGTCCTGGACGGGGAGACGGGAGTCCTGCTGGGCGGCGTGCTGGCGGGCGACACCGGGGCGTACGCGACCCTGCACTCCCTGGTCGGGAACCCGCTGCCCGGACCACCACACGAGCTGCTCGATCCGGCGGGCCAGGGGCATTCCCTTCGGAGCACCTCGCTGCCCAGATGACGACGACGGCGAGGTCGAGTCCGGCGAGATAGATGGTGGCGGTCTCGTCGGAGCGGGCGCAGGCGGCACGGGCGGCTTGCTCGAAGGCGTCGGCCACCGCCTGGACCCGGGTACGGACGAGGGCCGGGGCCATGCGCGGCGGCCACCGCCAGGAGGGAGGATGCTTCGCGGATCCGGTGCTCGGCCAGCGCCCAGTCCGCGTCGGTGACGCCCGGCTCGTAGTACTCGCGGACACGGGGCAGGGACAGGTCGCAGGCCAGCGTGGAACCGGCGAACCAGACCGGCCGGGTGCCACCGTCGGCGCGGTCGCCGGGCAGCGCGACCACATACCCGACGAGGGCGCCGTCATCCGCCCGGCGTTCGCGCACGTGCAGGCCGACGTCTCGGAGTCGCCCGAGGAAGTATCACGGCGTCGGATTCTTCCTGGATGGCCCCGTTCTCCGGGCTGAGTCCTCAGGCCTTCGGGAAGCCGGTGACGGTTCTGCGGCGCCAGGGTGCGGACACGGTCCGCAGACGCCGCTCGCCGCTCGCCTGGAACCGCAACGACTGCAAGGCACGGGAGGAGTCCGGCGCCGAGGCCGCCGTCGGCAAGACCACCACGATCGCCGACGGCGGCTTCCCGGGCACCGAACTCGTCATCCTGCAAAGCCGAGACCGGGGCTCCCTAGGCGGCTCGGACGACGTCCAGCCGTTCGGGTGCCGGCTCGTAGCCGGCCGCCTTGTACGTGGCGACGGCCGCGGTGTTCGAGCTCTCGGCGGCGACCAGCGCGCTCGACGCGCCCATCTCGCGCAGCGCCGCCGCAGCGGCGATACAGATCGCCACCCCGTGACCGTGACCACGGTGGTCGGCATGGACCCCCATCGGCTCCAGCAAGCCGGGCCTGCCGGGCCCGGCAGACCAGACCGTCACCGCGGCCACAGCGTTGTCCCGGTCGTCGTAGCCGATCAGACAGCGGGCGTCGGCGTAGACCGGCCCGGCCGCCAGGACCTGCCAGATCTCCTCGGTGAACCTCGGGCTGCCGAACGCCGAACGGTGCACGGCGGCCCTCGTCTCCGCCGTCTGCGGACCGGCGACCTCGATGCGCAGGCCGGGGTCCTTCACCGGTTCGCCGAGGTCGCGGCCCAGCGGCGTCCACGGCTCGCCCAGATGCCAGCCCGCCCCCACGAGGGTCTCGCGGAGCAGGGCACCGGTGGGGATCTCGAGGCTGACCTGTCCGGACGGCAGGACCCCGCGCTCGGGATCATTGATGTCCGCCAGCAGGTGACGCGCCAGGGCCTCGTCCTCTCGCAGCTCCGGTGCGGTCGTCAGCCGAAGCAGGTCGGGGCCGTCCAGGTATCCGACGGCGACGATCCGCCCGTCCGTGCTCCAGGTGCGGACGGCCCGGGCCAGCCTCTCCCTGCCCAACGCCCAGGCCCAGCCGAGATCCCCCGGGTGGAGTTGCAGCGGTGTCCGGTCGTCCTGCCACGTACGGAGCGCGTCCACGGCCTCGGTCAGTACGTCGACACCGGGCTCGTTCAAAACGATCATCATATCCCGGATTCCACACCGTCACAGCAATCGACCGCACTCGAATTTCGCAGCCGCCAGATCAACAGGATCCGCGCCCCTTCCCGGGTCGGGAATCACGGCTCCACCCTGCCGGCCCGCCCCGCGCCCGCCACCAGGCTTCAACCGGTCATAGGGAGTCCTGGGCCACCAGAGTGCGCAGTGCCCTCCCTGTCAGCGTGCGCCTCCTCCACGTACTTCGGCGCCACCCGCAAGGACTGCGTGTTCACACTGACCCCATCCGGGACGGTGTCCAAGGCCGGCCTGACGGCTCCGGCTCCGGGCGAGGTCCGATGCACCGCAGGTTGTCTCCTGTGGGGGTAAACATGGTGATGGGGTGGTGGTGTGGGGGCCGTGCCCGTCCAGGCACAGGACAGTGGATTCGTCCCGGGGCGGGAGGCCCTGTGCGGCTGCGGTCCTGCCCAGGAGGAGACCTGCGCGTCGACGGCGACGTCGGCTTCGAGGTGGGCGCACAGCGCGCCGGCGACACCGTGGTGTCGTGGGCGCTGTTCTCCAATCCCGGAGAGTTCGCGGGCACGTCCTGGGACATCGCCCCTGCAGAGGCCTGGCCCCACTGGTAGGACACCCGGCGCCGGGCTCGGACCGGCACGATCCGAAAGAGACGGCCAGACGGGCCGCGTCCGTCACCACGACGTTGTCGTACGCACTGCGCCACGAACCCCCGGACAGCTTGCAGCCAGTGGCAGACGGCGGCCCGGAAACCGCGCAGCGTCTGAAACCTTGCTTCGCACGGGAAACGCGGGCCCGGTTGGGGTCGTTTATGCCTGCCTGGTGCGCGCGCCCGCGTGCACCCAGCGGTGGTCTGTATCGCGGTGTGCTCCGGGCGGCTCCCGGTTCACCCCCTGGAGCGGTCCCCCGCATGAAGCACGCGAACCAGACGATACGGATATTGAGGGAATTACCCGGGCGTTCCTGTCGCCGGGTGGTTCCGCCGGCACCGTCAGGACGGGAGCGTGCGATGTGTGAGGCAGAGACCCTTGAAGGGCGAGTGCTGGGTTTTGTCCGGTGGTGGGACCGCGCACAGGGCCGAGGCGAAATCGTCCCCGTCGATTCTGACATCCCGGTCCCTGTGGTCAGAGCGGATCTGCGGAGCAAGTCCGGGAGCCTTTCCGCGGGGCAGCAGGTCACCTTCACCCTCGAACTCGGCCCCTCCCGCTTCGAAGCAAGAGACGTGCGGCCCTGATCAGCGGACTCCGTCGGCCAGCTCGCCGGGTACGCCTGCGGCTGCCGGCGAAACCACACCGCGGGCTCTCCGGCGCCGACCGGACCTGCGCGTAGATACGGAAGGCCTTCATCGTGACCGGTAGTGCGGCCCCCCTGATCCTGATCGCTGACGTGCTGGAACGCGCTGTGTGTGCCGTGAGCATGCCCGGTGGCGGCCCGGCCCTGATCGTGCCCGTCGTCCTGGCCGACGGCAGCACCGCAGGCCTGGCCATGACGGAACTCGTCGCCGCCCGTCTCTGGGGAGCCCTGGACGGCCGTGACCCCGCCCTGCTCGACCCACCCCCCACACACAGACCCTGAAGTTCGGCCCCCGGGCCAGGCGGGCTTCAGGGTCTGCGCGTGCGCTGCCGACCCCAGTACACGCTCCGCCCTGTGGCCCGTCATCCAATCCCAGGGTTGGTCTGTTCCGGCGCGGTGCTGGCTGACGCGGCGTCCGGCCTGCGGTGTGGCGGAGCCGTGGCCGATGGCCCTGTCACGGTTCGCTGTGTGCGCCAAGCGCGGTTCGCCCGGGTGGGGGTACGGCGGGCGGGCACCGGATGTCGTCCCGGCGCCCGCCCGGTCTTCAGGACCTACATGGTGCCGGTGATGGTGATGTTGCCCGGGTTGCCCTTGATGCCGACGAGCGGCACGGGAGCAGTCGGGGCCCAGGTGCGGTCGGCGTGGCGGATGGTGTGCAGGGCCTGGTTGGCGGTGGTGACGACGCCGACCTGCAGTTCACCGTTCACGTGCGTGGCGCTGACGGACCGTGTGGTGACCTTTCCGAGGACACTGCTGAGGTGGGCGATGGGGTCCCACTGGCCGTTGCTCTTGCCAACGGTGTGGTATTGGTTGGCGCCGTTGTCGGTGGAGGTGACGACGTGGACGTCGCCGCCGATGCCGGTCATCGCGATGTGGTTGATGGGGCCGGTGTTGCCGGCGACCGATGCCACGTCTCCCCACTTGCCCCAGTTCCCGTCTGCCTTGCGCACGGTGTGGAAGGCCTTGCCGCCGGTTACGGCTGCGATGTGGAGTTGGCCGGCGACGCTGGCGGTGGCGATGGAGGTCACGGTGCCGATCGGGCCGACAGCGGCTGCGACCTGACCGAAGTGGGTCCAGTTGCCGTCGGCCTTGCGCATGGCGTGGTAGACCTTGCCGTCCGCGAGGGCAAGAACGTGGAGGTCGTTGCCGATGGAGACGGTGGAGACCCGGGTGATGTTGGTGAGGGTTCCGGCGACTTCGTTGATGTTGCCGAAGTTGGTCCAGGTGCCGTCCGCGGAGCGGACGGTGTGGTGGAGGATTCCGTCGCCGCCGACCGCGACGACGTGCGTGGCGCCGTCGATCCCGGCGGCGGTTACGGCCCAGTTCTTGATTCCCCCGATGTTGCCGGCCTTGGACTGGACGTCGGTGAAGTCCGTCCAGGATCCGTCCCCGAGCCGGGCTCCCTGGTAGACGCTGACGCCGGTCTGGATGAGGGCCGAGGTCTTCCAGCCGACGGACTGGGCGAGGATCTCCTTGTTCATCCAGTCTCGGATGTCGTCCGCACGGGCCGCGACCGCGCCGGTGCGGGTCTCGGTGGCGGGGGTGCCCATGCATCCGCCTTGCCAGGACCGGCTGCTGATGCCTGCCAGCTCCCCCTTGCCGTTGAGCACGGGACCGCCCGCGTCTCCCTGGCAGATGGAGTCGGTCCCCTTGCCGGTCAGAGCCAGCGTCGTAGCGTCGGCAGAGGCGACGCCGAACGCGGCGGTGTGGACCTTGTCCTGTACCCAACCGGTCTTGGTGCGCCCGAACCCGGCAGCTGTCACCGGTGCGTTCGCGGCCGGCTTCGCGGTGGCGACCTTGATGGGGGTGATGCCGGTCACGGGCTTGGAAAGCTTAGCGAGGACGACATCGCGGTCACCGCGCGGCACGATGCTGATTACGTCGAGGACGGTCTTGCCGAAGGTGGCCTTGGCCGGCATCTGGGGTTTTCCAGCGGGAACGGCCTCTCCGGGCTTCTTGGCGAAGCAGTCCGATGCGGTGACCACCCAGCTCTGGTCGATGAGAACGGCGGAGCAGGCACGGCTGTTGGCCTCGTCCCCGATGTTCAGCTGCCCGACGTAGGGACGCTTGGTGTCCGGGGTTCCGACGGCGGCGTGCGCGGATCCGGCGGAGATGACCGAGGCGGCCATGGCGGTCGAGGTGACGAGGATGGTGCCCATCCGGTTGATACGGGGGCGGGGGGAAGACATGGAGTTCCTTCGGACGGGAACGGGTGCTGACGAGGAGCCCGGAGTGTCAGTTCCGCTCACGATGGTGCGGGTGGTCGGTCTCGAGCAGGTCCTCGCAGAGGGCGAGGACGACGGGGTCACGGTCCCCCTGGCGAGCTTGGCGTCGCGGCGCGGTTCGTCGGGCTGAGACGGGCGCACGCGCGTTGCCGCGGTTCTCGTGGGGATGTCGGTGCCGCTAGCCGGTGATGCGGAGTTCGACGAGTACGGATCGCTTGCCGCCTCCCGGCTTGTCGGATTCACCGACCGGCTTGGAGGAGTTCTTGGGGACGTCGACCGTGTTGGTCTTGCCCTCCGCAGTCAGCTTTGCCTTGACCGGGTGGTCCTCGGTCCAGATGCCGAAGGTGTCGGCGATCTCCAGAGTCACGTAGGCCTTGGTGGACAGAGTCTTGAAGCAGAAGGCGCCCTTGCGGGCGTCGATCATGACGTCGTAGGTGCCCTCGCACGAGGTCAGCAGGAGCTTGCCGTCCCCCCGCTTGAGCTTGATGCCTTGTTCCTGCTCGATCTTCGCTGCGTCGGGATACCCGAAGCTCTCGACGGCCGAGGGCATTGCCGCGGCCGAGGTCCCGGGGGCGGGCTCCGCCGGCTGGGCTGACGCGATGGCGCCTCCCGCGGCCGAGGTTGCGACTGCTGCGATGGCGACCGCGACCAGGGTGGCACGAGCACGAGATATCACAAGGTTTCCTTCTAGGTAAGGACAATCTGGCCATAAGGGCAAGATGTCTGGCATGTGCGTCATGTCGGTAAGTTCTGTGTAATCTAACAGCATTATTCGCTTCTGCGAACATATGCTTCGGTGTCAGGCCGTTCTGAGTGGAGGTCAGCTTCCAGACTCAGGGCCACGTCTCACCGGACAGACGCCAAGACCGTGACACCGCGCAGACCGTGCCCTCCTGCCCAAGCCGGCACGGCTGCGCCGCACCCCGTGGGACCGGGCCGTGTGGGCGGCCAGGCGGTCCACGCTCATCGACTCAAGGACATGAAGTGAACAACTGTGTTCGCCGCTCAGGCGAGCCAAGGGCAGGCACCAGCACCCGAACACGGCCGCGGCGCCTGCAGGCGGCCTGTGCGATGGCGCTGCCAGTCGCCCTGCTGGCGGGCGTGATCAACACCACTCCGGCAGTCGCCGCGTCAGACGTGATGCCTGAAGCAACCGGCCGCGCAAGGGTCGTTGAACTGTGGACCACAGGCGGACCAGGTGTAAAGGCGGCAGCCGAGGCTGCGCTCACCGGGAGCGACGCCGACGTCAACCGGTTCCTGAGCACCGGTAGGGCCCAGGAACAGGCGATTGACGACCGCGTCGACGGCTACACCCTTGCGGGCATGGGAGGTACTGCCGTCCAGGAGGCCGCACGCAAGGCCCTCCAGGGAAGCCACGAAGACCTGAAGACCTTCCTTCAAAAGGGCTGGAAGGCCCCGCTCGCCGAGGACCAAAGGGTCCAGGCCTGGTCGGTCATGAGCACCGGCGGCGTCGGCGTGAAGGAAGCCGCCGAGGAAGCCATCAAGGGCACCCCCGAGGACGTCAGCAAATTCCTCTCCGAAGGTCAGTACGACGCCCGCCGCATGGACAACCGCGTGCTGGTGATGTCGATGATCAGCACCGGAGGCCCTGCCACTCAGGCCGCGGCCAAGGTCGCTCTCAAGGGCACCCCGGAAGAGGTCGAGGAGTTCCTCGATGTAGGCCAGCACGTGGCCCGCACCCGGGACCAGGAACACGCCACCGTCGCCCAGCTCGCCGAACAGGCCAAGGAAGCAGGTCTGCAGGCCGAGCAGTCGAAGAACCTCGCCGAGGAAACCTCCAAGACGGCCGTCAGCGCCGCTCGTCTGGCCAAGGAGGCGGCCCAGCGCGCCCAGAAGGAGACAGAGGAAGCCAAGAACGACTCCCTGAAGGCAGCCGGTGCGGCCGGACGGGCGGCCGAGGCCGCCCGCGGTGCAGCCCGCGCCGCCGCACAGGCAGTCACGTCCTCGGCCGCCGCCACACGTGCCGCCCGGGTCGCCTCCAGCGCGGCGTCCCAGGCATCCGCCGCCGCGATCGGGGCGGCCGCCGCAGCCAGCAAGGCCGGCAAGGCCGCCGCGGCCGCGGCGACCGACAAGGGCAAGGCCGGCGATGCGCGCAAGGCCGCAGAAGAGGCCCGTGAAGCGGCGAAGAGCGCCGGCATGGCAGCCGGGGCCTCCCGGGAGGCCGGCAAGGCAGCCGAGGCCGCCGCCGGAGCCTCCAACGCGGCGAAGAGTGCGGGCGAGAACGCCCAGGCCGCGGCCGATGCCGCGACCGAGGCCGACCGGCTTGCCGCAGCCGCAGGTGTCCAGTCCCGCGAAGCACGTGAAGCAGCCGAACAGGCCCGCCGCCACGCCCGCGAGGCCAACCGGGCGGCAACAGCCTCCGAGGCCCTGGCCCGTAAGGCCGCCAAAGCCGCCTACGAGGCCCACGACGCCGCGAACTCCGCAGCCCTCCACGCGCAGAACGCGGCCAAGGAAGCCGACAACGCCGCAGACCATGCGGGTGAGGCGGACAGGGCCGCAGCCGAGTCGACCCGCCACGCGAAGGCAGCCAAAACGGCCGCGCAGTCCGCGACCGACGCGGTCAAGAAGGCCACCGAGATCCACGACCTCACCCGCGAGGCCGAACAGGAGGACCTCAACACCCGCACCGCCGGCGCCATCGAGAAGGCCAAGGACCTGAAGAAGGCCAGCGATGACCTGCAGAAGGACATCAACGGCACCATCGAATCCCACCGGGCCCTCGACGCAGAAGCCGCACGGCTGGGGGCCGAGGCCGCGAAACCCAAACCGAACGTCAAGGACCTCGCAGCCCAGGGCCGCAAGCTCGCCCTCACCGCCCTGAAGCAGCGAGGTTCATGGAGCCAGTACCACGCCGGCATAGCCCTGTCCGGCACTGACGCCGACGTCATCCACTACCTGCGCTACGGCTGGCAGCAGGGCCTGCACGAAGAGGACCGGGTCACGGCCGAGAAGCTCGCCGACGACACCGCCCAGCCCCAGGCCGTGCGCACCGCAGCGGCCAAGGCCCTCAAGGGCAGCCCCCAGCAGATATCCGACTTCGTCCGCACAGGCCAGCACGAAGCCGCCCGTGTCGACTACCGAGTCAGGGCCACCGCCCTCATCAGCGATGCTGAGGTGGGAGTAAGCGAAGCAGCCCAGAAGGCGCTCAAGGACGGCAGTGCCCAAGCGCTCCTCGCCTTCCTCAACCGGGGCCAGCACGACGCCCGCGCCAAGGACGACCGGGTCAAGGCCACCGAGTACCTCGGCACAGGAGGACCCGAGCTGAAGGCCGCAGCCCGCATCGCGCTGGCCGGCCCGCCGGAGCTCGTGCGCGATTTCATCAAGTACACCCAGTTCGTCGCCCAGCGCAAGGACGACCTCACCACCACCCACAGCCACCAGATCCAGCAGCTGATCTCCGAGGCCTCCGGTATCGCCGCCAAGGCGCAGGAGGACTCCTGGCGGGCAGCAGAGGTTGCCGCGATCGCCAACCAGGCGAAGGCCGACGCGGACGCAGCGGCCGCCGAGGCGAAGAAGTCCTCCACCCTCGCGGGGAAGTACGCGCAGGACGCCAAGAAGTCAGCGACCAGCGCGCAGAACTCCGCAACGAAGGCTTCCGCCTCCGCCAAGACCGCGCGCGCCGCGGCCCAGTCCGCCAACCAGGCTGCGCGGGACGCCGAGATCTCGGCGATTCTCGCCGAGTCCTCCCACCAGGCCGCCTCCGATTCCGCCTGGAGCGCCAACCAGGCAGCCGACCAAGCACACAAGGACGCCCTGGCCGCGGGCCAGTCCGCCGAGGCAGCCGACAAGGCCAAGTGGGATGCCTACGGCCACTGGGCCGCCAAGTACCGCGAAGAACTCCAGGCCCGCCTCGGCGCAGAGGAGCAAAGGCTCCGCAAGGAGGCCGAGGAGGCCGACAAGAAGAAGGCCTACTGCACCGGTCTCAAGGGCGGCGCCGCCGGCTGCGTCATCGGAGCCTGGGCACGCGGAGTAGAGGTCGGCGACTCCCGAGACGTCCTCGACCCTTACCGCGAGGGTCTGAAGAGCATGCTGGGCTACGACGAACTCAAGGCCTGCGCGGATGCCCCTGGCGGGACGACCTGCGGCATGTTCGCCATGGCCCTGATCCCCATCCCGCCGGCCAAACTCGCCAAGCTCAAGAAGCTCGGCAAGCTCGCAGCCGAAGTCGACGCCGGCGACGCGGCCGCCGCGACGCGCATGGGCAGGATCGGCCAGCTCGGAGACATGGCTCTCGACTCGGCCGGAAAACCCTTCGGAAAGAAGGGATCCGGCCCCGTGTACGAAATTCCTTCCGAGAAACTCGCAGAGATCGAACGAGGACTGCGGAAGAAGTTCGGAGATCCGCAGAAGATCTATACACGCGAGGGCAAGGAAGTCGAATTCTGGAAGTTCGATGGCGGGAACGTTGAATACAAGAAGTGGAGCTCCACAGGAGGGGACGACGACCCCACCATCGGATTCTCCGGAGAGCTGAGCAAGGTTCTCGGCTTTGACAAGTATCACGTCGTGAAGCCGAAGCCTCCAAAGCCCAACTCTGCAAACTAGAAAATTGGCCCTGGCCGACCGCGCAAGCGGCCGGCCAGGGCCAATTGGCTTTCTATAGGTAGGTGAGGCGGTGACGTTCGAGGTGGAATTGAGCCGGGCTATCGGACGATGCGGGAGTTCTGGGTCACGGGCAGAGACTCGATCTGCGGATCATCCATGATTGCCTGAGCAACGCCCTTGGAGCAGGCCACATACGTGGAGTCGAGATCGCGATCGGTGACGACAACCCAACTGCGATCCTGAGCCCACCAGTGCTCGGGTCCTTCGAGGTCGCCCTTCTCACTCACGGCTTCCCTGACTTTTTCCACTGCAGCAGCCGAGGACCCGGTCACGATGAGAGGAGCTTCCACATCCCACAACACAGCCTCCCAACCGTATGCAAAGTAGACAGGCTGGCTTCCAGAATGCGCATCCAGGATGCGGGACAGAGCGACCCTGGTGCCGACGTCAGGTTCAGCCCTCGAGATAGTCCAGTCCTGCTCCCTATCCGTATCCCTCACGGCATCCGCCATTGAAGACGACGACATTTCCGCGTGATAGGGAATCTCAAATTGATGCGCCAATTCCCGCCAGGTTGCCGTCACGCCCGTCCCGTCGGTCCTCACCCACCGATGAAGCACCCGGAGGTAGCAGGCGAATCCGTCAGGGACGATCGTGGAGACGAACCCGGCCGGCCTTCCTGCCAACACGTCGGCCATCCACGCCATCTCCGTACCGTCGGTAGTCCATCCGTTCTCATTCGCCATACCCGACAGCATATCTCGCCCTGCTGGTTCGTCTGCTCCACCGACGCAGTCTTTGACGCAACGTCAGGCCGCCGACTGTTCTGCAGTCGAAGCCACCCTAAAGTCGGTATACGTTTGCCGATCCCGGCGAATTTTTTCCGCGCATGCCGCAGACCGCTCTCAAACCTTGCTTTCCATGTTTCGTTCCCCAGGGGCGAAAAGACGATTCCGCGAAAGCCGTTTCCCTACTGGCCAGCAACCTGCCGCAGACAGACGGATGCCGAACTCAGTTGCAAGAAGGCCGAGTTCACGGCCGACACTAACTGCGGCCCCTCAGCCGGGCGGACCTTGGCAGCCTGCCGCACAGAACCGTCGCGATCAGCAACTCGACGGACTCAACCAGGTCAGAGAACTGCGTGAGCCAGCCGCAGGACCTCCTCCAGAACCAGAACAGGAACGGGCCCCCACCGCCCCGACACCCTGACGGCCCGCGCCAGCCTCACCATCACCTACACCCAGCTCGGACGCCACCACGAGGCGGAGCTCCTGAAGAACAAGAACCCTCAGAACAGCAGCCGGCTGCCCTGAGGACGGGCAGATCATCCGCCACCCTCCTGGGCAGGCCCGACCGTCGTGTAGGGAATACCGCCCGCTTCGCTAGGCGGCGCTCCACGGCATACCCTCACACCCAAGGGTGACGTTCTGCCACGAGCCGGAAACCTCAGCCCCGCACCGGCTCATCCACCCCTACCGTCCCGGTCACACCCCGCCACTCTCGGAGGCTCTTCCTGACCTGAACGGACTTCCCCATGCTCATGCCCTGCACCCTCCATGTCGTGGCCATCGCCGCGATCACGGCCGTGACCGCGCTCGCGCTCCCCAGCCAGGCAGACGCCGCAGGCATGGACACGCTGCGCGTGACGTAGTTCTGGTACGACTCCCCCAGCAGCGACACCCGCACCAACGCCTCGCTCAACACCGAGTGGGTGCTGCACCAACGGCACCCGTGCCGCGGTCGCGCTCAAGGGCTGGACGCTGACGGACGCCACCAGCCACGTCTATGTCTTCCCGCCTTCACGCTCGGCGCCCTACACATCCAGCCGACCACGCCTAGGCATCAGCCGGGAGCCGGCCGTCGGTCGCCCCTACGGGACGGCTGGAAGCAGGACGTCCCTTACGGGCGAGGCAGCGCCGGGGGTCGGGCCCCTGGAGTCGGACCCGGCTGGTGTGCGGTGGCGGCCTCGTGCGGATGACGGCGGCTCCTGCCGCTCGGCGGCCGGCCGGGGAGACTGCAGTGGCGACTGCGGGCGGAAGCGGTCGTACTCAAGTGGCCGTTACCGACACCACGTACTTCCCCCGCACACCGCCTGCCTCCAGCGCCCGGTGCGCCCCCTGCACCTCGTCCATGGGAAAGACGATGTGGACCATCGGCCGCAACCGTCCCGCCGCGACATGCGCGGCCACCTCGTCGAGCAGGTCCCGTCGCGGATTCCCGCTGAAGAACCGCACCCGGCTCCGCCCGTGCAGGAGCGTGCTCAGCCCGAGGTAGCCCAGAGAACGGACCGGACGTCCCAGGTCGAAGGCGATCGTCACCATCCTGCCGCCCGGAGCCAGCAGCGCACGGTGCTCCGGCAGCCGGGTGCCCACCGTGTCCACCACCACGTCGAACCGGCCCAGGTCGCGGAGGTGGACGGCGTTGTGGTCCACGGCCCGGGAAGCGCCGAGGGACCGTACGAAGTCCAGGTTGCCCGCCCGCGCCAGTCCCGTGACCTGCGCCCCGGCCGCCGCCGCGAGCTGCACCACGGCATTGCCGACCCCGCCCGCCGCGCCCCGTACCAGCACCCGCTCGCCGGGGCGCAGCCGTGCCGTGTCGCGCAGCGCCGTCACCGCCGTTGTGGCAACGGGCAGCGCGGCGGCCTCGACCAGGTCGGTGCCGTCGGGTATCAGGCCCAGTCGCTCCGGCCGGATGCTCACGTACTCGGCGGCGCTGCCGTACCCCGAAGTGCGCTCCATCACCCCCCATACCCGGTCCCCCAGGGCGAGGCCGCCCGCACCGGGTGCGGCGCCCGGTCCGAATCCGGCCACGGTGCCGCTGAGATCGATCCCGATCCGCTTGGGGAACGAGCCCCCGCTGAGGAGCCGCAGCCGGCCCGCCCGGAAGGCGGTCTCTCCGCCGTTGACGCTGAACGCGGCCACCCGTACCAATACCTCACCCGTCCGTGGAACGGGGCGCGGTACCCGCGCGAGGCGTAGGACTTCGGGGCCTCCGTACCGGTCGAAGAGCACCGCCCGCATGGTCGTCGCGGTCGCCGGTTCCCCGCGGCCCTCCACAGCGTCGTCCACTGTCCTGTCCGCCTTCCGTCGCTCTGCCACCGGCGCTGCCTCGCCCCGGTGGGCTCACCGTAGGATCGAATTCGGAATGCACCATCCGTTTTCGCCCGAGGTGAGAGACAGTGACCACGACTTCCTCTCGGATCACCTCCGGGAACCCGTCCGACGGACCCGTGCCCGGCAAGGCCCCGTCCCGTCGACGCGACGCCCGCCACAACCGTTCGCGTCTGCTGGCCGCAGCCCGGGAGGTCTTCGCCGAACGCGGCATCGCCGCTCCCATGGCGGCCGTGGCCCGACGAGCGGGCGTCGGCCCGGCAACCCTCTACCGGCACTTCCCCACCCGCACCGACCTTCTGCGGGAAGCCTTCACCGAACAGACGGCCGGCTGCCGGGCCGCCCTCGCGGCCGCCGTCGCCGACCCCGACCCGTGGCGGGGATTCAGCGGCCTGTTTCAAGAACTGTGCCGCCTCCAACGCGCGGAACGCGGCTTCCCAGCCGCCTTCCTCACCGCGTTCCCCGCCGACGCGAAAGCTCACATCCGGGAACGAGAAGCAGCCGGGCACGCCCTCACCGACCTCGTCCGCCGAGCACGCGCCACCGGCGAGCTCCGCCCGGACTTCCACCCCTCCGACCTCATCGCCGCGCTCCTCGCACACAACGGACTGGTCACGGCCCTCCCCGACGACGAACGCGCCACCCGCCGCCTGACCGCCCACCTGCTCGACGGCTTCCGCGCCCGCCCAGCCCAGCACCCCCTGCCCTCGTAGCCGGCCCGGCCGACCAGGACCCCCAGATCGCAGGCCGCACTGGCACCGGCGGCCGGCGATGTACGGGGTACCGGGGACGAGGGTGGTGCGCACCGCGTCCATCGGGTGGCCTCTACCGGATGGGCGCATCGCTCCCTGACAGCACCACCGTCCGCTCGGTGCGCTCGACTCGGTGGGCGTGCTGCGCAGGGCATGACGGTTGAGAGCAGGTGGCCGAGTAGCCAGCTCAGGTGGTGATCAGTTCGGCGATCTCATGGGCGAGCTCCGGCCCGAGCGAGCCCCAGCCGTCCTTGTAGCCGTACACACTCCCCAGGGTGCGGGCGTCGTAGTCGCCGTTCAGGATGTCTATGTCGGTGGGGTTGATGAGCGACGGGTGGGGGACACCGACGGCGCCCGAGACCCTCAGCAACTCCCTGCGCAGGGTGCGCAGGTACATCGCTGCCCGGATGCCCTTCGAGGGCGCGTCGATGCCGCGCGCCAGCCACGGGTTCTGGGTGGCGATGCCGGTGGGGCACTTGTCGGTGTGGCACTTTTGGGCCTGGATGCAGCCGATGGACAGCATCGCCTCACGGCCCACGTTGATCATGTCGACGCCGAGGGCGAACGCGACGACGGCGTTCTCGGGCAGGCCGAGCTTGCCCGAGCCGATGAAGGTGACGTCGTCGGTCAGGCCCCGCTCGGCGAACACGCCGTAGACGCGGGAGAAGCCCACGCGGAACGGCAGGGACACCGAGTCGGCGAAGATCAGGGGAGCCGCCCCCGTGCCGCCCTCACCACCGTCGACGGTCACGAAGTCGACCCCTCGCTCACCCCGCTCCATCAGCGTGGCGAGCTCCTCCCAGAACTCCGTCTCCCCGATGGCGCTCTTGATCCCGACCGGCAATCCGGTCTCCGCGGCCAACAGTTCCACGAAATCGAGCATCGAGTCCACGTCGTGGAAGGCGGTGTGCCTCGACGGCGAAGCGCAGTCCCTGCCCGCAGGAATGCCGCGGATCCCGGCAATCTCGTCGGTCACCTTCGCGCCCGGCAGCATGCCCCCGAGCCCCGGCTTCGCACCCTGCGAGAGCTTGATCTCGATCGCCTTGACGGGCGCGCCCGCGACCATGGACTTGAGCCTGTCGAGGTTGAACGTCCCATCCTCGTTGCGGCAGCCGAAGTACGACGTACCGATCTGGAGAACAAGGTCCCCGCCGTTGAGGTGGTAGGGCGACAGGCCGCCCTCGCCGGTGTTCTGCATCGTCCCGGCCAGCGCCGCGCCCTTGTTGAGCGCCGTGACGGCCGCGCCGGACAGCGAGCCGAAGCTCATCGCCGAGATGTTGATGACGCTCGCCGGGCGGAACGCCTTCGCGCGGCCGCGCGGTCCGCCGAGCACCTTGGCCGAGGGCAACGCTGCTTGCGGGTCGCTCAGATCGGGCAGCGCGCCGGCGAACGTACGCTGCTTCACGTATGCATGACCCTGCACGTGCTCGACGTCGTTGTCGGTGCCGAACCCGAAGTAGTTGTTCTCCCCCTTCGACGACGCGTAGATCCAGCTGCGCTGGTCACGGCTGAAGGGACGCTCCTCGTCGTTGGACGTCACGATGTACTGCCGTAGTTCGGGGCCGATCGTCTCCAGCACATACCTGGCATGTCCCACCAGGGGGAAGTTCCTCAGCAGCGCGTGCTTCTTCTGCACGAGGTCGCGGGCGGCCACCAGCGCCAATCCCGTGGCAGCTGCCGCACCTATGCTCCGAGCACGCATCACAATCGTTCCTCTCCTCGACCGGACGAACCTGACGGCGACCGTCTACCCCGCGCCGCGGAAATGCCACGCGATGCCGGAAACCCGAGGGCACCGCCCCTGCGGGAGGGCCGCCGCGCGGCCCGTGCGGGGGTCGGGCCTCGCGGCGGGCGCGTCAGAGCGCCGAGTCGAGGTTCCCGAGGTGCTCGATGAGGTTCATGTTCTCGGCGTAGTCCACCGGGCAGTTGATGATCGACACGCCCGGGTCCGCCAGTGCCTCGCGGAGCGTCGGCAGCAGATCCCCAGCGGACTCGATGTGGTAGCCCTTCGCGCCGAAGCTGCGGGCGTACTGGACGATGTCCGGGTTACCGAAGTCGGTGTTGGAGTTTTCCCCGACCTCCAGGTCCATCTTCCACTTGATGAGCCCGTAGCCGTTGTCCTCCCAGATCAGCACGGTCAGTGGAATGTTCTCGCGGACCGCCGTCTCGATTTCCTGGGAGTGCATGAGGAACGAGCCGTCACCGACCGCCGCCAGCACCTTCGTCTGCGGCCGGGCGAGCTGAACCGCGAGCGCGCCGGGCAGCGAGAAGCCCATGGTGGACAAGCCGTTGGAGATGAGGCAGGTGTTCGGCGCGTACGTCGGGTAGAGCCGGGCCATCCACATCTTGAGCGCGCCGGTGTCGACCAGCACGATGTCGTCGCGACCGAGCGCGGCGCGGGTGTCGGCGATGATGCGCTGCGGGGCGAGCGGGTAGCGCTCGTCCGTGACGCCCTGCTCGAGTTCCTTGGCCAGCAGCGCGCGGGTGGCCATGGTGTCCTCGTCGTCGATGGTCCAGCGCAGGCCGTCGAGTGCGGTGGCGAGGGCGTCGAGGGAGGCGGAGATGTCGCCGATGATGCCGACGTCGACCGAGTAGCTGTCGTCCACCTCCGCCGGGACGCGGTGGAGGTGGATGATCTTCTTGTCCCCGTCAGGGTTGATCCGGGACGGGTCGAACTCCTGCAGCTCGTAGCCGACGGCGATGACGACGTCGGCCTCCTCGAACCCGAAGTTGGTGTAGTCGCGCCGCATGAAGCCGAAGGTGCCGGTCGCGCACGGGTGGTCGTCGGGCAGGACGCCCTTGCCGTGGAAGGTGGTCGCCGTCGACACGTCGAGTGCGGTGGCGAACGCCGTCAGCGACTCTGCGGCGCCGTCGCGCGCCGCGCCGTGTCCGGCGAGGATCACCGGTCGGCGGGCCTCGCGCAGCAGTTCCACCGCTCGCTCGATCTGCTTCGGGGACGGAGTCTCGGGCTGCACGACGTTCCTGCGCAGCGGGCGCAGGTCCGAGCCGTCCGTCGCCGCGTCGACGTCCTCGGGCACGGCGAGATAGACGGCGCCGGGCCGCTCGGACTCCGCGGTCTTGAACGCGCGCCGCACCATCTCGGGGATGGCCGGGGTGGCCGGGACCTCTGCCGACCACTTCGTGACCGGGGCGAACATGCTCACCAGGTCCACGAACTGGTGGGACTCCTTGTAGTTGCGCTCCTTGCCGACCTGCGCGGTGATTGCGACGACGGGCGTGCTGTTCGTCATAGCGTCGGCGACGCCGAGCATCAGGTTGATCGCGCCGGGCCCCAGCGTCGCGGACATCACACCCGCCGAGCAGGTGAGCCGGCCGTGCATCTCCGCCATGAAGGACGCGGCCTGCTCGTGCTGGGTGAGGACGTAGCGGATCTTCTCCGAGCGGGCGAGGGCGTTGGTGAAACGGATGTTCTCCTCGCCGGGCACGCCGAACACCACCTCGACGCCCTCGTTCTCCAGGCAGCGAACCAGGAGTTCGGCCGCTCCGTCGGGGGTCTGCTTCCGGTGCTCGACGTCGCTCACCTTGATCGTGTCCTCTCCTGAGTTTTGGCCGCGCCGATGGGCGGTCCGGTCAGCCGTCTACCCCGGCCGGCCGCACTCACAAGCTCGCACCGGACGAGAAGGAAGCCAGCCGCGTCCTCGCGATCGGACGGGCACCGGTCAAGCACGGCTTCGCCCATCTCAAGAACTGGCGGATCCTCATCAAGTTCCGCACCGCCCCCACCCGCGCCAATCTGCCTCCTGCGTGCTCCGCTCGTCCTGACGAAACATCGAAGTCAACCGCGACAGGGGATCTTCATCGCGAACTCCCGTCCATGACCAGCGTGAGCATGTGGACGATCGGTCACACCAGCCCTTTGAACTACGACTTCAAGTTGGTGGGGGTTCAGTGGAGCCCAGTCAAGAAGCGGCAGGTTGAAGGACCGCGGGCATCAACAGGGCGGGGAGAGCGCGGACCCGGGTCCCTCAGGTGAACCCTGACATTGACCAACTTGGGCGGGACGGAGATCGTGAGCCCATGACGGACAGCATCTGGCTCAACCTCGATCACCAGTTCGTCCCCGGCAACGAGGTCTTTCGCAGCGACCGCAGCTTCCATCTCTTGGCCTACACCGCCAGCCACAGCCAGCTCCTGATGCGAAGTCTCGGGCGCCCCGGCGAAGCCGGCGAGGCCGGCGAGGCCGAGACGACAATCGACCTGCTGTTCAAGCCAGCCGCCGTGATGAAGATCAATACCGACTACCGAGGCTTGGCCATCAGATGCGCAACCGAGGCCGAGAGCGAGCGGGTGAAGGCCGAACACGCAAGTGTGTCCTTCGACCGTGACGATCGCGTCTTCGTCCTGGAGAGCCAAGGCGAGTGCGACTACGTGGTGGCCATGGCTGTCGGCTGGACGGAAGGAGTGCTCGGGCGCACTCAGCAGAGCTTCTTCCACGATTTCCACCCTTTCAGGCCGATCACCTGGCCCAGCCGGCCTCTTTCCGGAGTCCATGCCGGCCTCGACATCGCCTCAGCCCAGGAACTCGTCGAGGCACTGTCGGCTGAAGAGAACGCCACTATCCGACGGGAGCGTCACCGCCACGTCTACGTCGTCATGACACGGCTGCCCCGCCTTGAGGGGCCCGAGGTCACCGGAGCGGGTGTCTTCCTGACCAGAGCCGACGCCGAGGAAGCCCAAGCCGTGATCACGGCGAAGTCAGTCGACTGCTGGATCGAGGAACTCCCCATCGCACTCTGACCCGCATCCGCTCGGCCGACCACGGCTTGGACCTGAAACACCGCCGAGCTGGACTGTGAAAGGAACGTCCCTGGCTCACATCCGGTGGTGGTGCAGGGCGACGGTTGTCACGTGCAGAGATACCACCGGCCAGTTCAGCCCGACGTTCAGGGCACCTCAGTTCAGGCGTGCGGGAGGGTCGGAATCCTGGCCTGGAGGGGCACCCACCAGCTCGACCAGAACATTCCTCGATGATTATCCGCCACCACCGGATACGAGCCAGAGGCGTCTACTGGACAGGCCGCGCACCGGCTGCCGTGAGACTCACGGAACGGCCCAGCGCCGGGGAAGCCCAGACACTCTCCCGAGGAACTCACCTTTCTCAACGACGCTGAAGGGAATCGGTTCTGCGCATCGGTGGAGGAAGCCGTCACCCGCCTCCAGTCGTCTCGTTGACACGGGCAAGGGAAATGTACGGAACCACACGCCCGGCCCCGCCGGGGGTGTGCCGGAAGAAGAGCCTGGCAGACCCCCGGCAGGCGACCTGCGGCCAAGCCGGGTGCAGGTCACCGGCCCCCCTGCCCCTTCTGACCCTGCCAGGGCCTTGATGAATCCCTGGATGAAAGAGCAGGAATCAGCCCGGCGGGTGGTTTTTTGGTGCTCCCCCGCAGCCACGGGCCTCGCCCCGGGAGTAACGTCTGACCCTCTGTGAGCCCAACTCCGTCTATCGGTCGGCAAGGTGCGGGTGGGACGGGTTTCAGGGGTTGAGGAGTTGTTGGAGCTGGCTCGCCAGCTCGCTCGGGTCCCGGCTCAGGGAGGCTTTCACCATGGCGGTGAACTCGTCGGCCACGACCTCGAAGGCATCGGCCTCGACACCGTCCAGGGCAAGACGAACCGTGGCCCGCGGCGAAGGCCCCCTCGCACCCGCCGTCACCCGCCACCTCATCGGCCACCTCGCCGGACACCTGAACCCGACAAACCACACCCACCCGGCCAGGGACGACGTCCTGCGCACACTGACCCCCCGCGAACTGGAAGTCCTCCAGCACCTTGCCGAGGGCCTCTCCAACGCCGAGATCGCGCTAGCGCTCTACATCACCCCCGAGACCGTCAAGACCTACGTCTCCCGCATCCTGACCAAATTGGGCCTCCGCGACCGCGTCCAAGCCGTCGGGCGAGATGAGCCGGCCCGAAGACAACCGGAAGAAAGTCGGTCGCCGCTGACCGGGGAGATCCACCCGAGCCGGACGATCTGGTCGTAGTCGGCTCGGCGCACGCTCAGGTGCACCGCGCTCTGGTCGGGGCCCAAGGGCACGTGGTGGTCGAGGAAGGCAGGCAGGTCCCGGCGCCGGGCGAGGGCGACCACCTGCTCCGCATCCTGGGTCCGGTGCCGGTGGAGGGCGGGCCCCGGCGGGAGTCTCTCAGCCCTTGAGCCGAGCCAGGAGGAAGAGGAAGAGCACCACGCACGCCACGGCGACTGCCATGCCTCCGACACCCGTCATCCCGGTGGAGGGATGCTTGACGTCCTGGATGCGGATGAGTCCGTTCTTACCGCTTCCTGCGACTTTGGTCAGGTCGATGCCCTGCTGGGCGGCGAACTCCCGGGCTGCGCGGGTCGCGTAGGCGCCGTGTCTCGTCTTGACGGCGGCGATGACGTCCTGAACCCGGATGCGGCCGTCGGCGCCCGTGCCGTTGACGGAGTTCACGTCCACATCGTGCTCGGCCGCGAGTCGGTGGACAGAAGGGTCGTGGACTCCCTGTCGCCGCTCGTCGGTCGCCCGCGGGGTGTTCGGTGTCCCCGACTGCCTGCCCTCCGTGGGGCGGGCGCCGGTCCTTCTGGCACGGCTGAGCATTGCCAGCGCCTGGGGGATGGTGGGGCGATCGGCCGGATCCCTCGCTAACAGGCCGATGAGCAGTGGCGTCAGCGGACCGGCGCGTTGCGGACTCCGGGGCGTCTGTGTCAGAGCGGCGGTGGGGTTGTCCGAGGGGAACGGTGGCACGCCTTCCACTGCCTCGTACAGCGTCACGCCCAGCGAGAAGAGGTCGGACCTGTCGTCGTTCGGCGCGCCCTGCCAGCGCTCGGGTGCCATGTAGGCGGGCGACCCGATGACCATGGTGGTGCGGGTGAGCCGGGGATCGGTGTGGGCTACGGCGATGCCGAAGTCCGTGAGCAGGACGTCACCGTTCTCGCTGAGCATCACGTTGGCCGGCTTGACGTCCCGGTGCATGATCCCCGCGTCGTGGGCCGCACCCAGAGCACTCAACAGGGCGTCGGCGACGTCGACGGTGCGCCGCAAGGTCAACGGGCCGTTCGCCCTCAGCTCGTCCGCGAGCGACCCGCCGTCCACCAGCTGCATGACGATCCATGGAGCGTCGTCGACCTCGATCACGTCGTGGACGGTGATGATGTGTGGGTGGTCCCGTAAGCGCGCCGCATTGCGGGACTCCCGCGCCGCCCGGGCCAAAAGTTCTGCGCGTGCCTCGTCGGGGACCGAGCTGAGGCGCACCATCTTCATCGCCACATCCACATCCAGCACCGGGTCGTGGGCCTCCCAGACCTCGCCGAAACCACCGGCTCCCAACGGGCGGGTCAGCCGGTAACGCCCCCCGATCACCGTTCCTGGATACGCCCCCATGTCATCGCTCCCCCGTTCGGACTCGCATCGCATGCCCCGTAATGATCCTGCCCGGAGTTCGAGCAGGAACAGGATAGGAATTCGACCGTCGTTGCGGTAGGTACACGCCTGGGTGCCGGGCCCATATCCGTACCTCGGCGGCCCAGTACCCGGCCTCAGGCCAGGGACACATCCGTCGCGCCGCGGCCCTCCCCCGCCCGCCGCATGCCCGCCGGACTGCACAACGCAGCCCGGTCCCATCAGTGCTGAAGCCCCACGACGCGCGATCCCCCCTTCGTCGCGTCCGCTTAACATCTTTGGTGCAACCCGCTGTCGACCAACGGCGCGGCAGCCCAGGCCTATTACGAGCTCCACGGGACCCTGGCCGCCCCGCTGCACGCCACCCCTTCCCCGCGCGGTCGGGAATGTGCACCAGCCGGGCGGACTCGGCAAAGACCCCGTATGCCGGGCCGCATCGCTCACGGCGATCGAGGAAGGCTGGCCCCCGGGGCCGGCGGGTGGAACCGTGGACTGCCCTCGGCACTCCACCTACCTCGCCCTGCTCCCTGCCGGCCGAAGGCGCGCGCCTGGCCGCGCTTGTACCCTGGGTGACCCGGCACGGCGAGGACGGTGGCTCACCACCCAACGACGCAACTTCAGCAGGCTCAACACTGCGCAGCAGACCCGGCTCGGGAGGCTCGGCGTGGAGGCAGGCGTACCGGAGCGTGCGGCTGCGGGGAAGACCAGCCCTGCGCCCAGGTCCGGTCGGGGAGAAATCCTCTGCGGTTCCACAGGCGCGTGACGACATGGGAAATGACCACCGAGCAGGACGGATCGGGGGGCGTGCCTCCGTGGACACACGTCGACGTGCCGGGGCCTGAGCGCTCTGGCGACCAGCGGCCTCCGCACCAAGGGAGAAACCCGAACCCTGCGCTCCAGTAGGGCATGTGGGAGTCCACGGCCTTCTCCCGCTGGGCCATCGCGGCCCCCTGCTCGCGGGTGAGCACCACCCTGGCCACCGAGGTTCAGTACCCCCGTGCGCTCCACCCAGTCCCGCTCAATATCCTCGCCCGAGCAGTCGAAATCACCGACCACGGCGAGGTGGGCTGCGCGTTGCTCCCGTTTGACCCGGTCGCGGACTGCGTCGGGTAGGACTGGGAGCCGAAGCCACAGACCACGAGCACGGGGATGCCGGCGAACTCGAGCCAGCCGGTCAGCTGCTGCCGAAGGGTGTCTTTCTCCGCAGCGACGTACAGGACATGCCCCTGGCCCGCCGTAGGGTCCAGGCGGAACCAGCCGGGCATCTCCCGCGCGAAACCATCCGCGTCCGGCCAGGCCGACGGGACGTAGACTTCGCGGACCGTGTCGAACAGGTCGGGGCAGCGGCTCTCGCGGCGGGCCTGGGCGTGCTGAGCGGACAACCGGCGATACATCGGCGGCGATTGCGGCAGCACGCCCTCGGCCACGAGCCGGTACATCACCTGTCGCAACGTGACCTTCAGCGGGGTGTACCCGCCGACGAGTGGCTGCACCTGTTCCACGACGAGCGGCCACCTGCCCCACGAACACCTGATCACCGGCCTCGCCGCGGCGCTGAAATCCGGCGCTTTGACCGCGGACGCCGTCGCCCTGGAGGCCCGCAAAGCGGCCGACGCCGAGCCCGAGAACCCTGCGCCGCCCGTCGTCCCTGGAAGTCCGCCCGGTATCGCTCCGCTGCCCGCTGCCGTTCGGGCCCGCCTGCCGCCCGACACACACCCGCTGCCTTCCGTCGCCCACTACGACCAGCTCCTGCGGCTCCGCCGATCTGACCGCCCCACCCCTTGAGGAGAACGCCGTGCCCCTTCCCCGCCAGCGAGGACTCACCGAGCAGGCCGCCACCACTGCCGTCGACCAGGCATGCCGGATGCTGCGGCTGCCCACCATCCGGTCCCAGTTCCCCGAGCTTGCCGAGAAGGCCGAGCGCGAGCAGATGTACTACCTCGGCTTCCTCGCCGAACTCCTCCTCGCGGAGTGCGACGAGCGGGCCCGCCGACGCTCCGAACGACGTATCAAGGCCGCCGGCTTCCCCCGCGACAAAGCACTCCGCAAGTTCGACTTCGACGCCAACCCCAACATCGACGCGGCGATGATCCACACCCTCGCCAAGTGCGAATGGATCAAGAAGGGCCTGCCTCTCTGCCTGATCGGCGGCTCCGGGACGGGCAAGTCCCACCTGCTGATCGCGCTCGGCACCGAGGCTGCGATGGCCGGCTACCGGGTCAAGTACGTCCTGGCGACGAAGCTGGTAAACGATCTCGTCGAGGCTGCCGACGAGAAGCAGCTGACCAAGACCATCGCCCGCTACGGACGCGTCGATCTCCTCTGGATCGACGAGCTCGGCTACATCGAACCCGACCGCCGCGGCGCCGAACTCCTCTTCCAGGTCCTGACCGAACGGGAGGAAAAGAACAGCGTGGCGATCGCCTCGAACGAATCCTTCTCGGGCTGGACAAAGACGTTCACCGCCCCCCGCCTCTGCGCGGCTATCGTCGACCGCCTCACCTTCGGCGGCAACATCATCGAGACCGGCACCGACTCCTACCGCCTCGCAACCACCCGCGCCCCCGCAGAACAAGCAGCTGCCGGCTGACCACCAATGACGTCAGGACGGTCAGCTAGCGAACGCTCGCCGCACCTTTTCGAGACGCGCACGCTGATCATCGATCCAGCCGGTCGCCGGGAAGAGGGGGAAGCTGACCGTCACCTGCGACGACGGGCCGTCATGGATCGACACCCCGATCACACCAGGGCTCAGCGGCTTGATCTTGAACTGGACCGTCCGACCCGAGTTCAGCCATGACACGAACCGACCTGCGGCGAGCGCCTCAAGAGCCTCCTGCCAGTCATCAAGGTCATCGGCCGTTACATAGACCGGGAAGGTGCCCTTGACGGTGTCGGTCTCGATGACGAACTCGCAGTCCAGGCAGTCCCTGCCAGGAGCTGGAAGCTCCAACACCCGCAGAGACACAACGTGGCCACTCGTGCCCGGCGGATCCGCCAGATGAATCAGCTCGCCCAGCTCGTCTTCCATGACAGCCTCTCTCCATCGGCCTCGAACAGAGGAATCGTTCCTGAGCTCCTCGGCAAACACCGCGCCGAGGTGGGTGTTACTGATTCTCACCAACATTCCGCAGCCAGCGGATCACCTATCGTTCCCGAAACCTCTCTACAACCGTTCCTCGTTGTCACCTACGCAGCCACCAGGCCGGGGACGAGAGCATCGCGTAGCGGACCAGGCCCTCGGGTGCCAGGGCGCGGAGCTGGTCCGCCCACCGGTCGGTGCCCGCCGCCTTGACGGTCGCCGCGTCGCCTGGACAGTCGTGGCGACGCCCCGCCGGGGCAGGAACACGCTCATGTCGACGCCGACCTGCTGCAGGGAGACGAGCTGACGGGCCATCTGCGGCCAGTGCGCCCCCTTCATCAGATCGCCGAGGACGCCCTCGTCCAGGACCGGTCGCAGCTGTGCCTCGGCCCGGCGCGAGCGCGGCCAACTCGTCGCCGAGTTCTTCCTACTTGCTGGCCCGGGCTTTCTGGGAAGCGCGTCGTACGGCTACGGCTACGGCTACGGCTACGGCGAGGAACAGGCGCATCGCCATGCCCGCCCCCACGATGAGCAGGAGGACGGGCCACGATCCCATTCACACGACCACCTGCCCGAGTGCGGCCGAAGGCCCCGCCGACCAATCGACGGGGCCAAGACCTCTATGTCACGCGATGTGCCGCAGCCATTCCCAGTCTCCAGGACGCGTCTGCAATTCGGCCAACCCGTAGTCCAGGCATTCCTGCAGGCTGGGCATATCAGTATGAATGCCGCCTTGTTCACCCAATCCAGGACCTGACATAACAATCGTCCAGAAGCGGCCCGATTCAGCAAACCTTCCATGGTCGGCCTTCAGGACCATGGTGACGCCAACTTTAGCCAACTCTTCCATGAGCAGCTCGATATCGATCACAGCATCTCCTCAGAATCCTCGCAGCATCGCTGCGATCTTACCGATATCCATCGTGTGACCAGGTCGCGCACTATCACTGACGTTGTCAATTACGGCCCACAATTCGTCAGCCGTGGGGCCACTGACGACATTATTTCGCTGCATGAGCTGACTGACTACCTCGTGCGCAGTTCGCTTGTTTCCGTTGTCGAACATGTGACTTCCGGCGATATCCCTGATCATTACGCCAGGCTTCTCCCAGAAGCTATTGTAATATCCAGCATTGATCATTGCATTCTCGGGCGACCCATTCAAAAGCCGAGTGCCCTCGAAATTACTATTGAGCTTCCGGATTTCGTCGGTCGATACGGGAACCTTGAATCCGCCGTTGCAGTTATGCACCAGGACTGGCGCCACCCCTGCAAAGACGTAGTAGGTGTGGTAATCGCTGACGGTCAGATCGAAAGCAGCTTGCCGACCAAACCAGTCACGCGTGCCAGCAATGGAGACGTTATCACCCTCCGCAGTACGGAGCTGGTCTCCTGCTGTCAGGTCTCCGGCTTCTCGCCACTGCTGGTGCGTTGCGGACCAGAAGGGGTGATGGATCGTCGATGTGAGTTCGGCACCATCCTCGAGGGTGAGGTCGGTGAACGCCCTGTCTTCTGGAGTCCGAATAGTGTCGACCACAGCCCGAGGAGCGGTTTCACCACTCACAGGGTCTGTCGAAGCGACGACCTCCCCAATACGTATTTCCTCGATGGGGCGGGCACTTCCGTCGGCCATGAGGACACGAGTTCCAGCAGGGAAGCTGTGCGCAGCCCTGACCAGACAGCCGATAGCACCGCCCGTTTTTCGGTAGTCCTTCACAGCCCCTATAGCGTCGCCGATTTTACTGAGTAGCTTCAGTCGACCTATTGGCAGGACACCGACGGCCGCCACCGCGCAACCCAGCGCAGTAGGCTTCTCTACGCACTCCTTGACATCGTTGGCGCCTGTGAGTTCCCATACGATCGCATTCATAATCGGATCGATGGGGACTTCGATTGTGGAGTTTCCTGGGTCCGTGGCGCACGCCATGATCGGCGCCATCGTCTCACGGGACGGGTGGGGAACACAGATCCGCTTAGGCTTATCCCGCTGCTGACGCTTGCGTTCTTCTGCGGCCTGGCGACGTGCTTCGGCGGCCTCTTTCTCCCGCAGAACCTCGACGGCCTTACGGGCCGCCTTGGCTTGCAAGACAGGACATGCAGGAAGGACGCGGCACATGAGCACACCGGCGACGGGCGGATCGAGTGCGCCCCCGAGCGGCGGCGGCACCCAGGGCAGCCAACGGCCCGCGACCGGAGCCGTACCGGGACCGGGGGCCACGCCCGTCCCCGGAGGCACGTCGGGCACGGGGGGTACGCCGGCTGCCGGGGGATCTCCCGCAACCGGGAGCACACCCAACCCGGCAACCACGCCCGGCGCGGCAAGCACACCCAGTACGGGAGCCATTCCGGCGCCAGCAGGCGCCACCGGTACAGGAGCCGCACAGGCACCCGCAGGAGGCGCGACTCCGCCCCCCGCCCCCACTCCCCCGGCCCGTTCGCCGGGCCGACTGCGCAGGTCACTCTCAGCGACCCGGAGCTGGCAGGGCGGCCGCATCCTCGCCTGGGTGACCGTCGCCAGCCTGGTCGTCGCCGCGGCGAGCCTCGCGCACGACTTCCTCACCGAGGACGAACCCGGCGACTTCTCCGTCCTCGAACTGTCCGCGAACTCCACGAAGGACGTCCCCGCCACCGAGAAGGACCAGGTGGACGCAGCGGCCACCACCAATACGACCACCGAGGCCACCATCCTGTCGGTGGGGCTCAAGAACGACACCACCTCCCTGCGCTCCTTCAAGGAGATCGGAGTCCGGAACAAGGGCCAGGCCTCGATCGGCGCCTGCGAGGGCGGTTCGGGAGGCGGGACGGTCTTCACCGCGGATTACGCGATCGAGGTCCCGGACGTCGGGCAGACGACCCGCGTCGCGGTCCCGCACGGCCACAACTTCGAACCGAAGAAGGCCGAAGCCTTCCACCTGACGCTCGGCACGGGCAACGGGACCGGCCGCGATGACAAGAGCCAGGTCGGTGACGTGTACGCCCTTGAGGTCTTCCTCGTGGAGGACAACGGCAGCATCTTCGAAGTCGGCCCCCTCACCGTGGCCTCGACCCCGGCCACGGCCGCCCTCTACCCCATGGACCTCACCTTGCTCCCGATGGACCGGTACCCGCGCGAGGACTGCCTGCGTACGACGGCCGCCGACATCAAGAAGCTGGAGACCAAGGGCTACCCCCTGTCCGACCCGGTCAAGAGCCTCCGCGCCGGCCTCCTCAAGACCGCCGACGCCGTATCCAAAGCCCGCCAATAGCGCCCGCGTTCCGCCGGCCGCCGACGCCTCCGCCAGGTGGTTGCGCGGCGCGATGCCGTCGCACGGCGACCCCGCCCCTCACAATTCCCCAAGCGCCGGAAGGAGTTTGGCCTCGGCCCATTCCAGGAAGGGACGTTGGTGGTCGCCGCCGATCTGGACGAGAGCCAGTTCGGTGAACCCCGCGTCCACGTACGGGCGTACCGCCTCGACGAAGGCGTCCACGTCGTCGCCGCACGGCACGGCCTCCGCGATGTCGGCGGGCCGGACGTGCCGCGAGGCCTGCTCGAAGGCGGCGGGGCCAGGTAGTTCGGCGTTGACCTTCCAGCCGCCGAGAGACCAGCGGAACTGGTCGTGCGCGCGGGCGACCGCGGCATCCCGGTCGGTGTCGTAGCAGACGGGCAGCTGGCCGACGCGCGGCTTGCCGGCTCCGCCGTGCTCGTCGAACAGCCGGAGCAGTTCCTTCCTGGGCTCCGTGGCGATCACGAGATCGCCGTGGCCGCCCGCGATCTCGCAGGAGCGGGGGCCCGAGACGGCGATCCCGATCGGGGGCGGCTCGTCGGGAAGGTCCCACAGCACGGCGTTGTCCACGTCGAAGTGGGCGCCGTGGTGACTCAGGCTCGCCCCGGTGAACAGCTTCCGGATGATGCCGACGGCCTCCTCCAGCATGTCCAGTCGTACGGGCGCGGCCGGCCAGCCGGCCCCGACGACGTGTTCGTTCAGGTTCTCCCCCGAACCCAGCCCCAGCCGGAACCTGCCCTCGGACAGGATCTGCACCGTCGCCGCCTTCTGGGCCACGATCGCGGGGTGGTAGCGGAAGGTCGGACAGGTCACGTAGGTCATGAGCGGGATCCTGGAGGTGGCCTGCGCGGCAGCGCCCAGAACGCTCCACGCGTACGGGGCGTGGCCCTGGGACTCCAGCCAGGGGAAGGCGTGGTCCGAGATCACGGAGAAGTCGAACCCCGACTTCTCCGCATCCACCACGTGGGACACCAGCTCACGCGGTCCGGCCTGCTCGGTCATCATCGTGTACCCGATTCGCACCATACGAGGCGCCTTGCCGGTATCCCCTCCCGCAAACTCCCCACGAAGGGAAAGCCCGGCGATCCCCGGCGATCGGCCCGGACGTCAGCGGGTACGGCGGATGCGGATCGGCCCGTGCGCCGTATCCGGATCCACGGGGCGGCCGCCCTGGGTGATCTCCACCTCGCCTGACGCGACCAGCCGTCGAGCGGCACGGCGGATCGGCTCCATGAGCGCGCGCCACCCGTCGTCATCACCCTCGTACACCCCTCGCGCGGCATCGGAGGGGCAGATGGTGGCCGCAGGACCACGCCGGTCCAGCAGTTCCAGAATCGCCGTCTCCAGACGCCTGTCTCCTGCTGCGGGGCGGGAACCACCGCGGTTGCCGGGCCTCATGTGCGCACGCCTTCCCCGCCATCGGCCCGGCATGCCCCGGCCCTCCTTCTCACGGGCCGCACGCCGTGCCCGGAGGAGTCCTGGTCCCGGTCCGCGTCAGAAGGCGTACCGGATCCGCAGCCACGGTGCGTGGGTGGCCACGAGCGTGCGCATCGTCTCGACGGCCCCGGCCTTGACGCCGCCCCGGTAGCGGACGTTCCAGCTGCCGTTCTCGGAGCGCTTGGGCTGCTGGAGGTCGGGCCGCCACAGGGCGTCCTCGGCGCGCGGGTGCCAGCCGAGGTTGAGCGCGTGCAGTTCCTCGTTGTGCGTCAGCATGATCACCTCTGCGGCCGCCTGGTCCTTCACCGGAGCCGGCAGCACGTCGTCCA
Source organism: Streptomyces sp. NPDC104226 (assembly GCF_055584085.1). NCBI lineage: Bacteria > Bacillati > Actinomycetota > Actinomycetes > Kitasatosporales > Streptomycetaceae > Streptomyces > Streptomyces sp. NPDC104226. The sequence continues at coordinate 148,569 of NZ_JBVJMS010000002.1, forward strand.
TGTGCCGCAGGAGGAGCGCCCAGTCGGTATCCCACCCGGGGCGCAGGACGACGGGCGAGAGGTTGAAGTGGACCTCGTACCCCGCTTCCAGGAAGTCTCCGGCGGCGGCGATGCGGCTCTCCACCGGGCTGGTACGGATGTCGAGAAGCTTGGAGTCCTCCGGCGGCATGACGGAGAACCGCACGCGGGTACGGCCACGGGGGTCCAGGAGAAGCAGGTCCGGGTTGACGAACTTGGTGGCGAAGGAGGCCTTGGCCGACGGCCACCGGGCGAAGGCCCGCACCAGATCGGCCACGTTGTCGCTGATCAGCGCGTCGACGGAGCAGTCGCTGTTCTCGCCGATGTCGTAGACCCAGGCGGTGGGGTCGCACTGGTTGGGCTCCGTCTTGGGACCGAGCCGTGCGACGTGCCGCCCGAGGTGGGCGATGATGCGCTCGATGTTCGTGAAGACCGTGATCGGGTTGGCGTAGCCCTTGCGGCGCGGTACGTAGCAGTAGGCGCAGGCCATCGCGCAACCGTTGGCGGGGCCGGGGGCGATCCAGTCCGCCGAACGTCCGTTGGGCCGCGTGGTGAGCGTCTTCTTCTCCCCCAGCACCAGGACCTCGCTCTTGATGCGCACCCAGCGGTCGACGTTCCCCGCATTTCCGTGCAGCTCCGGGATGGCCCAGTGCGAGTCCACGGGGACGATCTCGGCGTCCGGGAAGCGGGCGAGGATCTGCCGGCCGCGCGGGGAGGCCGCGGCGGCGGGCTCGGCGCGGATCTCCCGTACGGAGAGCAGCCGCCTGACCGCCGGGGAATCACGGAACAGCGGCCCGCCATCCGCGGACGGGCGCGCTGCCCACCCCGTGTCGATGTCCTCGATGCCGAAGAGGGCCTCCTCGTGCCCGGCGTCCGGTCGGCCCCGGTACGACTGCTCGCCCATGTGCGGCTCCTGCGATGGCGCGGCCCCGGGAGACGGTGCCGTGAGGGAGAAGGCCGGGACGCAGCGCTCGCTCCCGGGTGACATTGCACTCTAATGCCGTGACCGGAGACGTCGGCGGATGTCCGCCCTCCGGGTCACGGCGCCGCCTGCCTCATGAGAGCGCTCCCCGGCAGAGGGCGGAGGCCCGTGGGCGAAGGGCCCGTCCCGGCCTGCCCGTGATCGCCCGACCCCACCGCGTCGGCCCCCTCCACGCGAAGGAACGCACGAGAGTGTTCTTCGCGCTCAGGGACCCTCCTGGCCATAGCGGCCGGTCTCTCGGTGCCATTTCAGGTTGCCCGCGATCCAGACGGTGATGTCGTCGAGCGAACGCTCGACGTCCCGCCACTGCGACGGGGGCGTGAACTCCCGCACCGTGCGCATCTCGGCACAGGCGGACAGCACTTCGGAGGTGGCGTTGCCGATCGCCTCGACCGTGTCCGCGGCGGGTCTCGGATCCGTCCATCACGTCGTCGTGGATGAGGGCGAAGGCGTGGAAGAGTTCCAGGGAGGCGGCGAGGGCGAGGGCGGTGCGCGGATCGCCGCCGGCTCCGCCCGCGTGCCACCCGATCAGCGCGAGGAGCGGCCGTATCCTCTTGCCGCCCGCCGCCGTGAACTCCTGCAGCGGCAGGGCCAGGTTCGGGAGGCACCCTCCGCCCGTCGGGGCCGTCGCCTTCGAGGCGAGGAACGCGTTGAGGACCCGCTCGGCCGATTCCTTGAGCTGGTCGAGGTCCAGTCCGCTGTGCGCCGCCGGCCCGGCCCGGTACGCGGCTTCGGGTCCCGGGTCCAGGACGGCCGCGGCCGGCCCGATGCGCCGCGTCGGCTCCTCGGCCTCCGCAGGCTCGTCGGATGTCCGGGGCACGGGCACCGGGCCTCGTCCGGATCTGCGTTGCTGCTTGCTGACCACACCCGCCTCCTCGATCCCGCACTCCGTCGTACCCACAACCGCCGGAGAGAAGTCGGGCCGCGCGATCACATGACGGCAAAGCCGCGCGGGCGGCGGCTCCGGCCACGGTCTGGAAGCTGAGCCCGGTACCGGCGTCACCCGAGCTGTTCGACGCCGTGCTGCGCCTGCCCCTGATGGACCGCACCCGCGTCCGCACGGACCTGGGTCGGCAACCCCGGCACAGCGACACGTGCGGATGCGCCGTCGACTTACTCCCCAACTGCTCTGACATCGAGTGGTGTTGCTGCCGCGAGCGCGATATCCGGACGTTCTGGCAGGGCCCCGCCCCAGGCAACCCCGCGACGGCCCGGCCGGGCACACTGGTGTCCTCGGGGAGCATGGGCTCCGGTGGGCCGGCCCGGGGAGGCCGCCGAGCTCCAGGCGCTGTTCCAGCTGGCCACCGGCCTTCAGGCCGGCGGGCGGACGCTCTTGGCCGTCCCGGTCCTGCGGCGGTTCCTCACGGCATGCAGGCAGGCGGGAGACCGCCACCGCGAGGCCCAGGCGCTCCTGCTGCTCGGGGCCTCGCTCGTCGACACCGGCAGCTACGAGGAAGCCCTCGGTGTCACCGAGCGGGCGGCCGGCCTCTACGGGGAGCTCGGCAACTCCCGTAGTGCGGAACTGGCGTCCGAGCACCACCGGATCGCCCTGCGCGCCCTCGGCCGGAACGACGGCCGAGGGCGAGGGCGAGGGCGCTGGAGACGGTGACGCAGGGCGCCCTGAGAACCCCACGCGGCGGACAGCAACTCGGTCGCGCGTCCGCCCGTCCGACAAGAAGCGGTGCTGCTCCCGTCACGCCGCGCGAGAGCAGGCGGGCACCGTGATCAGTTGGAATCGAGTGCGGAGTCGTCGAGAGTCCCCGTGCCGGGCAGGCGGTGCCGGGCGGCTATCAGCGCGGCGTGCACGTCCGCCGTACCCGTGGCCACGCACAGGGCGTATTCGACGTCCAGGATCTCCTTGCTGACGGGCGAGACCTCGGGTCCGGCATCGAGGACGGACAGGGCCCAGTAGCGTTCGACGAGGCCGGGGAGCACAGCCGGGTGAGCCATCAACATGTATGTGCCTCCGTCGATCGATTCTTCGAGTGGCCCCCGCCTACCCTGCCGATCACGCTTGAATCCGAGCGCGGGCCCCTGCCGAGGGTCTGGCGGGGGCCCGCGGTGCGGAGAGCCGTGGAGGACCGGACCGGAACCTGTCCTTGGACGGGCACCATCCGGCCGACACGGCCTACCGCCTGCTGGCGGACTGGCGGCCCGGCGTCACTTCAGGTGCCGGGCGAGGAACCGGCCCGCTTCGTCACCTGCGGACTGCGGCACCCCGGTGTGCCCGCCCATGTTGGCGTACAGGGCCTTCTCCTCCGAGCCGAAGGCGTCGAACAGGTCCAAGGCGGCCTGCCGGTCGTTGCCTTCGTCGTCCCACTGCAACAGGACGTGCAACGGAATGGTGACCCGGCGGGCCTCCTCGAACATGACCCGGGGCACGAAACTCCCGGCGAACAGAACGGCGGCCGAGATGCGCGGCTCGACCACCGCCAGCCGGGTCCCGATGGAGATCACTCCCCCCGAGTACCCGACCGGACCGCCGATCTCGGGCAGCGACAGGAGGGCGTCCAAAGCAGCCTGCCACTCCGGGACCGACTGGTCGACCAGCGGGAGGACGAGGGCGTCGATGATCTCGTCGCTGACGGGCTCGCCGGCCTCCATGGCCCGGCGCAGGTCGGCGCGGGCCTGCTCGACCGCGGGCCAACTGGGCCGGTCACCGCATCCGGGGAGCTCGATGGTGGCCGTGGCGAAGCCGTCGGCCGCAGCGTGCCGGGCCCGGCCCACCAGCCGGGGGTACGTCCTGCCCAGCCCGAGAGGAGGAGGGCAGAGCAGGATCAGCGGCGTCGGTGCGGACGCGGACGCGGCTACGGGCGTCCACAGGATGCCGGGGATCTCACCGAGGGTGAATGCGCGCTCGAGGACGGCGTCGTCGAGGCGCCGTTCAGAAGTGAAGTACATGGTGGTGCCTTTCGGGAATGCCATGGAACGGCGCTCCCGGACGACCTATCGCCCGACCATGACCCCGGAGAGGAGCACCCATGTCGATACGTTCACGGGTACCACCTCCTCACTCTCCTGCACGGCCTCGGGAAACCTAGCAGTGGCTGCCGCGGTTCCGCCAGCGGATTCTTGCGGAGGCAGCGCCTGAACGCGCCGGAGCTCGGGCGGCGGCGACCCGCCGCGAGGCCTCCCGCGCGTCACGCCTCCCGTTCGGCCGTCACGATGCCCAGCAGCCCGGGGAACCGCTTCTCAATGTCGTCCCGGCGCAGCTCGGCCATGCGGCTGTTGCCCCGGTCGACCTGCCGGATCAGCCCGGCCTCGCGCAAGGCGCGGAAGTGGTGCGTGAGGGTCGCCTTCGAGACCGGCAGGCCGAAGGAACTGCAGGTGCGGGCCGTCCCGTCCGGTGCGGACGCCAGCTCGCGCACGACCCGGCGGCGCAGCGGATCGTTCAGCGCGGCGAGCACGGGACCGAGCGCGATCTCGGCGGTGTACGGATGGCCCTCGCTGTCGGGCATGCGGGTCACCTCCCCTCAGGTATGGATTGCATCGTACCTCCCTGTTCGATAGCGTCCGTTAGGTACGAGATTCCTCGTACCTAACGGACGGGATCCCTCCATGCACGCCCAACCCTTCGCACTCGTCGGCACCGCACGCCCGAAGCCGGAGCGGGCCGAGGAGCTGAAGCAACTCCTCCTCTCGTTCGTCGAACCGACCCGGCAGGAGCCGGGCTGCCTGGAGTACCACTTCCACGAGGACCGCGAGCAGCCCGGACTGTTCGTCTTCTACGAGGCCTGGCGCACACGGGCGGACCTTGACGCCCATCTCGCACTTCCCCACATGCGGTCCTTCTGGGACCGCAGGATGGACTACCTCGAGACCGACCTCGACATCCGGTTCCTGGAGATGCACAGCCCCTATCAGCCATCCTGACGCCCCTACGGCCACAGCCCGACCGGGCGGTAGGTACACGCATGCGCCGCTTCGCCCGGAGGTCTGCCGAAGGGAGGCCAGCCGGGGCGACTGGCCGTACATGCGTTTGTCATCGGCCGGGCGGGGCTAGGCGTAGAGCCGCGGGTGGTGGTCTTCGCGGATCGGACGTTCACGGGGCTGCCACCGGGGACGCCCCTGAACCGCATCGGCGTCCTGCTTCGAGAAGGGAAGGCTCCATGACCAACGTTCCGCCGGCCACCACCACCGATTCGGGCGCACCCGTCGAGAGCGACGAACACTCGCTCACCGCGGGTCCCGGCGGGCCGATCCTGCTCCAGGACTCCTACCTGATCGAGCAGATGGCCCAGTTCAACCGGGAGCGGATCCCCGAGCGGCAGCCGCACGCCAAGGGCAGCGGCGCCTTCGGCCGCTTCGAGGTGACCCATGACGTCAGCGCCTACACCAAGGCCGCCGCCTTCCAGCCGGGCGTACGCACCGAGCTGCTGGCCCGGTTCTCGACCGTCGCGGGCGAGCGCGGGAGCCCGGACACCTGGCGCGACCCGCGCGGATTCGCGCTGAAGTTCTACACCAGCGAAGGCAACTACGACATGGTCGGCAACAACACGCCGGTCTTCTTCGTCAAGGACCCGATGAAGTTCCAGCACTTCATCCGCTCCCAGAAGCGCCGCGCCGACAGCAACCTCCGCGACCACGACATGCAGTGGGACTTCTGGACCCTCTCCCCCGAGTCGGCCCACCAGGTGACCTGGCTGATGGGCGACCGCGGGATCCCGCGTACCTGGCGGCACATGAACGGGTACACCTCGCACACGTACATGTGGATCAACGCCGCCGGTGAGCGGTTCTGGGTGAAGTACCACTTCAAGACCGACCAGGGCGTCGAGTGTTTCACTCAGGACGAGGCCGACCAGATGGCCTCGGCCGACACCGACTACCACACGCGCGACCTCTTCGAGCACATCCGGGACGGGGAGTTCCCCAGCTGGACCCTGTACGTGCAGGTGATGCCGTACGGGGAGGCCGAGGGGTACCGGTTCAACCCGTTCGACCTGACGAAGGTGTGGCCGCACGGGGACTACCCGCTGATCCAGGTCGGCCGGATGACACTGGACCGCAACCCCACGGACCACCACGCCGAGATCGAGCAGGCCGCGTTCCAGCCGAACAACTTCGTCCCCGGCATCGGCCCGAGCCCGGACCGGATGCTGCTGGGCCGGCTCTTCTCGTACGCCGACGCGCACCGCCACCGCATCGGCGGGAACTACCAGCAGCTTCCGGTCAACGCCCCGGTCGTGGAGGTGCACACGTACTCCAAGGACGGCGCGATGGCCTTCCGGAAGACGACCGACCCGGTCTACGCGCCGAACTCCAAGGGCGGTCCGGCGGCCGACACCGAGCGGTACGGCCGGCCGCCGAGCTGGGAGACCGACGGGGCGATCACCCGCAGCGCCTACGTGTCGCACACCGAGGACGACGACTGGGGCCAGGCGGGCACGATGGTCCGCGAGGTCCTGGACGACGCGGCCCGCGACCGGCTGGTGGAGAACGTCGTGGGGCACCTCCTGAACGGGGTGACCGAGCCGGTCCTGGAGCGCGCCTTCCAGTACTGGTCCAACATCGACAAGTCGATCGGCGAGCGCATCGCGCAGGGCGTACGCGCCAAGGCGGCCGAGAAGGACCCGAAGGCGGCCCGGCAAGGCAACCCGGCACGGAGCAGCATGCAGGACAAGGCCTGAGCGCTCGCGTACGGACCCGCTCCGCGGGCGCGCGACCTGAGCACGGCACCACAGCACGGTACGGGCGGCCCGGATGCCGGGTGGAGCCGGCCACCACGAGAGTGGCCGGCTCCACCCTGCCTTTCAGCTGTCCGGCTCCAGTCCAGTACCCCCCAGGGCGCAGGGGCCGGAAGTCCCAGCAGCTTGGTTACCAACGTCCGTCATGCCATCTGAACTGGCATTTCTCTTGATCGGCAGGCAGCGGGCGGGGTCGTACGGCCAGCCGTTACACAACGGACGGACGCTCTACGCACGGCACTCGTAGCGTATTCCTCGGGCCGCAGCAAAGCGGTTCAAACCGTCATCAATCCTTTTCGGATGGATCTGGTCACCTAGGAGAACCCCGGTGCGTACCCCTGCGCGTTCCTGCCGCATCGCCGTCGTCACGGTCGGCGCGGTTGCCGCTCTCGCCGCCTCGGCGGTGTCGTCCTTCGCCGACACCCAGCCGGCCACCGCGCCCGGCAACGCTCACGTGGGGCAGACGGCTCCGACGGGCAATCACCGTGCCCCCGCCTATGCCGCGGTGGGCGGCTGGGAATCGAAGGGAGTCATCGACCTGGGCGGTGGCTGGACCGCGAGCGTCGACGTCAACGCCTCCGCTCGCACCGCCCGCGCCGACATCGCCCGCGGCGGCGTCTTCAAGGGCAGCCTGAAGGCCTACGGAAACAACGCGAGCATCCAGCTCGGCAACCGCACCTTCACCCTCACCCCCGGCGGGATGATCACCGCGAGGACGAGCCCTGCCCCGGCTCCTGCGCCGGTTCCGGGCGGCTGGGTGTCGAAGGGCATCACCCACCTCGGCGGGGGCTGGACGGCCAAGGTGTCGGTGAACGCCTCCGCTCGCACGGCCCGGGCCGAGATCGCCCGCGGCGGCGTCTTCAAGGGGAACCTGGAGGCCTACGCAACGAATGCGAGCATCCAGCTCGGGCACCGCACCTTCACCCTCACCCCCGGCGGCACGATCAGCTCGGTCTCCGGCACGACCGCCGACGCCCCGGGGGCCTCGCCCGCCGCGGGGGCCGGCGATCCCGGTGCCGGCTGGACCTCCCCGATCGCAGGGTCTGCCGCATCCAGCGCAGCCGACCTCGGATTCGCCGGCATCTCCCAGGGGCAGCAGGAGCTCTTCGCGGCGTAAGGCGGATGCCGGTGCGCCGGGACGGCCCGTCCGGGCACACCGGCCGACGTCCCACCTGGCCCGACTGCTCCTCCCGATGACCGGGATCCTCCTCGTCATCGCCGTCGGCGTGGGCATGCCGGGGCCAGTCGCCTCCTGAGCCAGGGCTGTGCGGCGGCCAGGGCAACGGCTGCCGCGGCATTGGTGAGCCAGAGGCCCTCGGGGCCGGCGGTCGCCAGCAGGTAGGTCACGATCAGCGGCGCGACGGTGGTGGCCGCACCCCAACAGAGGCCGAACACGGCGAGGTACCGGGCGCGGCCGCCGTCGGGTGCGAGGCCTGCCGCCTGCGTCAGGTAGCGGCTCAGCAGGAGCGTTTCGCCGACGCTCCAGAATGCTGCGGCGAGCAGGAAGACCGGCAAGGTGGTGGCGAAGGCGCAGATCGTCAGGCCGGCGGCGAGCAGGAGAAAGCCGATGTTCATCGCGCGGAAGTCGTCGAGCTGCACGCGCAGCAGCCGTTGCGCGACGATCATCACCACCGCGGAGACCGCCAGAATGATGCCGGTACCGGACGCCGGCAGCTTCTGCTCGATCAACGTGAGCGGTACGCCGACCACGAGCTGCATGTAGATCGTGGCGAACACCGTGCCGCTGGCGAGCAACAGCAGGAGTCTGCGGTCGCGCCACACGCTGACTCCACCGGCCTGCGCCCGATTCCGCCGTACGTCGACCGGAAGCGCAAAGGCCACGAGGACAGCGCAAGCCAGGCAGGTGACCGCGTCCGCGACGAACAGCCACCGCAGATCCCAGTGGCCGGCGGCCGTGGCCAGCAACCCGGCGAGTACGCCCGCCACGGCCATCGCCGAACCGAGCAGCCCGTACGCCGCCGGACGGTCGGTGGGCGCCGTGGCATCGGCAACGGTCGCCTGACTGGGCGGTTCGTAGATCTCGAACGCCAGGCCGAGGACGATGGCAGCGGCCGTGGCGGACCACAACGTCGTGCTGGCGGCGATCCAGAGCTGAGCCCCGGCACAGCCGGCCAGCCCGAGGACGATCGTGCGGCGACGGCCGATCCGGTCGGCCAGGACACCACCGAGCAGCCGTGAAGGGACCGTCGCGAGACCGAAGAGCGCGACCACGAGACCGGTTCGGCTCAGCGAGGCGCCGAGCTCGACGGTCAGCACGATCGCGAGGAACGACAGCGAGAACGCGCCGATCCGGTTGACCGCCCGGGCGGCCACAAGCACCCAGACCGTCCTGGGCAGACCGCGCCACGGCTCGATCAGGGTCGCCACAGCACTCATTACCGACTCCATGACTAGCTAAATAGGTATGATCAGTCACGCAAGCCTGAGCGTACGAAGGAGAACCGTGACCGGTCAACCATCTTTTGACAGTCACGCCCGGAGTGTGCTGGCGGCCTCGGTCGAGTACGTGAACCGGCTGACCCCCGGCTTCTCCGGCGGTTCGCCGTACGCCGGACCTGCCGACGAGGCGCGGGCCGTGGGCGAATCGCTGGCGGCAATCGGCTATCCGCAACCCCATGTCTCGCCCGAGGACGCGCGGCGCCTGACGGAGTTGGCCGGGCGGATGCGGATCGTGTTCGAGGCCGCGCAGGCCGACGACCTGGACCGGGCCGCCGACGAGATCAACGCCCTGCTGGTCGACACGAACGCACGGCCAAAGCTCGACCGCCGGGAGGAGGGCTGGGGCCTGCACTTCCATGGCCCCGACGACACGCTGGTCAACGGCTGGGCCGCGGGCTGCGCCGCCGGCCTCGCGCTCGCAGTCGGCAGCGACCTGGCCGGCCGCCTCGGCGTCTGCGCCGCACCACAATGCGACCGCGTCTTCGTCGACACCTCGAAGAACGGCCGGCGCCGCTTCTGCTCACCCCAGTGCCAAAGCCGGGTGAAGGCCGCCGCCCACCGCGCCCGCCAGGCGACCTGATCAGCGCACGGGGTTCCGGACTCGCCTTCGCCTCGACCTACGAAGGCTCGAAGCCGGGAGGGCCTGCCGCGCAGGAAGCACCTTTGCGGCAGGCCTTACCGCTTACGTCGTCTTGGGCCAGAAGTCGATCGTGTACCGCTCCACTCCGTGCGCAGCGCCTTCGGTACGGGTGACCCTCTCTACCTCGGCTCTGCCCGCGCAGCTCACGCGGACCCGCCACAAGCCGGCCCGGCCCAGCCTGATCAGCTCATCGGAGCGGCCGGTCCCCCACACCGCCACGTCGCCGGTGACGGACTCGTAGTCCACCTCGGCCTGCTCGTCCCAGCCGATGGTCTCCACCTCGGGCTCGCCGTCCCAGACGCGCGCGGTCACCGCGGCGGTGTGCGTGTGCCCTGCGCTGAACAGGTCGAAGCGCCGTACGTGCGGCTGGAGGAACACCCCCCACTCAAAGCCATCGGGATACGGTACGGGCACCAGGCTGTCGTCCGATTCCTGGAACCCGAACGACCTGAACGCAACCTCGGCAGCCACCTTCTGTTGGTCCATCAACACGGCCACGGCTCCTCCAGCCCCGAGCCCCACAGGCCCCCGCGGACCCCACCGTGACGGTAGTACAGGAGCTTGTCGATCCGTGGTGCATGCGCCTCAGGCTCCGCGAGCCCCTCAGCGTGCGATTGCTCCGATTGCCGGCGCTCCACCGCTTCCGGCCCGAGAAGCGGTGGAGCACCGGCACGACACCGGTGGTCAGTCTGCCGTGCCTTCGAACGTCTCAGCCGCGGCTCCACAGGGCGGGGACGTTCGGGGGCTCCCACCCGGGGACGGCGGTGTGGGCCTGGATGCAGGTGTACGCCGTCCCTGCGTAGGTGACGCGGTCGCCGGTCCGGTACGCGGTCCCCGCAGCCCAGGTGCCCCCGGGCGGCGTGCTCGGGCCGGGGGACGTGACCGTGGGGGAAGGCGACGGCGACGGCGTCTGCGGTACGTCCAGGACGAAGTCGAAGGTGCCGTCCCTCCCCGGGCCGTTCTGACGTACGTTCATCAGCAGCCTGGCGTCGAAGATCGAGTCCGTGCTGTTGCGCGGCTCCCCGGGGAAGTACAGCTGGGTGGTCAGCACGGGCCGGCCCGGGGCCTGCACCTTGACGTGGAGGTGCCGGGTGCGCCCCGGGTACAGCCCCGGCACGATGGTCGCCAGCCGGAACGCCCCCTGGGCATCGGTGAACTGGTGGCCCCGAAACGCGAATCCGGCGTTGTCGTACGCGCCGTTCACATCGGCCTGCCAGAAGTCGAGCAGGGCCCCCGCGACGGGCAGGCAGGCCCGGCCGAACACGTACCCGCTGACCGTGAGCCGGATGCCCGGGGTGGACGCGGTGACCAGGGACGTACGCAGCGGGGAGTTCGGCTTGAAGTAGGGGCCTTCCGTCTGGGGCACGGTGGGGTGATCGCCGTCGTCGCAGGCCGGGGTCAGTCCGGGCGCGGCACCGGCCCCGCGCTGGTCACGGGCAAGGGCCGCTCCACCGCCGATGAACAGCGGCGTGCCGGCGGCGAGGGCGGCGGCCTTGAGGAAGTTCTTGCGGCTCAGCCGGCTCGGCCGGCCGGACGGGGCGGGGGCGCCGTTCGGCGGTGCGGACCGTGACGGGTCGGTGCTGTGTTCTCCGGGAATGGGCACGGGCAGGACTCCTTCTCACTCGTGGGGCGGGGAAGGTGGTGGGCGGATCCGAGCCCCCGGGCCGCGGTCGGGCGCAGCCCGGGGACGGGCGGCGCGCACCCGCTCGCCCGGACCCCTCGGCGTCAACCTACGGTTCGCTCCGCGACGGCCGCGATGGACGGGATCCGGGGATCATGGTGAATTCCTCCGCCCTGCGGACTGCTGCTCCCCGGGCCGATCGCCGCGCGGTAGTCCCCCGGAGTCAGGCCGGTTTCGCGCCGGAAGAAGCGGCAGAAGTACGCCGGGTCGGCGAAGCCCGTCTCCCCTGCCACCTGCCGGATCGTGAGGTCGGTACGGGCCAGCAGGCGTTTGGCCTCCAAGGTCTGCCGACGGCGGATCAGCCGGCCGGGGGTCTGGCCGGTGGCCTCCTTCACCAGCGCGTGCAGGTACCCGGCGGACACGCCGAGCTCCTTCGCGCAGGAGGCCACGGACACGTCCGTACCGCCCGCGGACGCGATGAGGCGGGTGAAGGCGGCGGCCAGCTCGGCGGCACGTCCCGGTGCCGCGGCTTCCAGCCCCGGGCCCGGCTCGCGGTTGCGCAGGGCCCGGACGATCAGGATGTGCAGGAAGGCGCGCAGCACCCCGGCGTATCCCGTGCGCAGGGCCCGGTACTCGTGTTCCATCTCGGCCAGCAGATCGGGGATCCCGTCCTGGCGGTCCCTCAGGCGCAGCCATGGCCGGTCGGCCAGCAGGTCCAGGGCGGCTGCGTCGTCGGGGTGGGAGAGGAGGAAGTCCTCGTTGAAGAGCATCACCCGCCCGGTGAGTCCCTCGGCGTCCTCCCAGTGGTGGACCTGGCCGGGGGTGATCACGCACAGGTGCGGTGGGTCCAGGGGCAGGTGGGCGAGGTCGAGCACATGCGCGCCGCGGCCGCCGGTGACGTGGACGATCTCGTAGAACGCGTGCCGGTGGGGGAAGTTCGCGCGGGAGAGCGGTCCGATGGAGTCGAAGGATCCGATGGCGAAGGGCAGGAGATGCGGGAAGGGGACCTCCAGCCGGTGCAACGGCAGCTCGCCGGTCCGGTGCGTGCTCACGGGGATATCCGTAACGGGTTCATCGAAACAGTCTGCGACCGGCCCACCCACTGGTCCAGACCAACGACCATCGTCGGGGCCGGTCGGAACAGGCCGAGACGGCGCGAGGAGTTTCTTCGCAGCACGTAACCCAGACCGCGCCGAATCGTTTCTCTAGGTGTCGCAGAACACACCCGCGTCCCCCGCGGTGTTTGCGGCCCAGGGCCCGGCGAGTCCATCACTCCCCGGGCCCTCGGTCTTTCCCGGCCCGCGCGGAAGCCCCGTTTCCCGTGCGCAGTTCGCCGTCGCAGGCGTCTGTTCGGCTGCTTCGCGAAGGTCGTGCCGAGCAGGTGTGTGCCCCGGTGCCCCTCAGGCAGCGGACAGCGGAGCGCCCCTGATCCGGCACCCTCTACGGCGGCGCACACCTGACGCCAGGCGACGGTGTCGTCTCCGCTGTCCCACACCGCCTGGTTGCCCGCGGCCGAGCACAGCGCCATGTGGTCTGTGCGATGACCTCCGTAAAGCAGGCACCGCACCGCACCGCGCCGCCAGGCCGATGACATGGCCGAGCCCGACCAGGGCCTCCGGCGCGTCTTCAGGGCGGGCCTTCTTCAACACTGTTCGAGTCACCCGCGCCACGAGCACCGCAAGCACGACAACGATGGCCACCGCGCATGCCACGTGACGCGGACGGTGGTCACTCGCCGCGCAGGGCCTGGCGCAGGCTCTGGTGGCTGGTGAGGATGCCGCCGTCCACGGGGAGGCACAGGCCCGTGATCCAGGCGGCGTCGCGGGAAGCGAGGAAGGCCACCGCCGCCGCGATGTCGTCGGGCAGGCCGACCCGGCCGAGCGGGTAGTGGGCGGCGGCGGCTTCCAGGTCGGACTCGCGTCCCGCCCAGGCGTCGGTGCGGACCGTTCCGGGGGCGACCAGGTTCACGCGGACCCCTCGCGGCGCTGCGTGGCCGGCGAGGGTGCGGGTCAGGCTGGCGAGGCCTGCCTTGGCAGCGCTGTAGGCGTGGTTGCCGAAGTCCCGCTCGCCGTTGACCGAGCCGATGCTGACGATCGCACCGCGGCGGTCAGGGGCGGCCGCGAGGTGCGGGAGGGCGGCGCGGGCGCAGCGGTAGGCGCCGGTGAGGGTGATGTCGAGGTCCTGGTGCCAGGTCTCGTCGGAGTCGTCCTCGAAGAGCGGGGTGTCCGGATGGCAGGCGTAGGCGTTGTTGACGAGCACGTCCAACGTGCCGAACCGCTGTACCGCGTACGCGACGGCCCTCTCGACCGAGGAGCGGTCGGCCACGTCGCACAGCAGCGCCTCGGCAGCGCCTCCCGACTCCCTGATGCCGGCGGCCGCCTTCTCGGCCCGGCTCTCGTCCAGGTCGGTGACCAGCACCCGCGCGCCCTCACCGGCCAACCGGCGGGCGGTGGCCTCGCCGATGCCACGGCCCGCGCCGGTAATCAGTACGCCGTACCCCTCGAAACGTTTCATGGGCGGCTCACTACCCGGTCGTCGACGAGCCTGAACCGGGGGTGCGCCTCGAACGCCCCCCACTGAACCTTCGCCGTCCGACACGTACGGCAGGCGAACCTGCCGATGACCCGGCGTGGGTCAGGCCGGCGGGTGGGCGGCGAGCCAGTGGCGGGCGATGCGTTCGCGCGTGGTGACCCAGGCCCCGCCGCGCTGCGCGACGTGCTTGAGGAAACCGTCCAGCGCACGGATGCGGCCCGGGCGGCCGATGATCCGGCAGTGCAGGCCGACGTTCATCATCCGCGGCCGGTCGGCGCCTTCGGCGTGCAGGGTGTCGAAGGTGTCCACGAGGTAGGTGAGCATGTCGTCGGCCGTCGTGAACCCGTGCACGATCAGGAACTTGAAGTCGTTCGCGTCCAGGCCGTACGGCACCACCAGGTGCGGGCGGCCGGCTGCCTCCACGTAGAACGGCAGGTCGTCCGAGTAGTCGTCGGAGTCGTAGAGGAAGCCGCCCTCCCGTGCCACCAGCGTCCTCGTGTGCTCGCTGGTGCGGCCGGTGTACCAGCCCACGGGACGGCGGCCGACGAGCCGTTCGATCGTCGCGGTCGCCCGCTCGATGTCGGCGCGCTCCACGTCCTCGGGCACGTTCCGGTAGTCGATCCAGCGCCGGCCGTGGCTCGCCACCTCCCAGCCAGCCACGCCCATCGCCCTTGCCGCGTCGGGGTTGCGTTCGAGCGCCTGCGCCACCGCGAACACCGTCAGCGGCGCGCCGTGGGCCGCGAGCGTACGGTGGACGCGCCAGAAGCCGGCTCGCGATCCGTAGGCGAACATCGACTCGGCGTTCAGGTCGCGGCCGCCCACCACCGGCGGCGCTCCCACGATCTCGTGGAGGTAGCCCTCCGACTCCGCGTCACCCTCCAGGACGTTGCGCTCGCCCCCCTCCTCGTAGTTGAGGACGAGGCTCACGGCGACGCGGGCGCCCCCGGGCCAGGCGGCATCCGGCGGCACGGCGCCGTATCCGATGAGGTCGCGCTGAGGCCCGGACACGGGCCGGACTCTACCGCCGGTCCCGTGCCGCACCCGGGAGGGCGCGCGTCCGCGGCGCGGCGGTCCGGCCGCCGGGCTCCGAACGCGCCGGCTCCCGCGGAATCTCGCCCACCGGAATCACGCCGTCACCAACCGTTGCGGAACGGTCATGGACCGGTCATCAGCCCCGGGGCAATACTGCGAGCACACCACGGTGCCTTCTTCCCGTCGGTGATCGCTTGTCTTTCAGGGGGAATTGACGTGCGCACACCTCGTATTCGGAGAGCGGGGGCGGCCGCCTCGGCAGCCGTCGCCGCCATCGCGCTCGCGGCGGGTCTCACCACACCCGCCGCCGCCGCACCCACGTCTGGCAGCCCGGACGCCACAGCGGGTCGACAGCCCGCCGGACAGGGGCTCACCCGGCTGACCCTGGTCACGGGAGACCAGGTCACCGTGGACAGCGAAGGCCGTCCGGTCGGCTTCGCCCCGGCCAAGGGCCGGGAGAAGATACCCGTCTCGCTCCGCCGGGACGGAGGGGGCAGCAGTCTCGTCCCGCTCGACGCCCGGCCCCTGATCGAGTCCGGCCGGCTCGATCCCCGCCTCTTCAACCTCACCGAACTCGCCCGCCCCGAGTACCGCAAGGCCCGGGGCGACCAGCTGAAGCTGATCGTCCGCTACGACGGGGCCGCCCCGGCCGCCAAGTCCGCCCTGCGTTCAGCGGACGGCCTGCGCCTGGACCGTACGTACGGCCTGCTCAACGCGGAGGCCGTGACCGCGACCCCCGCGAGTGCCGCCGCCCTGTGGAAGGGGCTCACCGGCCGGCAGGAAGGCGCCGCCCGGCCGACCGTCCCGTCCGGCATCGCCTCCGTCTGGCTCGACGGTGTCCGCACCGCCACCCTGGACAGGAGCACGCGGCAGATCGGCGCCGACAAGGCCTGGGCCGCCGGCTACGACGGCACCGGCGTCAAGATCGCCATCCTCGACACCGGCATCGATACGGGCCACCCCGACCTCGCCGGCCGGGTCGTCGCCGCCGCGGACTTCTCCGAGTCCGGCAGCACCGCGGACCGCTACGGCCACGGCACCCACGTCGCCTCCATCGCCGCCGGTACGGGGGCCAAGTCGGGCGGGAAGTACAAGGGCGTGGCTCCGGGAGCCGCGCTGCTCAACGGCAAGGTCCTCGGCGACGACGGCTACGGCAGCGACTCCGGCATCCTGGCCGGCATAGAGTGGGCCGTCGCTCAGGGCGCCCAGGTCGTCAACCTCAGCCTGGGCGGCCCCGACGCACCGGAGATCGACCCGATCGAAGCCGCTGTGAACCAGCTGTCCGCCGACAAGGGCGTCCTCTTCGCCATCGCCGCCGGCAACGACGGGAAGGCCGGTCCGGGCACGATCGACTCCCCCGGCAGCGCCGACGCCGCCCTCACCGTGGGCGCCGTCGACAAGTCCGACGTCCTCGCCGACTTCTCCGGCACCGGCCCGCGCGCCGGTGACGGCGCCGTCAAACCCGACGTCACGGCCCCGGGCGTGGGCATCACCGCGGCCGCCGCCGTCGGCAGCGCGATCGAACGCCGCCTCGGCCAGAACCCGGCGGGCTACCTCACCCTCTCCGGAACCTCCATGGCCACCCCGCACGCGGCCGGGGCCGCCGCCCTGCTCAAGCAGCAGCACCCGACGTGGACCGGCGCCCAGATCAAGGGCATCCTCACCGGCTCCGCCGAGCCCGGCCCGTACAACGCCTTCCAGCAGGGCACCGGCCGGATCTCGGTCGGCAAGGCGCTCGGCCAGTCGGTGGTCGCCGAACCGCTCGCGCTGGCCTTCGGGAACGCGCTGTGGCCGCACGAGGACGACGCCCCCGTCACCCGCAAGGTCACCTACCGCAACCTGGGCACCGCCCCGGTCACCCTGAACCTGTCCGTGACCGCCACCGGCCCCGACGGCAAGCCCGCCCCGGCCGGATTCCTCGCCTTCGCCCGCCCGAGCGTCACCGTGCCCGCCGGGAAGACCGCGTCGGTGGACCTCACCCTGAACACCCGGCTCGGGGGCTCCGTCAACGGCCGGTACACCGGGCACGCGGTGGCGACCGCGGCCGGGCAGAGCGTCCGTACGGCGATCGTCGCCGACCGCGAGGTCGAGTCGTACGCGGTGACCATCCGCCACGTCGGCCGGGACGGCAAGCGGCCGGCCGGCTACTTCAGCGCCCTCCAGGGCGTGAGCGGCCTGGCCACCGGCAGGAACTTCGACAACCACGAGGGCTCCGCCTCCCAGACCATCCGCGTCCCCAAGGGCAGCTACATGCTCGACTCGCAGCTCTGGGCCGACCCGGAGAACAGCGAGGAGGGTCTCGACTGGGTCTCCCAGCCTCGCCTCGACATCACCCGCAACACCACGGTCACGGTCGACGCGCGCACCACGAAGCCGGTGGACATCACGATGCCCTCGGACGCGTCCGTCGTCGGGTACATCACGCCCAGCTACGAACTGCGCGTCGGCGGCGCCGGCTACACCTTCGGATGGTGGCTGTACGCCGCAATCCCCCTGCGCACCCGCGGTCAGGGGCCCGAGCCGGCCGCAGGCAGCAGTCTGACCCAGCGGTGGGACAAGCACGCGGTGTCCGAGACCGAGGAGTACCACGCCACGCTCGGCGGGCCGGTGCGCAAGCCCGCCACCGGCTACACCCGCCACCTGAAGGCCGCCGACCTGGCCACCGTAACGGTCGACCACGGCTCCTCGGCCCCCGGCAAGGAAGGCGTCGTACGAGCCGTCGGCCAGCTCCCGGGCAACGGGGGCCCGAGCTCCATGTGGCAGCCGCGGCCCCTGCCGAGCACGGTGACCATGCACCTCTCCTCGGTCGACGGCGTGAAGTGGGCGCTGTCCGCATCCCAGTTCGGCGTGGACGCGGACGGCTACCAGGTCGCGGAGACCTCGTACGCCGTCGAGCGCGGCTACGCGGGCGGCCGCTCCTACCGGGAACGCTTCAACACCGCCGCGGCCGGGCCACGGGTGGACACCGCGGCGGGACTGGGGCTCTACCGCCAGGGCGACCGGATCTGGGGCACGTTGCCGCTGCTCGCGGACGGCGCCGGGCACGACGGCACCGGCTTCCACGCCAAGGGCAGGACCGTGCTCTACCGCAACGGGGTCGTCGTCGGCGACCAGGCAGCCGAACTCCGCGACGCCAAGGCCTTCGCCGTCGCGTCCGGTGAGGCCGCCTACAAGCTGGTGGCCTCCGCCACCCAGTCCGACACCGTCAGCCGTACCTCGTCCAAGGTGACCGCGACCTGGTGGTTCCGCTCCGGCACCACCGCCGCCGGCTCCCCGGCGCAGCTGCCCGCCTCCGTCGTCCGGTTCGCACCCCCGGTGCGTCTGGACGGCACCGTCAACCCGGGCTACCCGCTGCGCGTCCCCGTCACCGTCGAGGGCCCGGCAGCCGGCAAGGGCCTGAAGTCCCTGACGGTGTCCGTCTCCTACGACGACGGCTACACCTGGCAGACCCTGCCGGTCCAGGACGGGGCGGTCGTCACGCAGACCCCGCCGCAGGGCGGCCACGCCTCCCTGCGCGGCACGGTGGTGGACACCGCGGGCAACAAGTCCGAGGTCACCGTCCTGCGCGCGTACCTGACCGACTGACGGGTTCCCGCGCCGCGAGACGAACCCGGAGGCTTCCTGCACCTCCGGGTTCGTCTACGCGTGCGCCGCCGCGCCGATCTCCTCCGGAGCGATCCGGGGGCGCCGAGAGCGCAGGCAGTCGGGCTTGCGGTCGACGGTGGGCGTTCATCCCTCCAGGCTAGGCGGTGCCTTGCGAATCGGCCGGACCGGGCGGACCGACCCGCAGTGGGGCCACCGCCGCTGCTCCACCGCAAGGCGGCATCCGGCGCACCCCCCGTACGACCAGGCCCGCGCTGCGGGGCCCACCGCACGGTGCTCTCCTGGAACGGAGCCCCTTTCTCCGCCGCTCCCGAAGGATCGTGATCACCACCATGCAGAAGCCCCTCGCCGTCGTCACCGGCGCCAGCTCCGGCATCGGCGCGGCCACCGCCCGCCTGCTGTCCTCCCAGGGACACCCCCTGCTCCTGCTCGCCCGTCGGCTGGACATGCTGGAGGCGCTCGGGCTGCCGGACGCCCTGTGCCTCAAGGCCGACGTCACCGACCGGGCCGCCGTGGAGGCGGCCGTCCGCGAGGGAGAGGAGCGGTTCGGCCCGGCCGACCTGCTGGTCAACAACGCCGGCTCGATGCTGCTGGGCCGCATCTCCGACCAGCCGGTGGACGAGTGGGAACGGATGATCGACATCAACGTCAAGGGCCTTCTCTACGGCACCCGGGCGGTCCTCCCCGGCATGATCGCCCGGGGCTCCGGCACGATCGTGAACATCAGCTCCGTCGCGGGCCGGAAGACCTTCCCGAACCACGCGGCGTACGTCGGCACGAAGTTCGCCGTCCACGCGATGTCGGAGAACCTGCGCGAGGAGGTCGCCGCCACCGGGGTCCGGGTGGTGACCATCGCCCCCGGCGCGGTGGAGACCGAACTGCTCTCCCACACCAGCGACGAACAGATCAAGAGCGACTACCAGGCATGGAAGGAGTCCGCGGGCGGGGCGCTCGAGCCCCAGGTCGTGGCGGAGGCGATCGCCTACGCGTACGGCCAGCCCCCGAGCGTCACGATCCGCGAGATCGTCCTCGCCGCCACGGGCCAGGAGGCCTGAGCTCCCGGCACGGCTCCATCGCCGCGATCGCGTGCCCGTTCCAGCGCGCCGCCCTGCTGGTGGCCCGCTGGTCCGGAGGCTCCTCGACCCCGGGGCCCGCGGGAAGTTCACGGCATCGTCATACGCACCCCTTGTCACCGGCGGGACCGCTCGCCGATGATCGGCGCCATGCCAGCCGATCACCCTGCCCACCGCGTCCGGGCCTCTGACCTGCCGCGTCGCGTCCGGATCGGGTACGGGCTCGGTTCCTTGTGCACCGGTACGTTCGCCACCGTGCCGGGGCTGATCCTGCTCTACTACCTGACCAACATCCTCGACGTCGCCCCGGCCCTCGCAGGTGCCGCGGTCTTCCTGCCGAAGGCGTGGGACGTACTGATCAACCCGCTGGTCGGTGCGATGTCCGACCGGAGCCGGCTGCGCGGCGGACCCCGGCGGCCCTTCCTGCTCCTCGGCGCCTGCACCCTGCCGCCCCTCTTCGTGCTGCTGTTCGCCTCCCCCGCGCTGCGTGGCGGGGCCGCCGCCGCGTACGTGGCCGTGGTGTTCGTGCTGGCCGCCACGGCGTACGCCGTCTTCCAGGTGCCGTACGTGACGATGCCGGCCGAGATGACCGAGGACCCCGTCGAACGCGGCCGGATCCTCAGCTGGCGGGTCGCCCTGCTCGGGGTGGCGATCCTGTTGTCGGGGGCGCTGGCCCCGGCCGTCGCCCACTCCGACGGCGGCAGCCCGGCGAGCTACCGGCTGATGGGGATCGGTGTCGCCGTCCTGCTCGCCGTCGGCATGTTCGGGGCCTGGTTCACCACCCGGTGGGCCCCGGAGGTCGCGCGCAGTGCCTCCGAGCCCTCGCTGGGCGCACAGCTGGCCGCCGCCCGCTCGCACCGCCCGTTCCTCCACCTGGCCGGCATGTGGACCCTGCAGGCCCTCGCCGTCGGCGTGATGCTCGCGGGTGTCCAGTACTTCGCCACCTACACGCTCGGTTCGCCCACCGCCGTCACCCCGCTCTTCGCCTGCCTCATCGGCCCGCTCGTCCTCGTCATGCCGCTGTGGCAGCGGGCCGCCCGGCAGTGGGGCGTCAAGACCGCCCAGTGGGGAGCCTCCCTGCTCTTCCTCTCCGGCGCCCTGTTGCTCGGCCTCACGCCCGTGGCCGGCGCCGGGTTCGCCTACGGGGCGGTCGCGATCGTCGGCCTCGCCTACGCCGGGATGCAATTGCTCCCGCTGGCGATGCTGGCAGACACCCTGGCCGCCGACGCGGCCCGTACCGGGAAACGGCGGGCCGCGACCTTCACCGGGCTGTGGACCGCTGCCGAGACCCTCGCCTTCGCCCTCGGCGCGGGTGTCTTCGCCCTGGTGCTCACCGTGACCGGCTTCCTCTCCTCCGACGCCGACCACGCGGTGGCCCAGCCCGATGCGGCCCTGACCGGCATCACCGCGGGCATGAGCGTGGTACCCGCCGTGCTCGCCGCCACGAGCCTGTGGTTGCTGCACCGGTACCGCGAGGATCCCGTGCCCGAGTACACGGCCGTCTGAACCTCTCCCTCCGAACCGCCCTTCAGGAAGTGAAGAAGCCCCGTGTCCACTGAACCCACCCGTGCCCTGCCGGCCGGCCGCACCCCGGACGACGTCCTCGCCGAACTGCGCTCTCTGCGCGCGGCCGACGCACCCACTCGGGGAGGCCGCACCTTCGCCTACGTCTACGACGCCGGTCTCGACGGCCTCGACGAGCTGGCCGCTGCCGCGTACGGCGCGTACGCCACCGTCAACGGGCTCGACCCGACCGTCTTCCCGAGCGTGGCGCGGCTGGAGAACGACCTGGTGGGCGCGGTGGCCGCACTCCTCGGCGCACCCGGGGCCCAAGGCACGTTCACCAGTGGCGGGACCGAGAGCATCCTGCTCGCCGTGAAGACGGCGCGCGACCACGCGCGGGCCGCACGGGCGGTCACGGAGCCCCAGCTCGTACTGCCCTCCACCGCGCACGCCGCTTTCCACAAGGCCGCCCACTACCTGGGGCTGGAGACCGTCGTCGTCCCCGTCGACCCCGTCACCTTCCGCGCGGACGCCGGTGCCGTCGCGGCGGCGATCACGGACCGTACGGCGCTCGTGGTGGCCTCCGCGCCCTCGTACGCCCACGGGGTCATCGACCCGGTGGCCGAGATCGCCGGTGCCGCCGCCGCACGCGGTGTGCTCTGCCACGTCGACGCCTGCATAGGCGGGTGGCTCCTGCCCCACCTGCGGCGGGCCGGCCGGGAGGTCAGCGCGTTCGACCTGTCCGTCCCCGGGGTCACCTCGATCTCCGTGGACCTGCACAAGTACGGGTACGCCGACAAGGGCGCCTCCGTCGTCCTGTACCGGGATGCCGAACTGCGGCGGTACCAGTACTTCGCCCATGCGGGGTGGCCCGGCTACCCCGTCGTCAACCCGACCGTGCAGGGCACGAAGTCGGGCGGACTGCTGGCCCAGGCATGGGCGGTCCTCCAGTACGTCGGCGAGGAGGGCTACACCGCCCTGGCCGCCCGCGTGGCCGAGGCCTCGGACCGGGTGCTCGCGGGCCTGCGCGGCATCGACGGGCTGCGCGTGCTGGGTGAACCGGCCGCCGGACTGGTCTCGTTCACAGTGGAGAGCCCCGAGGCCGGCCGGGGGCCCGACCTCAGCCTGGTGCTGCACCTCGCGGACGAGATGCGCGAGCGCGGCTGGTACCTGCAGCCCCAGCTCTCCTTCGACGGCCTGCCGCCCAACCTCCATCTCACCCTGACCCCGGCCACCGTCGGCCAGGTCGATGCCCTGCTCGCGGACCTGCCCGACGCCCTCACAGCTGCCCGGAAGCTCCCGGCGAACACCGTGGACCCGGGGCTGGTCGAACTGGCCGCCGGCCTCGATCCGGCGAACCTCGGCCCCGAGGAGGTCGCCGCCGTACTGGCCTTCGCCGGCCTCGGCGGCGACACGGGACTGCCCGCGCGGACGGCCCCCGTACTGGCCCTGCTCGACGCGCTGCCGACGCCGTTGCAGGAACGGCTCCTCGCGGAGTTCGTCGGGTCCGTGTTCCGCGTCTGAACGGCGCCGCCCGGCACCGCGGTTCCCGCCAGGGCGTCGGCGGCCTCCGGGTCGCCGTCCGGGGGAGGCATCCGGGCGGCTCAGCCGCGGCGCGTCTTGCGCCAGCCGAAGGGGCCCGGCAGGTTCATCGAGGTGGTGCGGCGTCCGTTGCTGCTGCGGGTGCGGCGGGGGCCGTGCTTGCCGCCCGTGGTGATCGACCACGACTTGCGGTTGATGTTGAGCCGGACGCCCGGCAGGATCCTGAAGCTCTTGCGGAATGTCAGCGGCATGGCGTCTCGCCTTCTCCGTGCACGTAGGGACGACGGCGGCCCGACTGCTGCCGCATTCGGGCCAGTTGACGTACGTGTGTCCTGCGCGGGCCGGTCCATGCGCCCTCGGACCGGCCGAACCGCGCGCACAGGAGGCGGCGGATCGGCAAAGGGCCTTTGTTGCCGCCGGACGTAGACCGCACGGGCGCACCGTGGGAAAGTCGGCCTGTGATAGGTCTGGCGGACCCGCTCCGCTTCCTCAGCATGCTGGCCGCCTGGACTGCCACTCCGTGGGCGCTCGCACCGTATTCCGTGACGCTCGCCGTGGCCTCGGTCGTTCTCCTTCTCGCCACGGTGGCCCTGTTCGGCACCCCCGGTGACCACGGGATGGCGAGGGAGCACATCCTGGTACCCGTTCCCGGCGTGGTGACCGTCGGCCTGGTCGTACTCCAGCTGGGCGCGGCCGTCGCCGCCTCATGGGCGGCTTGGCCCACATGGGCCGCCGTCACCGTGACGGTGCTGGCCTCGGCGAGCCTGATCGCCGAGCAACCGCGCTGGCGGCAACTGCTCACCGCACGGGATTAGTTCGGCCGTACCGAGGTGGTGCGGCCCGCTACGCGTGGCCTTCGGCCAGGGTGTCCCGTAGGAGCGCCGCCTCCTCTTCGAGATGGTGGAGGAGGGCACGCAGGGCGGGGGTGCGGGTGCGGTGCGCCGCCTCCGTCGTGCCCACCGTCCGGCCCACCGACGGGAGGTCGACCGGCAGCGCCGCCAAACGCTCGTCGTCCCGCAGCACCAGCTCGGGCAGCAGCGCCACCATGTCCGTCTGCAGGAGCAGGGCCCGCATCGTCAGGATCGACGTGCACTCCACCCGGTCCGCCGGGAGCGGCAGGCCTCGCTCCACGAGCAGCGCGCCCAGCTCCTGGCGCAGGGCGGTCTGTTCCACAGGCAGGATCCAGGGGTGTTCCAGCGTGTCCGTCAGTGTGACCGGCCCGGTGTCCGGCCTCAGCAGGGGATGACCCGCGCGGACCGCCAGCATGATCCGCTCCCGGTACAGCAGTCGCTGGAGCAGCGGTTCGCCCGGCTTCGGAGCCGGCCCCACCCGGCCCACGATCACGTCCAGCTCCCCTCCCAGGAGGGCCGGGCAGAGCACGTCGAGCGTGCCCTCGCGGACGACCACGGTCAGCCGCGGGCGTTCCCGTTTGAGGCGGGCGATCGCCCGGGGTAGCAGGACGTTCGCACCGGCCAGGAGCGTTCCCACCGTGACGGTCCCCTCGTGGCCCTGGCGCAGCCCCTCCAGGTGCTCCCCGGCCCGGCGGATCTCGGTGATCACCGACCGCGCGTGTCCGGCCAGGGCCTGGCCGTAGACCGTGGGGCGCATGCCGCGCGGCTCGCGTACGAACAGCGGCAGGTCGGCGATGGCCTCCAGCTCCCGCAGCGTGCGGGTCGCGGCGGGCTGGGTCAGGTGCAGGGTCTCCGCAGCCCGTGCCACGCCCCCGTGCTGCACGATCGCGACCAGGAGGGTCAGGTGCCGGAACTTCAGCCGGCCGTCCAGGAGGTCCATCGGTCCGGTCCGCTCCTTCCAGAGGGGGTCGATCCCCCGTACGAGCCGCCGGGTGGCCGGTTCTCTTGTGTCCTGCAGTCTGCATTTCGCTCTTCCATACCCGAATGGCTATGGGAACGGCATCAATTGGCATTGGTTCGGCATATCGATGTCAGCGCATGATGTCCGCACGATCCGGGGTTCCGCAACCGAACACCCCGGCCTGGTATGGGAGGTCTGCAAGGTGAGTTCACCTGTGCGGCATTACGTGGGAGGCCGGTTCGACGCCTCCGGCGATCCGTTCCCCTTGGTCGACCCGGTCCACGGGCGCACCGTCGGCGAGGTGCCCTCGGCCCCCGTCGAACTGGTCGACCGCGCGGTGCGCGCCGCAAGGGAGGCGCTGCGCGGGCCCTGGGGGACCTGGAGCCCCGCCGACCGGGCGCGGATGCTGCACCGCATCGCCGACGGCATCGAGCGGCGCTCCGAGGAGTTCGTCGCCGCCGAGTGCGCCGACACCGGCAAGCCCCGCGAGCTCGCCTCCACCGTCGACATCCCGCGCGCCGTCGCCAACTTCCGTGCGTACGCGGAGCTCCTCGCCGGGCGCGCCGAGCAGTCCTGGCACACCCCGACCCCCGACGGGCGCGGCGCCCTCAACTACACCGTGCGCAAGCCGCTCGGCGTGGTCGCGGTGATCTCGCCCTGGAACCTGCCGCTGCTGCTGCTCACCTGGAAGGTCGCGCCCGCCCTGGCCATGGGCAACACGGTCGTCGCCAAGCCCTCGGAGCTCACGCCGGCCACGGCCTGCCTGCTCGCCGAGGTGATGGCCGACAGCGACCTGCCCGCAGGGGTCTTCAACCTCGTCCACGGTGAGGGCGCCGGCGCCGCCGGGCAGTGGCTCACCGAGCACCCGGGCGTGGACGCGATCGCCTTCACCGGCGAGTCCGGCACCGGCAGCACGATCATGCGTGCCGCGGCGGCCCGCCTCGCCCCCGTCTCCTTCGAACTCGGCGGCAAGAACGCCGGGCTGGTCTTCGCCGACGCGGACCTCGACCTGGCCGTGGCGGGCACCGTCCGCTCCGCCTTCACCCACAGCGGCCAGGTGTGCCTGTGCACCGAGCGGCTGTACGTCGAGCGGCCGATCTTCGACGAGTTCGCCGCCCGGCTCGCCGACGCGGCGCGTCGGCTCGGGGACTACGGGCCGATGATCTCCGCCGCCCACCGCGACAAGGTGCTCGGTCACCTCGCCCGGGCGTCCGCCGACGGCAAGGTCCTCGCGGGCGGCGGCGTGCCGGTCTTCGGGGACGACCGCGACGGCGGCTTCTTCGTCGAGCCGACCGTCCTGACCGGGCTCCCCGAGGACCACGCGGCGGTGCGCGAGGAGATCTTCGGACCGGTGGTGCACCTGGCACCGTTCGACACGGAGGCGCAGGCCCTCGAACTCGCCAACGCGGGTCCCTACGGACTGGCCGCCACGGTGTGGACCGGCGACCTCGCCCGCGCCCACCGGGTCGCCCCCGCCCTGGACGTGGGCATCGCCTGGGTCAACACCTGGAACCTGCGGGACCTGCGCACCCCCTTCGGCGGCGTGAAGGCCTCCGGCATCGGGCGCGAGGGCGGCGACCACTCCCTCGACTTCTTCTCCGAACCGATGAACGTGTGCGTGAAACTGTGACCGTTCAGCATCCGGCATCCGCCGCCACCGATCCCACCGCCGACCGTGCCTCCGGCTCCGGCTCCGGCCCCCGCCCCGGCTCCAGCCCCGTCGAGCAGGCCGCCGAACGCCTCGACCGCGCGCGCCGTACCGCAGTGCCCTGCACCCCCGTACGGGACGTCCTCGCGGCCGGCGACCTGGACGCGGCGTACGCCGTCCAGGCCCTGCTCACCGCGCGCCGGATCGACGAGGGGCGCCGTGTCACCGGCTGGAAGGTCGGGCTGACCTCGGCCGCCGTGCAGGCCCAGCTGGGGGTGGACACCCCCGACTTCGGCGTCCTGCTCGACGACACCGCCGTACCCGACGGCGCCGACCTGCCCTGGGGCGCCGTACTCCAGCCCAAGGCTGAAGCGGAAGTGGCCCTCGTCCTCGAACGCGACCTGGACCACGAGCGGCACACCGTCGCCGATGTCATCCGGGCCACGGCGTTCGTCCTGCCCGCCATCGAGATCGTCGGCAGCCGCATCCGCGACTGGGACATCACCGCCGTCGACACCATCGCCGACAACGCTTCCAGCGGCGCCTACGTCCTGGGCACCCGGCCCGTCCTGCTCCGCGACCGCGGGCTCGACCTGCGCACCGCCGGCATGGTCCTGGAACGGCGCGGCGAGCCCGTCTCCACCGGTGCGGGCGCCGCGTGCCTCGGGAACCCGCTGCACGCCGCGCTCTGGCTCGCCGACACCCTCGTACGCCTGGGCAGCCCGCTGCGGGCGGGCGACACCGTACTGACCGGCGCGCTGGGCCCCATGACGGCCGTCGCCCCCGGGGACGTCCTCGAAGCGCGGATCGACGGCCTCGGCTGCGTCCGCGCGGCCTTCGGTGCCGACCCGTCCGACCGACCCGAAGGGGACGCCCGATGAGCCCCACCCCGCATCACCCCGGCCCCATCGCCCTCGACGTCGCCGCCCTCGCCGAGCGGCTCGACACGGCCGCCCTCGATGCCCGTACCCTCCCCGGCGGAACCACCGGACTGACCACGACCGCAGAGGCGTACGCCGTCCAGAAGGCCCTGGTGGCCCGGATGACGGCACGCGGCGAGCGGGTCACCGGCTTCAAGCTCGGCTTCACCAGCCTCGCCAAGATGCGGCAGATGGGGGTGTCCGACCTCATCCACGGCCGGATCACCGACCGGATGCGGATCCCGGACGGCGGCCGCCACGACATCGGCGGGCTGATCCACCCGCGGGTCGAACCCGAGGTCGCCTTCCTGCTCGGCGAGACCCTCGTCCCCGGAGGCGACCCGGCGTCCGCGGTCGCCGCGGTGGCCCCCGCGCTGGAGGTCATCGACTCCCGCTACGACGGCTTCGCCTTCTCGCTGCCCGAGGTCATCGCCGACAACACCTCCGCCGCCGGGTACGCGGTGGGCCCGTGGACCCCCGCCGACGACCTGACCGCTCCCGGCGGCCTCGCCCACCTCGGCGTGCTCCTGGAGCTCGACGGGCGCACGGTGCAGACCGGATCGACCGCGGCGATCCTGGGGCACCCGCTCCGGGCCCTGGACGCCGCCGCGCGGCTCGCGGGGTCCCTGCCCGCGGGGACCGTGATCCTCGCCGGGGCGGCCACCGCCGCCGTCCCGCTGCCGTACGGCACGCACGTACGGGCCACGGTCGCCGGCCTCGGCAGCGTCCGGTTCAGCACGGCGGACCGCACGCACGAAGCCGCCGCCCCCGGTGCGCCGGACGGGGAGTCCGCATGATCGTCCCCGGAGCCGCGGAGCCCCGCGGCCGCTTCCCCCACCTGCGCCGCGCCGGTGACCTCGTCTATGTCTCCGGCACCAGCGCCCGCCGCCCCGACGGCACCTTCGCCGGCGCCGCCGCCGACCCGATGGGCGTCACCGACCTCGACGTCCGCGCCCAGACCCGGGCCGTCATCGAGAACATCGCCGCCCTGCTCGGTGCCGTCGGCGGCAGCCTGGCCGACCTGGTCTCCGTCACCACGTACCTCGTGAACATGAACGACTTCGGCGGCTACAACGAGGTCTACGGGGAGTACTTCGACGAGGGCGGGCCGGCCCGTACCACCGTGGCCGTCCACCAACTCCCCCACCCCCACCTGCTGATCGAGATCAGCGCCGTCGCCCACCTCCCGCAGGCCGGGGGGACCCGGCGTCCGCCGGGCCCGGCCTACGCACATGAGCAGGAGCAGTCCGCATGACCGTGACCCCGTTCAACTTGCACGCCTGGATCGAGGAGCACCGCCACCTGCTGCGCCCGCCGGTCGGCAACGTGCAGATCTGGCAGGAGGCCGACCTGATGGTGACCGTCGTCGGCGGCCCCAACCGGCGCACCGACTTCCACGACGACCCGATCGAGGAGTTCTTCTACCAGCTCGAGGGCGACATGGTGCTGCGCGTCATGGACGAGGAGGGCAGTCCGCCCCGCGACATCCACATCCGCCAGGGCGACGTCTTCCTGCTGCCGCCGCACGTACGGCACTCCCCGCAGCGCCCGGAGGAGGGCAGCATCGGCCTGGTCGTCGAGTTCGCCCGCCCGGCGGGCATCCGCGACGCCTTCGAGTGGTACTGCATGGACTGCCACCACCTCGTGCACCGCAGCGAACTCCAGCTCACGTCCATCGTCGAGGACCTCCCGCCGGTCTTCGACGCCTTCTACGCCGACGAGGCCGCCCGCACCTGCGGGAACTGCGGATCGGTGCACCCCGGGCGGGAATGGCCGCGGGCGCTGCGCCCGCGGACCCGGCGGGACGGGGCGGACGCATGACCGTCGTCGACATCCACGCGCACGTCTTCCCGGAGATCACCCGCGCCGAGTCGCGCGTCCTCACCGGGTCCGACGAGGGACCGTGGCTCCGCACCTCGGACGGTCCCGACGCCGGGATGATGATGGCCGGCGCCCAGGAGTACCGGCCGGTGCGCCGCACCCTGTGGGACCCGGCCGCACGCGTCGCCGACCTCGACCGGCTCGGCGTGGACGTGCAGGTGCTCTCCAGCACCCCGCTGATGTTCGGCTACGCGCTGCCCGCGGACCGCGCCACCGACTGGTGCCGGACCGTCAACGACCGCATCCACGCCTACAGCGCGTACGCCCCGGACCGGCTCGCGCCACTGTGCCAGGTACCGCTCCAGGACACCGAGGCGGCCTGCGCCGTGCTCTCCGAGGCGATGCTCCAGGGATTCCGCGGCGTCCACATCGGCAACCACCTCGGTGACCGCGACCTGGACCACGGCGCCCTGCTGGAGTTCCTCACCCACTGCGCCGACGAGGGCGCCGCCGTCCTCGTCCACCCCTGGGACCTGCCCACCGGGCCCCGGTTCTCCCGCTACATGCTCGCCTGGCTCGCCGGGATGGCGGGCGAGACCCACCTGACGATCCTGACGCTGATCCTGTCCGGTGCCTTCGAGCGGCTGCCCGCCTCGCTGCGGCTGCTGTTCGCGCACGGCGGGGGCAGCTTCCCCTATCTGCTCGGCCGCGCCGACAACGCCTGGCACCGCCGGGACCTGGTGCGCGCCGACAGCCCGCGGCCGCCCTCGGCCTACACCGACCGGTTCTCCGTCGACTCGGCCGTCTTCGACCCGGGCGCACTGCGCCTGCTGGTCGACGTGATGGGCGCCGAGCAGGTGCTGCTCGGCTCCGACCACCCCTTTCCGCTGGGCGAGGAGGAGATCGGCCGGCTGGTGCGGGAGAGCGCGCTGACCGAGGACGAGCGACAGGCCGTGCTGGGTGGCAACGCCGTCCGGTTCTTCGGCCTGGAGGACCTGGCCGGGAAGCGGGCCGCGGCCCGTACCGGTGCTCGTACGGACGCCCGTACCGATGCCCGTACGGACGCCCGGACAAAGCCCTGCGGCGTGGGACTGCGCGCCGACGAAGCGAAGGAGGCCCTGCGATGAAGGCCGCCGTCATCGGTTCCGGCAACATCGGCACCGATCTGCTCATCAAGCTCATCCGCGGCCGCGGCCTGGTCACGGCCGCGGCGATGATCGGCATCGACCCCGCATCCGAAGGGCTCGCCCGGGCCGGCCGCCTGGGCGTTCCCACCAGCGCCGGCGGGGTCGAGGGCCTCATCGCGCTGGACGGGTTCGAGGACATCGGGATCGTCTTCGACGCCACGTCCGCCGCCGCCCACCACGCGAACGCCGCGGCCCTCGCCCCGTACGGCAAGACCCTCATCGACCTGACTCCCGCCGCCATCGGCCCGTACGTCGTCCCCCCGGTCAACCTGGACGCCTGCCTCGACGCGCTCGGCACCGAGGGCGCGCAGGGCACGCAGGGCACCGCGGCCATCGGCAACGTCAACATGGTCACCTGCGGCGGCCAGGCCACCATCCCCGTCGTCGCCGCCGTCTCCCGCGTCACCCCGGTCCGCTACGCCGAGATCGTCGCCTCCATCGCCTCCCGCTCCGCGGGCCCCGGCACCCGCGCCAACATCGACGAGTTCACCGAGACCACCGCACGCGCCCTCGAACAGGTCGGCGGCGCGGCCAGGGGCAAGGCCATCATCGTCCTCAACCCGGCCGAGCCCGCGCTGCTCATGCGCGACACCGTGCACTGCGTGGTCGACGACTGCGACACCGCCCGCATCGCCGACTCCGTCCACGAGATGGCCGCGTCCGTCGCCGCCTACGTACCCGGCTACCGGCTCAAGCAGCAGCCCCAGTTCCGCACCCTGGCCGCCGACGACCCCCTGGTCGCGCTGGCCGGGGGCGGCCGGCTCCTCGTCTCGGTCTACCTGGAGGTCGAGGGCGCCGCCCACTACCTGCCCGCGTACGCCGGGAACCTCGACATCATGACCGCCGCCGCGCTGCGCACCGCCGAGCGTCTGGCCGAACGGAGCACGGCCCGATGACCCGCGTCTACGTCCAGGACGTCACCCTGCGCGACGGCATGCACGCCGTCTCCCACCGCTACACCGTCGACCAGGTCCGCGCCATCGCCGCCGCACTCGACGCCGCCGGCGTCGACGCGGTCGAAGTGGCCCACGGCGACGGCCTGTCCGGCTCCTCCGTCACCTACGGACCCGGCGCCCACACCGACTGGGAATGGCTGGAGGCGGCTGCCGACGTCCTGCACCGGGCCCGCCTCACCACGCTGCTGCTGCCCGGCATCGGCACCGCGGCGGACCTGCGCCGCGCCCACGCCCTCGGCGTCACCTCCGTACGCGTGGCCACGCACTGCACCGAGGCCGACATCTCCGCACAGCACATCGGCCTCGCCCGCGAGCTGGGCATGGACGTCGCCGGCTTCCTGATGATGTCCCACCTCGCCGAACCCGCCGAACTCGCCGTCCAGGCAAGGCTGATGGAGTCGTACGGCGCCCACTGCGTGTACGTCACGGACTCCGGCGGCCGGCTCACCATGGACGGGGTGCGCGACCGGGTCCGCGCCTACCGCGAGGTCCTCGATCCCGGCACCGAGATCGGCATCCACGCGCACCACAACCTCGGCCTCGGCGTCGCCAACAGCATCGTCGCCGTCGAAGCCGGAGCCCACCGCGTCGACGCCTCGCTCGCCGGACAGGGCGCGGGCGCCGGAAACGCCCCGCTGGAGCCCGTCATCGCCGTGTTCGACCTGATGGGCCTGGAGCACGGCTGCGCCCTCTTCCCCCTCATGGACGCCGCCGAGAACCTCGTACGCCCCACCCAGGACCGGCCCGTTCGCGTCGACCGCGAGACGCTGACGCTCGGCTACGCCGGGGTGTACTCCAGCTTCCTGCGGCACGCCGAGACCACCGCCGCCCGCCACGGCCTCGACACCCGGGAGCTGCTCGTCGAGGCGGGGCGCCGCCGGCTCGTCGGCGGTCAGGAGGACCTGCTGACCGACATCGCACTCGACCTGCGGCGGGAGCACGACTCCGCCGGCCCAGCCGCCACCGCCGCTCCTTCCTGTACCGAGGAGGTACCCGCATGCTGAACCAGCGCGCCGCCGATCTGGACTCCGCCGACCCGATCGCGTACGTACGCGACCGCTTCACCCTCCCCAAAGGCCTCGTCTACCTCGACGGCAACTCCCTGGGCGCCCTGCCCACCGCCGTCCCCGCCGCGGTCGAGGACGCGCTGCACCGGCAGTGGGGCACCGACCTGATCCGCTCGTGGAACGCCAACGGCTGGTGGGAGGCTCCCGTCCGCACCGGCGATGCCATCGGCCGGCTGATCGGCGCCGCCCCCGGCCAGGTCGTCGTCGGGGACTCGACGAGCGTCCAGCTCTTCAACACCCTGCTCGCCGCCGCCCGTCTGCGGCCCGGCCGCCGCCTGCTGCTCACGGACCCGGACCACTTCCCCACCGACCAGTACGTCGCCGACTCCATCGGCCGGCTGCTCGGCCTCGACGTCCGCCGCGTGCCCGCCCGGGAGGCAGCCGCCGTGCTGGCCGCCGAGGGAGCGCAGGTGGCCGTCGCCGCCTACGCGCCCGTCGACTACCGCACCGGCGAGCTGTACGACATGGCGGCCCTCACCGCCGCCGCTCACGCCGCCGGCGCCCTCGTCCACTGGGACCTGTGCCACGCCGCGGGCGCGCTGCCCGTCGAACTCGACGCCATCGAGGCCGACTTCGCGGTGGGCTGCGGCTACAAGTACCTCTCGGGCGGCCCCGGCGCCCCCGCCTTCGCCTACCTCGCCCACCGCCATCAGCAGGACTTCGACCAGCCCGTCACCGGCTGGCACGGCCACGCAGAGCCGTTCGCGATGTCCGGCAGGTACACCCCCGCGCCCGGGATCACCCGTGCCCGCATCGGCACCCCGCCGCTGCTCTCGCTCATCGCCCTGGAGGCGGCGCTCACCGCCTACGACGGGGTCCACATGAGCGCGGTGCGCGCCAAGAGCCTCTCCCTGACGGGCTTCTTCCAGGAATGCGCCGACGTCCTCCTCGACGGCCTCGGCTTCGACCTGGCCACCCCGCGCGACCCGCTGCGCCGCGGCAGCCAGGTCGCACTGCGCCACCCGGAGGCGTACCCCCTGATCGCCGCCCTCACCGCGCGCGGGGTCATCGGCGACATGCGCGCCCCCGACCTGCTGCGCTTCGGCTTCAACGCGCTCTACCTCACCCATGCGGACGTACTGCACGCCGTGGAGGCGCTGCGGGACGTCGTGACGACGCAGGCGCACCGGGCCGCGGAGTTCCAGCAGCGCCCGACCGTCACCTGACAGCCGCCGTCACCCGACGCCCGTCACCCGACGCCCGCCGTCACCTCACCCTCCGCCCCGCCTCCGCCCCGCCTCCCCCACCGGCCGAGAACCCCTAGGACTTACGTGAGATCCCTGCGCACCAAGGCTTCCCTGTCCGTGGCCGTCGCCACCGTCGCCGCCCTGCTCGTGCCCGGCACCACCGGCGCGAGCCCCGCCGCCTCGGCCACCACCGCCACCGCCACCGACCCCAACATCCCCGACGTCTGCGAGGACCGCCGCCCCGCTCCGGCCGACCCCGGCGCGTACGGCATGCAGCTCGACGGGAGCTTCCGCCATCCCGCCCTCACGCCGGTGGACGAGGAGCACGAGCATTCCTTCCCCGGCCGCGCCAAGGAGTACGACACCCGCTCGTACATCAAGAACATGAAGGTCGAAGCCGCCTACGAGGGGGCCGACTTCACCCCCGACTACTTCCACACCTGGCAGAACGTCGTCGACTTCGACGGCCGCCGCTACCTCTTCCAGTACGACCGCTCCGAAGGGCGCGTCTACGACATCACCGACGTGAAGAAGGTGAAGGTCGTCGAGAAGATGTCGCGAAGCGACGTCGGCGGTGACGAGAGCAGGGCCAACGGCTCCTGGGCCGCCAACGACTACTGGGGCGCCTCCACCATCCAGTGGAACAAGGCGATCGGCGCCTACGTCATGGTGCAGAGCTTCGAGGACAAGAGGCAGATCTCCGAGCTCACCGACGAGCCCGGTCACGACAAGTACGGTGACCCCGACGGCGTCCGCAAGCTCCGCGAGAAGCCTGGCCTCAAGGGCTTCAAGGTCTTCCGGCTCGACGGACCCCGCAAGAAGGACTGGAAGCTGCTGAGCACGGTGTCCACCGACTCCACGCAGAAGGACCCGCTGAAGTCCGACCCGAACACCGCGCAGCAGGGCTCCGGCTCGCTGGACGTGCCGTACTGGACCGGCGGCCGGTACATGTTCATCGCCACCGCCCCGAACGACACCTACTCCGGCACCGAGTACCCCACCAACCTGCACTCGGCCGGCTACCAGTCCTGGGACATGTCCGACCCCGCGCACCCGAAGCTGCTCGACACCTGGCACCTGCCCGGCCAGCTCACCGGCGAGGACGCGGCCTACCGCGCCAACCCGCGCTGCGGCAACCGCACCAGCTGGATGGGTGCGCGGATGCCGCTCTTCATCCCCAAGCCGGTCGAGCAGGGCGGACGGTACGCCTTCGCGGCCATGGGCGGCTACGGCCTCACGGTCCTGGACATCTCCGATCCGGCCCACATGAAGGCCGTCGGCCACCTCGACCTGCCGCCGTCCGTCTCCGGCACCGAGGGCGACAACATCGACGTCTCGCAGTACGAGAAGACCGGGCTGATCTACTACTCCGGCTACCCGCTCACCGAGGACTGCTACGAGCCGTACAAGGACGTCTACCAGATCGACGCCAAGGACCCGGCGCACCCGCGCGTCGTCGGCACCCTGCCCCGTCCGGTCCCGCCCAAGTCGGCGGGCTTCCAGGACTTCTGCCAACGGCGCGGCAGCTTCGGCCCCAAGCGCACCGGCTACTACACCAACCCCGGCAAGCACGACGCCGGAGTCCTCGGCTACGGGTTCTACAACGCGGGCGTGCAGTTCTTCGACGTGAAGGACCCCGCCGATCCCGAGATCGAGGCCTACTTCGTCCCCAAGGCGTACGGACCCGAGACCCCGGACTACGCGTACGGCAACCAGACCCACGGCGTGTACGTGGAGTGGGACCGCAACATCGCCTGGGTGCTGACCAATCACGGCATCTACGCGCTGTCCTCGCAGCAGGTGCTGGGCAAGCCGCGCCTGACCGCCCCCGACAAGCCCTTCCGCACCAGCGAGTTCTGAGCGGCGCGGCGCGCCCGCACCCTCGTCCCCCAAGCCGCCCACGCGCAGGCCGGCCTCCCCGCCGGCCTCCCCCCTCCCAGAAGGACGTCCCCGCCATGGCTGCTCCGGAAAGACCCGCCCCTGCCGGCACCACCGAGCCCCTGCCCCCGCACGCGGCGGAGGGCGGCGCTCCGGCGCCGGGCGGGGGGCTGGTCAGATCGCTCACCCACCGCCAGACCACCATGATCGGCCTGGGCTCGGCGCTCGGCACCGGTCTCTTCCTCGGCTCCGGCTCCGCGATGGGCGCCGCCGGACCGGCAGCCATCGTCTCGTACGCGATCGGGGCCTTCCTCGTCGCCGTCATCGCGGTGCTGCTGGGCGAGATGTCCGCGGCCCATCCGGTCCAGGGCTCGTTCGGCTTCATCGCGCACCGCTACCTCGGGCCCTGGGCCGGGTTCCTCACCCGCTGGACGTACTGGTTCAGCGCCGTCGTCGTCATCGGCACCGAGGTGGTAGCCTCCGCGCTGTACATACGCTGGTGGTGGCCGGCCGTGCCGATGACGGCCGCCATCCTCGCGGTCGCGGCGGTGGTCCTCGCGGTGAACGTCATCAACGTGAAGTCCTTCGGTACCACC
This sequence comes from Streptomyces sp. NPDC104226, assembly GCF_055584085.1. Taxonomy (NCBI): domain Bacteria; kingdom Bacillati; phylum Actinomycetota; class Actinomycetes; order Kitasatosporales; family Streptomycetaceae; genus Streptomyces; species Streptomyces sp. NPDC104226. Next base: position 184,334 of record NZ_JBVJMS010000002.1, read on the forward strand.
GAGTTCTGGCTGTCCACCATCAAGGTGACCGCCCTGTGCGCGTTCATCCTGTGCGCCGGCTTCCTGGCCTTCTTCGGCCTGCCCGACGTCGGGGGCACCGGCTTCGCGCACCTCACCGACGACGGCGGCTTCATGCCGCACGGCGCGAAGTCGATCTGGATCGCGATGTCGGTGGTGATGTTCGCGTACGCCGGCTTCGAGGTCGTCGCCATCGCCTCCGCCGAGGCCGCCGACCCGCAGCGCACCATCCGCACGGCGATGCGGCAGCTCGCGTGGCGGCTGAGCGTGTTCTACGTCCTGTCCATCACCCTGGTCATGTGCCTGATCCCGTGGCGGCGCCTCGCCGCCGGTGACGGCAGCGTGGAGGCGAGCCCGTTCGTGCGGGTCTTCTCCGACGTCGGCGTGCCCGCCGCGGCCACCCTCACCAACCTCGTGGTGCTGATCGCGGCGATCTCCGCCGCCAACGCCCACCTGTACGGCGCCTCCCGGCTGCTGCACTCCCTCGGCGACGACGGCCTCGCCCCGGCCCCGCTGGCCCGCCTCACCAGCCGGGGCGTGCCGGCCGCGGCCCTGGCCGCCTCCACGCTGGGCATCGCGGTCGCGGCGCTCCTCGCCTTCTACGACGTGGGCGGCATCTTCGGCATCCTGATGTCCATCGCCCTGTTCGCCGTCCTGCTGGTCTGGCTGCTGATCCTCGCCTCGTACGTGGCCTTCCGGCGCCATCGGGACGCGCACCCGGCCGAGTTCACCGGCTTCAGCGTCCGCGGCGGCCCGAAGTTGGCGGTGGTGGCCGCCCTCGGTGTCCTCGCCGTCGCCGCCACGGCGATCGAGGTGCCGGACATGCGGCAGGCGGCGGGCGTCGGCACCGCGTTCACCGCCGTGCTCCTGGCCGCGTACGCCCTCATCGCGGCCCGCCGCCGAGCAGCCTGACCGACAACCCCCGCACGCCCGGAACGGACGGCCGCCCCCACGACGGGGACGGCCGTCCGTTCCCGCAGCGGGGCCGAAGTCCTCGGCAGGACCATGCGCCGACGCGCGTGGATGCCGTCGGCATCGCCTCCGACGACCTCACCGATCTCCTCCACTGCGGCGACGGCCGGACCTGTCCCTCGATGGGCAGCATCCGGCCCGACACGGCTTACCGCCTGTCGGCGGATCGGCGGCCCGGCGTCACGTCCAGTTCTGTGAGCTTGCCCTTGCGGAGGTTGAGGATGCGGTCGGACTGGGCTGCGAGTTGCTGGGAGTGGGTGACGACGACCACGCATTTGTCCTGGTGGTGGGCGAGGTCGCGGAAGGTGTCGATGATGCCCTGGGCGGTGTCCTCGTCGAGGTTTCCGGTGGGTTCGTCGGCGAAGAGGATGTCGACGTCGCAGGCGAGTGCGCGGGCGATGGCGACGCGCTGTTGCTGTCCGCCGGAGAGGTGCATGACGTTGCGGGTCGCCATCGCCTTGTCGAGGCCGATGTCTTCGAGGAGTTGCAGGGCGCGTGCCTTGCGGTTTCCGGTGGCGGGTTTCGCACCGGTGATCTCCATGGCGGTGGTGACGTTCTGGAGGGCGGTCATGTAGGTGAGCAGGTTGTACTGCTGGAAGATCGTGGCGGCGTGCTTGTTGCGGTAGCGGCCGAGGCCGAGCCGGGTGAGGTCCTGCCCGTTGAAGCTGATGGTGCCTTTGGTGGGGGTGTCGAGGCCGCTGGCGAGGGAGAGCAGGGTGGTCTTGCCGCTGCCGGAGGGGCCCAGGATGGTGTAGAAGGTGCCGCGTTCGAAGGTGTGGTCGACGTCGCGCAGGACGGTGGTCCTGCGGCGCTGGCCGGAGTAGGTGTGGCTGATGCCGGCGAGGCGCAGGAGCGGCGGGGCCGTGGTGTCGGGGGTCGTGGTGGGGGTGGTCATGGCGGGTCACTTGCCCTTCGTGAGGATGGTTCGGGGGCTCAGGCGCAGTACGGAGGCGGCTGGGACGACGGTGGCGAGGAGGCCGATGCCCAGGCCGATGCCGCCTACCGTGGCGAGGTCCGCCGGGTCGAGGGCGACGGTGATCTTGTCGATGGGGTCGGCGTTGTCCACGGGCCGGTCGTTGGGGTCGATGCCCTGACCGAGGCCGGTGCTGCCGGGGGCCGGGGGTTTCCAGGAGCCGAGCCTCTCCGCGGCGGCGGAGGCTTCCTTGCCGAGCAGGGCCTGGCCGGCGCTCTGGGTGAGCTGGGGGGCGAAGAGGGAGCTCACGCCGATGGCGACGGCCGCGACGAGCACGATCTCCAGGACCTGCTGGGCGATGAGCCTGCTCTTCTTCTCGCCCATGGCCAGCAGGATCCCGTACTCGGTACGGCGCTGCTTGACGGCAAGGTTCGCCAGGAGGGCCAGTACGGCGGCGCCGGCGAGGCCCATCAGCCACATGCCGAGCGTGGCCGTGGAGCGGATGCTCTTCAGGGGGCCCGTCATCTGCTGGACGGCCTTGTCGTTGGCGTCCAGCTTGAAGCCGGTCAGCGCCTTGCCCGCGAGCTGCTTCGCCCGGCTCTTGAACGCGTCCTGTTCACCGGCGTCCTTCAGGAGGAACGTCGCCTTGCCGACCTTCCTCGGACCTTCGCTCTCGGAGCCGAGGGCGGACAGGCCGCCCACCGTCGTGTAGAGCATGTTCGCGGGGCTGATGCCGTACTCGGGGTCGGCGTCCGTGGTCGGGCGCGGGTCCCGGTAGATGCCTCCGACGGTGAACTCGCCCGTGGTCTTCTCGTCGTTGCCGGTGAGGGTGATCCTGTCGCCGACCTTGAGGCCGTTCTGCTCGGCCAGGCGCTCCTCGATCAGGAGCTGCTTCTTGTCCTTGTCGGCGGCCGTGATGTGCGAGCCGGAGACGAGGGCGGACTTGCCGCTGCGGAAGTCGGGCAGCAGTGAGGAATCCAGGATGCCCATGGCTACGGTCCCGCCGGGGCCCATGTCCATGGGGCCCTTGGTCCCGCCGTCGACGAGTTTGTTCCTGCCTGTCAGGACGGCTCGGTCCCACGTGGAGTAGGTGTACTTCTGCACCTGGGGCAGCGAGCCGATCTTGTCGACGGTCGCGGCGTCGATGCTCGGTGCCTGCATCTGTGCCGCACTGCCCAGCTGGCTCATGTCCATGCCGAGGTTGACCTCGGCGCCGACCGAGCGTTTGGCGTCCTGTTCGGCCCGGGCCGTCGCACCGTTGATCAGGACGCCTGCCAGCACCATCACGGAGATGACGAGGAAGGTGGCCAGGGTGATGAGGGTCCGGCCCTTACGGGCCCACAGGCTCAGGCCTGCGCGTTTGACGAAGTTCATGGAACGGGCTTTCTCGGTGTGTGTCGGCGGTTGGCTGTTCAGTGCGGCGGGCCGGCTGGGCGGCGCCGGTGATGGAGCTATTCGGCATCGGTGAGGATGGATCGGGGGTGCAGGCGCAGGATCCCGATGCCGGGGACGACCGTGGAGACCAGGGAGATGCCCAGGGCGATGCCGGCGACCTTGCCGACATCGGCCGCCTCGACCCGTACGGTGGGCGGGGCGACCCCGGTGTCCGGCGTGCGGGCGGCCGAGACCGGCTTGTCGTGGTAGCGGCCCAGGAAGGCGTCCCCGGCGCTCTGTCCGGCGATCGAGCCGGCGAGAGCCGCGAGTGCCACGGCGGGCAGGGCCACGGCGGCCACCTCCACGGCGTGCTGGCCGATGAGCTTCCACTTCTTCTCGCCCATCGAGAGCAGCACTCCGAGCTCGGAGCGGCGCTCTCGGATCTGCAGCATCACGATGAGGCCGAGGATCAGTGCTCCGGCCACGGCGATCACCCAGACGAGCAGTCCCGCGAAGGCGCCGACCCGCCGGATGGGCACGACCTGGTCCTTGTACGCCTTGTCGTTGACCTGGAAGTCGAAGCCGCCCCTGCCCAGAAGCTCCTCGGCTTCGGAGTGGAGCTGTCGGGCCTGGTCAGGCGAGCCGATCTTGAACACCGCTTCGCTGACCGTCGCCGTACCGGAACCGAGCTTCTGCGCCGTGGCGACCGGAACGTAAAGGGTGTTGCCCGGCAGTTCGTCCGGCGCGACCCACATCGTCGGCTCCTGGGCCGGATCCTGGTAGATGCCTACGACGGTCACCGGGACGGTGTGCTTGCCGTCGGCGGAGCGCACCTGGAGGGTGTCGCCCACTTTCAGGTTGTTCTTGTCGGCCAAGCGCTGCTCGACCACGGCGACGTCGCGGCCGGCATCCTCAGGGGTGATGCCGCGGCCCGCCGTGAGCTTCGCCGAGCCGTACGAGAAGGGCAGCAGCATGCCCGAGTCGCGCACGCCGTCCACGGCCAGCTCGCCCTTCGCCTTCTCCGCGACCACGGTGGCGCCATCCGGCTCCGGGACCTTCGACGTCAGCGGCTCGAACCCCTGGGCCGCGGCCCGCACCCGGGTTTCCACGTTGTAGCGGTGCACCAGGCCCGAGCCTGCGAGGCGGTCGGCCAGGGCCGGAGTCAGACCCTCCTTCCTGACGGTCACGTCGACGCCGATGGTGCGCTGCGCGTCGGCTTCCTGGCGGGCCGCGGCGGCCTGCAGCAGAAAGCCGCCCAGGAGCAGGGTGCAGATGACCAGGAAGATCGCGAGCAGGGCGGCGGTCCTGGATTTTCTGGCACCAAGGCTCGTCCCGGCACGTTTGACGAAGTTCATGGCGATGACGAAAGCAGCCCGCTGTTTGCTGGGGGATAAGCGTGTTACAGCGGTATAAGGACCTGCTCTCGCAGTCCGGCCGCAGCCAGTCGTTCAGCTCTCCGGGAGCGCCCGCGCGTCCTTATCCGGCTGTAATCCTGATCTTGATTTCCTGGATCCATGAGAGTCCTGGTAGCCGAAGACCACCGTGTCCTGGCCCGCACCATCGCCACCGGTCTGCGCCGCCAGGCCATGGCCGTGGACATCGCCGGCACGGGAGACGAGGCCGAGCGGATGTGCCTGCTCACCGCCTACGACGTGCTGATCCTGGACCGCGACCTGCCGGTGATGAGTGGGGACGAGGTCTGCAGACGGCTGCGCGAGCTCGCCGACCCGCCCCGGATCCTGATGCTCACGGCGGCCGGCGAGCTAACGGACCGGATCTACGGTCTCACCGAGCTCGGCGCCGATGACTACCTGGCCAAGCCCTTCGATTTCACCGAGCTCGTCGCCCGGGTCAGGGCGCTGAGCCGGCGCACTCCCAAGCCTGCCCCGTCCCTGCTGCACTTCGGGCACATCACCCTCGACCAGACGCGCCGCGAAGTGTCCGTGGACGGGACGACGCTGGAGCTGTCCGCAAAGGAGACCGCGGTCCTGCGCATGCTGATGCGGGCCGGCGGTGGGCTGGTCGCACACGACGAGATCGTCCGCACCGTCTGGGACGAGCACCTCGACACCGGCACCGGCGTGGTCCGCACCACCATCAGCCGCCTGCGCGGCAAACTCGGGGACTCCTGCCTGATCCTCACCGACAAGGGAGAGGGATATCGGCTGTGCGAATGACCCCCCGGGCCCTGCTCGACCGCCTGCCCTTCCGCACCCGCCTCGCCCTGGCCTTCTCCGGCCTCTTCCTGCTGACCGGCATCCTCCTCCTCACCTTCGTCGTGGTACTCGCCCGCTACGGAACGGCCCAGCAGGTCCAGGGCATCGCGATCACCTACCACGACGCGCCCGACGGGCAGAGGACCCCCACCACGCCCGACCCCCAGACAGACCCCCAGGCCGAGCTCGTGGAGCCGCTCCCCTCACGGCCCGACCAGCTCCCCGAACCGCCGGGCGACAGCGCGTCGATCCAGAAGATCGACCAGACCGTGCAGGCCGTCCAGAACGCCGCACTGCGCCAGATGATGCTCTGGTCCGGCATCGGCCTCCTCGTCATGGCGTTGATCGCGGGGCTCCTCGGATGGTGGCTCGCCGGACGGGCGCTGCGCCCTGTCGCCTCGATGACCGAAGCAGCCCGCCGCATCAGCGAAGAGAACCTGCACCAACGCCTCGCACTGACCGGCCCCGACGACGAACTCCACCGCCTCGCCGACACCTTCGACACCATGCTCGACCGGCTCGAGCGGTCCTTCGAGAGCCAGCGCCGTTTCGTGGCCAATGCCTCGCACGAACTGAAGACCCCCCTCGCCGTCCAGCGCGCCACCCTCCAGGTCGGCCTCGCCGACCCCCTGCCCGACGGCCTCACCGAAGTCCGTGAGGACCTCCTCGACGCCAACCGGGAAGCGGAACGGCTCATCAACGCGCTCCTGCTCCTGGCCCGCAGCGACCGCGGCCTGGAGAACACCGAACCCGTGGACCTCACGGCGACGGCCCGGATCCTGACCACCGAACTGACGCCGCTCGCGGCCGAAAGCGGCCTGCGCATCAACACCGACGCGACCGCGCCCCTGTTCGTTCCCGGCGATCCCGTCCTGCTGCGCCACCTGCTGACGAACCTGATCCGCAACGCCATCCAGTACAACCACCCCGGCGGGCACGTCCTCGTACGATCCGGGGCCTCCACCGTGACGGTGACCAACACCGGCCCCCGCATCCCCGCCGACCGCATCTCCGACCTCTTCGAGCCCTTCCGTCGCCTCGACGCCGACCGCACCGCCACCACCGGCCACGGCCTGGGCCTGTCCATCGCCGCCTCCATCGCCCGAGCCCACCACGCCACCCTCACGGCCCGCCCCGGCCCCGACGGCGGTCTCGCCGTCACCCTGCGCTTCCCCTGAGCGCCAGAGGTGTCGGCTTCACCGCGCCCCGGTCAGGGCGCGGGGTGGCGGCGGGCCGGCACGCCCGTGTGGAGCATGCCGTAGGCGGTGAGGAGCCAGGCGGCTGCAGCGATCCACAGGAGGACCCGGCCGAGGGTGCCGAGCCAGGGCACCGAGGCTGCCGTGCCCGTCGACAGGGCGGCCACGGAGGTCATGCCGAGGGGGAAGACGGTGGCCCAGCGTCGCAGGTCGTAGCGCGGGCGGGGCCGCAGCACCTCGCCCGTCGCGAGGACCGCGTACCAGGCCAGGGCGAGGCCGAGCAGGACGAAGGTCGCCACGCGCAGCGCCTCGTACGCCGTACCGGACCAGACCCCGCAGGCCAGCAGCTTCGAGCCGGCGAGGGCCGAGATGGCCATGGCCCCGCCGGCCACCCAGTGGTCTCCGGCCCCTGCCAGGACTTGGCGGAAGTCGAAGCGGATCAGCGCGTCCAGGTACAGGATCTGTCCGAGGAGGAAGAGCACCAGCCCGGCCCACGCCAGCCAGTGGCCGGTGTGGGGCGCGAGGGTCGCGGAGAGGACGACGAGGCCCTGCGTGGCCACGCAGATGAGGAAGACGGCTCCGGGCGCACGCCACGCCAGATGGCGCAGCACCCCGGTCAGGAGCACCGGCCAGACGAGGAAGGCGAGGATCAGCAGGACCGCGGCGGCCGCGTCGCGGCCCAGGAGCGACAGCCGGACGCCCAGCACGGTGGTGGCCGCCACCGCGGTGAGGGCGGGCGGCGTGTCCGACCGCTCCTGCCAGGCGTGCCGGTCGCCGAGGAGCAGGGCCGCGAAATCGTAGGCGAGGACCAGCCACAGCGCCGCCGCGAGCGCGAGCAGCGCCAGGGACACCGTCTCGTACCCGGTGAGGTGGAAGCCGACGGAGACGATGCCCGTCGCCATCACGGCCGCTCCCGCGGCCGGGGGGAGGGTGGCCCACCAGGAGGTTCTGCCCGCGTCCAGGTCCATGCCCCCTATGGGATCGCCCGCTCCACGGCCCCGCCACCGGAGCGCCGGGACACGGAGGTGATCCGCCCGTGAGAGGGACGCCGGCGTCCCTCGGCCGCTGCGGGCGGACCCGCCCGGCCGGAGCAGACGGGCCGGGCTTCGTGCCCCGGTGGGGAACTCAGGCTGCGGCTGCGGCGGCCTTGCGGATCAGGTCGAGTACGGCTTCGGGCTGGGAGAGCATCGGGACGTGGCTGCTGTCGACCTCCACGGTGGTGGCGCCCATGCGCTCGGAGACGAAGCGTTGCAGGTCGGGGTGGACCGCCTGGTCGCCCGTGGTGAGGAGGTACCAGGCCGGCTTGGACTTCCAGGCGGGGTTGTCGGTGGTGGAGGCGAGGATCTCCGCGCGGGGTGCGCCCTGGGTCGCCCAGACGAGCTGCTGGTCCTCCGGGGGCAGGTCGCCGCAGAAGTAGGAGATGCCGTCGGCGGCGATCCAGATGCGCCCGTTCTCCTCCTGGAGGTGGGAGAACAGCTCGGGCGTGGTGAAGCGGCCGATCAGCTCCTGGGGAGTTTCGCCGGAATCCGGGCTCAGGGCCGCGATGTAGACGAGACCGGCGACCTTCTCGTGGTTTCCGGCGGCGGTGATCACGTATCCGCCCCAGGAGTGGCCGACGAGGATCGCCGGGGCGCTGACTCGGTCCAGGGCGCGGTGGACGGCGTCGACTTCGCTTTCCAGCGAGTCCAGGGAGTTCTGGACGGAGATCACCTCGTGGCCCTCGCGCTGCAGTGTGGGGATCAGCTTGCTGAAGCAGGAGCCGTCGGCCCACAAGCCGTGGGCGAATACGACGCTCGGTTTCGTCGGTGCCATCGGTACGTTTCCTCCGCTCGGCGCGGATCGCAGGGTGATCCGCACACCTGACTGACGGAGCCAGTCCACATCGGGGAGGGTGCTGCTACATCCGGGGTGACCCGATCAGGCGAGCGCGGTGAATCGGCTGCGCGGCTGCTGGGCGCAGCCGTCGGGATGGCCCGCCGGGGACCAGGCGGTGCGGCAGCCGGGGTCCGGTCGTAGGCTGCGGGCATGATCGAGATCCAGAACCCTACGCCCCGTGACGCCTTCGACCTGCTCATATCCGGCAATCAGCGCTTCGTCGCGGGCACGCCCGAGCACCCGAACCAGGACGCCGTCCGCCGCACGGAGACGGCTCCCTCCCAGCAGCCGTTCGCCGTGATGTTCGGCTGCTCCGACTCCCGGCTGGCAGCCGAGATCATCTTCGACCGCGGTCTGGGCGACCTGTTCGTCGTCCGCACCGCCGGGCACGTCGCCGGTACCGAGGTTCTCGGTTCCATCGAGTTCGGGGCGAGCGTCCTGAACGCACCGCTCGTGGTGGTCCTCGGCCACGACTCGTGCGGCGCGGTCGCCGCGGCCCGTTCCGCCCTGGAGAACGGGCAGACGCCGGGCGGCTTCGTCCGGGACGTGGTCGAGCGGGTGACCCCGAGCGTGCTCGCCGCCCGCGCCGCCGGACGCGACAGCGCCGACGAGATCCTCGCGGAGCACATCGAGCAGACCGTGGACCTGCTGCTGGAGCGCTCCCGAGTACTGGCCGAGGCCGTTGCCGCCGGGCGACTGGGTGTCGTGGGGATGTCGTACCGGCTGGCCGACGGCAGCGCTCAGGTCGTCACCACGCGCGGGCTCGACCCCGTGGACGCGACCGCTTCCTGACCGCCCGGCTCAGCGGGTGTCGTCGCGGGGTCCCGCCGCCCGGCGGAGCCGGTTGGCGATCGCCAGGCCCAGGCCCTCCTGGGCGGGCAGGGACGCCACGATCAGGTCGCAGCCCGCTTGGTCGAGCTCGCGCAGGTACCCGTACAGCCCCTGCGCGTAGGCGTCCATCGCCTCGGGCAGGGCCACGACGGCGTGGGCCTTCACCTCTGCGCCGGCGAAGGCCGCGGGCAGGAAGACGCCCACCCGGTGTCCCTGGTCCCGGGCGAGCCCGGCCTCGGCGAGGACGTCCTCCGGCTCGACGAGGACGACCCGCGCGGTGGGCGCGTAGTGGGAGGGGTGCTGGCCCGGGACCCGGACGCCGCTGGTGGCGGGAACCGCGAGCGTGCCGCCCAGCACCGCCTCGAGGTCTTCGCGGGTCACACCTCCGGGCCGCAGGATGCTCGGGGTGTCGCCCGTGACGTCGACGATGGTCGACTCGACGCCGACCTGGCAGGCGCCGCCTTCCAGTACGAAGTCGACGGCGTCGCCGAGCTCCTGCCTGACGTGGTCGGCGGTGGTGGGGCTGACCGCGCCGAAGCGGTTGGCCGACGGGGCCGTGACGCCGCCGCCGAACGCCGACAGCAGCGCGAGGGCCACGGGATGGTCGGGTACGCGCACGGCCACCGTCTCCAGCCCGCCCGTCGCCTCCAGCGGCACGCGCGGGCCCCTGCGCAGGACCAGCGTCAGCGGACCCGGCCAGAAGTGCTCCGCCAGCAGGCGCGCGGTCTCCGGTACCTCCGCCACCCAGTCGTCGAGCTGGTCCGCGGCGCCGATGTGCACGATCAGCGGGTGTGTGGGCGGGCGGCCCTTGACCTGGAAGATCCGCGCGACTGCCGCAGGGTCCTCGGCGTTGGCGCCCAGTCCGTAGACCGTCTCCGTCGGGAGGGCCACCAGGCCCCCGGCCCGCAGCACGTCGGCCGCCTTCTCGATGTCCATGCTTGTCGCCGTCACCCGCGCCATCCTAGGTCCGGCGGCGCGCCCTCGATGACGCGTCGGCTTCGGCTGGGACCGGAAGGGGACCCGGGCACGGCCGTCGAGTCGCGTCAGTTGCGTCAGTTGCGCCAATTGCGTCAGTCGAGCCTCAGGCGGAGTTCGTAGCGGCCTGCGTGATACACCTCGCGGCTCCATGCCAGGGGCGTGCGGGAGTCGCCCAGGAAGGTGAGCCGGCTGGCGTTCAGTACGGCGGCGGGCCGGGTCAGCCCGAGGAGGGCCGCCTCGTCCGCCCCGGCGAGGGCGGCGCGCGCGGTGTACAGCGCCGCACCCGCCGCAGCTCCTGCGTCGCGGAGCGCACCGAACAGGGAGGCGGTCGAGAAGTCCGTGTCCTCGAAGCCCGCGGCGTACGCGTCGGGTACGAGATCGTGCGAGACGCACACCGGCAGGCCGTCCAGGAAGCGGGTCCTGCGGAGTTCGAAGGTCCGGGTCCCGGTGGGGATGTCCAGCTGTTCGGCTTCCTCGGAGTCCGCCGGTCGTACGCGCTGCACCAGCACCCGGGCCGTGGCGGCGAAGCCCAGGGCCCGGTTCAGGTCGGCGAAGCCAGGCGCCGCGGATCCGGGTGTATGGGTGAAGGCGACGGGCCGCACCCGCCACCCGCGCCGGGCCGACGACTCGATCAGCCCGCGCTCCTGGAGCTCGGCGAGGGCGCGGCGGAGCGTCACCCGGCTCACGCCGAGCTGCTCCGCCAGGAAGCGTTCGGAGGGGAGGCGGCGGCCGGCCGGGAGCGCCCCGGTGGAGATCGCCCGGGCCAGGGCATCGCGGGTGAGGACGTAGGGCGGGTGGGAGCCGTCCTGGACCACGGGCGCGAGATCGGGAGACACGGACACGACGACGGCTCCTCCAGGGGTCGGTGCGGCGAGGGACGGCGCAGGCCGGGGGCACGGCACCCCCACCTCCCAAGTCTCCCCCACGGGACCTTCCGGCCGCCGCCGCGGAGTCCTGCGGTTCCGCGGTCCTGCGGTTCCGCGGCGCCGCGGTCCCGCGCCTGAGGACCGGTGGGCAGTTTCGGGGCTTTCGCCCCTCCCCTGGTGAGTCCGACGGCCTCGGATCATCTGGTCTGCATCTGGTACATCTGAGGTGTAGGAAACGCAACAGTGCGCGGCCTTGGCCCCGGGCGTGAGCCACAGCGGGTGGAGAGTCACCGGCCGCCCCCGGGTCCCACCCGAGTTGCCCACCTCCTCCCCTCCCCCTTCCGAAGGACGACGATGAGTACCGCCACCACAGCGAAACCGGCGAAGAAGAAGACCGGCGCCGTACTGATGCAGGGCCTGCAGAAGGTAGGCCGCAGCCTGCAGCTCCCCGTCGCCGTGCTTCCTGCCGCCGCCATCCTGCTGCGCCTCGGCCAGGACGACGTGTTCGGCAAGGACGGCCTCCACTGGGGCACCGTGGCCGACGTCTTCGCGACCGCCGGCAACGGCGTCTTCGCCAACCTCCCCCTGCTGTTCTGTGTCGGAGTCGCCATCGGCTACGCGAAGAAGGCCGACGGGTCCACGGCCCTGGCCTCCCTGGTCGGCTTCCTGGTGTACAAGAACGTGCTGACGGCCTTCCCCATCGCCGGATCGGTCACCGAGGCCCTGCCCAAGGGCGCGCCCCAAGACCCGGGAGTCCTGGGCGGCATCCTCGTCGGCCTGGTCTCCGCGATCGTCTGGCAGCGCTTCCACAAGACCCAACTCGTGGACTGGCTCGGCTTCTTCAACGGCCGCCGCCTCGTGCCGATCCTGATGGCCTTCATCGGGACCGCCTTCGGTGTCGTCTTCGGCCTGGCCTGGGGACCGGTCGGCGAAGCCCTCGGTTCGTTCTCCCAGTGGCTGATAGGCCTCGGCTCGGCGGGCGCCGGCATTTACGGCGTGTTCAACCGCGGACTGATCCCCGTAGGCATGCACCAGTTCCTCAACACCTTCTTCCAGCAGCAAGTGGGGTCCTTCACCAAGCTGGACGGCACGGTCGTGCACGGTGAGATCCCCCGGTTCTTCGCCGGTGACCCCACGGCCGGCCAGTTCATGTCCGGCTTCTTCCCGATCATGATGTTCGGTCTTCCGGCCGCGGCGCTCGCCATCGCCCACTGCGCCAAGCCGCACCGGCGCAAGGCCGTTCTCGGCATGATGGTCTCGCTCGCCCTGACCTCGTTCGTCACCGGTGTGACCGAGCCCATCGAGTTCACCTTCATGTTCCTGGCGCCGGCCCTCTACGCGATCCACGCGGTCCTGACCGGCCTGTCGATGGCGGTCACCTGGGGGCTCGGCGTCCACGACGGCTTCGGCTTCTCCGCCGGTCTGATCGACTACCTGCTCAACTGGAAGCTGGCCACCCAGCCGTGGCTGATCATCCCCATCGGCCTGTGCTTCGCGGTCGTCTACTACGTGCTGTTCCGCTTCACCATCATCAAGTTCAACCTGCAGACCCCGGGCCGCGAGCCCGACGACGAGGCGCCGGACGCATGACGCGCGACGGACGGCGTTGACGCCCGGGTCACCGCACCCTCCTCACGCGGCTCCTCCCCCGGATCCCGTACGGCCCTTCGGCCGGGCGGGATCCGGAGGCGCGCCCTCCGGGTCTCTCGGTCCGCTGCGCGGCCTGGGGAGCGCGCCTTCAGACCTTGTCCGTCTCCGGGGCGCGCGTCGCCGCCCTGCGCTGGAAGGCGAGGGCGATCGGCCGGGCGGACAGGCCGTGCAGGAGCACGCTCAACAGGACGGTCAGGCACATGGCCGCGACCACGAAATCGCCCTCCTCGTCGGGGAGCCGGCCCGCGGCCAGGGTGGCGAAGACGATCGAGGTCACCCCGCGGGAGCCGAGCCAGCCCACGGCCGCACGTTCGGGCAGCGACAAGGCCGTCCCGGTCAGGGAGAGCACGACCGGGAGGAACCGGGCCAGCGTGAGGGCGATCAGGGCGAAGCCGACCTCGGCCGCCGTGATCCCGTCGGCGAACTCGTCGACCGCCAGCCCGCCGAGGAGGAACCAGACCGCGAAGGCCAGGAGCTGCCCGACGTGGTGCACCAGGGACAGGTTCGCGTGACCGAGCGCGCGGGCGGCGGGCGCGTAGCAGACACCGGCGACGAAGGCCGCGACGAAGCCGTTGCCGTGGACGAGGACGGCCGCCGCGTAGGTGAGGAACGGCAGTGCCAGTGTCCCGAGCCTGAGGCTCTCCGTCGTGGCCCACTGCGCCGCGAGGGCCCGCCTGACCAGCCATGCCGCCCCCGCCCCCAGCAGACCGCCGATGACCAGTGCCAACGCCGACTCCCGCACCACCCTCCACAGCAGCGAGGCCACACCGCCGTCGCCGACCGCCGTCACGTGGGCGACGGCGAAGAGGAACACCGGGGAGATCAGCCCGTCGTTGAGACCGCCCTCCACGTTGAGCGCGGCACGCACCCGCAGCGGGATGCGCTCGTCGGCCAGCAGAGTGGAGATGGGCGCGAGGTCGATCGGCATCACCACCAGCGCGACCACCAACAGCAGCCACCACCCGGTACCGGGGAAGAGCAGGCCCCCTGCGAGAGTCGCCGCGCCGATGGCCAGGGGCAGTGCGAGACCGAGCAGGCGCCATGCGCCGACCGTGGTCTTCAGCCGGTGGTACTCGGTGGACTCGCAGGCGTCCAGGAACAGCAGCAACGCCAGGACGATCTCCACGCCCCGTTGGAAGCCGTGCCCGCTCAGGTTCTCCTGCACCCACGGATCGTCACCGGTGGTCAGGAAGGCACCCGCGACCGCGAAGGCTAGCGGCGCCGTCACGCTCCACCGGGCGAACCGTTCAGCGGTCACCGACCAGGCCAACAGCAGGCACGCCACGATGAGAAACGCCAGCATGAGCACTCGCACGGGGGAAGACCGGGCGAGCCTTCCGGCCCGTCCGGGAGCCGGACCTGATCACCATGGCCCGTCACGCGCCGGCGAAGACCGCCGCGGCGAGACCAGCCTCCTGGCACGCCGCCTACCGGCCCCGGGAGGCCCATGGACGGGGACGCTAACCCAGGAACCGCGCACGCGGACGGGGAGGATCGCAAGCCACAGGGCAATTACCCCCGGTTGGCCGCTCACGAAGGCGTGGGCGCAGGGGAACCGCAGCGCCTCTCGGCAGGCAGGACGTTCGAGGCCGCATTGATCGGAGCGGTCCTGCTCTGCGAGGATGTCGTCCATGACGAACCAACGAAAGGCCCATGGCGCGTAGACGGCCAGGCCAGGTGCGCGCCAAGCTGCCGCGCAGGCTCCGAGCGGCGCACGGCAGGAAGATGGTTTCCGGGGTCTCGGCGCGCACGCAGAGCGAGATCGCCACGTTCGAGGATTCAGGTTTGTGGCCAGGAGCTGTCGCCGACGCGATGGCCCGGTGGGTCCGTACTGTTCACGGGCCGACCCGCAAGCTGACAGAACCACAGGACCGTGGCTGCGGAGTCCAAGCGTGCTGTCCCTCTGACGCCCATCCCCGCGACATGCTGGAGCAGGCCCTGTGCGGACTGCCGCGACATGCTGCGCGGGAGCTCCAGCGGCTGGTGCATCCCCTTGACGAGGTTTTCCTTTCCCGCACGATCGTGGACTCCTATGGCGATCCGTCCCAGCCGTGGTGGATGCGGAGATGCTGAGGCTCGCACGGGGAGATGCCTCGTAGACGCCCCTCCGCCATCCGGCCGAAGTCCGGATCGTGCCTGCGCTGCGGTACCAGGCAGGACTACTGCGAACGGTTCGACGCAGCGTGGCTCGCGTGGGTTTCCGCTGCGGCGTTTTAGTTTGGCCCCATGACGAGGAGTCAGGACCTGGTGCGGCGAGCGGCCGTGGTGCTCTGCGGGACAGTGGTGCTGATGGGCCCGGGAAACCTGGCCGGCGCAGCCGTCGGGGCGACGGCGGTCGGGTCGTCGCCGCGGCCTGATGTCCTCGTCTACATCGCCGATCTCCACTCCGACACGGTGTCGGTCGTCGACTCCGACACCGGCACCGTCGTGGACAGCGTTCCCGTCGGGGACGGTCCGGACAGCGTGGCCGTCAGCCCGGACGGCTCCCGCGTCTACGTCACCAATTCCGCGGCGGACACCGTATCGGTGATCGACGCCCGTACCAGGACGGTCATCGACACCGTCGCCGTCGGGGACGAACCGAGCAGAGTGACGGTCTCTCCCGACAACCGGAACGTCTACGTCGCCAATGTCGGGTCGGACGACGTTTCGGTGATCAGCACGCGCACCCGCGCCGTGACGGACACCCTCGCGGTCGGCGATGCTCCCCTGGGTGTGGCGGTGGCGCCCGACGGACGCACCCTGTACGTCGCCAACGCCTCGTCCGACACCGTCTCGGTGGTCCGCACCGCCACCGGGACGGTCACCGGCACCATCCCCGTCGGCAGCGGACCGACCGCCCTGGTACTCACCCCCGACGGCCGTCGCCTGTACGTCTCCAACCTGACCTCGGACGACGTGTCGGTGGTCGACGTCCACGGCGGCACGGAAACGGACCGCATCCCGGTCGGGGACCAGCCGGCGGGGATCGCGGTGCGGCCGGACGGGCGACAGGTGTACGTCGCCGACATCGGGTCCGACACCGTCTCCGTGATCAGCACCCGGGCCCGCGCCGTCACGGAGACCGTTGCCGTCGGACACGGCCCCAACGGCCTCGCCGTCAGCCCGGACGGCTCGCTCGCCTACGTCAGCAACTTCGACTCGGACACGCTGTCCGTCATCGACACCTCGACAGCCCGTGTCACGGACACGGTGGCCGTGGGCGACGGGCCGACCGGCGTGGCAGCGATGCGCGGAGACGGTGGGCACGGCCCGAGGTCCGAGCACCGCGCAGGTGCGGCTCTCCCGCGTTGACGAGGCGCCTCGTTGCGCCCCTTTTCGTCCCCTTGACGATATGACCATGTGTCGTTATCGTCGCCTTGACGAAATTAAGGGGGGCCGCCATGGCCGACATCACCCGGCGCTTCGGCTGGCGTCATCTGCGCTCCGCGCCCACCGCCCACATCCGCCACCACAAGCGCGGCCGGCTCGTCCACGACGGGCTGGGGCTCAGCTTCTGGTACCGATCGCTCTCGGCGGCACTGTCCGAAGTCCCCGTCGACGACCGGGAGCTGGCCATGGCGTTCCACGCCCGTACGTCCGACTTCCAGGACGTCGCCGTGCAGGCCACCGTCACCTACCGGGTCAGCGACCCCGCCGAAGCCGCGGCCCGGCTCGACTTCTCCGTCGACCCGGACACCGGGAGCTGGCGCGGAGCCCCCTTGGAGCAGATCGCCACGCTCCTCACCGAGACCGCGCAGCAGCACACCCTGGACGTACTGGCCCGCACTCCGCTGGCCGTCGCTCTGGTGGACGGGGTCGCCTCCGTGCGGGCGAGCGTCACTGCCGGTCTCGCCGCCGAGCCCAGACTTCCGGCCACCGGCATCGAGGTGGTGGCCGTACGGGTCGTGGCGATCCGCCCCGAGGCCGAGGTGGAGCGCGCCCTGCGCACCCCCGCCCGCGAACAGATCCAGCAGGAGGCGGACCGGGCCACCTACGAGCGACGGGCCGTCGCCGTCGAGCGTGAGCGTGCCATCGCCGAGAACGAGCTGGCCAGTCAGATCGAACTGGCCAGGCGTGAGGAGCAGTTGATCGACCAGCGCGGCACCAACGCCCGCCGCGAGGCCGAGGAGAAGGCTGCGGCGGACGGCATCCGTACCGAGACCGAGGCGTCCCGCAAGGTCAGCCTGGCCCGCGCGGACGCCGAGGCGGCGCGCGAGACGGGCGCGGCGCAGGCAGAGGTCCAGGCAGCCTGGCTGCGGGTGCACGACGAAGCCGGCCCGGGCACGCTGCACGCCCTGGCGGCGACCCGGCTGGCGGAGAACCTGCCGCGGATCGAGAGCATCACCCTGTCCCCCGACGTCCTCACCGGGCTCCTCGCCAAGCTCGGACGCCCGGAAGGCGGCGCGGGCGCGTGAGCCTGGCCCCGAGGGCGGTGGTCGTGTACCGCAGAACGGAGTACGAGGAGCTGCTCGCCCGGCACGGGACGCACGGGCAGGCCGCGTTCTTCCTGTCCAGCCGGGGCCGGTCGATCGACGAGGTGGTCCGCCGCCACGAACGCACGCGGCAGGCGCTGCGGGAGGTGGCGGCGGCCGTGCCGCTCACCTGGCGCAGCTCCCGGGTGGAGCGGTCGGACCTGGACCGCTTCCTGTTCGCCCCGGAGGACGTGGTGGTCGTGGTCGGCCAGGACGGCTTGGTCGCCAATACCGCGAAGTACCTGCACGGACAGCCGGTGGTGGGCATCGACACCGACCCGGGGCGGAACCCGGGGGTCCTGGTCCGGCACCGCTGCGCCGACACGGCCGCGCTGCTGCGTGCGGCCATCGCCGCCGGAGGCCGGGCGGAGGAGTTGACCATGGTCGAGGCCGTCGCCGACGACACCCAGCGCCTGCTCGCGCTGAACGAGATCTACCTGGGCGCGCACGGTCACCAGACGGCCCGCTACCGCCTGGGTTCCGACGGTGACAACGGCGACGGCGACGGCGGCCAGGGTGAGGCCCAGGCCTCCTCCGGCGTGCTGGTGGGCACCGGCACGGGGGCCACCGGCTGGCTGCGTTCCCTGTGGCTGGAGCGCGGCAGCTCCGCCGCGCTGCCCGCACCCTGCGAGCGGCGGCTCCTGTGGTTCGTACGGGAGGCATGGCCCTCCCCCGCGACCGGTACGACGAGGGTCGCCGGGGAGCTGGAGCCTGGGCAGGCGTTGCAGCTGACCGTGGAGTCGGACCGGATCGTGGTGTTCGGCGACGGGATGGAGAGCGACGCCCTGGAGCTGACCTGGGGCCAGAGCGTACGGCTGGGCATCGCCGGAACCTCGCTGCGCCTGGTGACGTAAGCGCGTCACTCCCCTCGGTTCAGACGGCGCGCGCCGCGGCCTGGAGGCGGAGGCCTGCCAGCGTGAGGTCGAGTGCGGCGCGGAACTGGTCGATGTCCTGGTGGCCTTCGAACTCGTCGACGATCTCGTGGACGAAGGGGAATTCCGCCGGGTCCAGTTCCCGCCAGGTCTGGGCGAAGCGGCCGAGGTAGTCGTCGCGGTCCACCTCTCCGTCGAGGACTTCCCGGGGTGGTTCCTGGCCGAGGTCGATCGCGGAGCCGACGACGACGCCGGTGATGGCGGACACGGCGTGGAAGCGCTGGCGGGCGGTGAGGTCCAGGCGCAAGGTCTGCCTGCCCAGCAGTTCGTACAGGCGCAGGGTGTTGCTCTGGACGTCGGTGTTGCGCATGAAGTACGCGCCGAGCCAGGGGCGGTCGACGATGGCGTCGAAGAGGGTGAGGGCCATCGCGCGGAGGTCGTCGACGGGGTCCTCGGTGCCGGGGAGCTTCTCCACCTCGGCCAGGATCGAGCCGATCACGTGGTCGGTGGCGAGGTCGAGGAGCTCGTCCTTGTTCTCCACGTACCAGTAGATGCTCGCGACGCCGCCGCCGAGGCGCTGGGCGAGCGCCCGGAACGTCAGGGCCGGCGCCCCGGCCTCGTCGAGCAGGGCGACCGCCTCGGCCAGCACCGACTCCATGGAGTGCGATGCCCGGCGACGAGTCTTGCCGGTGCCGTTCTGTGGACGTGGCATGACGGAGTCCCCTTCTCGCTTTCCCGCCTTCTCACCTTCTCGCTTGCATCGTATCGAACGGTGTTCTACCTTAGCGAATGGAACAGCGTTCGATACTCGTGCGTCGTTCGATACTCGTACCGCGTTCTATCGGAAGGGGTCGCCATGACCACCACCACGACGCACGCTCCCGTCCCGCGCACCTATCCCTCCCTACGGGCGGCGTGGATACCCATGGCCGCCCTCTGCCTGGCCTTCTTCGTCGAGATGGTCGACAACACGCTGCTGTCGA
Source organism: Streptomyces sp. NPDC104226 (assembly GCF_055584085.1). Classification (NCBI taxonomy): domain Bacteria; kingdom Bacillati; phylum Actinomycetota; class Actinomycetes; order Kitasatosporales; family Streptomycetaceae; genus Streptomyces; species Streptomyces sp. NPDC104226. The sequence continues at coordinate 203,532 of NZ_JBVJMS010000002.1, forward strand.
TCGCGCTGCCCACCATCGGCCGCGATCTCGGCGGCGGCACGACCGCACTGCAATGGGTCACCGGCGCCTACTCCCTCACCTTCGGCGGCCTGCTCCTCACCGCCGGATCGATGGCCGACCGGCTCGGCCGCCGCCGTGTGCTGCTCATCGGGCTGGCCGTCTTCGGTTCCCTCAGCCTGGCGGTGGTCCTGGTCACGACCACGGGGGAACTGATCGTCCTGCGGGCCGCCCTCGGGATCGCCGCGGCCGCCATGGCGCCGATCACGAACTCCCTGGTCTTCCGCCTCTTCGACGACCAGGCCCTGCGGATGCGCGCCATGACGGTGATGATCGTCGTCGGCATGTCCGGCTTCGTCCTGGGGCCGCTGCTGGGCGGGACCGTCCTCGCCCACGTCGGATGGCAGTGGCTGCTGATCGTCAACGCGCCCATCGCCTTGATCGCCTGCATCGGCGTGCGGCTCGGCGTCCCGGCCGACCGCCCCGAGGACCTCACCCGGGACGCCCTCGACCTGCCGGGCGCCGCCCTGAGCATCGCCGCCATCGGACTCGCCTGCTACACCCTGACCAGCGGCGTCGAGCACGGCTGGGGCTCTGCGATCACCCTTGCCTCGATCGCCGGCGCGGTGGCTTCCGCGATCGCCTTCGTCCGGCACGAACGCCGTACGGCCGCCCCGATGCTCGACCTGAGCCTCTTCTCCCGGGGCACCGTCCGGGGCGCGGCCGTTGCCCAGATCGGCACCTCCGTCGCCATGGCGAGCGTGATGTTCGGACTCATCCTGCACTTCCAGTACGCCTACGGCTGGAGCCCGATGCGCGCCGGCCTCGCCAACCTTCCGATCATCGTCACCATGCTCGTCGCGACCCCCCTCTCCGAGTGGCTCGCGCACCGCTTCGGCCACCGCATCGCCTGCCTGGTCGGCGCCGCCTGCATGGCCGGCGCGCTCGCCGGTCTCTCGTGGGGCGTCGGGCACGGCTACCCGGCCATCGCGGCCTGCATGGTCCTGATGACCATCGGCCTGCGCACCGTCATGACGATCTGCGCGGTCGCCCTCGTCGAGGCGATGCCCGCCAACCGCACCTCCCTGGGCGCCGCCCTGAACGACACCGCTCAGGAAGTCGGCTCCAGCCTCGGCACCGCCCTCGTGGGCACCCTGATCGCCGTCCTCGTCACCACGCAGCTGCCCGTCGGCACCTGGAGCGACGAGCTCGTCGCCTCCTTCTTCCACGGCGAACGCATCGCCTACGGCCTCCTCGCGATCGTCGTCGGCATCATCTCCGCCGGTGGCGCCCTGGCCCTCACCGACTCCCGCACCACGGACGAGCACTGAGGCCCCGAACGGGGCGCGGGGGTCAGAGCATGTTCTCGTAGATGTTCACGCGCGTGGGCCGGGACGGCGCCCTGCGGGAGTCGTGTCCCCCGTCAGGGCGCCGCACCGGTCCGCCCCTGGTGACCCTCCGGTCAGGGGGCGTCGATGAGCATCCGGCCGTCGGTCGGCACCACGGCCGCGAGTCCGTTCGCGTACGCGTTCTGCACGCGGGAGCGCTCGGTCGCGTTGGGCACGGCGTTGGTGCAGGCCGTTCCGGCGCTGGACCCGGACATCAGCTGGGAGCACGGGCCCGGCTTGGTGTCCGGGAGGCCCAGGCTGTGGCCCAGTTCGTGGGCGGCGATGCGCGTCTTGTCGTACCCCTGGCTCACGGCCTGCGCGCCGAGTTCGACGCGCACCTGTCGCCCGGGACGGACCGGACCGAGGGTGGCCTGCGGCCAGCCGGTGGTGGCCACGATGACGATCTCGGCCCGGACCCCGGGCGGGGCCTCCACCAGCCGAACGTTGCTGACGTTCGCGTTCCAGGAAGCGACGCCGGCGGTGATGGCCGCTTCCCAGCCGACGGCCCGGCTGTCGTCGTAACGGAGTGTCACTACGGCCGCGGAGGCGTCCGGCGCGGGCGTGGGGGCCGCGGTCGCGGCGGTTGCCGCCGCGAGGACCAGTGCGGCGGCGGAGGTGCCGACTTTCAGCCAGGTGCCCAGAGACATGGTCGTCTTCCTTCATCCGTGGGGGGACCCGGCCCCTCGGCGGAACCGGGGCACTGGAGACGCCGCCACCGCCCGCCGGTGGGCCCGCACGTTCGGACGGCCGCCCCTCCGGAGCCCTAAGAACGTAGCCCCGCACCCGGCCAACCCGTCATGCACCTGCCAGCCATTTCCGGCAGGCACTCCGGCCGCTGCCCGGTCAGCGGGCGCGTGATTCGAGGGTGCCGTGCGCGGGGTTGTGGTGGTGGGGGGACTACCGTCCATGGCATGACTGCTGATTCTCTGCGCTCCGTTTCCGTCGAGCGGACCGGTCCGGGCATGTTCACCGCGACCAACTCCCGCGGTGACACCATCACCTTCGGCACCGGGTCCGGCGGGGGCTTCACCCCCGTCGAGCTCTTCCTCGCCGCGATCGGCGGGTGCTCCGCGGCGGACGTGGACGTCGCCACCAGCCGGCACGCCGAACCCACCGAGTTCTCCGTCGCCGTCCAGGGACACAAGGCCGAGGACGCGGGCGGCAACCGCATGACCGACCTTCAGGTCGCCTTCACCGTCCGCTTCCCCGAAGGTGAGGGCGGCGACCGGGCCGCAGCGATCCTGCCGCGCGCCGTGAAGACCTCCCACGACAAGCTCTGCACGGTCAGCCGCACGGTGGAGGCCGGAACCCCGGTCACCGTGACAGTCGTCGACACGGACTGACGAGCCCTGACCGCCCTCGAGGCGAGTTCTTCCCCCACCGTGCCGGCGGCGACGCCCTGGGGAACGCGTCGGCGCCGGCAGGGCCCACCCGGGGTTCGACTACTGGACGAACAGGCTCATGCCGGGGGCGGGGCGGACCAGCTGACCGGGCAGCACGGTGCCCGTCACCTGGCCGTCGCAGTGGGGGCCCGACCACACGAAGGCGGTCTCGTCCGTGAAGTTGGCGACCTCCGAGGGCGCGAAGTCGCCGAGCGGGTAGCAGCCGGACGGGTCGTGCACCGGCGCCCGATCGATGAACAGCACCCCGTCCGCCGCCTGTGCCGTACCCGGCGCCGCCAGCGCCAGGGTCAGCGCCGCCGCGCACGCCCCCAGCACCCGTGCCACGCTTCGTGTTTCGCGCATCCCGGTCCACCTGCCTCTTTCGCCTTGCCGTGACCACTGCCGTTCGTTCGTCACCGAGGGTAGGGCATCCGCACTCACGGTGATGACGGGTCAGGGGGTGAGGCCCTCGCGGGTGAAGTGTCCACCCACGAAGCGGGCGTCCACGTGGTCGGGGTCGAGCTCGCCGTACTCGGCCAGGAGTCCGGGCGCGTAGGACTCCGCGTCGTCCTGCGGCACGTAGCCGAGGGCGCGGGCAGAGGTGAGGTCCCACCAGGCGCGGGTGTTGGCGCTGATTCCGTGGACCACCGTGTGGCCGACGTCGGGAGCGGTCAGGGCGGCGTGGACCAGACGGGCGCAGTCGGCCGGGCTGAGCCAGGTCGACAGCATCCGCACGGTACGGGGGCGTTCGAAGCAGGAGCCGATGCGTACCGACACCGTCTCCACGCCGTACTTGTCCGCGTACAGGGAGGCCAGGCCCTCGCCGAAGGCCTTGGACAGCCCGTAGTAGGTGTCCGGCCGGACCGGCAGCTGCTCGCCGGCCGGGAGGGGCCGGCCGGTGAGCGGGACGAATCCCTCGACGTGGTTGCTGCTCGCGAAGACCACGCGGCGCACGCCCTCCGCCCGTACCGCCTCGTAGAGGTGGTACGTACCGCGGATGTTGGCGTCGAGGACGGCCTCGAAGCCGTCCTCGAGGGAGATCCCGCCGAGGTGGACGACGGCGTCCACTCCGCGCACCGCCTCCCGTACGGCGTCGGTGTCCCGCAGGTCGAAGGTGAGGCGGTCCGGACCCCCGGCACCGTCGACCGACCGGACGTCGGCGAGGCGCAGTGTGTACCCGTAGGCGGGCAGGAGCGGGCGCAGCAGGGTGGCGACACCGCCCGCGGCGCCGGTCAGCAGGATGGTGCGGGGGCGGGTCATGCGCGGAACTCCTTCGCCAGGGCCGCGAGCAGCGGCAGTCGTTGCCTGGGTAGCAGGCCGAGGTGGTAGAGGCTGAGCCGGGTCGCGCCCGCGGCACGCAGCCGCCGTACGTGGGCGGGCAGTGCGGCCGGGGCGGCGGGGGGCAGGGTGGTGACGTACGCGTTGACCGGGAGTCCCGACTCGACGGCCTGCCACACCAGTTCGGCGCTCTCCGGTCCCGTCGGCCAGCAGGGGACGAGCAGGGCGTCCGCGTCCGCGGCGGCGCTCTCCGTGAGGCCGGGTGACGGGCCCGTGGCCCACGGGTCGGGGTGGGCGTGCAGGGTCACCTCCGCCCCGGGCAGCGTGGTCCGTACGGATTCCAGGACCCGCGCGCGCAGGGCGTCGGCGGCCTCGTGCCTGACGTGCAGGAGCGCATCCCCGAGCTCCGCCGGGAGGTCCCCTCCGCCGCGCAGGTGCCCGGTCACGCGCTCCGGATCGAGTCCCGCGGCCTGCCACGCGGCGCGGCAGGCCGCGCAGCAGCACACCGACAGGGCCCGCAGCTCGGCTGGCGAGTAGGCCCCGTCGGACTTCTCGTGGCAGCCGGCGTGTACGGCGCCCAGCTGGCCCGCGGATTCCAGCGAGACCCCGTGCACCGCGTGCGGGGGCAGGTCGCGCAGGGCTTCGGAGGCGAGGGTGGCGCAGTACTCCCGTACCTCTTCCTGTGCGGGGCAGAGCGCATAGGGGTAGGTCTCGCCGAAGCAGTTGGTGACGGCGAGATCCGGGTGCCGGGTGCCCAGGAGGCTGTTGTGGGCCAGTACCAGCCAGGCGCTCACCGGAATCCCGGCCTCGGCCAGGGCCAGGGCCGCGGCGGCCGCCGGGTCGGCGTCCTCCACCCAGGCGGCGCCGGCCGGCACCAGGCGGCGTCCCGCCCAGGCACCGGCCCGGACGGGGCGGTAGAGGGCGGAGTGCCGGGCGTCGACGAAGCGGTGGCGCGGGTGCAGCGGGGTGGCGGCCCGGGTGGAGTGGTAGCTGACGGCCAGGGTGACGGAGTCCAGCCCGGCTTCGCGGACCCGGTCCGCGAAGCCGGGATCGCCGACGACGTCCCAGGGGTAGGCGTGGCCGGAGACCGTGGGGGGCGGGGCCTGGGTCGGGGTCAGGTTCGGGGTCGGGTTCGGCGTCACCAACGCGGGCGCCTCTTCTCGTAGCCGGGGTCGAAGGTCTGCATGTGGCCGGTGTCGTCGCGCTCCCGGATGCCGCAGCGCAGGTAGTTCTCGTGCAGCCGGGCGAGCGCGTCGGGATCGAGCCGGACCCCGAGGCCCGGCCGGTCGGGGACCGGCACCGAGCCGTCCTCGATCGCCAGGGGTTCGGCGAGCACGTCGACCCCGCACTGCCACGGCGTGTGGGTGTCCGCCGCGTAGGTCATCTCGGGCAGTGCCGCGCCCAGATGGGTCATGGCGGCGAGGCTGATCCCGAGGTGGCTGTTGGAGTGCATGGAGACGCCGACGCCGAACGCCCGGCAGATCGCGGCGAGTTCGACGGAGCGCCGCAGCCCGCCCCAGTAGTGGTGGTCGGCCAGTACCACGCCTACGGCGCGCTGCCCGAAGCCCTCGGGGATGTCCTGGGTGCCGACGACGACCATGTTGGTGGCCAGCGGCATCGGAGCCGTCCGGGCCACCTCGGCCATGCCGGGTATTCCGGGAGTGGGGTCCTCCAGGTACTCCAGCAGGCCCTCGGTCTCCGCAGCCACCTTCGTCGAAGTCTCCACGCTCCAGGCCTGGTTGGGGTCCAGTCTCAGCGGGTGGTCGGGGAAGGCATCACGCAGGGCGCGGATCGCGTCGATCTCCTCCTCCGGCGGCCGCACACCGCCCTTCAGCTTCAGCGAGCGGAAGCCGTAGGTGTCCACCATCGCCCTGGCCTGCGCGACGATCCCGTCCGGGTCCAGCGCCTCCCCGTACGGATCGGGGCCGGCCCATTTGTAGAAGAGGTAGCCGGCGTACGGCACCCGGTCGCGGACCCGGCCGCCCAGCAGGTCGGCGACGGGCCGTCCGGCCAGCTGTCCCTGGAGGTCGAGGCAGGCCACCTCGAACGGGCTGAGCACCCGCAGGACGGTCTTCTCCGGGGTGGAGCCGCCCGTCAGGCCGTGCCGGTCCGGGGCGTCGGCACCGCCGAGCACGGACCGGATCCGGCGCAGCAGGCCGTTCGTGTCGTACGGGTCCAGGCCCACCAGGGCCGCGGCGGCCTCCCGTAGCAGCGCGAGGTGCGGGGCGTCCCCGTAGGTCTCGCCGAGTCCGGTCAGCCCGTCGCCGCAACGGAGTTCCACGATGGCGCGCAGGGCCCACGGCTGGTGCACCCCGGCCGAGTTGAGCAGGGGCGGGTCGGGAAACGCGACCGGGGTGACGACCACCTCCCGGACGCGCATCACACCTCCAGTGCGGCGAGGGCGGCGCGGCCGCGGGCGATGATGCCGGCGAGGCGGCGTTCGTGTTCCGGTGAGGCGTCCACGAGCGGCGGCCTGACGTGGCCCACGGCCAGCCCCGCGAGCCGCGCCCCGGCCTTGACCAGCGAGACGGCGTATCCGGGTGCGGCGTCGCGCAGGGCGACGAACGGCAGGTAGAACTCGGCGAGCAGTACCTGCACGGCCTCCGTGTTCCCGGTGCGCACCGCGCGGTGGAAGGCGGTGGCGAGGTCGGGGGCGAAGCAGAGCACGGCCGAGGAGTAGCAGGCCACGCCGATGGCCTCGTAGGCCTGGACGGAGAGTTCGGCGGTGGGCAGGCCGTTGAGGAAGCCGAACTCGGCGGCGCGCGGGTGGCCGCTGGTGCGGATGGCGGTGACGAGGCGCAGCATGGCGTCGACGTCGCCGCGTCCGTCCTTGATGCCGGTCACGGTGGGGATGTCGAGGAGCCCGACGGCGGCGGCCTCGTCGAGGACGGCGTTGGCCCGTTGGTAGACGGTGATCGGGAGCGTGGTGGCGGCGGCGACGTAGCGGATGTGTTCGAGGAGCCCGGCCGGGGTGGAGGCGATGAGGTACGGCGGCAGGAGCAGCAGGCCGTCGGCTCCGCACTCGGCGGCGGTCGCGGCGAACTCGCCGGCCATCCGGGGGCCGCCGCCGCAGCCGGCGACGACGGGGAGGCGGCCGTCGGCGACGCGGACGGCGGTGGCGACCACGTCGCGGTACTCGTCGGCGGCGAGCGCGGTGAACTCCCCGGTGCCGCATGCCACGAACAGGCCGGCCGGGCCGGCGGCGATCTGCTGCTCCAGATGGTCGGCGAAGACGGCCAGGTCGACCTTGTCGTCGGTGGTGAACGGGGTCAGTGGAAAGGACAGCAGCCCTTGCAGGCGCATGGGTTCCCCTTGTGAGTGGGTGCGGACGTGCGTGAGGTAGCGCGTGTGGATGTTTGTGTGGGGGGCCGTGGGCGGTTCAGCCCTTGACGGCGCCCGAGGTCAGGCCGCGCATGAACTGGCGCTGCATGGCGATGAAGGCGATGACGCTGGGCAGGAGGGCGAGGAGGGCGGCGGCCAGCAGCACGCCGATGCCGACCTCCTCGTCGGCCCGCAGGGTGCGCAGGGCGAGCGGCAGGGTGAACTGCCGCGCGTCGGTGGCGACCAGCAGCGGCAGCATGTACTGGTCCCAGATCATGGTGAATCCGAAGATGCCGATGACTCCGAGCGCGGGTCTGCACAGGGGCAGGATCACCGACCAGAAGACCCGCAGGTCGCCGGCTCCGTCGAGGCGGGCCGCCTCTTCCAGCTCCACCGGGATCTCCTTCATGAACTCCGCGGTGACCAGGATGGAGAAGGCCCAGGCGCCGACCGGGATGATCATTCCCCAGAGGCTGCCGGTGAGCGACAGGTCGGAGAGGACCAGGGACAGCGGGATCGCGAGGATCTCCTCGGGCAGCATCATGGTGCTGAGGATGAGCAGGAGCACGAGCCGCAGTCCCGGGAAGCGCTTGCGGGCGAGCGCGTAGGCCGCCGAGATGCTGACCCCGATCTGGAGCAGCAGCCCGCCGCCGACCACCAGGAAGGAGTTCAGCAGGTAGAGCAGTACGTCGCGGTCGATGGCGGCCCGGAAGTTCTCCAAGGTCGGCCTGGTCGGCAGCAGGGTCAGCGCGGTCGGGTCGGTGCTCCGGTTGAAGGCGCTGGCCAGCAGGGCCAGCAGCGGCCCCGCGAAGACCGTCACCAGCAGTACGTACAGCAGCAGCTTGCCGAGGGCGGCGAGCGGACCGCGCCGCTCTTCCAGTCCCAGGGCGGTGTCGAGACGGCTCACCGCGCCACCTCCTTTCCGCGGGCACCGGAGAGGCGTACGGCCAGGGTCAGCGCGACGGAGGCCGCGAGCAGCACCATCGACCCGGCGGCCGCGACGCCCAGCTCGCCCCGCTCCAGGCCGAGCTTGTAGATCAGGGTCATCAGCACCTCCGTGGAGCCGTTGGGCCCGCCGTTGGTGAGCAGGAAGATCTCGGTGAAGACCCGTAGCGAGCGGATCGCGGCGAGGGTGAAGAGGATGACGAACGCCGGGCGCAGGGCGGGCAGCGTGACGTGCCAGACCCGGCGGCGTACTCCGGCGCCGTCGGCGGCCGCGGCTTCGTAGAGGGACCGGTCGACGCCGGCCAGCGCGGCCAGGAAGATCATCATGTCGTAGGGGGCGCCGCGCCACACGCCCACCGCCATCACCGACCACAGGGCGCTGTCGGGGCTGCCCAGGAACTGCGAGGGCCCGGCGCCCAGCCAGCCCAGCAGGGTGTTGACGGCGCCGTCGGCGGCCGGGTGGTACAGGATCCGCCAGACCTCCGCGACCACCGCCATGGCGGTCACCGTCGGCAGGAAGACGGCGGTGCGGACGATCCACAGCCTTCGGGCGGTGCCCTCCAGCAACAGGGCGAGGACCAGCCCGAGCACGACCGAGCCGCCGGTCTGGCCGACGGCCAGGACGAGCGTGTGCCCGATGGCGTCGAGGAAGGCCTCGTCGGTGACCACCTGCCCGTAGTTGGCCGCGCCCACCCAGCGGTCGCCGAGGTAGGGCCGCACCTCGTGGAAGCTCATCTCGATCGCCCGCCACATCGGCAGGAACTTGAAGAGCGCGAAGAGGAGCAGGGCCGGGGCGAGGAACAGCCAGGGGGTCAGCCACCCCCGCCGGGGGCGGGTCGGCCGGGTCGGCCGGGTCAGGACCCCGCCCCCTGCTTCTTCAGCTCCTCGGCGAACGAGGCGGCGAGCTTGCCCAGCACGGCTCCGGGGTCGGAGCCGCAGTCGGCGACCATGCCGTTGAGCGCTTCCGCGGAGGCCTGGCGGAACGGGGTCCACTCCTTGACCACGGGCGAGTAGCGGCCGGACTCGCGGTAGACCCGGTCGAAGACCTGCCAGCGGGTGTCCTGGCGGACGGCGGACAGCTGGACGGACTTGTTGACGGGCAGCCGGACCACGTTGCCGGCGGTGTCCCCCGCCATGCCGGCGCTCTGTCCTTCGGCGCCGATGAGGAACTCGGCGTACTTCAGCTGGCCCTTGGGGTTCTTCGAACCGGCCATCAGGTAGGTGTTCTCGCCTTCGGCGAGTACGGCGCTCTTGCCTCCGGGGCCGGGTGGCAGGGGCAGGACCTCGTACGCGTCCTTGCCCAGGGCCTTGTCGAAGCGGGCCATGTTGTAGGGGCCGGTGAGATAGATCCCGCCCTTGCCGGCCTCGAACAGCGGGTGCGCCTGGGTGGTCTCGGCGGTGACCGCGCCCGGCACCACGCTCTTGTCGGCGCAGAACTGGTCCTTGAGGTGGCGTGCGGCCAGGACGGCCTCGGGGCTGTCGATCGCGGGCTTCAGGCTCTTGCCCTCCCCGGTGAAGTACTCGCCGCCCGCCGACCAGAGGAAGCTGGAGAAGTACCAGTCCATGTAGCCGCGCTTGGTGGTGCCGGGGATGACGTAGCCGTAGGTGTCGGCCTTGCCGTTGCCGTCGGGGTCCCCGGTGGTGAAGGCCGTGGCGAGGGCGTCGAGCTGGTCCCAGTCCGCGGGCGGTGCGATGCCCAGCTTCTCGCGCCAGTCCTTGCGCACGAAGAGGGCGAAGGTCTGCGCGGAGAAGGGCACGCCGTAGTACTTCCCGTCGGCGGCCCGGGCGGCTTCCCAGGAGCTGGGGATCAGCTGGTCGGCGCCCGCCACCTCGGACTGCCTGACCTCGCGGACCAGGCCTTGTTTGACGAGGGTGCCGAGCTGGGCGGTGTCGTTGACGATCAGGTCCGGCAGGTCCTTCTGGGCGGCGGCCTGCTGGAGCTTGGTCTCGAAGTCGTCGAACAGGGCGGTGACCTTGGCCTCGACTCCGGTGGCCTTGGTGAAGGCGGCGGCGAGGTCCTGGTGGGTCTTCTCGGTGGGCGAGCCGGGGGGCTTGCGGACCCAGATCTCCAGGGGGGCCTTGTCGTCCCCTCCGGCGCTGTCGGACCCGTCGTCCGCACCGCAGCCGGCGAGGGTCCCGAGGGCGAGTACGGCGGCCAGAGAGGCGGCCAGGACGGTGGGTGCTGTTCTGCGATCCGTGCGATTCATGAGAGGTGGACCCTCGTCTAGATATGTGGACAGGATCTGAGAATGTGGCTGCTCTGCAAGGGAAAGTAAGCGTCCGCTACCATGCCGGTCAACAGCCGTGCGGAACTTGGAGGATGTACATGCCCGAAGCCACGCCGGACGTCGCGACGGTCAAGTCCGCCGAGCGAACCGTGCGCATCCTGGAGGCACTTGCCTCCTCCCCGGAGAAGCTCACGGTGTCCGAGCTCCAGGACCGCCTCGGGTACCCGCGCAGCAGCCTGCACGCCCTCGTGCGGACCCTGCGCGAGCTCAAGTGGGTGGAGGCGGACGACAGCGGTTCCGCCTTCGGCGTCGGCCCGCACGCCCTGCTGTCCGGCACCGCCTACCTCGACCGGGACCCCGCCCTGCCGTACGCGCACGCGGTCATGGAGGACCTCCGCGAGGAGACGGGCTACACCGTCCACTTCGCCCGCCGGGACGACGCGTACGTCCTCTACCTCGCCAGCCGCGAGGCACGCGACAACGTCCGCGCCATCTCCCGGGTCGGTCGCCGGCTGCCCGCCCATCTGACCGCGCTGGGACAGGCGTTGCTCGCCGACCTCACCACCGGGGAGGTGGATTCGGTCCTGCCGGAGCACCTGGAGGCCTTCACCCCGAACACGGTCACCGACCGCGCCGAGCTGTACGCCGAGCTGGCCCGGGTACGGGACCGGGGCTGGGCCCTGGAACGGGAGCAGGGCACCACGGGGGTGGCCTGCCTGTCCGCGCCGGTGCACTACCGGATCCCCGCCACGGACGCCATCAGCTGCTCCATGCCGGTGGCGGCCGCGACCGAGCTGGAGACCGCACGCGTCGCGAGGGCGGTCGTGGCGCATGCCACGGCCCTCGCGAACACGCTGCGCCGTCACGGCATCAGATGATCCGTCACCTTCACGGGACGACGGGGACGTTGGTCAGGCCGGCCGTCGCTCCCGTGACGGTGTTGGAGGAATGGACGACGTTGGGCCGGGCGGAACACTTCGACACCGAGGTGACCTTGACGGCGTAGGCGCCGACGCCGCCGAGGTCCGACGTGTTGTTCCGCCACACCGTGCCGCAGCCGTTGGGGAAGGCCGGCGTGGTGGAGGGGTTGTGCGTCTCGTAGCCGTTGGCGAAGGTGCCCGGCGGGGCGAAGGTTCCCCTGTTGCCCTCGATCACGTAGTCGACGCCCTTGACGTCGACCCAGGAGTCGGCGGAGTTCTGCCCCGTGATCCCCCGGCCGTCGAAGGTGTTGCCCCGGATGGTCCCGGCGAAGGTCCCCTCCTTGATGTCGATGGCCTCGGCGGCCACGTAGGGGCCGATCCGGTTGTTCTCCACGAGCACCCGGTCGGAGCGGTCCACCCCGCCGGAGTTGCCGTGGCAGCCCCAGTTGGAGCCCGCCGAGCCGAGGTAGACGCCCTCGCCGTAGCCGGGCTGGACCAGACCGGTGTACTCGACGACGGAGTTGCGGATCACACCGTCGGCAGAAGACCGCCTGAAGTGCACCCCTTCCTCGTCGACGTGGTGGACGTACAGCCCGTCGGCCTTGACGTGGTGGGAGTTGTCGATCACCACGCCCTTCTTGGACTCCTTCACCGTGAAGCCGGTGAGGTTCCAGTACGGCGCCCCGTACAGCCACAGCCCGTAGCCGGAGTCCCAGCCCGTCGTGGGCACGGGGCAGGACGGGGCCTCGCCCGAGGGACCGTCGTTGACGAGGACGGCGGTACGCGGCCCGGTCAGGGTGATCGGCGCGGCCGCGGTACCGGCCCGCTCGGTGACGAAGGACCCCCGGTACTCGCCGGCCGCCATCCGGATGGTCTGGCCGGGTGCCGCCGCGGCCAGCGCGCTGCGGAGTTCGGCGGAGGTGCCGACGTCGACCACGGGGCCGGGCGGGAGGGTCGGCGTGGGGGTGGGTGTGGGAGTCGGTGTCGGTGTCGGTGTGGGGCTCGACGTCGGTGTGGGAGTCGGAGTCGGCGTGGGAGTCGGGGTTCCCGGGCCGCCAGCGCACGGCGCACCGTTGATCTTGCAGTTGAGCGGCAGTCCGAGGCCGGCGGCGTTGAAGCCGAAGCCCTTCGAGCCGCCCGGCGGGACTTCCCCGTTCCAGTTGACGTTGGTGAAGGTGAAGTGCTGGCCGCTCTGGGTCTTGTTCGCCGACCAGTGGCTGCTGACCGTGGTCCCCGCTGGCAGGTCGAACTCGACCTGCCAGCCGCCGGCGGCGGCGTCTCCGCCGTTCGTCACGGCCACGTCGGCTCCGTAGCCCGAGTCCCAGACGCTGGTCTGCGCGATGCGGGCGGTGAGGCTGGGTGCGGCGGCCTGTGCGGGCAGGGTCAGGGTCCCCGCCGCCACCAGACCGGCGACGGTCGCCACGACGGCTCCCGGTATCGCTCTGCGCATGTGTGCGGCTCGCTTCCTACTGGCGGACGACGGTGAGTTGGTCGGGGAGGCCGAGCCCGGTCGCGTTGAAGCCGAAGCCCTTCTCCTGGCCTGCGGCGACGGCTCCGTTCCAGGCCACGTTGGTGAAGCCGAACCGCTGGCCGTTCTGCGTCTTGTTCGCCGACCAGTGGCTGGACACGCCGGTGCCGGAGGGCAGGGTGAACTCGACCTTCCAGCCCGAGACCGCGGTGGTGCAGTCGTTCTTCACGAACACGTCCATCCCGTAGCCGCTGCTCCAGGCACTGGTCCGGACGGTCCGTACGCTCAGGCAGCCCGCCGGCGGAATGGTTGGCGAGGAGGTCGGCGTGGGGGTGGAGGTGGGCGTAGGTGTGGGTGTCGGCGTGGGGGTCGGCGTCGGCGTAGGTGTGGGAGTCGGTGTTGGTGTCTGGCCGCCCGTCAGGGACTTCAGGAAGAGCGAGGCCCCGGCGTCCGTCCTGGTGGCGTCCACGCCGTGGCCGCCCGTGTAGTCCAGCCGTTCGCGGCCCGCCCAGTCGGGGATCGCCGTACCGCCCTGGTCGAGATGCTTCCAGGCCGTGCCGCTCCAGCCGAACTGGTAGACCCGGCCGGTGTCGGAGTAGTAGGGGGTGTAACCGGCGCCCGCGGCGGCCTGCTTGCTCATGGTGTTGTTGAAGAAGACGTTGCGCGGCCCGCTGGAGCCGGACCACTTCACCGCCTTCTTGCCCGCGCCCCACCAGATCGGGTACCAGGTGGAGGCGTCGGGGCCGCCGCCGCCCTCCTCCCCGCAGTTCGCACGGCAGTTGCCGGAGCGGTGGTCGAAGGGCACGGTCACCGTGTTGTTCTCGAAGAGGTTGTTGCGCTCCCAGCCGCCGTGCAGGTTCAGGTCCGAGTCGAAGTCGTTTCCGATGACCACGTTCCCGGAAGCCGACCACTGGAAGGTGAAGTGGCGCAGGTTGCGGGAGGTGTTGCCCGCGTAGAGGGAGTCCCAGACGCGCGAGCCACGGAAGTACCCGTTGCCGCCCTTGCCCTTGTTCCACGACCCGTCGAGCCGGCTGTCGACGATCTGCAGGTGGTACGCCTCCTCGGTGACGATCGGGTGCGAGCCGGTCATCTCCGTCCTGATGCCACGGACCCAGGAGTCGGCGGCCCATTTGAAGACGATGCCGTGCATCTCCTCGGCCGGCGCCATGTTGCCGTAGTTGAACTTCGCGTCCGCCGCGTCGAGTCCGGGGATCTGCTGGGTGAGCGCGAAGTCCTCGAACCCGACACCGAGGACCGGGTCGACGAGCGGCGCGGCCTTGGAGTCGTAGACCGCACCGGCGATCGGCGCCGAGCCGTCCGAGGTGGAGCTGACGGGGACGTCGAACTCCAGCGGCTTGTCCAGGGTCAGCGTGCGGTTGGCGGTGTCGACGGCCGCGATGGTGAAGATCTGCTGGCGCATGTGCATGTTCAGGAGCGTGCCGTCGGCGGGCTGGACGTCCTGCTGGGCGTAGAACTTCAGCGTGTTTGCGGCCCGGATGTTGACCAGTCCGCCCGGCTGGAAGGCGCCGAGCGCCCCGGAGGAGGCCAGGTGCACGACCTTGTCCCCGGCACGGGCGGCGAAGCCGGTGTCGCCCGCCTTGTCTCGGAGCTTGAGCCCTGCCTTCCAGTGGACGTTGACGGTGCCCTCGAAGAGGTCCTTGCGGTTGGCGGGGGCCGCCGCGTACTCGGATGCGTAGGCGGAGTGCACGCCGCGCGACTGGACGCGGAACAGTCCGCGGCCCGGCCAGATCCAGCCGCCCTTGGCCGAGCCGGCGGTCATGCCGTCCTCGTCCCAGTCCGAGCCGTCCGGAGTGAGCGCGTCGTAGCGGGTGTTGGCGTCGGGCCGGAACACGAACCGGGTGCCGCCGACGCCGCTGCCCGCCCCCCGCAGGGTGAGGTAGTCGGCGTCGACCGCTATCTGCCGGCTCACGTCGAGGACGCCGGCGGGGAAGGTGATCAGCGACAGCTTGCTGTGGCCGGCGCCGGGCGAGCAGGTGGTGCGGATCTGGTCGATCGCCGCCTGGAGTCCGGCCGAATCGTCGGCTCCGTCGTTCGGTGTGACTCCGAAGCCGGCCAGTTCCGTGGGGGTGATCTGGCAGGCCGCGTCGGGGTTCGTCTGGGCGGGGCCGGGTAGGTCGGCGCCGCCCCGGTACCCGGCCTTCGACCAGTCGTAGAGGCCGTTGACCGGCGTGCGCCGGTTGTTCTGGGACAGGTCGAGGCCGCTGGTCACAGCGGCGGAGGCGGTCGCGGCAGCGGCGTGCGCGCCGCCGTCCAGGGAGCCCAGGACGGCGCCGGAGGCCATGAGCAGGGCCGTGGCGCCGCCGCATGCGGCGGCGGTTCTCCATCGTGCGGACAACGTTCCTCCTGCGGTGGTGGGGGGAGTTGGGGAGGCAGCCGCGGTACATCGTGCTGGCAGACGTCCACTCGGTCAATGGCCGTCTCAGGATCAATTCCGAGTCCACATATGTGGATTGATGGCAGGAGTCTTGTAGCGGGTCACGGGGGCTGGTACTAATTCCATGCCGTTAGGAAACTTTCCTTACGATCGCAGGATCGTCAACGCCCTGGAAGGATCCCGAGGCGGGCAGTCTGCCCGTCACCCCGACCCACGCTCCCCCGCACCGCGGCCACACCGCCCCGGAGACGCCGAGAGGCCGGCCCGGCCCAAACCCCGCCGGCCGGCGAACGCCTCAGCCGGCCTCGCGCAACGCACCTGCCCGGAGGCCGAGTTCGCGCTCGGCCGTGGTGAACACCAGCGTGTCGAGGGCCGGATGGGTGAACGGCGGTTCGTCGTTCGCGTAGGAGCCGAGCCCGTCGATCGCGACGAGGATGACCACACAGGCCCCCAGGGCATCGCCGGTGGCGAACTCGCCGCCGCGCACGCCGTCCTCGATCACCGCGGTCAGCGCATCGCGCATGACCGCCTCCTGGCCGGCAACGGCACGCTGCAGGTTCGGCCGGTAGCGGGCGAGGTGGCGGGCGTTGAGCCAGAGCCGGCCGAGGTCGGTGAATTCCTCCCCGCCGAGACGGTGCAGGAGGCGGCTCAGCCTCCGCGTCGGCGGGAGCGCGGCCTCCTCCTCCGGCAGCAGGGCATCGCGTTCGCGGGTGACCGCCCGGACGAACGCCTCGCACAGCAGATCGTCGACGGTCGGGAAGTAGTGGCTGATCAGACCGGGCCGCACCCCGAGCTCGTCGGCCACGAGCTGCATGGTCACGCGTTCCAGTCCCCGCTCCAGCGCGAGGCGGGCGGCGGTCCGGAGGATCTCCGTCCGCCTCTCCTCCGCGGTCTTGCGCGTCCGGGCGGGGCGGGGGGTTGACGTCATGCGGAACAGCCTATTGGATGGCGCACCAACAGCTTATTGGTGACGACACCAATAAGCTGGGTCGCCTGCGGCCCCTACCCTCCCGGACGCCTCGGTGCGAGGGCAGTGCCGTCTCCTCGCCTCCTCGAAGGGCCACTCATGCAGCGTTCCCCACAAGGCACCGACACGTCCGCACCTGCACCCGCACCCGCTCCCGGCCGCGACCGGGCCGGCTCGGTCGAGAGCCGGGGCATCGACGTCGTACCCGCCGCGGAGCGCCACGGCGCGCCACGCGAACTGTTCTCCCTCTGGGCCGCCCCGAACGTGAGCTACCTCAGCTTCGTGGTGGGCGGAACCCTGGTCCTGATGGGGATGTCGCTGGCCGAGGCGATGGCCGTCATCGTCGCCGGGAACGCCTTCTGGCTCCTGACCGGCTTCATCGCCGTCAGCGGCCCCGCCGCGGGCACCTCCGGTTCCGTGATCTCCCGCGCCATGTACGGGGTCGTGGGCAACAAGGTCGTGGTGGCCCTCACCGGCTGGCTGATCGCCTCGCTCTACCTCGCGCTGAACTGGTCGGCGGCCTCCACCGCCGGTCTCGGCCTGGCGGCCCGGCTCGGCCTGCCGCGGTCCGCGGCCCTGGACGCCGCGGTGGTCTGCCTGATCGCCGGCATCACCATCCTCATCGCCATATTCGGGCACGCGACGATCGTCCGGCTGTACGGCGTGCTCACGGTCCTGCTCACGCTGGTGTTCCTCGCCCTGAGCGCGATGGTCCTGGCGCACGCGGACTGGTCGTACGCGCCGGCCGAACCGCTCACCGGGATGCGGCACCTCGTCGTCCTGGCCTCCGGACTCACCATCGTCGCGTCCGCGCCGCTGTCGTACGCCAACAGCCCCGACCTCGCCCGCTACCTCCCGCAGCACACCAGCGGCCGGGCCATCACCCTGTGGACGGCGGCCGGCGCCTTCCTGCCGAGCGTGGCCTTCACGGCGGTCGGGGCCCTCGCCGCCACCGCGCTCGACATGAGCGATCCGCAGACCGCGCTGGAGAGCATCATGCCGCCGTGGTTCGTGCCCGCCTTCGTCGCCGCCGTGGTGGTGAACACCGTCGCGAACAACGGGATCACCGCCTACAGCTCCGGCCTCTCGATGCAGTCGATCGGCGTACGCCTGCCCCGCACGATCGCCGTGCTGGTCATCGGGGTCATGGGCACCGTCATGACCCTGTTCGCCCTGCTGGTCTTCGATTTCCTCGCCGCCGTCAACACGATGATGGAGCTGGTCGTGGTGATCACCGGTCCCTGCATGGCCGTCTACGCCACCGACATCGTCCTGCGGCGCAACCGCTACGACGGACACCAGCTCCACGACGAGAGCCGCACCAGCCCCTTCTGGTACCGCGGCGGCGTCAACTGGCCCGGCGTGCTCGCCACCCTGACCGGCATCGGCGCGGCGACGCTCTGCGCCGGCTCCACGTCCTGGTCCGGGCCCGTCTCCTCGGCGATGGGCGGCCTCAACCTCGCCGTGCCCGTCGGCGTCCTCGGCTCGGCGGTCCTGTACGGGGCCCTGACGCGCGCCTTCGGCACCCTCCCTCCCACGACCGTCCAGCACTGAAGGACCGACCATGAACGCCGACCTCATCGTGCGCGCCGCACGGGTCGAGAACTTCGACCCCGCACCCGACCGGAGCACCGCCACCGTGGTGGCCGTCCAGGACGGCAGGATCGTCGCCGTCGGCGGCGAGGACCTCCTGGGCGAGTGGGCGGGCGCCGCCACCCGGGTGCTCGACTTCCCCGGAGCCACCCTGGTCCCGGGCCTGACCGATTCCCACGCCCACCCGGTGTGGGGATCGATCGAGGTCGGCACCGGCCTGGACCTCGGCGGAGCGCGCACCCTCGACGAGGTCTCCGCACGGATCGCCGGCCGTCTCGCGGAGCAGGACGGCGGCCCCGGCTGGGTGACCGGCTTCGACCTCGACGTCAACGTCTTCGACGGGGAGCCCACCGGGCAGCCGCTGGAGGACCTCTTTCCGGGGGTGCCGATCTCGCTCATGACCCGCGACGCGCACTCCCTGGTGGTCAGCCCGGCCGTGATCGACCGGGTCGGCCTGACCGGTACGGAGACCTTCGACGACGCCTCGCGGATCGTCGTCGGCCCGGACGGCCGGCCCACCGGCTTCGTCCTCGAGCTCCAGGCCATGGACCTCGTGTTCGCCCACTACCCCGCCGTGCCGCCGGCCGATGCCGTCCGGCACGTCACCGAGCGGCTGCGCACGTTCGCCGCGACCGGGCTCACGGGGCTGCACGCCCTGGACTTCGCCTCGCCCTCCGAGGAGGTCTACCGCGCGATCGAGCGGGCGGGAGACCTGCCCGTGCGCGTGCGCTGCTCACCTCTCGTACCGGCCGACTCCACGCGGGAGGACTGGGAGGCCGTGGTCGCCCAGCAGCGGCTCGCCGGCCGCCGCTGGCACGTCTCGGGCGCCAAGTTCATGCTGGACGGCACCGCCGACAACGGCTCCGCCTGGTTCGAGCACCCCGACGTCTTCGGACAGAACCGCCTGCCGCTGTGGAAGGACGTGCAGGGCTACCGCGAGGCCGTCCGCTTCTTCACCGAGCACGACGTTCCCACCGCCACGCACGCCATCGGCGACCAGGCGGTCCGCACCGCCCTCGACGTGATCGAGGAGACCGGCCACGCCGCGTCCGCCCCCCACCGGATCGAGCACATCGAGTCGATCCCCGACGACCTCCTCCCCCGCTTCGCGGCCCTCGGCGTCGTCGCGGGTCTCCAGCCCGTCCACGCGACCCGGATGACCAGGGCGGACCGGAGCGACAACTGGTCCCACCGGATCGGCCCGGAGCGTGCCGCCCACGGCTGGCGCACCCGTGACCTGCTCGACCACGGTGCCGTCGTCGCCCTCGGATCCGACTGGCCCATCGGGATCGGCGACCCCCGGACCGCGCTCGCCGACGCCCAGCTGCGACGCCCCGTGGACGAGCCGGCGACCGCCCCGGTCCAGCCCGGCCAGCGGATCAGCGCCCGGGAGGCCTACGCCGGGATGACCCGCTCCCCCGCCATCGCCGCGGGCTCCTCCGACCGGCTCGGCCGGATCGCCCCGGGCTACCTGGCCGACCTCACGGTGTTCGCCCGCAACCCCCTCGACCTGGGCCCCAAGCAACAGGCCGACAACCCCGTCCTCGCCACCGTCGTCGACGGTTCCGTCCTCCACCACACCCCCCAGGAGTGCGCCTCGTGACCACTGCCCCGTACCCCCGCCCCGCACAACGCCTCCACGTGACCGCCGACGCCGCCGACCCGCGGGCCCGCGGCCGGTCCCGGGGCCGGCAGCTCGCCGACGGCCTGCACGGCGCGCTCGACGCCTACGACCGCCTCTTCGCGCTCGCCGGCATCCGGCCCGCCACGGTCCGCTCCGACGCGCAGCTCGCGCTCGACGCCGTCGACTCCTTCCGGCCGGCGCTGCGCGAACAGATCGAAGGCATCGCCGACGCGGCCCGCGTCGAGCCCTGGCAGATCGCCGCCCTCAACGCCCGCACCGAGATCCTCGCCCGCAGCCGCACCGTCCCGCCCGGCGAGTGCTCGACCGTCGTACGGCGCCTGCCGGGTCCCGGCGGCGCCACCGCCCCGGTCGGCGTGCAGACCTGGGACTGGCACGTCGAGCTCAGCTCCTCCTGGCACACGGTCGCCAGTACCGGCGCGACGTACCGGTACACCGGCATCACCGAGCACGGCATCCTCGCCAAGATCGGCGTCAACAGCGCCGGACTCGCCCTGCACTTCAACATCCTCGGACACCGGGACGACCGCGCCGGCGGCGTACCGGTGCACGTCCTCGCCGCCGCCGTCCTCGAAGAGGCGAGCAGCACCGAGCACGCCCGGGAGATCCTGCGCGACGCCCCGCTCACCTCGTCCGGATCCTTCGCCCTCTTCGACCGGGACGACGTCCTGCTCCTCGACCTCAGCCCGGTGGGCGTCTTCGAGGTTCCCGAAGCGGCCCCCGGAACGCACCTGCGCACCAACCACTTCCTCACCGCCGTCCCGGCCGCGCACGAGAAGAACTCCCTCTACCAGCCCGATTCCGGTGAGCGCTACGCGTTCCTCCGCGACCGCATCGAGCGGGCCCCCGTGGAGCGGGCCGAGGACCTGGTCGAGCGGCTGATCACCGGTCCGGGGGAACCCCCGCTGACCTGCATCCCCGACATGAACGCCCCGTCGGGGCACCGTTGGGCAAGTCTGGCCACCGTCGTACTCGACCCCGCCACCCGCACGGCACGGGTACTCGACGGCACTCCCGCCGAACACGCGAGCCGCCCTTGGCTCACCCTGCGGGCCTGACGGCCGGGTGCCCGTGCCCATCCGCCGGGGGCTCATGGTGGGCACGTGCACATGGCCCGGGTGCGCGGCCGTCCTCGAAGCTGAACGTCCACGAGCGGAGCACCCGCGACCGCCGGGCGGCGGGGTGCGGACGGCTCCGACTTCCACGACGGCCTGCCGTGCGCACCCGCGCCCGCGGGAAGGACTCCCATGCTCACTCCCCCCGAAGCGGTCCACGCGATCGCGACGCGCAAGGCGATGCGCCGGCTGCTGCCGCTGCTCGGGCTCGCGTACTTCATGTCGTACGTGGACCGGACGAACGTGGCGCTGGCCAAGAGCCAGCTGGAGGCCGACCTCGGCATCGGCGCCGCCGCGTACGGGCTCGGCGCGGGTGTCTTCTTCGTCAGCTACGCGCTCCTGGAGATCCCGAGCAACCTGCTGCTCTACCGGATCGGGGCCCGCGCCTGGATAGCGCGGATCGCGGTCACCTGGGGCCTGGTCTCGGCCGCGATGATGTTCGTGCAGGGAGAGACCTCCTTCTACGTGCTGCGGTTCGCCCTCGGCGCCGCCGAGGCCGGGCTGTACCCGGCCCTCATGTACACGGTCACCCTCTGGTTCTCCCAGCGGCACCGCGTCACCGTCGTCGGCCTCGTGTACACCGCACCGGCCGCCGCGACGATCCTGGGCGCCCCGGCCGGTGGAGGCCTCATGACCCTCGACGGGGTGGCCGGGATCCACGGATGGCAGTGGATGTTCCTGGTCGAGGGCCTGGTCACGGTCGGCGTCGGAGTCCTGGTCTGGTGCGCCCTCCCCAGCCGCCCGCAGGACGCCCGCTGGCTCACGGCGCAGGAGGCCGACGCCCTGTCGGAGGGCGCCGCCGGGAACGGCGAACCCTCGCCGCACCGGCTGCGCGGAAACCTCGGGCGTGCCTTCGGGCGCCCGGTGGTGCTGCTGCTCGCCGGCACGTACTTCCTGAACCAGATCGTCGGGTCCGCCATCGGGTTCAACCTGCCGTCCATCGTGGGAGGGCTGGGCGTCAAGGGTCCCTTCGCGATCGGGCTGGTCACCGGCAGCATGGGCGTGGCGATCCTCGCCGGTGTCCTGTTCTTTCCCTGGCTGCACGGCCGTACCGGCAAGGACACCGGACTGATCGTGCTGTGCGCCGTCGGCGCCACCGCCGTCATGGGCGCCTACCTGCTGACCGACTCGGTGGTGGCCCGCTACGCGCTGCTCTTCGCCGGGAACTTCTTCCTGACCGGCACCCTGCCCCTGTTCTGGTCCGTGGCGATGTCGCGGATGTCCGGTCTGATGGCCGCCGCGGGCTTGGCCTTCATCAACACCGTGGGCCTGCTCGGCGGCTTCTTCGGGCCGATGCTGTTCGGCCTGATCGAGGGCCGCACCGGGAGCGACCGCGCCCCGTTCTTCTTCGTGGTCGCCGCGGGCCTGGCGGGGATCGCCCTGGCCGGCCTCCTCAAGCGGACCGTCGCCCGTGAGAACGGGGACGGGGAGCGGGCCCAGGCCGCCCGGGTGCCCGTGATCGCCGCCGACTGACAAAGCGGCCGCTTATCCTTCGGGCATGAACGAGGAGCTGGCGCTGCGCCGCGAGCTGTCACAGACGCTGGTCGCCGACATCGACCGGCTCATCGACAGCCTGGTGGCCGACATCTGCGCCCACAGTCCGCGGTACGCCAGCGGCAGCCCGGTCACGCGCGAGGACCTGCGGCTCGCCCTGCGCGGCAACATGGAGCTGGCGCTGCTCGAGTTCGCCGGGATGCCCGCAGCCGAGCGCGGCTTCGAAGCCGCGGCCGCCGAGAACGGCCGACTGCGCGCCGAGCAGGGCATGCCGCTGGCCACGGTCCTGCAGGCGTACCGGCGCGGCGGGCGGGTCCTGTGGCAGGCGATGGCCGACTGGATGCGCGACCGCTCGCCCGACCAGCAGCACCTCGTGGGAGACATGGCCGGCGCCGTGTGGGAGACCATCGACCGGTTCTCCTCGGCGGTCGCGGACGCCTACCGGCTGCGCACCCTCGAACTCCAGCACCGCGAGTCCTCCCGGCGCGGAGCCCTCTTCGAGGCCCTCCTGGACGGCCGGGGCAGCGATCCGGCCGTGGCCGGCGCAGCGGCCGCCGCCCTCGGCGTGCCGAGGCAGGGCCGGTACGTCGCGGTCGTCATCGCCCAGGACGCCCAGGACCCGGCTTCCCCGCCCGACCCCGGACCCGCGCTCGAAGCCCTCGGCACCTGGTCGTTCTGGCGGCCCCGCGCCGAGACCGTCGCAGGGCTGGTCCGGGTCAAGGGCCAGGCCGGCGACCCCGGTCTGCTCGCCGGCGTCCTGCGCGGCCAGGCCGTCTGCCGTGCCGGGATATCGCCGCCCTTCGAGGAACTGGCGGCCGCCGCGCAGGGGTTCCGGCTCGCCCGGCGCGCCCTGGACACCCTCCCTCCCGGGAGCGGCGAAGTAGCCTCCCTCGACGAGCGCCTGGTGCACGCGGCCCTCGGCGCGGAGCCCGAGATCGCCGACCGACTGGCGGTCCGCTACCTCGCTGCGGTGCTGCGCAGCGGCCCCGAGCGGCCGGTGCTGCTGGAGACCCTGCGGGTGTGGCTCGACTCGGGTTGCTCGGCATCCAGTGCCGCGACCCGGCTGTTCTGCCACCGCAACACGATCCTCAACCGCATCAGCCGGGTCGCCGAGCTGACGTGCTGGCCGGCCGACTCCGGTGAGGCCCGGCTGGGTTGGGCGCTCGCCCTGCGCGCCCTCGAACTGGAGCACTGAGGGGCGGACCCGTGCCGCTGCCCACCGCGGGCACGGCGACCTTGGGCCCTTGCACATGGCTCAGCGACCGCGGGGTGCCGGAAGCTGAGGCCGTCGGACACCCCCGTCCGTACGTGCAAGGGAGCAGCCGTGCAGTTGAGCGTCGCCACCATCCTCAAGGAATCCGCCGTCCGCCATCCCGACCGGACCGCGGTCGTCGACGGCGGGGTCCGCGTCTCCTACCGCGCCCTGTGGCTCGACGTCCTGCGCTTCGCGGCCCGCTTGCGCGACCACGGCGTCGGCCCCGGGGACCGGGTCGCCCTGCTCCTGCCCAACACCGCCGACTTCCCGCGCGCCTACTACGCCGTCCTCGCGGCGGGCGGCACGGTCGTCCCGGTGCACGGCCTGCTCGTCGCCGACGAGGTGGCCTACGTACTGCGGCACAGCGGATGCCGCACGGTGGTCACCGCCCCCGGTCCCCTCGCGGCCGTCGCCGAGGCCGCGGCGGCCGGCGCCGGCGCCGACGTCCTGCGCGTGAGCACCGACGGCGAACCGCTGGAGCGGGCCGTACCCCGCGCGGCCCAGGACACCGCCGTGATCCTCTACACCAGCGGGACCACCGGCAGGCCCAAGGGCGCTCTCCTCACGCACGCCAACCTGGTGCTGAACGCGTCCGTCTGCGCCCAGGACCTGTTCGCGCTGACCCCCGAGGACGTGGTCCTCGGCTGTCTGCCGCTCTTCCACAGCTTCGGCCAGTCCTGCGCCATGAACGCCGCCCTGCGCGCCGGCTCCGCCCTCGTGCTGTGCGAGCGCTTCGCCGGCCCCGACGCGCTCGTCCTCATGATCCGCGAACGGGTCAGCGTCTTCATGGGTGTTCCGACGATGTACCACGCCCTGACCGAGGCGGTCGAGCGCGGAGCCGCGCCTCCCCGCAGCCTCCGGATGGCCGTGTCCGGCGGGGCCGCCCTGCCCGCGGCGCTGCTCGAACGCTTCGAGGCCGCCCTCGGCACGGTCGTGCTGGAGGGCTACGGACTGACCGAGACCTCGCCCGCCGCACTGTTCAACCACCCCGCGACCGGTCGCCGGCCCGGCACCGTCGGACACCCCGTCTGGGGGGTCGAGGCCGCCGTCGCCGACCCGGACACCGAGGACCGGATCGTGCTGTTCCCCACCGGGAAGGTGGGCGAGGTCGTACTGCGCGGCCACAACGTCTTCGCCGGGTACCTCGACGACCCGGAGGCGACCGCGGCCGCCGTCGTCGACGGCTGGTTCCGCACCGGGGACATCGGTGTGCACGACGCCGACGGATTCCTGACCATCGTCGACCGCAAGAAGGACCTCATCATCCGCGGCGGCTTCAACGTCTACCCCCGCGAGGTCGAGGAGACCTTGGCCCGCCACCCCTCCGTGGCCCAGGTCAGCGTCCTCGGCCTGCCGGACGAGACGAGGGGCGAGGAGATCTGCGCCGCCGTCGTCCTGCGCCCGGGCGCCGCCGACACCCCGCAGGAGATCGTCGACTGGGCGCGCGAACACCTGGGCAAGCACAAGTACCCGCGCGTGGTGCGCCTGTTCGACGAGCTGCCGCTCGGCCCGAGCGGCAAGGTCCTCAAGCGCGAGCTGAAGGCGGCCTGCGCATGAGCGTCGTCGAGACGGGGTGCGGTCCGGTCCGCGGCAGGGTCGAGGACGGCATCGCCGTCTTCCGCGGGATCCCGTACGCCGCCGCGCCCGTGGGCCCGCTGCGGTTCGCGCCGCCGGCGCCCGTACCGGCCTGGGAGGGTGTCCTGGAGGCCACCGCCTTCGGTCCGACCGCGCCCAAGAACCCGTACGCCCCGCCCCTGGACGCGCTCCTGCCCGACCCGGAGGTCCCCGGCGACGCCTGCCTGAACCTCAACGTCTGGACGGCCGCGCCCGATGACGGCGCCCGCCCCGTGATGGTGTGGATCCACGGCGGCGCCCTGCGCAACGGCAGTTCGGCCGTGCCCGGCTACGACGGGCGGGCCTTCGCCCGCGACGGGGTCGTGCTCGTCTCGGTCAACTACCGGCTCGGCATCGAGGGGTTCGGCGTCTTCCCGGACGCCCCGGCCAACCTCGGTCTCCGGGACCAGATCGCGGCGCTCGCCTGGGTCCGCGACAACATCCGCTCCTTCGGCGGCGACCCCGGCAACGTCACCGTCTTCGGCGAGTCCGCGGGCGCCGTCAGCATCGCCGCCCTCCTCGCGAGCCCGCACGCCGAGGGCCTCTTCCGGCGGGCGGTCCTGCAGAGCGGGGCGCCCTCGGCCGTCGACCCGGCCCGGGCCGCCCGCACCACGAGCGCCATCGCCGAACGCCTCGGCGTCCCGGGCACGGCCGCCGCCTTCGCCCGAGTCGGCCGTGACCGGCTGCTGGCCGCACAGCGCTCCGCCACCGCGGGCGGCACGCCGCTGACCGGCGGCCCCGGCTTCCACCTCGTCGTCGACGGCGACGTCCTGCCCGTGGACCCCGCCACCGCTCTCGCCGCGGGCGCCTGCGACGGCATCGACGTCCTGATGGGCGGCAACACCGACGAGTACCGGCTCTGGTTCGTGCCCGGCGGCCTCGTCGAGCGCATCGGCACCGCGACCCTGTGGGCCGCGGTCCTCAAGGACCGGGCGCCCTGGAGGGCACCGGGCGTGTACCGCGCGTCGAGGCCCGAGGCCCCGCCGGGCGAGATCCTCGGCGCCATGGTCACCGACAAACTGCTGCGCGTCCCCCTCAACCGCCTCGCGGACGCGCGCAGCGGCCGGCCCGGCCGGACCTGGGTCTACGAGTTCGCCTGGCCCTCGCCGCTCCACGATCTGCGCGCCTGCCACGCGCTGGAGATCGGCTTCGTCTTCGACACCCTCGACACCCCGGACAGCCTGCTCCTCGCGGGGCCGGCGGCGCCGCGCCACCTGGCCCGGTCCATGCACGGCGCATGGGTCGCCTTCGCGCACGGCGACGGTCCCGGCTGGACGGAGTGGAACGCCGAGCGGCCCGTCATGACCTACGGGGCCGAGGGCGCCCGGGTCGTCCTCGCACCCCGCGAGCGGGAGCGGCTCCTCTGGAGGTGAGGGCGGCGGGGACGCCCCGCCGTAGTCCGGCACGTGCCCGGCAACCGCCCGGCGCCACCCTCAGCGCACTCCCCCACGCACCGACCCACCAGCCTCCGTACCGCCACGAAGGGACTCTCCTGATGAAGACGCCACTGCGCGCGCTGCTGGTCACCACCCTGCTCTGCGGATCCGTCCTCGCCGCCCCGACCGCCACCGCGGCGGCAGGGGACCGCCTCCAGTACGTGGCCCTGGGCGACTCCTACGCCGCCGCCCCGCTGGTCCGCCCGGCCGACCCCGCCGACCCGAAGTGCGTGCGTTCGCTCGCCGACTACCCGCACGTGGCCGCCGCGGCGCTCGGCGCCGCCCTGACCGATGTGACCTGCTCGGGCGCGACGGCGGCCGACTTCCACTCGCCCCAGTTCCCCGGCACGGCGCCCCAGTACGACGCCCTCTCCGCCGACACCGACCTCGTCAGCATCACCGTCGGCGCGAACGACAACGCCCTCTCCGGCCTCACCGTCGGCTGTGTCAACCTGCTGCCCCGGCCCTTCGGCAGGAGCTGCGCCGCAGACAACACCGAAGGCGGCGCCGACCGGTACGGCACCGCCATCGACGCCTGGGCACCGACCTTCGACGCGGTCCTCGACACCGTCCGCCGGCGTGCGCCGCACGCGCGGATCTTCGTCGTCGGCTACGGCTCGTACTTCCGCGCCGGGGGCTGCTTCCCGTTCCAGCCCTACTGGGGCCAGGACGCCGACTACGTCCAGGCGAAGGTCGACCAGCTGGGCGCGGTGCTGCGCGCCGCGGCCGCCCGGCACGGCGCCCAGTTCGTCGACACCGGGGCCCTGGGCGCCGGCCACGACGCCTGCGCCCCCGCGGCCGACCGCTACATCGAGGGCGCCGTCTCCACCCGCGACGCCTTCCCGCTGCACCCGAACGCCCAGGGCTCCCGCGCCTTCGGCCTGGCTCTGGCCGACGCCGCGCGCTGACGGCCCGTACCGGCGGACCTCGGACGGCAGACCTCGGACAGTGGACCTCGGCAGTGGACCTCAGACGGCGGACGAGGCGAACTTCTCGCTGAGGATCCGTTCGGGGGCCACCCCGTGGTCCGCCGCAAGGCGTTCGACCGCGTCGATGAGCCCGGGAGATCCGCAGACGTAGAGGTCCGGGTCGGCCCCGCCCCGTGCCCGGAGCTCCGCGAGGTCCGAGGCGAGCGCCTCGATCATGCGGCCCTGCCGGTAGCCGGGGCGGTCGACCGGTTCCTTCACGGAGAACACCGTCCCGAGCTGCGGCAGCTCGTCCCGCAGCGCCTGCACGGCGTCCGCGCCGCACAGCCAGGCGGCGGTGTCGGCCCCGCTGTAGAACCGCAGCGGATGGCTCTCGCCGAACTCGGCCATCCTGCGGGCCATCGACAGGAGCGGCGCCACACCGGTGCCGCCGGCCACGAACCAGCGGGCCCGGAGTCCCGTCTCCACCAGGCCGAACGCACCCTGCGGGCCCAGGACGGCCAGGCGGTCGCCGAGCGCGGCCCCTTCCCGCAGCCAGTTCGAGAAGTACCCGTCGGGGCGGAGCCTGATGTAGAACTCCAGCTCGCCGTCCCAGTTCGGGGCGTTGGCGTACGAGTAGGCCCGGGACTCCGTGTCCTCGCCGGGGATGCGCAGCTGGGCGAACTGGCCGGGTTCGAACTCGGCGCCGCTGCCGAGCCCGGGGTCCTCGTCCAGCTGGAGCACCAGGCGCACCAGGTTCCCGGGGAGCGGTTCGAGGACGGTGACGGTGGCGGTGCGCTCCGCGATGCGGCCGGTCAGGACCCGGGAGCGTTCGTAGGGGAGGCTGATCGACAGCGGTTCCAGGGGGTACGTGCAGCACAGCAGTGCACCGCCCGCGCGGGCCCGTTCGGCGCTGAGGGCCTCGGGGTTGTGGGCGCCGTGGTCGTACGTGCCGTCGGTGACCGTGGCGATGCACGCGCCGCAGGTGCCCTTGCGGCACAGGGAGGGCAGGAGGTATCCGGCGTCGGCGGCGGCGTCCAGGACGGACTGGCCCGGGTCGCAGGGTGCCTCGATGGACTCGCCGTCGAGGGTGGTCATGCGCAGGGTGACCGGTTCCGTGCGGGCGGCGGCACGGGCCGTGTCGGGGGCGGCGGTCATCGGGCGGTTCCCAGTGCCTCTGCGAGGTCGTGTTCGACGCTCTGGCTGGCGCGCAGTCCGAAGCGCTCGCACAGGAGCTGCCAGACCGGTTCGGTGACGAAGGCGGGCACGGTCGGGCCGGTGCGGACGTTGCGCAGGCCCAGGTAGAGGATGGTGGTGAGGACGGCGAGGGCCTTCTGCTCGAACCAGGCCAGCACGATGGTCAGGGGAAGGTCGTTGACGTCGGTGTCGAGTGCGGTGGCGAGGGTCTGGGCCACCCGGATGGCGGCGTAGGTGTCGTTGCACTGGCCGACGTCGAGGAGCCGGGGCAGGCCGCCCGGAGTGGCGCCGTGGGTGAGCTTGTTGAAGCGGTACTTGTTGCAGCCCAGGGTGAGGATCACCGACTCGTCGGGGGTGGCCCTGGCGAGTTCCGTGTAGTAGTCGCGGCCGGGGGCGGCGCCGTCGCAGCCGCCGATGAGGAACATGTGGCGGATGTCGCCGGAGTGCACGGCGTCGATGATGTTCTGGGAGATCGACAGCAGCGCCTTGCGGCCGTAGCCGATGGTGATGATCTCCTCGGGTGCGGTCTCGGGGAACCCGGGGGTGGCCTTGGCGGCACGGACGACGCCGCGGAAGTCGTAGTCGTCGACGTGCCGGACGCCGGGCCAGCCCACGGGGCCGGTGGTGAAGGTGCGGGTCTTGTAGGCCGGCAGGGGTTCGATCAGGCAGTTGGAGGTCATGACGATCGGACCGGGGAAGGCCGTGAAGTCCTGCTGCTGGTCCTGCCAGGCGCCGCCGTAGTTCCCCGCGAGGTGCGGGTACTTGCCCAGCTCCGGGTAGGCGTGGGCCGGGAGCATCTCGCCGTGGGTGTAGACCTGGATGCCGGTGCCCTCGGTCTGCTTGAGCAGTTCCACGAGTTCGTCGAAACCGTGGCCGCTGATCAGGACGGCCTTGCCGGCCACCGGGGATATGCGGACCTTGGTGGGCGCGGGCGAGCCGAAGGTCTCGGTGTTGGCGCTGTCCAGCAGGGCCATGACCTCCAGGTTCACGCGTCCGACCTCCAGTGCGCGCGCCAGCAGGTCCTCCGCGTCGGCGGGTTCGCCCGCCAGGTAGTCCAGGGTCTCTTCCATCCCGGCGTCGATCTCGGCGCTGCGGTAGCCGATGACCCGGGCGTGGTGGATGTACGCGCAGACACCCTTGAGCGCGTACAGGACGAAGGCGCGCAGTCCGACCACGGCCTCGCCGACCTCTTCCTGCCCGACCCGGATGCCGGCCAGGTCCGCCTGCGCGAGGAGCCCCTCCACGTCACCGGCCGGCTCGAAGGCGGCGGGGCCCTCCGGGATCCAGGGTTCCTGTCCGGCGGCCCGCGCCGCGGATTCGTAGGCGGAGCGGACCCGGGTGCGGACCTCGGACGCCTCGTGGATCAGCTTCACGAACCGGGTGGCGTTGAAGTTGACGTTGGTCAGGGTGGAGAAGAGCCCGTAGGCCACGAAGGCGGAGGCCTGCGGATCGGTCGCGCCGAGCGCCCGGCCGCGCACGGCGTACTGGGAGATGCCCTTGCACAGGTGGATGAGCAGGTCCTGCAGTGCGGCGGTGATCTCGTCCTTGCCGCAGCTGCCCTTGGTGTGGCACCCGGGGGTCGGTCCGGTCCGGTCGGTCTGCTCGCACTGGTAACAGAACACGTTCGTCCTTCTGGTCTGGCCGGGCCGCATCGTCGCCCGGCCGACCCGGGCGGTGCGGCTTCCGGCACCTTCGAACACGACCGTAGGGACGGATCGGCGCAATGTCCTTGACCGAGGTCAAACCTGGTGAAATCTATACTCAAGGACATGTCGCAGCCTGTGCCCGTGCCCGACCTCGCGCTGATTCCCCTGTTCAGCGCGGTGAGCCCCGAAGACCTCAGCCGGATCCGCCGGAGCGTGAAGGCGGTCGGCCACCGCAAGGGCGAGGTGATCGTGGAGGCGGGTGACGCGCACCGGTGGTTCTACTACGTGCTCAGCGGGGACGTGCGCCTGGTCGTCTCCTCGGACACCGCCGAGCAGAAGGTGATCTCCCTGGTCTCGGCCGGCCAGACCTTCGGCGAAGCCCTCCTCTTCACCGGGCGGCCGTACCCCGTTTCGGCCGTGGCGCTCTCTCCTGTGCGACTCCTCGCCATCCCGCACGGCCCGGTGCTCGAACTCGCGCAGCAGAGCCCCGACTTCGCCCTGCGGATGGCCGGCGGCCTGGCCCGGCGGCTGCACCAGCTCGTCTCCGACGTCGAGTCCTACGCCCTGCACAGCGGAACGCAGCGGGTGCTGGCCTACCTCGAACAGCTCGCCGCGGACGGCCGCGGGCGGCCCCTGCGCTACCCGGCCCGCGTCCAGTTGCCCGCGGACAAGGGCGTCATCGCCTCGCGCCTCAGTCTCAAGCCGGAGACCTTCTCGCGGGTCCTGCGCCGGCTGTCCCAGGCCGGCACCATCCTGGTCGACGGGCGCCGCATCACCCTGCTCGCGCCGCCCGAGCCGGGCACCGGCCTGCTGTAGCCGGCCCGGTGCCGGACGCTCAGGCGCTCAGCCGCTGCGCGCCCGTGTACACGTTGCCCTCGCGTCCCCGCAGGAATCCCACGACGGTCACGCCGAGTTCGGTGGCGAGGTCCACGGCCAGCGTGGAGGGTGCGGAGACGGCGGCGAGCACCGGGATGCCGGCCATGGCCGCCTTCTGGGTCAGCTCGAAGGAGGCGCGGCCGCTGACCATCAGGATCCGCCCCCTGAGCGGGAGTTGCCCGCTGCGCAGTGCCCAGCCGACGACCTTGTCCACCGCGTTGTGCCGGCCCACGTCCTCACGGGCGCACAGGAGCTCCCCGTCCGCGGTGAACAGACCGGCCGCGTGCAGACCTCCGGTCGCGTCGAAGGTCTTCTGCCGCGCGCGCAGCCGTTCGGGCAGGGCGTACAGGACCTCCGGCGCGAGCCGTACCGGATCCCCGGCGACGTCCCAGCGGGACGCGGTGCGGACCGCTTCGATGGTGTCCTTGCCGCAGACTCCGCAGGCGCTGGACATCAGGAGGCTGCGGTGGGTGGACAAGGGCAACGGGGCTTCCCCGTCGCGCAGTTCCGCACTGATCACGTTGTAGGTGTTGTGACCGTCGGTGCCGGTGCCCGCGCAGTAGCGCAGGGACACCAGGTCCTCGGTGGTCGCGGCGAGGCCCTCGGACACCAGCAGTCCGGCCACCAGGTCGAAGTCGTCCCCGGGGGTGCGCATGGTCACCGTCAGCGGCTCCCTGCCGAGGCGGATCTCCAGGGGCTCCTCCCCGGCGAGCGTGTCGGGGCGCGTCGTGGAGGTGTCGCCGCGCAGCTTGAGGACGGGGCGTCGTCCGGTGACCCGGCTCATGGCGGCTCTCCTTCAGATGACGGCGACGGCGCCGGGGCCGCTGTCGGGTTCGAAACGGATGATGACGGCCTTGTAGACGGGGGTGTTGCTGATGTCCGAGGTGGCTTCCAGGGGCACGAGGACGGTGGCTTCGGGCATGTAGGCCGCCGCGCAGCCCCGGGCCGTCGGGTAGGAGACGACCTTGAAGTGGGCGGCCCGGCGCTCGCGGCCGTCGGGCCCGTCGGAGACCAGGTCGACGTAGCCGCCCTCGCTCAGTCCGAGACCGTCGATGTCCTCGGGGTTCACCAGGACGACCCGGCGCCCGTCGTGGATGCCGCGGTAGCGGTCGTCGAGTCCGTAGATCGTGGTGTTGTACTGGTCGTGCGAGCGCAGGGTCTGCAGCAGCAGCCGGCCTTCCGGGACGGCAAGGACCACCATGTCGTTGACGGTGAAGTTCGCCTTGCCGGTGTGGGTGGGGAAGCTGCGGCTGTCGCGGGGTGCGTGCGGGAGGGCGAAGCCTCCGGGTCGGCGCACCCGTGCGTTGAAGTCCTCGAAGCCGGGCACCACGCGCTCGATGCGCTCGCGCAGGGTGTCGTAGTCCAGGGCGAACTCCTCCCAGGGCACGTCGTCGCCGGGTCCCAGGGCGGCGCGGGCCATCGCGCAGACGATGGCGGTCTCCGAGCGGAGCGCCGGCTCGCTCTTCAGGCGGCCGCGCGAGGCGTGGACCAATCCCATGGAGTCCTCGACGGTCACGAACTGCGGTCCGGCCTCGGTGTGGTCGGCGTCCGAGCGTCCGAGGGTGGGCAGGATCAGGGCGCGCCGGCCGGTGACGAGGTGGGAGCGGTTGAGCTTGGTGGAGATCTGCACGGTCAGCGCGCAGCGCCGTACCGCTTCCTCGGTGACCGGGGTGTCGGGGGCCGCGGCGACGAAGTTGCCGCCCATGCCGACGAAGACCCTGACCTTGCCGTCGCGCATGGCACGGATGGCGTTGACCGAGTCGTAGCCGTGGTGCCGCGGCGAGGTGAAGCGGAACTCGGCGTCCAGAGCCTGGTGGAAGGCCTCGGGCATGCGCTCGAAGATGCCCATGGTGCGGTCGCCCTGGACGTTGGAGTGCCCGCGTACGGGGCAGACGCCCGCGCCCGGCCGGCCCACGTTGCCCCGCAGCAGGAGGAAGTTGACGATCTCGCGCAGGGTGGGCACGGAATGCTTGTGCTGGGTGAGCCCGAGGGCCCAGCAGACGATGACGCTCTTGGCCTCGCGGACCATGCCCGCGGCCTGCTCGATCTGGGTGCGGGGCAGCCCGGTGGCCGCCAGTACGTCGTCCCAGCGGGTCGTGCGGGCGTCGCGTTCCCAGGCTTCGAAGCCCAGGGTGTGTTCCTCGATGAAGGCCCGGTCCACGACGGAGCCGGGGGCCGCGTCCTCCTCTTCGAGGAGGAGCCGGTTCAGGGCCCGGAAGAGGGCGAGGTCGCCGCCGGCGCGGATCTGCAGGAAGAGATCGGTCAGCTTGGTGCCGTCACCCACGACGCCACGGACGTGCTGCGGGTTCTTGAAGCGTTCCAGGCCCGCTTCGGGCAGCGGGTTGACGCTGATCACCTTGCCGCCGTTGCCCTTGGTCTTCTCCAGGGCGGCCATCATCCGGGGGTGGTTGGTGCCCGGGTTCTGGCCGGCGACGATCACCAGGTCGGCGTGGTGGATGTCGTCGAGGGAGACGCTGCCCTTTCCTATGCCGAGGGTCTCGACCAGGGCCGATCCGGTCGATTCGTGGCACAGGTTGGCGCAGTCGGGCAGGTTGTTGGTGCCCAGGCGCCGGGCGAAGAGCTGGAGGGCGAAGGCGGGTTCGTTGGGCGTGCGGCCGGAGGTGTAGAAGACGGCCTGGTCGGGAGAGTCCAGGGCGGCGAACTCCTCGCCGATGATCTCGTAGGCCCGCTCCCAGCTGATGGGCGCGTAGTGGCTCGCGCCCTCGTCGAGGAACATCGGCTCGGTGAGGCGGCCCTGCTGGCCCAGCCAGTACCCGGACCGGCCGAGCAGTTCCGCCACTCCGTACCGGGCGAAGAAGGCGGGGGTGACCCTGCGCCGGGTGCCCTCCTCGGCGACGGCCTTCGCCCCGTTCTCGCAGAACTCGGCCTTGTGGACCTTCGACTCCTCGGGCCAGGCACAGCCGGGGCAGTCGAAGCCGTCGGGCTGGTTGACCCGGAGCAGCGTACGCGCGCTGCGCACGACGCCCATCTGCTGCTGGGCCATGCGCATCGCGTTGGTGACCGCGTGCACGCCCACCGCGTGGTGTTCGGGCGGGGTGATGCGGGGGTCGTCCTGAACGGGATCGGACCCGGGTGCGCGGCCGGCCATCATGCTCCTCGATGCGGTCGCCGTGCCCGCACCGGTCCCCTTCGGGTCCCGTGGGACCGGCGAAGCGATCACAACCCTACGAGGCTACGGCGGCCCGGACGGTCCACCGGCGGGACCAAAGCACCTGTTCGGCCGGCTGAAGGTCGCCGGTCCTGCCGGCCGAAGGTCCGGGGGCGTGCGTCAGCAGGTCTTCCGGTAGGGGAGGTCCGGAAGGTAGGTGCTCCAGTCGGACCGGGAGAGGCCGGTTCCCGAGCGGGTGCAGACGGACTCGGCCAGGCGGTCCGGGGTCACCTGGTGGGTGCGCACGGTGCTGTGTTCGCCCGCGCTGTGCAGGGTCGTGCCGTCCGGTGAGAAGGCGACGGCGACGATCCCGTCGCCGGGGGTCGGCAGCGGCGGTCCCAGAGGCCGGCCCGAGTTCACGTCCCAGAGCCGGAGCGTGCCGGAGGCGCCCCCCACGGCCAGGGTGCGGCCGTCGGGGGAAAAGGCCACGGCGGTGACGGCCTTCTCCGTCGCGGAGTCGAGGCCGATCGCGTCCGCGCCGGCCGGGAGGGTGGCCAGACGCCGCTCGGCCTCGCCGTCCCACAGGGTGACCCCGCCCGTCGTGTCGCCGACGGCCAGGCGCGTGGTGTCGGGGCTGTAGGCCATCACCCCGCCCTGTTCCGTGGTGGGGCCCCGTTCGGTGCGCCGGCCGGTGGCGATGTCGAAGGTCTCCGAGGAGGTTGCCAGCAGCCGGCCGTCCGGGCGGACCGCGACCCGTGCGGACCGGTCGCTCCGCGGGGTCGCCACGGGGGAGGTCCGGTCCTTCGTGAGGTCCTGGGGGCGGGTCCGGCGCCCGCTCTGCACGTCCCGGACGTCCAGGGTGTCGACGCCCGCCCGGGTCGTGAGCAGCGACCGGCCGTCGGGTGAGACGGCCATTCCCGTGATGGGCATCCGGGCGGCGAAGGGCGGTTCCGGGTCCGTGGGGAGGGGCCGGGCCGTGTTCGCCGGTACGTCCCACAGCGCCGGCTCCCGGGAGCGCGGTGCGCGCGCCCCGTCTGCCGGCCGGTCCTCCCCCGCGTCGGAGGCTTCGGCGAAGTCGGTCCGGGCGTGGGCGAGGGTGCGGCCGTCCGGGCTGAGCGCGAGGAGGCCGCGGCAGTCGTGTCGCGCGGGAGTTCCGGTGGGTTCCGGTACGGCTTTCGGGCAGTCGGCCGGCGGGGTACGGGCCGTGCGCCGGCCGTCGGCGACGGAGTAGGCCTCGAACCAGGTGCTGTCTCCCTGCCGGCGGTCGACCGCGACGGTCGTGGCGTCCGCGCTGAAGGTGCCCGTCGATGCCGGTTCGGCGTTCCAGTCCGCCGTCGCGGCCGTTCCGTAGGAGATCGTGCGCACCACGGTGTCGCCGAGCCTGCGTTCGGTCAGGTACCGGATGACGCCGTCCTTCGGGTCGATCCGGAGCTGGGAGGCGGCCCCGTTGGTGAGGGAGTACCGGAAGACCGGCCGTTCGGGTGCGGAGAGCCGCCACATCAGGATCTCCCGGCCGTCGACGGCCGCGGCGAACCGGCCGTCGGGGCTGGTGGTCACCTCGGTCAGGCCGGGGTGGTTGATCCCCTCCGGTTCCCGGCCCGTGACCGGGTCCCACAGGCTCAGGCCGGCCGCCTCCTGGGCCGCGAGGACGGCGCCGTCGCCGGTGAAGCGGAACGAGTCCACGGCGCACGCTCCGGGCCGGGAGGCGGGGAGCTCGGCGCGCCGGGCCACGTCCCAGACCCTCAGGGGCACGTCGGCCCGTTCGTAGGCGCCGACCGCGTCCCCTCCCCGGGCGCACACGGCCAGGTGGCGTCCGTCCGGGCTGAGCGCCCACATCGGATGCCGCCCGGTCGGCACCTCCAGCAGGGTGCGGCCGCTCCGTGCGTCCCGGAGCGAGAGCCGGCCGGCGGCGCCGTCCATGTCCAGGTCGGCGAGGACCTGTTCGGCGGCCGTCCAGCCGATGGAAGCGCCCACCGGGACGGGCACGGCGTCGAGCGCAGTCCCGGACACCAGGTCCAGCCGTCGCGCCCCGTTCCCGGTCGCGGGCTCGGGCTTCGCCCGGCCCCCCTGCACCAGGGCGGTGCGGCCGTCCGGGGAGACTCCGCGGAACAGGGACATCGGGTCGAGGGCCGTCTCCGGTCCGACGGCCGTCTTCTTCGTGACGTCCCAGGCGCGCAGGGAGTCCACGTCGACGGTGACCGCGATCCGGCCGTCCGCGCTCAGCCGGACCGGGGACGCGGGGTGGGTGGTCCAGGGGCCGGCCTCGTCCGGTACGTCGTAGGCGTCGACTTCGGCCTGCACGGACGCCGCGAGCAGCGCCGACCGGGTCTCGGCGGTCTCGGCGACCCGCCAGGCGGCCACGCTCAGCCGCATCGCCAGTGCGGGGTCGGAGCCCCGTAGGCCCTGGGCCACCGCTGCCAGCTGGGCGGCGGCCAGCTCCTGCCCCTTGGCCTTGCGGATCTCGGCGGCGACGCGCTGCCGGACGTTGTCGCGGCCCTGCTGCCAGGCGGTCGTGCTCGCGACCGTGAGGAGGACGAGGAGGAGGCCGACGACGGAGGTGACGCCGCGACGGATGCGGCGCGTGCGGGCGCGGGACGCCAGGCCCGCACGCAGGAACTCGCGCTCCGCCGGGACCAGCTCGGCGGCGCGTCCCGCCTCTGCGGCGAAGGTGGCCTCGGCCTCGGCCAGTTCGTCTCCGCGCAGGAGCGCCCCGGCGTCGCGTCGGCGGGTCAGCCAGTTCTCGGTGGCCTGGGTCAGCCGGCGGTGGCGCCGCAGCCGTTCGCGATCGGTGTCGATCCAGCCGCGCAGCCGCGGCCACGCGGTGATCAGGGCCTCGTGCGCCAGGTCCA
Source organism: Streptomyces sp. NPDC104226 (assembly GCF_055584085.1). Lineage (NCBI taxonomy): Bacteria > Bacillati > Actinomycetota > Actinomycetes > Kitasatosporales > Streptomycetaceae > Streptomyces > Streptomyces sp. NPDC104226. The sequence continues at coordinate 240,552 of NZ_JBVJMS010000002.1, forward strand.
CCACGTCCCGGTCCAGGGTGACGAGCCGGGCCCGGGCCAGCCGGTCGAGCACGGCACCCGCTTCGGCGGCCTCCGGCGAGTCCGGGGGCACGAGGGTGTCGCGGGGTACGGGCCGCCGGGTGTCGGGGGCTCCGTCGCCGGGGGTGATCAGGTTCAGCAGGAGGCGGCGCGCGACGGGGGCGCGGTCGGGCCCGAGGGCCGCGTACACCTCCTCGGCGGTCTGGGCCAGGGCGCCTCGCAGGCCGCCGGCGGCCTCGTGTCCGGCCAGGGTCAGCGTGCGCCCGCGGCGGCGCCGCCAGGTTTCCAGCAGGGCGTGGGAGAGCAGCGGCAGGCTGCCGGGTTCGCGGGTGACCTCTTCCACGAGCCGGGCCGTAAGGGCGCGTTCGACGGTGAGGCCGGCCGCCGCCGCGGGGCGCACGATCGCGCCGCGCATCTCCTCGGCGGTCAGCGGGCCCACGGGGAGGGCCGCGGCCCGGGCGGCCTCGGCCAGGGCGGGGTGGGCCAGGCAGTTCGCGTAGAAGTCGGCGCGCACGGCGAGCACCACGCGGAGCCGGCTTCCGGGGTGGCGGGCGGCGAGGAGGGCCGCGAGGAACTCGCGTCGCTGGACGGGGTCCGTGCAGAGGGTGAAGACCTCCTCGAACTGGTCGACGATCAGCCAGGTCTCGCCGTCTCCGGCGGCGGGGGTGAGGACCGGTGCGTGGGTCTGCATCGGGTGTTCGCCGGGGGTGAGGACGCGCAGGGCCGCGGCGGGCGGCAGTGGTGGTGCGCAGCGGCGCAGTCGCGGGATGAGACCGGCCCGCAGCAGGGAGGACTTGCCGCTGCCGGAGGGGCCGAGGACGACGACGAAGCGGTGTTCGGCTACCAGGTCCGCCAGTTGGCCGGTCAGCCGTTCCCTGCCGAAGAAGACGGCCTCGTCCTCGGGTTCGAAGCGGGTCAGGCCCCGGTAGGGCGCCGTGCCCGCGCCGTCGGCGCCGGGTCCGAGGGAGGCCGGCGCGTCGGTCGCGGCTTCTGCTTCGGCTTCGGCGGCGGCCTCGCGCCACCGGCGTTCCCATTCCGTCCGGGCGCCTCCGCAGGCCCCGGCGTAGGCCAGGGTCACGGGCAGGCTCGGGAGGCGGTTTCCGGCGGCGGCCTGGGAGAGCGCCGTCACCGAGTAGCCGGCCAGCGCGGACAGTTCCCGGTAGGGGACGGAGCCGGCCGCGCGGCGCAGTGCGCGGAGCTCGGCGGCGAGCCGGGCCGTGGGACCGGCTCCCGGATCGAGCTCCTTCTCCGGCCTTCCCGCACCGCGTCCCATGGTGTTCCCTCCCCCGGGATCAAGATCTTTTCCACCGTATGCGGGGGCACCAGCAGCCACAAGGGCCTCTTCGGCCACGGAAAACAATTGTTCAGCGGCCCGGATCGAGGCTGCTGAACAATCCGTGAGCCGGTGGACTGCTGCCGTGCCCCGGTCGCCGAGCGGCCCGGACGGTCCGCCCCGCCCACCTCTGCTTCTCCCCCTGGAGGCTGGTGGGACCCGGGCCTGCCGGGCCCCGGCGGCCGGCGGCACCCCCAACCCCACGCACACACCGCGTACGCCACGTACGCCACACGACGGGGCGCGCGCCACGGCTCCGGCCGCCGTGCGCGCCTTCCACAGGAGCAGAGTTGTTCACACGGACACACATGCCTCGACGCGCCGCGGGGGCCCTCGCCCTCGCGACCGCCGTCGTCGCCCTCAGCACGGGGCTGACCGGCCCCGCGGGGGCGGCACCCGCCTCCTCCCCCACCCGGAGCACCACGGGTGCGCCCGTGACCGTCACGCTGATCACCGGTGACCGGGTGACCGTGAACGGCAGCGGCGCCGTCGTGCGCTTCGAGCCCGGCAAGGGCCGCGAGCGCGTACCGGTCCAGATCGAACGCGCCGACGGTCGCACCCTGGTCCTGCCCGCCGACGCCCGGGCCCTGCTGGCCGCAGGCAAGCTGGACCGGCGCCTCTTCGACGTCACCACGCTCGCCGACCCGGCGCTGCGCTCGCTGCACCGCGGCGGGCTCGGCCTGATCGTCCAGTACGAGGGCTCCGCCGGGGCGGCGCGTGCGGAGCTGCGGTCCGCCGCCGGCAAGGGTGCGGGGCGCACCCTCCCGACCGTCAACGCCGAAGCCGTCAAGGCCTCGCCCGCTGATGCCACGAAGGTCTGGGAGGCCCTGACGCAGCCCACCGCGCGCGGCCTGCGCGCCGCCGGCGCCGGCATCGGCAAGGTGTGGCTGGACGGGGTGCGCAAGGCGAGCCTGGACAAGAGCACGAAGCAGATCGGTGCCGACCGGGCCTGGCAGGCCGGGTTCGACGGCACGGGCGTGAAGATCGCCGTGCTGGACACCGGTGTCGACACGTCCCACGCGGACCTGAAGAGCCAGGTCGTCGGGGAGAAGAACTTCTCCGACTCCCCCGACACCATCGACCGCGTCGGCCACGGCACCCACGTGGCCTCCACCGCGGCCGGGACCGGGGCGGCCTCCGGCGGGGCGATGAAGGGCGTGGCGCCCGGCGCCAAGGTGATCAGCGGCAAGGTCCTCGACGACCGGGGCTACGGCTCCGATTCGGCGGTCATCGCGGGCATGGAGTGGGCGGTCGCCGAGGGTGCGTCCGTCGTCAACCTCAGCCTCGGAAGCCGCGACTTCCCCGGCGTGGACCCGGTCGAGGCCACCGTCGACCGGCTGTCGGCGGAGAAGGGGGTCCTGTTCGCCGTCGCCGCGGGCAACGACGGTGCCGGCGAGTCCACGGTCGGCTCGCCCGGCAGCGCCGACGCCGCTCTGACCGTGGGCGCCGTCGACAGCAAGGACGTCCTCGCGCAGTTCTCCAGCCGGGGCCCGCGCGTCGGCGACGGCGCGGTCAAGCCCGACCTCACCGCGCCCGGCGTGGGCATCGCCGCCGCGGCGGCCCCGGGGAGCAAGCTCGACACCGACCCAGGGGCCCAGCACCCCGCCCCGGGCTACCTGCGGCTCAACGGCACCTCCATGGCCACCCCGCACGTGGCCGGAGCGGCGGCGCTGCTGAAGCAGAAGAACCCCGGCTGGACCGGGACCGAGCTCAAGGGCGCACTGACCGCGTCCACGAAGGACGGCGCGGCCGGCGTCCAGGAGCAGGGCACCGGCCGCGTACAGGTGGACAAGGCCCTGACCCAGACGGTGATCACCGAGCAGCCGTCGGTGTCCCTCGGTACGGCCCAGTGGCCGCACTCCGACGACAAGCCCCTCACGAAGAAGATCGCCTACCGCAACCTCGGCGCGAGCGACATCACGCTCGACCTCGCGGTGGCCGGCACCGACTCCCACGGCAAGCCGGCCCCGGCCGGGTTCTTCGCGCTCGGCGCCACCAAGGTGACCGTGCCCGCCGGCGGACGGGCCGAGGTCGACCTGGCCGCCGACACCCGGCTCGGCGACGTCGACGGCGCCTTCTCCGCCTACGTCACCGCCACCGGCGGCGGCCAGTCCGTCCGTTCGGGCGCGGCGGCCGTCCGCGAGGCCGAGGCGTACGACGTCACCATCACGACCGTCGACCGCGACGGCGCCCCGGCCCGCGAGTTCGCCCACTCCCTGTTCGGAATCGGGGGCGCCGCCGACGGCATATGGACGGGGGTCGGCAACGAGTCCGGCTCCGGCACCCTGCGTCTACCCAAGGGCACCTACGCCCTGCACGGCGCCGTGTACCAGGACGCCTCGGATCTCACCAAGGGCGTCGACTGGCTCGTCCAGCCGCGGCTGGAGGTCGCCGGAACCACCAAGGTCACGGTCGACGCACGCACCGCGAAGCCGGTGGACATCACCGTTCCCGGTCTGGCCACGGCCGACTTCGCCCTGCCGTACTACCAGCAGGAGGTCGGCGAAGGCCACCTCGGCAACGGGTGGGTCCTCCCCAAGGGGTACACCGGGTTCCGCTCCGCCCACATGGGGCCGGAGGTGACCGACGGTTCGCTCACGCAGAGCTGGCTCGCGACCTTCCTGAAGGCGCCGGCCTCCCAGTACAACGTCGCCCTCGGTGGCGTCACGAAGCGTCTCGCCACCGGGTACGAGCGGCACCTGAAGGCCACCGAACTGGCGAAGCTCTCCGTGGAGATGGGCGCGTCCGCCCCCGGCAAGTCCGGTTACGCCTACGCCGCCCCCACCCTGCCCGGCATGGCCCAGGGCGACTTCTACGGGGCGGTCCAGCCCGCTCCCGGCACCCGTACGCTCATGCTCTCCGCCGTCGACGGAGCCACCTGGCGCAGCGGGTTCTGGCAGCTCGGCGCCCCGAACGCGGACGGCGAGCAGCGCGTCGAGGCGGACCAGGCCGCCCTGGAGCCGAAGCGCTACGCGGCGGGCTCCACCCACCGCGAGACCTTCAACACCGGCGTCTTCTCACCCCTCCTGGGCAGCCCGGGCCTGGGCGTGTTCCGCAGCGCACCCGACCCGGAGACGGGCAAGCAGACCATCACCGGAGCGGTGCCGCTGTTCGCCGACGGCGCCGGCCACGCGGGTTCCTCGGCGCTCACCAAGACCGCCACCACCCTGTACCGGGGCGGAGTCAAGGTCGGCGAGAACGAGGACCCGCTGAGCGGGTGGGAGCCCTTCACGGTCGACGCCGCCGATGCCGAGTACCGGCTGACGACCTCCGTCGAGCGGTCCGCGGACGTGTCCGCCGTCTCGACCCGCATCGACACGAGCTTCACCTTCCGCTCGGGTCAGGTCGCCGCCCACACAGCGCTCCCGGTTTCGACGGTGCGCTTCGCGGCCCCGCTCGACATCTCGTCCCGCGCCCCGGCGGGCAAGGTCACCCGGATCCCCGTGACCGTGCAGGGATCGGCCGCAGGGAAGAACCTCAAGTCGCTCACGATCTCGGTGAGCCTCGACGGCGGCACGACCTGGAAGCGGGTCAAGGTCACCGACGGTGCGTTCTCCGTCCGGAACCCCGCGAAGGACCAGGGCATCTCCTTCCGGGCCCAGGTCACCGACAAGCAGGGCAACGCGTCCGAGGTCACGATCGTCAACGCCTACCTGGGCAAGTGATCCCGGCTTCCTGAGCCCCGCTTGACCGCTTGATCGCCCGCCCGCCCGTCACGACACGGGGCGGGCGGGCGCTCGGGCGTCCGCCCGGCTCGGATCACGTGCGTGCAGGTGGTCCGGCCGCTGCCGATCTCCACCCCCCTTTCCACCCCTGGGTCCAGGTGTCGCGCGCCGCCCCGTAGCAGCCTTGAGGGCATGACAACGACCGAGTGGATCACCGACATCGCCCTCATCCTGATCGTCTTCCGGCAGCTCCGGGAAGGACGGCTCGACCTCAAGTCCTTCCTGCTCCCGCTGGGGATCGTGGCCTTCGTGGCCTACTCGTACCTGGACACCATCCCCACCGCCGGCCACGACCTGACGCTGATCGCGGTCCTGGTGGGCGCGGGCGCCGCGCTCGGCATCGCGGGCGGCGTCTACACCCGGATCCGGACGGTCGACGGGCACGTCCTCATCAAGGCCGGAGTGGTGTCGGCCGTCCTGTGGGTCGTGGGCATGGGGGCCCGGATGGGCTTCCAGCTGTGGGTCGAGCACGGCGGCGCCGCCGATGTCGCCCGGTTCAGCGTCACCCACCAGATCACCAGCGACAAGGCCTGGGTGGCGGCGTTCGTCCTCATGGCCCTCACCGAGGTGGTCACCCGGCTGGCGACGATCTTCATCCGGAGCCGCGCCCACACGGTGCTCCGCCCCGTGCCCGTCCTCGACCGCACGGCCTGACCATGCAGTATGTTCTGCGCATGCCCCCTCACGAGAGCCCGCCGTCCCCCGGGACGGCAGCCTCTCCGGAGGCCGCCCGGCGTCCGGTCCCCGGACAGGATCCGCGGGTCCGCTGGGCCATGACCCTGGCGGTCATCGTCGTCGGAGTCCTGACGATCCGGCCCTTGGGCTTCAGCGGCCAGGGCTTGGCCGTCCTCGTCCTCTTCGTGCTCAACACGGCAGCGTTCCTGGCCCGGGGCCTGCCCGAGACGGCCGCGACCCAGCGGTTCGCCCCCGTCTGGCTGACCGCCGGTGTCCTCGCGGCGGCCGCCCTGATCGGTGTCAGCAGCAGCGGAACGGGCTACCTCTTCGCCTTCTTCATCACCGGTCACATCGGATACCGGCTGGAGACCAGGTGGGCCCTCGGCCTCGCGGGACTCTGCAGCGTCCTCTGCGCCGCCGTCCTGTACTTCCACCTCGGGCCGGGGTACGAGCAACTGCCCTGGGTGCTCGGCCTCGCCACGGGCACACCCGTCCTGGTCGGCATCCTCAACCGCAGTCAGCGCCAGGCCGTACGGGCGGTGATCGCCGCGTCCGAGGCGGCGGAACGCGCCGCCCGGGCCGAGGCGCGGACGGCCGTGCTGAGCGAACGCGGCCGGATCGCGCGCGACGTGCACGACGTACTGGCGCACTCGCTGGCCGGGATCAACATGCAGCTGGAACTGACCGACGCACTGATCGACACCGGCGACCTGGAGAAGGTCCGGGAGGCCAACTCCAAGGCCCACGCCCTGGTCAAGGAGAGCCTGAAGCAGGCGCAGTGGACCGTGCACGCGCTGCGCGAGGACGCGCTGCCGCTCGTGGAGAGCCTGGCCGCGATGGTCGAATCCTCCGGTCACCACGACGCCCTCACGGTCATCGGCACGGCCCGTGAGCTACCGACCCACGTGACCCAGAACCTGCTGCGGATCGCCCAGGAGGCACTGACCAACGCCGCGCGGCACGCGCCCGGAGGCGACGTCGGCGTGGAGCTGAGGTTCACCGCGGCATCGACGACGCTGACGGTCCGCAACCGCCCCGGCACCCGCGAGGTGCACGCGGGGCCCGGCAGTGGGATGGGGCTGATCGGCATGCGCGAACGCGTCGCGCTCCTGGACGGAACCGTTACGGCGGGTCCGGTCACCGAAGGACCGGACCGGGGCGGCTGGCACGTGGAGGCAGTGATTCCGGGATGAGCGAACCGACCGAAGAGCCGCAGAAGTTGAGGGTGGTCGTCGCCGACGACCAGGCCGCCGTCCGGGAGCCGCTCGCCGCGGTGCTCGGCCTGTCCGGGGACATCGACGTCGTCGCGGCCGCCGCGGACGGAACCGAGGTGCTGACGGCCGTCGCCGCCGGGCCCGTGGACGTCGTCCTGATGGACCTGAGGATGCCGGTGATGGACGGGATCGAGACGACCCGCCGCCTGAGCGAGCAGTACCCGCAGGTGGCCGTGGTCGTCCTCACCACGTTCGCCGACGACGACTCGATCCTGGGCGCACTGGGCGCGGGCGCGCGTGGGTACCTGACCAAGAACGCGGGACGCCAGGACATCACCCGGGCCATCCGGGCCGCCGCGGCCGGCCAGTCCGTGCTCGACCGCGAGGTGCAGGACCGGCTGCTCGCCTCGGCCAGGGGTACGACCACGCAGGCTTCCGAGCCGGGACCCGCCCTGCCCGCGGACCTCACTCCCCGCGAACGCGAGGTGCTCGCGCTGATCGGCCAGGGCCTGCCCAACCGCGGGATCGCCGAGAGGCTCTTCATCAGCGAGGCCACCGTCAAGACCCACATCAACAACCTGTTCGCCAAGGCCGGCATCCGCGACCGGGCGGCCGCGGTACGGCGCGCCATCGAGGCGGGTCTGGCCTGACGCCGTCGCGTCCCCTCTCCTTCCCACGGCAACGATTCCACATCCGCCGGAGGTAATCCGGCCAAAAGTCTTCCGGCGCGATGCGACATGTGAAATTTTACATGTCACACATCAGTTGCCCGTGTATTTCAGCACGCGGCCACAACGGCCCCGGAGGCCCCCGCAGATGCATCCCTTCCGGATATCGAAGGCCACTACGCGCAGACTTCCCGCGCTGGGCGCCGCCGTCTTCCTTGCGCTCGGCCTGCTCGCACCCCAAAGCCACGCCGCCTCCGCCGGCGCCACGCCCCCGGCCGGTGCGTACGCACGCGGGACCGCGGCCCCGGCGCCCCGGTCGATCCCGGTCCCCAAGTCGCCCGATGCGCTGAGCAACGGCTCGCGTTTCCGGATCTCCTCGCAGGACAGTGCCGAGGAGTCCTCCCCCGCCCCCGCCCCGGCCGTCAAGCCCGTCCAGCCGTCCAAGCCCGGCAAGGACGGCCTGCGCTCCTCGGCCGCCGCCGGGGACGAGTGCGGTGACCTCTCCGGCGTGATCAACGCGACCGGCAGCGCCCTCGTCCAGCAGCTCAAGGCGCTCCCCCGGATCACCTGTACGTACCCGCTGTTCAACCTCACCGGGGAGAACGCCCGCAAGGCCTTCAACGAAGCCCAGATGGTGACGGTCGCGGGCGCGCTGCGCGACGCCTCGGCCACCTACTCGGGCAGCAACAGCGCCTCCATCGGGCAGTTGGTGCTGTTCCTGCGGGCCGGCTACTACGTCCAGGACAACTACGGGGACGTCGTCGGCCCCTACGGCACGGCCCTCGACGGTGCCGCACGCGGTGCGCTGGACGCCTTCTTCGCCTCCCCGCGCAGCAAGGACGTCACGGACGCCAACGGCGAGATCCTCAACGAGGTCGTCACCCTGATCGACAGCACCCACGCCGCAGGCCGCTACGCCGGCGTCGTCAAGTGGATGCTCGGCAGTTACGACGGCACGTGGCCCGGCCAGATGAACCTCGCGATGCAGCACGTCGAGTGGGTCGTCGAGAACGGCTTCAAGGCCAAGAACGACGACCGCGGCTGGCGGGCCGCCCTCAAGGCCGACCCCGCCATCCTCGACACCTGGGCCGGATTCATCACGCGAAACGGCGCGCAGCTCAACCGTCTCGACGTGGTCAGCAACGTCGGCCGCTTCCTCGGCTACGCCCTCGACGTCCCCGAGCTCAAGGAGCGGGTCCGCCCGCTGCTGAAGAACCTGATCAACCGCTACCCGAACGTCGGCCCCACCGCCCCGATCACCATGAACCTGGGCTGGTACACGCGCCAGTACGACAGGAACAACTGCGCGGCCTACGGCATCTGCGACCTGGGCGCGCGCGTGCTCCCGGCCATCCTGCCGATCCAGCACACGTGCACCCCGGGCCTGAAGATCCGCGCCCAGGACATGTCCCCCGGCCAGCTGGAAAGCACCTGCACCAGCCTGGTCAACCAGGACGCCTACTTCCACCGGGTCATCGGCGACAAGGGCGCGATCCCCGGCGACGTGAACACCAACCTCGAGGTCGTCGTCTTCGACGACTACACCAACTACTCCCTGTACGCCTGGGCCATTTACGACATCGATGTCGACAACGGCGGCATGTACGAGGAGGGCAACCCGGCCGCCGCCGGCAACCAGGCCCGCTTCATCGCCCACGAGGCGCACTGGCTGCGCCCCGACTTCCAGATCTGGAACCTCAACCACGAGTACACCCACTACCTCGACGGCCGCTACAACATGGCCGGCGACTTCGAGGCCAGCCTGACCACGCCGACCATCTGGTGGGTCGAGGGCATCGCCGAGAACATCTCGTTCGGCTACCGGGGCGAGCGCAACGCAGACGCGATCGCCGAGGCCGGCAAGAAGACCTACAAGCTCAGCGAGCTGTTCGACACCGTCTACGGCCAGGACGCGGACCCCGCGGTCAACTCGAACCGGGTCTACCGCTGGGGTTTCCTGGCGGTCCGCTACATGCTCCAGGCGCACCCCGCCGACGTGCAGACCGTGCTGGGCAAGTACCGCAGCGGTGACTGGAACGGTGCCCGCACCTTCCTGAAGCAGACCATCGGCACCACGTACGACGCAGGTTTCGCCACCTGGCTGACGACCGCCTGCGCGACCAACGACTGCGGCCCCCTGCCGGAGGCCCCGTCGACCCCGCTGTGCACCTTCGGCGACCCCCGCCAGTTCGACGCGAACTGCCGCCGGGACAACCTCGCGGCCGCCGCGGGGAACTACAGCTACCACTTCGTGTACCTGCCGGCCGGAGTCAAGCAGCTGACCATCACGAGCAGCGGCGGCACCGGCAATGCCGACCTGTACTACGGCGGCAGCAACTGGGCCACCACGAGCAGCTACCAGGCGAAGTCCACGAACGCCGGCAACGGCGAGACCCTGACGGTGGACAACCCGCCTTCCGGGTGGGTGTACTTCAGCCTCGCCGCCGCGCAGGACTTCAGCGGGGTGAGCGTCTCCACGCAGTCCGAGTGAGCCCGCCCGGCCGGTCCGCCCCGTCACGGGGGCGGACCGGCCGGGTGCCCTACGGACGCCAGTCGGCCTCCAGGTCGTGGGAGCCGGCCGCCGGGCCCGTTCAGCAGGGGAGCGTGACCTCATGGACCACCGGGTCGGCAGAGCGGGGGAACGCGGCCACGCCGAAGGTGCCGCGGACGGTCGCACCGCAGGGTGCGGTGACGGCGGGAGCCCGTACCTCGAGGGTGGCACCCGCGAACCGGAGCGTGTTCACCTGTGTCTGGGGCGGGGCGGCTCCGACGACCTCCACGGACAGGGTGGTGAGCAGTTCCTTGACCGCGGGCTGCGGGCTGCCCGGGGAGGGCGGGCCGGCCAGTCCGACCTTCCCGTAGAACGTGACGGCCGTACCGGTGATCTCCGCGCACACCCGTGTGGACAGCCCGGCCTGGAGGCGGGAGTTCCCGCAGGAGGTGACCGTCTCGACGGTGTCCGCCGGCGGGGCGGCGACGGCCGGGGTGACCGTGCAGAGGGCGAGGCCCAGGGCGGTGGATGCGAGCAGGGCTAAGCGGTTCATCGCGGTTCGTTCCCCTTGTGACGTGTGAGGGAGCGCCGTCCAAGGGTTCCTGGCCGGCGCTTATGTCATGTGATATTTCACATGACATAAGAACGGGACGTGTTCGCCGTCTGAACTCCTCCGGGACGCCTCGCAACACTCAGACCAGCGCGCTCGGGTTACAGCGGGTCGCCGAGGGGGCCGTACTCCTCTTCGAGGTTCTCGGCCCAGTGGGCGGCGAAGTCCGGCTGCGTGCCGTCGGCATCGGTGAAGCCGTACTCCTCGTACAGGCCCCAAGTGGCCAGGGCCCGGCCGGTCTTGGCCATGACGCCGGGGTCGGCGGCCAGTGCGGCGACGGCCCGGCCGAGGTAGGCCGGGGTCTCCGAGTGGGCGAAGTTCGGGTCCTGGGCCGCGCCGTCGCGCCAGTTGGCCTCGGTGACGCCGAAGTGGTCCAGCAGGGCTTCGGAGCGCAGGAAGCCGGGCGTGAGGGCCACGGCCGCAACGCCGTGGGGCCTGAGCTCGGCGGCTTGGGCGACGGCGAGGCGGATGACCGCGGACTTCGCCAGGTCGTAGAAGAAGGTGCCCCGGTAGCGGGCGGTGTTGCCGTCGGTGACCTCCACGACCAGGCCGCTCTTGCGGGCGACCATGAGGGGGAGCGCGAACCGGCTGGTGATGATGTGGGTCTCCACCGCCTGCCGCAGCAGCCGCAGACCGGTGTCCAGGTCCTGCTCCCACAGGGGGTGTTCCCAGTCGGTCAGCGGGTCTCCGCCCCATACGGAGTTCACCAGGACGTCGAGCCGCCCGTCCTGTTCGGCGGCGATCTTCTCGACGAGGGCCCGGACCTCCTCGGGGCGGCCGTGGTCCGTGCGTACGGGAATGCCCAGGCCGCCCGCCGCGGTGACCTGCTCGGCGGTCTGCTCGATGGTTTCCGGGCGGTCCAGTTCGGAGCGCCCGCCCGTGCTGCTGCGGCCGGTGACGTACACCGTGGCGCCGGCGGCGCCGAGCTCGACGGCGATGCCCCGTCCACCGCCGCGGGTACCCCCGGCGACGAGCGCCACCTTTCCTGCCAGCGGGCGTGCGCCGGTCTCCACGTCGGTCTTCGCGTCGGTCTTCATGATGCCTCCAGGTCGTGGCCGTCTCGGAGCGGAAGGTGAGGGGACAGTGCGGCGTCGAGCTCCTGCCGGAGCCGTTCTCCGAGGGTGCCTTCGCGTTCGAGTGCCCAGGTCAGGCCCGCGCCGGCGATGACCACCTGTACGGTGCGCGCCAGCGCGGCCGTATCGGTTTCGGAGCGGAGCTCACCCGCGCCGGCCGCCTCCGTCAGCAGTTCCTCGATCGCGCGCTGCGCGGTGCGGTGGATGGCCAGTGCACGCTCGTAGAGCTGCGGATCGGCCAGATCCATGCACAGGAACGCCAGATGGTGGGCGAAGCTCTCCGGCGTGGCCATCACGGCCGCCGACTCCACCGTCAGCGCCGCCAAGGCTCCGAGCGCCGAGTCGTGCGACCGGCGCACGCGCCCGGCCGCCTCGGCCGCGTCCTTCTCGGACTGGTCCGCGAGGGCCAGGAGCAGACCGCGCTTGGAACCGAACCGCTGCACCAGGGTCCCCGGTACCAACCCGACCTCGCGCGCCACGGCGGCCAGCGTGAGACCGGCCGGACCCACCCGCCCCATGACCTGCGCGGCCGCCCGCAGGATGACCAGGTCCTCGACCCCTCGGGGACGCCCCACGGCCGCTCCCTCCATAAGTAAATGCATGTTCATTTATTAAAGCACGCAGGTCCTTCCCGCGGCCACGGCGCGGGAAGGACGACGGTGCGGACGGTCCGCGGTCAGCGGCGGCCGGTGGCCAGGACGATGAGGAACTGCCCGCCACCGGACTGGACGTCGGCGGTCACCGGCATCCCCGGTACCAGCCGGGAGAACCGGTCCACGAGCCAGTCCGCCGCCTCCTGGGCGTCCTTCTTGGTGGGGCAACGGCCGACCATCTCGCGGCCGCCCTTGCGCTCCAGCCTCTCGGCGACGGCGATCAGCGGCGCGGGTTCGACCACGTACAGGCGCTCGGGCCAGGCGATGACCACCTTGACGGCGCCCTTGCGGGTGTTGCATCCGCGGTGCGCGAGCCGTTCGGCGACCTTCGCCTTCCGGTCGGCGGTGCGGCTGTCGACGCTGGGGCCCCGGGGGTCGTTCACCGACTCGTCGGGGTCGACCGGCTCGTCACACACCCAGCAGCGCCAGCCGTCACGTTCGGCCACATCATCAAGGAGACTCATCCGAGCAAGGTACCTGCCCGGCCACCACCCGGCGGACCGGGGCCGCGCGGCGGCTCAGCCCGGCGGCGGGGGTGGCGGGGTCATCGCCCATCGGATCGACCGCGTGAGGGCCTGGCCGGACAGGCGTACGCAGGTGTCCGCCGGGGCGGGTACGCGGCGCAGGCCGAGCAGGCCGGGCGCCCACGGGGGCAGCAGGGCGATCGCGTTCGCGGCGAGCAGCGCGTACGGAACCCGGGCCGGCCAGGGCAGCGGTGGGTGGCGCAGCAGGAAGCGCGCCGCTTCCAGCGCCTCAGGGGTGGCCCGCAACTCCGGCCGGTATGCGGTCAGGAGGGCGGTGAGCGAGGACCGGTCGCGGGGTGGGTCCACCACGCCGAGGGCCGCTGCCACCCGCGCGGTGTCCGCGACGTAGGCGTCGTATCCGGCCGCGTCCCACGGGTGCGCGCCGAAGCGCTCGTGTGCGCGCAGGAAGCTGTCGACCTCCGCCGCATGCACCCAGCCGAGCAGGTGAGGATCGGCCGCGCGGTACGGCTCGCCCTCCGCCGTGGTCCCCCGTACCCGCTCGTGGACCGCGCGGACGCCGTCGACGGCGAGCTGCGCGTCCTGCGCCGTGCCGTAGGTGGTGACGGCGAGGAAGGTGCTCGTGCGCTGGAGCCTGCCCCAGGGGTCGCCGCGGAAGCCGGAGTGGGCCGCGACGGCGCTCATGGCGAGGGGGTGCAGGGACTGCAGCAGGAGGGCGCTGAGGCCTCCGATGAACATCGAGGCGTCACCGTGGACCGTGCGGATGGGGCGGTCGGGGCCGAACCAGCGGGGGCCGGGTGTGGTGTGGATCCGTGCGCGGTTGGCGGGGCCGGAGGGGCCTGCCACCCGGCTGAACAGCGTCGAGCCGAGCTTCTCCCGTAGGGTCCGGACGCCGGCAGAGGACTTGTCCATGGTGGTGTCCTGCCCTCCCGGCGCCCGGTTCAATGCCTTCTTCGGTGGAGGGGTCAGTGGTCCTCCTCCTTGTCCGGGACCCGGCTGAGCGCGCCCGGCCACCATGCGGCCGGGCCGATGTCCCGGACGAGGGCCGGCACCAGGAGGGACCGCACGACGAGGGTGTCGAGGAGTACGCCGAAGGCCACGATGAAGGCGATCTGGAGCATGAACGCCAATGGGATGACGGCGAGCGCGGCGAAGGTGGCGGCGAGGACCACACCGGCGGAGGTGATGACGCCGCCGGTGGCCACCAGGCCGCGCAGTACTCCCCTGCGGGTGCCGTGCAGGAGGGACTCCTCGCGGACGCGGGTCATCAGGAAGATGTTGTAGTCGACCCCCAAAGCCACGAGGAAGACGAAGCCGTAGAGGGGGACGGAGGAGTCGGTGCCGCTGAAGCCGAGGAGTTGCTGGAACACGACCGCGGAGATGCCCAGGGTCGCGACGAAGCTGAGGGCGACGGTGGCGACCAGGAGGAGCGGCATGAGCAGCGAGCGCAGCAGCCCCACGAGGATGATCAGGATGATCACCAGGACGACGGGGATGATGAGCTTACGGTCCTGAGCGGCAGTGCTCTGGGTGTCGTACTGCTGCGCGCTGTATCCGCCGACGATCGCGTCGGCGCCCGGTACGGCGTGGAGCGCCTGACGCAGCCGGACGACGGTCTCCTGCGCCGCCCTGCTGTCCGAGGCGGCTTCGAGCGTGGCATCGAGGCGGACCCGGCCGTCCGCCACGAGCGGTGCGCCGCCCGGCGGACCCGGTGCGGTGAAGGGGGTGACCGCTGCGACGCCTTCGGTGCGCTCGGCGGCGCGCACGACCTGGTCGAGCCGGTCGGCGTCCGCGATCACGACGGCCGGGTTGCCCGATCCGCCGGGGAAGTGCTCGCTCAGGGTCTGCTGGGCCGCCACCGACGGGGCGTCGTGCACGAAGATCTCGTCCAGCGGCACGCCCTTGGCGTTGAGCGTGGGGGCGAAGGCCGCGCAGGCCAGGAGGGCGGCGAGGCTGAGGGCCCAGACCTTGCGCGGGGCGCGGTCCACGACGGCCGCCACCCTCTTCCAGATGCCGTGGCCGGCACCGTCCTCGGCGGTGTGCCCGATCTTTGCGGGCCAGTAGGCGGCGCGGCCGAGGAGGACGAGGACGGCGGGCAGGAAGGTGAGGGTGCTCAGCACCGCGCACACGATGCCGATCGCCCCCACCGGGCCGAGGGCGCGGTTGTTGGTGAGGTCGCTCAGCAGCAGGGCGAGCAGGCCCAGGGCGACGGTGCCCGCGCTCGCCGTGATGGGGCCGGCCGACCGGCGCAGGGCGGCCCGTACGGCGGCGAACCGGTCCGCGTGGGACTGGAGTTCCTCGCGGAAGCGGGCCGTGAGGAGCAGGGCGTAGTCGGTGGCCGCGCCGATCACGAGGATCGAGAGGATCCCCTGCACCTGTCCGTCGACGCGGACGATGCCGCGGTCGGCGAGCACGTAGACGATTCCGCAGGCGAGCCCCAGGGCGAACACGGCCCCGATGATGATCACCAGGGGGAGGAGCAGGCTTCGGTAGACCAGCAGGAGGATCAGCAGGACGGCGACGAGGGCAACGGCCAGCAGGAGTCCGTCGATTCCGGCGAAGGCATCGGAGAGGTCGGCCCGGCTCGCCGCGGGACCGGCCAACTGCACAACGGTGCCCGGGACCTCCGACGTGGCAGCCTTGATCTCCTCCAGGGTGCGGGGCAGCTCCTCCCCCAGGTCGGGCTGGAGCGCTACGACGCCCTGCAGCGCGCGGCCGTCGGCGGAGAGGAAGGCTGCGGACGCGGCCGGTGCGGGGCCGGGCGACAGGCCGGTGGCGCTCAGGCCGGCCAGGACCCGCGTGGCGTCCTCCTGCTGCCGGGGTCCGAGCTTCGCGCCCGGTGTCTTCGCCGTCCACACGACGATCACCGGCAGGCTCTCGTCCTGCCGGAAGGCCTTCTGCGCCTCGACGACCCGGGTGGACTCGGCGGTGCGGGGCAGGAACGCGGTCTGGTCGTTGGTGGCCACCTCGCCGAGCTTCCCCGCGTACGGGCCGAGCCCGCCTCCGACGAGCAGCCATGCCAGGACGAGGACGGCAGGAACCAGCCATCGGGTGAACCGTGGTGAGGCGGACATGACGCTCCCGGGCATCCGTCGAGAAGTTGCGTGACCGGCAGTATCGCTCGTGCTGCCCCATGTCTTCGCCGGGAAGGGCCGGTACGGATGCGGACCGGCCGAGGAGATTTCAGGCCCAGCCCCAGCCGGTGCTACTAGGACAAGGGCTCGCTCAGCTCCATGGAACGCAGCGCTGCCGCGAGGGCTGCTTCGTCGCCGATGTCGAGCGCCGTGTCGGTGAGTTTGATGACGTGTTCGTCGCCGTGGGCCAGGGCTCGTTCGAAGACCTCGGCGGGGGCGAGGACGCCCGGCGGGGTGACCGCCACCGGCGTGCCGGGTGCGTACATCGCGGTGACGGCGGCGGAGGCCGTCCAGGCGGCTCGCAGGCTGGGCGCCCACAGGGGGCGCGGGAGGGCCGGCAGGGTGCGCAGCACGGCGTTGGGGGCCGTGGCGGCGTGGACCAGCATGATCTCGTCGCCGTGGCCGTGGGTGGCGTAGCGGTGGGTGGCCGCGCGGACCAACTCGGCGAGGTGCAGGCGTGCCTGGTCGGGCTCCGTGCAGGTGGCCGCCCACAGCGGCAGGCCCGTGACCCGTGCGAGGCGGTCGGGGAAGGCTCCCTTCATCTCGGCGATGGCCGGCACCGCGTCGAGGGCGGCGGCCGCACCGTCGGCGCCGGGCAGTGCGGCGAGCGGCGCGACGGGGTGGTGGCGGGCGGCCCAGTAGCCGAGGCCGTGGGCGAGCTCGGCCAGGCGTGGTGCGGTGCTCTCGCCGGCCAGGAGGGTGCGTACGGCGTGGCCCACCCGGATCACCGGATGCGTCGAGCCGCCGTACAGGCCGGGCAGGAGGCGCGGCCACCACTGCGCCAGCACGTCGCGCCAGGGCCGGTCGGCGATCTCGCGCTCGAAGTGCCCGATCCAGTCGGCGGCGCGGCGCGGGTCGCCGAGCGCCGCCTGCCAGTTGGCGGCCGTGACCGGCTCGACGCGCGACGGGAACTCCTCCAGCTTGCGCGCGTAGAGATCGAGCCAGCGGTGCACCGAGCCGGCCTGCCCGTGAACGGACAGGGCCTCGACGGCCATCGGCGCGTGGTTGGTCAGCCGGCCGAGCCGCTCGGGGCCGGAGCCGTGCAAGCGGTGGAGCGCCTCATCGAGAATGCCCGTCGTGTCCATGCCGGCGACCGTACGTCGGCCACGGGGATCCCGTAACGGGCCGGAGGCCTAGGACCAGGCCTAGGCCGTCTCTTTCGGATCTTGTCGGCCGAGTCCGCGGTGGCTGGTGCCGTGCCTGGGCGTGCTGTCGAGGCGCTCGCGTACTGGGCGTACTCGGTCGCCTCGGCAGTGCGGCCAGGCGCGGTGCCAGGCGCCGCGGGCCCGGCAAGATCCGAAAGAGACGGCCTAGGCCCGGCCGGACTGGGAGCGCTGCGCACGAACGGCCGTCGACGAGCTCCTCTTCGCCGCCGCGGGCTCCCCGATGGCACTGCGCAGGATGCACGACCTGCCGGGGGGCTGACGGAGCGGATTCCGGGGAGCAGGCGCGGGATCGTACGGGAGCGGCTCCCGTGGGTCGACCGGGCGGGCAGGGAGAGGTACCCGCTGCTCTGGGCCGGTTCCGCCGCGCCGCGAGCGGCGGAACAGCGGGGTCCGTCAGCGGAAGGGGACGCCCCCGGTCGCGGTCGAACTGCCGATCCCTTCGAAGGCGTTGACCTGGGCGGCGGGGACGTGGCTCTCGTTCGCCTCGCTGCCCCGCCCGAAGTGGTTCAGGAGCAGGTTGAGCAGGACGGCGACGAGGCATCCCGCCGTGATGCCCGACCCGAGCACCATGGTGACGGGCGCGGGGAGCCTCTCGTAGAAGTCGGCCGATGTGACGGGGAAGAGGCCGAAGGCGAGGGCGACGGACACGATGATGCCGTTGTGCCCGGTGGCCAGGGAGGCCTTGGTCAGGGTCCGGATGCCGGCGACGGTGATCGAGCCGAAGAAGACGACCGCCGCGCCCCCGAGCACCGGCAGCGGCACGAGGGCGACGAGCGAGCCCAGGACCGGTACCAGGCCCATGAGGACCAGGATCGCTCCGCACAGGGTGACCGCGTACCGGCTGCGGATGCGACTGATCGCGACCAGGCCCACGTTCTGGGCGTAGGCGGTGCTCACGAAGGCCCCCAGGACGCCGCCGAGTGCGGTGCCCAGCCCCTGGGCGCGCAGGCTGCCGGCGATGACGCGCGGGTCGACCGGCCGGTCGACGACGGATCCCACGGCGATCAGGGAGGCGGTGGATTCCGTCATGGAGACGAGCATGACGACGAGCATGGTGGCGATGGCCGGCAGCTCGAACTGGGGCGCGCCGAAGGCGAAGGGTTCCGGGAAGGCGAACAGCGGTGCCTGGGAGAGCGGTTGGAAATCGACCTTGCCCATGGGCACCGCGGCAGCCGTGCCGGCGACGAGGCCCAGCAGGATGGCCACGCGCTGCAGGAAGCGTCCGCTGAGGAGCCGGTGGAGCAGGAGCGTGAAGGCGAGGGTCCCGGCGGCGAGCGCGAGGTTGGAGGGTGAGCCGTAGCCGGAGGACCCGGGGTCGCCGCCCCGGGCCCAATCCCCGGCGACCGGCAGCAGCGAGAGGCCGACCAGCGTGATGACGGAACCGCTGACGACGGGCGGGAAGAAGCGCAGGAGGCGGCAGAAGGCCGGCGCCAGGAGGAAGCAGACGATTCCGGCGACGAGGGTGGCGCCGAACACCAGGGGCAGGGCGTCCTGCCCCCGCGACACGGAGGCGGCCGCGAGCGGGGACACGACGGCGAAGGAGACGCCGTTGGTGACGGGCAGTGCGGCCCCCACGCCCCAGAAGCGGAGCGTCTGGGCGACGGTGGCCAGGCCCGCGACCACCAGGCTCGCGGCGAGCAGGGCGGTGAGCTGAGCCGCGGTCAGCCCCAGGGCGCCTCCGATGATCAGCGGGGGCGCCGCGAGGCCCGCGTACATGCTGGCCACGTGCTGCAGGGCGGCGGGGACCATCCGCCGCATCGGCAGGACTTCGTCCGCGGGATGGACGGGGACGGGCGGGGTCTGCGGTATCGACGAGGTGGAACGTTCGTGCGGGATGGGCGTTCGGGAGCGCAAGGGGAGAGTCCCTCCGAGGGACCTCCCCGCCGGCGGGCGGCGGGGACGGTCGGGGGCGAAGCACGGCCGGAAGAGCCGGACAAGTGGACGGACTTGCCCGGAGGGAGAGGGAAGTCGTGCCGGTTTCCGGGGTACGGAAAGCGGCCAGATTCCTCATTGCGGAATTTACTTTCCGCTGTGGACGACTGCGACCCTACGAACCGACCCCCCGGCCGTCAACTCCTCCAGCGGTGCGAATCGATTCCTCCGATTCTTTGGATGTACGCACAAGTCCATCGGGCCTTGGCTGCGGAGCCCTCTCGCCCTACGGTGTGCGGCTATGCCCTCCCAAAACGATCTCCACAGCCCCGCCGTGGGCGAAATCTCCCCCTACCCCCCTCTGGAGCCGCGCCGCGCCGCCGGTGTGCGCGAGCGGCTCGGACTCACGCCCGGCCAGGTCGCCTGGGCCGTATCGGCCTTCCAGGGCCATCCGCTCCACCCCGACACGCTGCTGGCCTGGGAGCAGGGCGAACTGGTCCCGACGGCCCATCAGATCAAGGCGCTGGCAGCCGCGTTGTGGTGTTCACCGGGCGAACTGCTCGGCGAACCGGCCACGCTCCTGCAGTGCCGCACGCTCCTCGGGCTGACCGTGGAGCAGGCGGCCACCGGGGTCGGCATGACGCGCGACCGCTACGCCGAAGCGGAACGGCGCAACCGGTGGCGCGGGTCGGGGCGTCAGACCCGGGCGCTGTTCGAGGTGCTCCGGCCGTCGCCCGCCTGCTACGTCGGGGCGTGCGGCCGGACGGGACAGTTGCGCGTACTGCTGCGCGAGGCGGTCACCGGGTGGTGGCCGAACTACGTGAGCCCCGTCGCGAAGATCGTGCCCGTGGAGCCGGCGGAGATCCAACGCGCCCTGGAGCGGCTCCACTTGGAGTACCAGCGGATCGACAACCACGGCCGGAGCGGCGCCGGCACCGGCCCCGATACCACCGAGCGGGAGGCCATGACCTTCCTCGACCGGATCGACGAACACCTGTGGCACCAACTGCGGCCGCGGGGAGCCTGACCACACCCCGGCTCCGGTGCACCCGCATTCCGCGTCCCCTCCCCCATCCCACGCCTCCCGCCTTCCGGATCCGGGGTCTTGACAGCGCCCCCTCCGCGTGAGGCACTAGAGCCACCCAGCCAGACGGAAACTGCTTTCCGCATCGTGGACGATCTGTTCAAGCAGTCTTCTGGCAGGGCCGTCGGGGCTCGCTCACCCCACGGCACCCCGGTTCGGGCAACCCGGTCACTCGTTCCCGCCGCTCAGGGCACTTCCCTGCCCCCGGGCCCTTCTGCCGCCCGCTCGACTGCGTCGTCGCACCAGCCCACACGGCCCTCCGAGGCACCGGCCGCACTCCTGCGCGCCCCTCCACCCCGGCGGCCGCCGTGCCACAGCAGTCCTGGAGGTACCTTCCTTGTCGCCCACCGCCGCACCCGGCCCCGCCCCGACACCCGAGCCGGACCCTGAAACGGCCACCGATACGGCCCCCACCGCCAAGCACCCTGTCGACCAGACCCTGCCCTTCGGGAAGCTCCTCGGCGCCGGCCTCCAGCACGTGGCGGCCATGTACGCCGGTGTCGTCGCCCCGCCCCTGGTCGTCGGCATCGGCGTGGGGCTGAGTCAGGGCGAGATCGCGTTCCTGATGAGCGCCAGCCTCTTCGCCGCGGGCATCGCCACCCTGCTCCAGACGCTCGGCTTCTGGAACATCGGCGCCCGTCTGCCCTTCGTCAACGGCGTCTCCTTCGCCGGTGTGGCGCCGATGCTCGCCATCGCCAAGGCGGAGGGCCCCGATGACGCACTGCCCGTGATCTACGGAGCCGTGATCGTGGCCGGTGTGTTCGGCTTCCTGCTCGCCCCCTGGTTCTGCAAGCTCATCCGTTTCTTCCCGCCCGTCGTCACCGGCACCGTGATCACGCTGATCGGCCTGTCCCTGCTGCCCGTCGCCTTCAACTGGGCCCAGGGCGGCAGCCCGCAGGCAGCGGACTACGGGGACGTCGAGTACATCGGCCTCGCCGCGGCGACCCTGCTGATCACCGTGGTGCTGCGCCGGGTGCTGCGCGGGTTCCTCAAGCAGATCTCCATCCTGCTCGGCCTCGTCGCCGGCACCCTGATCGCCCTGCCCCTGGGCCTCGCGGACTTCAGTGCCGTGGCCGATGCCGACGTGATCGGCTTCCCCACACCCTTCCACTTCGGCGCACCGCAGTTCGCCGTCGCCGCGATCGTCTCCATGATGATCGTCATGATCGTCTCCATGACCGAGAGCACCGCCGACGTCATCGCCCTCGGCCAGATCGTCGACAAGCCGGCGGACGAGAAGACCCTCGCCGCGGCGCTGCGCGCGGACGGCCTGGGCACCGCGCTGAGCCCGCTCTTCAACGGCTTCGCCGCCAGCGCCTTCGCGCAGAACGTCGGCCTGGTCGCGATCACCAAGGTCCGCAGCCGCTACGTCGTGGCCGCGAGCGGCTGCATTCTGATCCTCCTGGGCCTGTGCCCGTTCCTCGCGTCGGTCGTCTCCCTGGTGCCGCAGCCCGTTCTAGGCGGCGTAGGCCTCGCCCTGTTCGGCACGGTGGCCGCCAGCGGCATCCAGACCCTCGCCCAGGCCGGGCTCGAACGCGGTGACAACATCCTCATCGTGGCCATCAGCCTGGGTGTCGGCGTGATCCCGATGGCCAGCGACGGCTTCTACCACGGCTTCCCCGAGAGCATGCGCATCATCCTCGACTCCGGCATCAGCACCGGCTGCGTCGCCGCGGTGCTGCTCAACCTCGCTTTCAACCACATCGGCCGCTCCGATCAGGAGGACACCCCGGAGAAGGAGCCCGCCTCCGCCGTGCCCGTGCACTGACACCGGCGAAGGGCCCGGCCGGCACACGGCTGCCCCGTGTGTCCGGCCGCCCTGCCCGCATACCGGCTCTACGTGCGGCTAGAGCCCCGGTTCGACCAGTGCTTCGGGGACCACCGGGAAGGCCCTGCAGGAATTCGTGAGCTGCGCGTGCGCCGCCCCGGGTGTCGACGACCAGGCCTAGGCCTTGACCTGGGTCCCACGGCGGCCCGCCGCCAGGGCGTCCTTGACCTCGCGCGCCACGCGGGCCGCGTCCTCCGGGTTGTGCACCACGTCCGTGTGGTTCATGTCGATGACGAGGACCTCGCTGGCCGAGTAGTGCTTGTTCACCCAGTCGTCATAGCCGGCCCACAGCGTCCGGTAGTACTCGACGAGGTTCTCGTCCTGCTCGAAATCGCGGCCCCGCAGCCCGATGCGGTGCAGCACCGTCTCGAAGTCGGCCTTGAGGTAGACCATGAGGTCGGGCGCCTTGCGGTACGGCAGGCCGTCGATCTCGCGCATCATCTCGCCCAGCAGTCCCTCGTAGACCTGCATCTCGAGGGAGCTGATCCGGCCGAGGTCGTGGTTGACCTTGGCGAAGTACCAGTCCTCGTAGATCGACCGGTCCAGGACGTTGTCGCCCTGCTTGTACGCCTCCTTGATCGCGGCGAAGCGCGTCTGGAGGAAGTACAGCTGGAGGAGGAAGGGGTAGCGCTTCGCCTCGATCTCCTCGGGGCTCGCCGTGTAGAAGAGCGGGAGGATCGGATTGTCTTCGACGCTCTCGTAGAAGACCTCGCTGCCCAGCTCCTTGGCGAGCAGCTCGGCAACGCTCGTCTTGCCGATTCCGATCATGCCTCCGACGCAGATCACTGGCATTCCTCACTTCTCCCTGGGGGTCTTCTGTTCGCGGGCGCGTGGGCCGGGCGCCCCACCCCACTGAGACGCGTTTCGGCGGTCGCCCGATTCCCCGTGATCTCCGGATCGCCGGATCTTCGGGTCGTCGCATGTGCATGATCAGCGTCGTTCGGCCCCGTCCGGGCCCGCGCCAGGACGCGGGGCATCTCCTCGACGAGCCGGACCGGCCGTTCCGTAGGTGCCGCGGACAGCGACGAGCCACCGCTCCGCGGCCGCCATGAAGCATAAATGATGATCGGCCGGAGAACGTCTCGCCTGTTACTTGGCGGTAGGCAATGATGGCGGGCAACCATCCACACGGCGGAGGCTGAGGCAGCGGTGACGAGTTTCGACGGACCGACGATCGTGCACGCTTTCCGGGACGATGCCCTGGGAGAGCACGACGCCGTCGGTCTCGCCGCGGCGATCCGGCGGGGCGAGGTCTCCCCCGCCGAGGCCGCCCGGGACGCCCGGGCACGGGTGCGGGCGGTCGACGCACGACTGGGCGCGGTCCAGGTGCACGCCGACGGGCCGGCCCACACCGCCGGGACGGGCGGCGCCCTCGCCGGGGTACCGACCTTCGTCAAGGACAACACCGACTACCAGGGCCT
Organism: Streptomyces sp. NPDC104226; assembly: GCF_055584085.1. Classification (NCBI taxonomy): domain Bacteria; kingdom Bacillati; phylum Actinomycetota; class Actinomycetes; order Kitasatosporales; family Streptomycetaceae; genus Streptomyces; species Streptomyces sp. NPDC104226. The sequence goes on from NZ_JBVJMS010000002.1 coordinate 263,999, forward strand.
GCCGACGGGCCACGGCAGCACCTCCTTCCGGCCGAGGGCCGCCAAGCAGCACGCCCCGTTCACCCGACAGCTCCTGAGCAGCGGGGTCACCGTCCTGGGCAAGACCCGGCTGCCCGAGTTCGGGTTCAGCCCGACCACCGAGTACGACGGCGCGGAGCCGGTGCGCAACCCCTGGCACACGGACTACTCGGCGGGTGGTTCCTCGGGCGGCAGCGCGGCACTGGTCGCTGCCGGCGCCGTGCCGATCGCGCACGCCAACGACGGCGGTGGCTCGATCCGGATACCCGCGGCCTGCTGCGGGCTCGTCGGCCTGAAGCCGAGCCGTGGACGGGTGGTGGCGAGTGCCCTGGGCCGCCAGCTGCCCCTCGACATCATCTCCGACGGAGTCGTGAGCCGTTCCGTGCGGGACGCCGCCGCGTTCCTCGCCGCCGCGGAGACCTACCGGCCGAGTCCCGGACTGCCGCCCGTGGGTCTGGTCGAAGGGCCCTCGGCGCGACGGTTGCGTATCGGGTTCGTCCTGGACTCGCCGAACGGCGTGCACTCCGACGCCTCCACCCGGGCGACGGTCACGGAGACCGTGGCGACGCTCGAACGGCTCGGACACACGGTGGAGCCGGTGGAGCTGGGGATGGATCCGAGCTTCACCGACGACTTCCTCACCTACTGGGGGATGCTGTCCTTCCTCCTCGGCGTCACGGGCCGGACCCTCGGCGCGGACTTCGACCGACGCCGTATGGACGGCCTGAGCCAGGGGTTGCGCGAAGAGTACCTGCGGAACTGGCGGCGGACTCCCGGCGTACTGCGGCGGTTGAAGCGCACGAAGGAGGCCTACGCGGCGTCCTTCCGCGGGCTCGACCTCGTGATGTCGCCGGTGCTCGCCCACACCACGCCGCCGATCGGCCACCTCAGCCCGACCGTTCCCTACGCGAAGCTGATCCAGCGGATCCTCGCGTACGTGGCCTTCACGCCGGTCGACAACGTCGTCGGCACTCCGTCGATCTCGCTGCCCTCGGCCGGCGCGACGCCGGACGGCCTGCCCGTCGGCGTCATGTTCGCCGCGCGCCCCGGCGGTGAGCGGCGGCTCCTGGAGATCGCGTTCGAGCTGGAGGCGGACCGGCCCTTCCGGCGCATCCAGGACCAGTGACCTCGGCGCGCGAGGACGGGGGCGGGGCCTGCGCCCGCTAGCCGGCGGCGGGCGGCAGGTGCTCCACCCGGAGGGGCTCGAAGGCGATCCGGGTCGTTGACCCGTCCCGCGCCCACCGCACCTCGATGGCGGCCTGGTCCGCCGTCACCCCGGCGACCGCTTCGGTCGCCGGCTCCGGACCGGTTTCGCCGGTGAGCGCGACCAGCGCCGCGTAGAGGCGCGTTCCGCCGCCCTCGGCCGTCAGCCGGGGCACGCGCGCCCACCGGGTGAAGGCGGTCCCGGCCGGCGCCCTCGCCTCGTCGCGCGCCTCCCAGCCGTGCAGCGGGTGGAGCTCCGAGCGCAGGGGCTCCTCGGGTCCCGTGGCCCAGCCCGTCTGTTCCACGCGGGCTCCGTACGGGGCTCCGTACACCCGGTGCACGCGCAGTTCGTGCCGGCCGCGGACGAAGGTGACGCTCTCCACGCGCAGGCCCGGGACGGTGGGCGGGCCGCCCGGGAAGACCGGCCGGTGCCAGGAGGCGGCCCAGCCCCAGCCGCTGCCCTGACCGGTCCCCAGCGGGTGGATGCGCCGCCGGACGCTGCGGGCGCCCGCGACGACCACGGCGAGGTGGTTGTCCGGGGTGTTGGCGCTCGCGGTGGGGCCGCTGCGGGTGGAGTAGGCCTGGCGGGAGTAGAGCGGGTCCTCGTCGCGGGCCGCTTCCGGCTGGTCGGGGCCGACGTGGTCGCTGCCGTGGTTGTGCAGTCGTACGATCCCGTCGGCGCGGGTGCTCTGGACGAGCAGCCCGGGCGCGGCCAGGGCGAGCACCTGGTCGGGGCCCTCGCTGGGCGCCGGCTGCTCCGTCGCCGTCCACAGCGGGTGCGACGCCGGGGCGAGCAGACAGACGAAGGCCTTGGAGGCCCAGTACGGCGAGGCCGGACCCGAATAGCGCTGCAGGGTCGCCTCGTGCGGGCCGTGCCAGCCGAGGCCCAGCAGGCCGTCGGTGCCGACGGCGCCCCGGTCCAGGAAGTAGCGCAGCGAGCCGCTGATCAGGCGGCGCGAGGTGCCGGGGGTGAGCGGGGTGTGCCCGGTGACCGCGCCGAGGCCGACGGCGGACGCGGCGGCGAAGCGGTAGGTGAGGGAGCGCCCGAAGTGGATCGGCGCCCCGTCCGCGCCGAAGAGGAGGGAGAAGCCGTCCAGGTGGGCCCGCAGGCGGTCACCGTGCGGGGCCGGCCCGTCCGGCCCGGCGGGGAGGGGGCCGTCGAGGTGGGTGCCGAGGTACGCGTCGAGTACCGGATACAGGTGCAGCGCCCAGCCGTTGTAGTGGTCGAAGGCCCTGCCGTCGCCGTCGGCGTACCAGCCCTGGCCGCCGTACCAGCCCTCCAGGAGGTCGAGGGCCCGGCTGCGGGCCCTGGCCGTCTCGGCGTCGCCGCGGCCCACGGATTCCAGGAAGCCGGCCACGGTGTACGGGAAGAGGTACCAGTTGTTGGGGCTGGGCACGTGGCGCAGGGCTCCGCGCAGCCACTCCTCGGTCCGGTCCTGCACGGCGCCGTCGAGGCGGTCCCACAGCCACGGCCGGGTCAGCCGCAGCCCGAGGGCCACCGATGCCGATTCGACCATCGGCTGACCGCCCGCGTGTACGTCGCGGATGACCGGCCAGGACTCCGCATCGTCGCGGCCCGGCGTCCCGGTGCCCGCCGCCAGCCCGTCCGCGTACCGCTCCAGCCAGCCGTGCGGGTCCGCTCCCCCGGCCCCCGACACCCGGAAGGCCGCGGCGAGGAAGGTGCGTGCGTAGCCTTCGAGCCCGTCGGAGCGCACGCCCGAGACCGACGGCCGTCCCGGCAGGTCCAGCAGGGCCCCGCGCGGCGTGGCCCACCGCCAGGCCGCGCGCAGCAGTCCGTCGGCCACCGCTTCCCAGTGCGCGCGGGTGTAGCCGGTGTACGGGCTCGACGCGCGGTCTTCGCGGGGCAGTCCGGGAAGGGTCATGCCGGGATCTTGATCGAACGGCCGGATCGGGTCAAGAGAACGGATCAAGGGAGCGGATCAAGGGGCGAGCGATCCGCCGGGGCCGGGCCGCGGCGATCGGACCGGGCTCAGGCCGCGGCGTCCCAGGCCGTCGTCAGCCCGTCCAGCCACGCGGGCGGCAGCTCCGCCGCGTCCCACTCCTCCCGCAGCGCCTGCGGCTCGGCGGCGAGCCGTTCGAGCACGGCGATGCTCGTGGCGGAGTGGACGAGCGAGAAGCGGCCGTGCACCGTGATGGCGCTGCCCGCTCCGAACGTCGCGAACAGCCGCCCCAGTCGGGCCCGGTGCTCCTCGGTGAACTCCGTCAGCCGCCCGGCGTACCGGGCCCGCTGACGCGGGCTCAGCGTGGCGAGGACGGCCGTGAGCACCTCCTCGGTCGCCTCCGGATCCAGTTCCGAGACCTCGGCGAACGACAGGTACAGGGGTGTGAGCGCCACCTGCGCCCGCTCCACCTCCATGCGCCGGGCCCGCGGGCGTTGGCCGGCCGCGTCCTCGTCGCCCTCCGGGCTGACCACCCGGAGCAGCGTCCGCTCGGTGACGGCGCCCAGCTCCGCCAGCACGTCCGCGGCTCCGTCGAGCCACCCCGAGTCGTAGGGCTCGCCCTTGTCCCCCGGCGCGCTCCGGTCCCGGCCGCCCAGTTCCTCGTAGGCGAGCGCCAGCGCTCCCGCCTCCAGCAGGCCGGTCAGTTCGCGCGCGTCATCGGCAGGGACCCCTGCTCGCGCGAGGAGTTGCAGGAGCGTCGTCCTCGCGTTGTCGACGCTGATCTCGTCCGGCCACTGCCGTCCCTCGTCGGCCCCGCTCATCAGGTCTTCTCCGTTCTCGGCCACCGCACCGCCCGGCACTTCCTTGTGACCGCGCGCTGTCGTGGAGGCCGCACCCCACGTTCCCCGGTTCGTTCCCGCAGCTGCGGGAACCGGCTTCCTGAGCTGGGACTCTATGCGCCCGTCCGCTGTCGTCGGGCAGTTTCCCTGCATCCGGCAATCTACCCATAACCTGCGCCCGGGGCCTCGGCGCCCGCCGTCACGCCCGCCCTTGCGGGAGAAGCCGCTCTCCCTCCCGTACGTACGCTCCGGCGCGGGCGGCCGCCGCCGCTGCGGCCGCCGCGCGGTCCGCCTCGGCCTCGTCGAGCGGGAGGGTCGTGGTCAGGAGGCGGTAGTAGAGGGGGGCGGACACCGCGCGGATCACCTCGTGCGGGTCGGTTCCAGCGGGCACCTCTCCGCGGGCCACGGCCTCGCGGACGCACTGCGCCCACTCCTCGACGCGCACGGCGTAGAAGCCGTGCAGGGACTCCGCCGCCTTCGGGTCGCAGGTGGCCGCCGCGATCACCGCCTTGAACAGGGCGCCTTGGCGCGGGTCGGCCAGAGTGCGGCACACCAGGCGGGCGTTGGCCGTCAGGTCCCCGAGGAGGGAGCCCGTCTCCGCCCGCGGTACGGACTGTTGCGCCATGTCCAGCAGTACGTCGGCCATGAGGCCGGCGACCGTGCCCCAGCGGCGGTAGACCGTGGTCTTCCCGACGTCGGCGCGCCGCGCGACGTCGGCGAGGTCCAGGTGGGCGAAACCCCGCTCGGCCAGGACGTCCTCGGCGGCCCGGAGCACCGCTTCCCGCACCCGCGCCGTACGCCCTCCGGGCCGCGCGCTCCCCGGCCCTGCGCCCGGCCCGGCCCCCGGTTCGGCCGGGCCGGCCACCCGGTCTGGCTCTGCTGCGGCGAACTCCATAACGGGACTCCAGTTCCATTAAGCGACAGGACTTGATACGCTCGGGCCATCTTAACGGAACCGCAGCCCCATTAGATGGGGTCGCGGGTGATGAGGGGATGCGTCATGGAGTACAGGCGGCTGGGGACGTCCGGGCTTCTGGTGCCGGAACTGAGCTTCGGAGCGGGCACCTTCGGCGGGCAGGGGCCGCTCTTCGGCGCCTGGGGCGACACCGGCGTGCAGCAGGCGCGCCGCCTCGTGGACATCTGCATCGATGCCGGGGTCACGATGTTCGACACCGCCGACGTCTACTCCGCCGGCGCCTCGGAAGAGGTCCTGGGGGCCGCCCTCAAGGGGCGCCGGGACCAGGTGCTGATCTCCACCAAGGCTGGCCTGCCCATGGGTGACGGCCCGGACGCGGCGGGGACCTCGCGGTCCCGTCTGATCAGGTCCGTCGACGAAGCGCTGCGCCGCCTGGGCACCGACCGCATCGACCTCTTCCAGCTGCACGCCTTCGACGCCGGCACTCCCGTCGAGGAGGTGCTGTCCGCCCTGGACGACCTGGTCCGGGCCGGAAAGATCCGCTACACGGGCATCTCCAACTTCTCCGGATGGCAGGCGATGAAGTCCCTCGCCGCGGCCGACCGGCACGGCCGCCCGCGCTACGTCGCCCACCAGGTCCACTACTCCCTCGTCGGCCGCGACTACGAATGGGAGCTCATGCCCCTCGGGATCGACCAGGGGGTGGGCGCGATCGTCTGGAGCCCGCTCGGCTGGGGGCGGCTCACGGGCAGGATCCGCCGCGGTCAGCCGCTGCCGGCCGGGAGCAGGCTGCACGACACCGCCGACTACGGCCCGCCGGTCGAGGAGGAGTACCTCTACCGCGTGGTCGACGCCCTGGACGAGGTCGCCGGGGAGACGGGCAGGGCCGTGCCCCAGATCGCCCTGCGGTGGCTGCTCCAGCGTCCGACCGTGTCCTCCGTCATCATCGGCGCCCGCAACGAGGAGCAGCTGCGCCAGAACCTCGGCGCCGTGGGCTGGACGCTCACCGCGGAGCAGATGGCGAAGCTGGACGCGGCGAGCAGCCGGACGGCCCCCTACCCCTACTTCCCGTACCACCGGCAGGAGGGCTTCGCCCGCCTCAACCCTCCGGCGGTCTGAAGCTAGCCCCTCGCGCGGGCCTTCGGTCGTCTCTTTCGGATCTTGTCGGCCGAGCCCGCGGTGTCCGGTGCCGTGCCTGGGCGTGCTGTCGGGGCGCTCGCGTACTGGGCGTACGTGGTCGCCCCGGCAGTGCGGCCAGGCGCGGTGCCGGGCGCCGCGGGCCCGGCAAGATCCGAAAGAGACGGCCTAGCCGAGCCACAGGATGTTCAGGACGGACAGCCGGTGCAGGGGCCGGTTGATCCAGTAGGTGACCGACAGCCGGCCGACGGAGGCCAGGCGCACGTCCTGGCCTTCGGGGTCGTCGGGGTTCCACTGGCGGAACCCCCACGGGTCGGCCACGGCGGCGTCCAGGACGTCCCACACCGCGTTCTCGGCGTCGTCGGGCAGGCTGTCGAGAACCTTGGCGGCGGGCCCGGAGAACCGGATCGCGTACGGCTGTCCGGTCACCGGCGCCTGCGCCGCGGTACGGCCGTCTCCACGAAGGCGCTGTCGTCGTAGCCGGAGGCGACGAAGGCGTCGACCTCCGGGGCGGAGGCGAGGCGGGCCTGCCAGACCTGCAGGGTCTCGTACAGAGCGGTGAGGGAGAAGGTGGCGCGGGACTCCTCCAGCGCGGCGGCCCACTCCCGCTCGAAGGCCGGCACCCACTGCGGGGCCCGGCGGTCGGCACGGAGCCGGCCGAGGAGTTCGGCCGGGGCTCCCGGAGCGGGGGCGTACGGCGTGACGGTGGCGTGGTCGGGCTGCGCGCTCATCGGCTGTTCCTCCCGGCGGGTCGTACCGCCACGGTACGCGTACCGGGACGCCCGGGATGCGGGCACGGCGGGATCCCCTGACGGACGGGCAGCCGTCACGCTCCGGGCGCCTGCACGAATGCGTCCGCCGCGGCCCTGGTGAGGGTCCGGTAGCGGTGTTCCGCCGTCCCGGCCGTGAAGTGGCCCGCGAGTTCCAGGGTGATCGAGCCGTGGGCGGCCGCCCAGATGACGTCCGTGACCTCGTCGACGTCCACGTCCGGGCGGAAGACGCCGGCCGCCACGCAGGCCCGTACGGCTTCGCGGAGCACCTCCAGGCTGGCGGCGGCGATCGCGCGGGCCTCGGGAGTGGGGGTGAAACCGGGGATGAGGCCGGCGAACATGACCTGGTAGAGGTTGCGTTCGGTCAGGGCGTTCTCGCGGTAGGCGCGGCCCAGGTCGGCCAGGTGGGCGGGCGGGTCGGCGGACGGGGGGACGGCCTCCAGGCTTCGCCGCAGGCGGGCGAAGCCCTCCTGGTACAGGGCTTCGGCGATGCCGTCCTTCGCACCGAAGTGGCGGTAGAGGACCGTGGTGGAACAGCCGGCCGCGGTGGCGATGCGGCGCATGGTCAGGGCGGCCGGCCCCTCCGCGGCGAGGAGCTGGGCGGCCAGGTCGAGGAGTGCGGCGCGGAGGGCTTCCTGGCCCTGGGCCTGGGTGCGGGTGTAGAGGTCGCCGCTCATGCCGGCTGCCAGTCGCCGAGGGGGCGGTAGATCGGGATGCCGGCTTCGGTGAGCGCCGTGCGCTTGGCGAAGTACTCGTCGCCCATCGGGTCCAGGCCGCGCAGGGGCATGGTTCCGCGCCAGATCGTCAGGTCCTCCGGGGCGAGCTCCTCGGCGCGCGCGAAGTGCGCTTCGGCTTCCGTCGCGCGGCCGTTCCGGTGGAGCCAGAGGGCGAGGGCCGCTTCCGTACGGGCCGACTGCTGGTTAGCCGTGGCGCGGCGGGTGTGCCGGGTGACGTCCTCGCCGGACAGTCCGCTGTCGCCGGTGAGGACCCAGCGGTCGAGTGCGGCCAGCGCCGCGCCGGAGTCCAGGCCGGACAGTTCGCGGAACAGGTCGGTGGCGAACTGCGTGTCGTTGGGACGGGCCACCTTCCCCTCCTCGTCGATCCACAGGACGGTCGGGACGTTCAGGACGTCGTAGAGGTCGGCCACGGCGCCGTCCACGTCGATCAGCGCGGGGTGGGTCACCGCGGCTTCGGCGATCCACGGCGCGGCGTCGGCGGCGCGGCGGTCCACGGCGACGCTGAGGACGCTGAATCCGTGCTCGGCGAGGGCGGCGTGGCGGCGCTCCCATTCGGGGAGGTCGTAGCGGCAGCCGCACCACGAGCCCCAGAAGACCAGGGCGACCTTCCGGCCGCGCAGGTCGCTCAGCGCGTGCGGCACACCGTCGGCGTCGGGGAGCGTGAAGTCGGGGGCGGTGGCTCCGGCGAGGGCCTGCGCGCGTTCCTGCGCGGAGACTCCGAGGGCGATCACCCCCGTGTCGGTCGCGACCGGGCGGTCGAGGATCTCCGCGAACGCCACCGGGTCGAGCAGGCCGTCGTGTTCGGCCCGGGCGGCGGCGAAGAGGGGCACGCACAGGTCACCGCGGCACCATCCGTGCGGCTTGCGGACCCAGCCGAGGGCCTCTTCGACCGCCTCGGGGGCTAGAAGGACACGGCCCTCCGGGCCCGCCTGCGCGGCTACGACGGTTTCCCTGCCGTCGTCCAGGATCGTGACGTGCTTGCTGTCCATGACAACCCCCGCCGCACTCGCGAAAAAACTTCGTGGTGAGAAAATAACATCGTTATTCCTTGTGCGGCAAGGGCACCGGGGCGGCAGCTTCGGAGCTTCCGTACGCTGGCGTCATGCGTACGCGTCCCACCTTGAGCTGGACCCCGACCGCGGACCTGCCCCCCGGCACCACGGACCCGGGGCCGGTCGCAGACGCCCTGCGGGCCGGCGGGGTGCTGGTGCTCAGCGGGGCCGGGATGTCGACGGAGTCGGGCATCCCCGACTACCGGGGCGAGCGCGGCAGCCTGCGCAGGCACACGCCCATGACCTACCAGGAGTTCACCGACAGCGCCCAGGCCCGGCGCCGGTACTGGGCGCGCGGCCACCTCGGCTGGCGCACGTTCGGGCGCGCCGCACCCAACGCCGGACACCGGGCCGTCGCGGCCTTCGGGCGTGCCGGGATCCTCTCCGGTGTGATCACCCAGAACGTCGACGGACTGCACCAGGCCGCCGGGAGCGAGGGGGTGGTGGAACTCCACGGAAGCCTGAACCGGGTCGTCTGCCTCTCCTGCGGCGACCTCAGCACGCGGCAGGAACTCGCCCTGCGCCTGGAGGAGGCCAACCGGGGCTTCGAGCCGACGCCCGCCGCGCTGAACCCGGACGGCGACGCCGACCTCACCGACGACCAGGTCCGCGACTTCCGCCCGGCGCCCTGCGCGCGGTGCGGCGGCATCCTCAAGCCGGACGTGGTGTTCTTCGGCGAGAGCGTGCCCCCGGAGCGGGTCGGACACTGCCGCGCACTGGTCGACGCGGCGGCCTCGCTGCTGGTCCTCGGCTCCTCGCTGACCGTGATGTCCGGGCTCCGGTTCGTCCGTCAGGCGGCGCAGGCGGGCAAGCCCGTACTCATCGTCAACCGGGACCCCACCCGCGGCGACCGCCACGCCGTCACCCGGGTCGCGCTCCCCCTCGGAACGACCCTCACCACCCTGGCGGACGGGCTGGGCCTTCCGCTCGACCTCGACGAGCGGCCCGCGCACCACTGAGGGGGACCGCTTCGCTCACATGTGCCCGTGGAGGCGGGGGCGCACCCCGACCTAGAGTTACGCGCTGTCCGCCACGGGCCGGGCAGGTCCGCGGCCGTGGGTGGTTCGGTTCCGCGACGAGGGAGGCCGGTCATGGCCAGCGCGTTTCAGGAGCGAAAGCTCAGGGGGATGTTCGCCGCGTTCGACGCGGACGGTGACGGCTATCTGCGCGAGGAGGACTTCGCGGCCCTCGTCGACCGCTGGAGCCGACTCCCGGGCGTGGGTCCGGGGACGGAGCTGCGCGCACGCGTCGAGACCCTGCTGATGAGCTGGTGGGAGGCGCTGCTCGAAGCGGGGGACGCGAACGGGGACGGGGCGGTCGACATGGGTGAGCTGCTCTCCCTCGTCGACAGGCTGCCCGGGATGGTCGCGGAGGTCACCGCGACCGCCGACACCGTCTTCGCGGCCGTGGACTCCAACGGCGACGGCCGCATCTCGCCGGAGGAGCACCACCGCCTCGTCGAGACCTGGAACGGGCAGCCCGTGGACATGACGGGCGTCTTCGAGCTGCTCGACCTCAACGGTGACGGGCACCTCAGCCGCGAGGAATTCGCCCTGCTGTGGCGGCAGTTCTGGATGAGCGACGATCCGGCGGAACCGGGCAACTGGCTCTGCGGCCGGTTCGCCGCATAGGGCCGGGCGCAGGAGGCGGAGCCGGGCGCAGGAGGCAGGGCCGGGTGCCGCCGGCCCTGACCGCCCCCTCAGGCCAGCGGGCCGAGCACCTCCTGGGATTCGACGAGCCCCTGGTCACTCGCGGGTTTCCCGTCACCGAAGACGCGTACGGCCTGGCGCGCCCTGAACTCGGCGTGTGCCTCGGCGGGCTTCGCGTAGCCGTACCGGGTGCGGGCCTCTTCGGGGGTGAGGACCTCCTTGGTGCGGGGAGGAACGCCGAGCTTGACGGGCGCGACCACCGCGACCGTGGAGGGGGAGAGCATCCCCAGCAGGAACAGTTCGACCCGGGGGCTGAGGTGGGCGAGCGCGAAGGAGATCCGCATGACCGGGACGACGAGCGCGTCCAGCAGGCGCGACTGCCGGATCTGCGCCATCTCCCGCATCCAGCGCGGCATGGTGGCGATGGTGGCGATCCGGTGCGTCCGCGCGACGACCGTCCGCGCCGGCTTCATCCACCACGCGGTCGGCGGGAGGACGAGGCTGGTGTCGAGGAGGTGGTGCATGGCCTGCCGGGCGATCGGGCTGGCCTCCAACTGCGGGCGCATGCGCTCGAAGTACGCCCGGATGCCCGCCCGGTCGCGCGGGACGTCGTCGGGCGAGCAGGTCTGGAACTCGGCGGCGAGGGCGCAGGACTCCCAGTACTCCCGCTCCTCCTCGGCGGTGAGCTTGCCGGGCCCGTACTTCTCGTAGGCGTAGAGGATCGAGTGCCAGCCGGTGAGCTGTATCCACAGCTGCGAGGCGGGGTCGTTGGCGTCGTAGGTGCCCTCTCCGTAGGGCAGGTGGCCGATGGCCTTCGAGTGGACCTTCACCAGGATGTCCGCCGCCTTGCACACCTGGTCCGAGCCGGCGAAGGCCACCATGGCGAAGTAGCGCAGCGTGCGGTCGTAGCGGGTGCGGGTGCGCTCGTAGATGCCCTGGGTGCCGTGGACCGCGGCCACCAGCGGCGGGTCGAGCTCCTCCACGACCACCGAGCGCTGGAAGCCCACCGTGGGCGCCGTCGGGTAGCTCCACACCTTCCAGACCACGGATCCGGGCCCGAAGAACCCGTAGTCCGCGTGCGGTTCGACTTCCTTGCCGTTCAGTCGGGCCATCAGACCGCTCCCTCTGTGTTCCCGGCAGCGGGTGCGTACCGCTCCCCCAATAAGACAGGACTGTCTTAAATTAAGACACGACTGTCGTAAGATGCCAAGATGTCGACACCGACGGATCCCACCGACAGCCCGCGCACCCCGCGCAGGCGGCGCCCCTACGCTCCGCGCGTCCCGATGGCCGAGCGCCGCGAACAGCTGCTCGACGCAGCCCTCGCCGTGATCGTGAGCGACGGCTACGGCCGGGTGTCGATCGACGCCATCGCCAAGCGGGCGCGGGTCGCCCGCTCCGTCGTCTACGGGGCCTTCGAGGACCTCGACGACCTACTGCTCACCCTCCTGGACCGGCAGCAGCTGCGCGCGTTCACCCGCCTGCTCGCGAGCGTTCCCGACACCCTCCGCACCAGCGACCCGGTCGACTTCGCCTGCGAGGCGGTGCACCGGATGGCGGCCATGCTGCGCGAGGACCCGGACACCTGGCGCCTGATCCTGCTGACTCCGGCGACCACTCCCCCGGCTGTCCACGCACGCATCGAAGCCGACCGGGAGCGGTTCCGGCGCCGGGTGGCCGCATGGATCGAGTCCGTGCCGGCCGCGGCAGGTCCCGCACCGGACCCCGAGGTCCTCGCCCACGCGCTGGTCGCCTCCGCGGAACACTTCGCCCGCCTCGCACTGACCTCCGCCGAGGCGATCGACGCCGACCGGCTCGCCGGCCAACTGAAGCTCCTGCTGGGCGGCATCTGGCGCTAGGCCGTCTCTTTCGGGTCTTGCCCGAGAGCGGGCCTGCTCTGCCGCCACGCCCGGCGACCCGGTCCGCGCCGGATCGGCCGCGTCCGTCCCATACTGGGCGGGCGCGGGAGCCCGGCCGCGCGAGCCGCCGAACGCCCCGGGGAGCAGGAGTCGACTCCGCACATGCGGCTTTCGCCCGAAGGACAGCTTCCGCCCCGCAGGCGCTACGTCGTCGCGGCCGTGGGATGCGCGGCGGGGATGGTCGGCCTGGACCAGACCATCGTCGCGGTCGCCCTCGAACCGATGGCGCGCAGCCTCGGGCTCACCACCTTCATGATGCACGGCGTGGTGCTCGTCTACGTCCTCGCACTGGCCGCGTTCGTGCCGGTCGGAGGCATGCTGGCCCGCAGGATCGGCCGCCTGACCACCTTCCGGGCCGGGACCGCCGTCTTCGCCGTCGCGTCGGGGCTCTGCGCACTCGCACCGCCGGGCGACGCCGCGGAGCCGTACCTGGTCGCGGTCCGGGCCGTGCAGGGCATCGGCGGCGCGCTGATGACGCCTGTGGCCACGTCCGTGATCACGGACGTGTACGAGGAACGGTCCCGGGGCCGGGCCCTGGCCGTCTACGCCGGTCTGGCGCAGCTCTTCCTCCTCCTGGGCCCGATCGTGGGCGCGGTCCTCACGCAACTCCTCGGCTGGCGCTCCGTCTTCCTCGTCAACCTGCCCGTCGGCGCCGCGTGTCTGTGGATGATCTCGCGGGCCCGGCTGGGCAACCGGGCGGGGGGCGGCCCGCTGTCCGTGGTGCAGCCCCTCGTGGTGATCTTCTCCCTGGTGGTGCTCGTCCTCGGGCTCTACCAGTGCGGTGTCTGGGGCGTCACCGACGTCAGGACGCTCACCGCGCTCGCCGTCGGTGCCGGGGCGATGCTCCTGGCAGTGCGGCTCGTCCTGAGGTCCCGCCGGCCCCTGCTCGACCTGCGGCTCCTGGGCATCCGCCCGTACACCGCGACTGTGGCGCTCACCTTCCTGGTGCAGGGCCCGCAGCTGATCGTGCTGGTGCACGGCACGGTGTACCTGCGCCAGAGCATGGGCTTCTCGCTCCTCGCCACCGGGACCGCCCTGCTTCCCCTGGTCGCGGCCTCCGCGGCGGGAACCTTCCTCTCCGGGTACCTGCTGGACCACTACCGCTCGGTCCGGGTGCCCGTCCTGCTCGGCCTGTCGGCGGCCACCGTCGGCACGGTGGCCTGGACGGTCGTCCTGCCGTCGCTCGCATACCCCTGGCAGGTCCCCGCGATGCTCCTCTCGGGGTTCGGGACGGGGCTGCCTGTCCCTGCCCTGAGCGCCGAGCTCATGCGCGTGGCGCCTCCGGACAAGAGGGCGGACGCCTCCGTCCTGCGCCAGTGCATCCGGCAGTTGGGCGGAGCCGTCGGGCTCGCGGCGGCGGGGGCCGTCGCGTTGGCCGTGAACGAGAACTCCGCCGACGGGGCCGGTGTCATTTCCGTCGCCGCAACCTCGGCGTCCTTCGTGGTCGCGAGCTGCGTCCTGCTCTTCGCCCTGCCGCTGGCGGCCGTCACCCTGCCGCGCCGGGCGGCCCGTACGGGCGGCCACCCGAGCGCGGGCGGGCGCCCCGGCCCGCGCTCCCCGTAGCCGCGCAAGCCGGCGCAGGTGTTCTTCAGCGCAGCCAGACCGCGGTGTCCCGGGGCAGGGCGCCGTCCTCCAGGGGGCCGCTCGCGATCAGGAGTTCGGTGTGCTCCGGCAGCGGAACCGGGCCGTCCGCGAGGTTCACCAGGCAGTGCACGGAGGACCCGGCCGCGGTCCGGGCGAAGGCGAGTACGCCCGGCGGGGCGGGCAGCCAGGCGAATCCGGCGCCGAGCAGGGCCGGTTGGGCGGACCGCAGCGCCAGTGCCCGGCGGTAGAAGCCGAGCATCGAGTCCGGGTCCGTACTCTGCTCGCGCACGCTCAGGGCCTCCCACGCGGCCGGCCGGGGCAGCCAGCTCCGCGCGTCCGGCGCCTCGTCTCCCCACGGGAGGGGTACCCGGCAGCCGTCCCGGCCGAGGTCCTCGCCCCCGCTCTGGACGTATGTCGGGTCCTGGCGGAGCTCCGACGGGAGGTCCTCGATCTCCTCCAGGCCCAGCTCGTCGCCCTGGTAGACGTAGACGCAGCCGGGCAGGGCCATCGTCAGCAGGGCCGCGGCCCTGGCCCGGCGCCGCCCAAGACCGAGGTCGGCGGGGACACCGTGCACCCGGCGGCCGTCGAGCGCGTACGAGGTGTCGGGGCGCCCGTAGCGGGTGACGTGGCGGGTGGTGTCGTGGTTGGAGAGGACCCAGGTGGCGGCGGCGCCGACCGGGGCGTGCTCGGCGCGGGTGGAATCGATGACCGTGCGCAGCGCGGTCGCGTCCCAGGGGCTCTGGAGGAAGGGGAAGTTGAACGCCGTGTGCAGTTCGTCGGGGCGCAGGTACCGGGCGAAGCGCTCCGGGTCGGAGGTCCACACCTCGCCCACGAAGACCGGTTCGTGGGCGTAGGAGTCGAGGACCTCGTGCCAGGCGCGGTAGATCTCGTGGACGCCGTCCTGGTCGGACCAGGGGCTGGGACCGCCCTCGTGGTCGGGCAGTTGGGGGTCCTTGACGAGGTTGTCGGCGACGTCGATGCGGAAGCCGTCCACGCCCCGGTCGAGCCAGAACCGCAGGATCGACTCGAACTCCGCGCGGACCTCCGGGTTTTCCCAGTTGAAGTCGGGCTGCTCGGGTGCGAACCGGTGCAGGTACCACTCGCCGGGTGTGCCGTCGGCCTCGGTCACCCGCCGCCAGCCGGGGCCGCCGAAGGCGGACTGCCAGTTGTTGGGCGGCAGTTCGCCGTGCTCGCCTCGGCCGGGGCGGAACCAGAAGCGCGCCCGTTCGGGCGAGCCGGGGCCGGCCGCGAGGGCCGCACGGAACCAGGGGTGCCGGTCGGAGCAGTGGTTGGGGACGATGTCGACGATGACCCGGATGCCCGCGTCGTGCGCCTCGGACAGCAACGCCTCGGCCTCCGCCAGGGTGCCGAACATCGGGTCGATGTCCCGGTAGTCGGCGATGTCGTACCCGCCGTCGGCCATCGGAGACGGGTACCACGGGCTGATCCAGACCGCGTCCACGCCGAGTTGCCGCAGGTACGGAAGGCGCGCACGGATCCCGGCGAGGTCGCCGATCCCGTCGCCGTTGCCGTCCGCGAAACTGCGCGGGTAGATCTGGTAGATCGCTGCGCTCCGCCACCAGTCGGAGGGCGCCGGGGAAGGAGGCTCGGACGTCGCGCCAGGAGCCTTGGGGGTCTGCATGGGGCGAATCTAGAGAGCGCTTTCTACGACGTCAACGGGGGTGGCGGTCCGGGAGCGGAACGTGCGCCGGTAGGCGTCCGGCGGGACGCCCACCGTGCGGGCGAAGTGGCGGCGCAGGGTGGTGGCGGTGCCCATGCCGGTGGCCGTCGCGATGGTGTCGACGGTGTCCCCGGTGGTCTCGAGCAGTTCCTGAGCGCGGCGGATGCGCTGGGTGAGGAGCCACTGCAACGGGGTGGTGCCGGTCACCGATTTGAAGTGGCGGCCCAGGTGACGTGAGCTCATGCGGGCACGGCGGGCCAGGTCTTCCACGGTGAGCGGCTCGTCGAGGCGTTGCAGCGCCCAGGGGAAGAGGTCGGCGAGCGGGTGGTTGCCGGGGGCGGGCACGGGGGTGGTGACGAACTGGGACTGGCCGCCGTCGCGGTGCGGCGCCACGACCAGGCGGCGGGCGATCTTGTTGGCGACGGCGGAGCCGTGGTCGAGGCGCACGAGGTGCAGGCACAGGTCCATGGCGGCGGCCTTGCCGGCGGAGGTCAGCACGCTGCCGTTGTCCACGTAGAGGACGTCGGGGTCCACGGTGACGAGGGGGTGGCGCCTGGCCAGTTCGTCGGTGTGCGCCCAGTGCGTGGTCGCGCGCCTGCCGTCCAGCAGGCCCGCGGCGGCCAGGACGAAGGCGCCCGTGCACAGGGAGGCCACGCGTGCGCCGGCCTGGTGGGCCGCGCGCACCGCGTCGATCAGCTCGGCCGGCGGGTCCCGGTCGACGTCGGCCCAGCCGGGGACGATCACGGTGTCCGCTCGCGCGAGGTGGTCGAGTCCGTGGTCGGGTTCCAGGCTGAAGCGGTCGATCCGTACGGCTGCCGGCCCGCAGAGCGTGAAGGAGTACCAGGGGTCCACGAGGTGGGTCAGGTCGGAGCCGAAGACCTCGCAGGCCAGGGAGAGCTCGAAGTGCAGCATGCCGTCGGTGACGGCCAGCGCGACGGTGGTCATGTCCGGAAGTGTATGGGTCGCGTCGTTCCGGACAGTGGCCTGCGTGCGGAGCTCCGCGACACGATGTCCATGACAGAGCGCGGCGGGCCACGGGGGCCTGCCGCGGGTCATCCAGTACGAGCGAACGACGGGGAGCGGGACATGGGAGCAGGCCTGAAGGTGGCGGTGTTCGGGGCGTACGGGCACACCGGGCGGTTCGTGGTGGCGGAGCTGGTGGAGCGCGGGTTCGTACCGGTGCTCTCGGGCCGCGACGGCGAGAAGCTGAAGGCGCAGGCGTACGAGACCGGTCTGGAGGCCCGGCCCGCGACGGTGGGCGATCCCGACGCCCTGGACCGGGCGCTGGCGGGCACGGCTGCCGTGATCAACGCCGCGGGGCCCTTCGCCTCTACGACCGGCCCCGTGATCGAGGCGGCCCTGCGGGCGGGGATCCCGTACCTGGACGTGGCCGCCGAGCTCGAGGCCAACATCGACACCTTCGCGCACTTCGCGGACCGGGCGCGCGAGGCCGGGGCCGTGATCGTGCCGGCGATGGCCTTCTTCGGCGGCCTCGGCGACCTGCTGGCCACCGCGGCGATGGGCGACTGGACCGAGGCCGGGGAGGCGCACATCGCCTACGCGCTGAGCAGCTGGCAGCCCACCGCCGGAACCAGGCTGTCGGGCGCGGTCTCGCGGGAGCGGCGCGGTGAGCGGCGCATGCGGTACGCGGGCGGGCAGTGGGAGTACCGTACCGACGCCGCTCCGACCCTCGAATGGACGTTCCCCGAGCCGCTGGGTGCCCGGCAGGTGATCGGGGAGTTCACGATGGCCGACGTGGTGACCGTCCCCAGCCACCTGTCGATCCCGGACGTGATCACCTACATGACGGTCGAGGCGGTCCGCGACATCGCGGCCCCCGATACGCCCGCGCCGACGGCGACCGACGACAGCGGACGCTCCGACCAGACCTTCCTCGTCGACGCGGTCGTCCGCTCGGGCGGCGCCGAACGCCGCGCCGTGGCCCGCGGGCAGGACATCTACGCCGTCACGGCCCCCCTCGTCGTGGAGGCCCTGGACCGGGTCCTGACCGGCCGCACCCGCACGGTGGGCGTCGCCTCCGCGGGCGAGATCTTCGACGCGCCCGACTTCCTGCGCGCCCTGGCCCCGCACATCACCCTGGAGCTGCTCCCGCAGCGGACGAGGATGTGACGTCCTGCGAACGGACGGGGCCGGGGCCGCCCACGGACGGTCAAGGCGATCGACAATGGGTCGGCGCCCTGCCTGCACGGTTGAGAGGAACCCTTGATGACCACACCGCGGCACTTGTTGATCATTGCCATGGACCCGGAGTCCGGCCGGGCCGTAGAACAGGGTGACCTGTCGCTGGCGCTCGCGGGCGCGGAGGCCGTCGACCTCCTGGCCGCCCGGGCCATCGGGCTGGACGGGGATCGGATCGTGCCAGGCGAGGGGGTCGCGCCGGGTGACCCCCTGCTGGAGGCGGCGGCGGACTCGCTCGTCCGCGAGGAGCCCTACGAGTCCGTCGGCGACTGGCTGTGGCGCAGGGGGCTCGGGCTGTCCGCGAGCTATCAGACCGTGCTCGAAGAGGAGGGACAGCTCGTACGCCGACGCCGGCGCGGGTTCTCCCTCCGGGCCGGCGAGCTGGTACCGGCCGATTCGGCCGCCCGACGGCAGGCCGAGGAACGGTGGCGGTCGAAGGAACCCGTGCTGGTGCTCCTGGCGGAGGCGCTGGAGGGCGCCGGCGACGGGGGCGCAGACGCTCCGGACGTGGCCGACGACGCCGTCGCGACGGTCCTGGCCGCCGTCAACGACGCCTTGGTGGAGCTGGCGGGCGTACGGCAGCGCCGGGCCATCGAGAACGCGGCCTTCGACAACATCTGGCGCGGCACCGGGGGTTGAGGACTCAGGGGGCTACCGGCGGGGCTCCGTCGACGGCCCACCACCACGCGATCGAAGCGATCGGCGGGGGTGCGAGGGGGGTGCCCTCCGGGGGGCCGTACGCGGTGCCTGCTCCTCGGGGCCGGTCGTGGTCCCCGTCCGGTTGCCCGGAGTGGTAGCGGGAGGTCGCCGCGCACCAGTCCCGTACGCCGTAGACGTACTGGGTGAGCACGTCCAGGTACCGCCGGATCCGCGGGTCCGCCGAAGCCCGCGCGGTCTGCTCCCCCAGGTCCAGGAACCGGCGCATGATCAGGTCCCGGAGCTCGGAGGCGGATTGAGGGCCCCGCCGGGCTCCGGCTCCCGGTTCGTCTCCGGGTCCGTGCGGGCCCTCCAGGAGGGCGATCAGGTTGCCGCTGCGGCTGCCGCGTTGGCTCTCCTTCGCGAAGGAGTGGATGTCGGTGTCGATCACGACGGCGCCCGCCGCCATCTCGGTCAGCGCGCGGATCCGCGGGTCCTCCCACAGGGGTGCGGGCAGCCCGGCCCCGACCGCGTCCAGGAGCACGGGAACGGCCAGGGCCGCTCCCGAGTGCAGGCGGGTGAGCAGGTAGTCGCTCACGTCCTGCGGGCTTCCCGGCGCCGTCGGGGCGGCGCCGGTGCCGGCCTCGGCGAGGAAGTAGCCGCGCATCGCGTCGACCCATCTCCTGACCTGTACCGGGGTCGCGACCGCCGCCACGCGGAGCCGGATGTCGTGCAGGGCCAGGCCGAAGGGGTCTTCGCCGAGGGGTACCCCGGGGGTCTCGATCGTCCGCTGGAGGCGTGCGACCGTCGTGAGCATCTCCGTCGGGGTGAGGTTCGGGAAGTCCTCGTCGCAGTGGTCGTCGAAGGCGAACACCCACACGGCGAGATCACTGAGGAGCTGGGCGGCGAACGGGTCGGCGTAGGGGGCGATCCGCACCGCGATCCGGTTCAGCCCCGCGGTCATCCGCGCGGTGCGCTCCGGGCTCCCGCCCAGGCCGAACCGGCTCATGAACTCCGCTGAGCGTGCGTCGACATCGGCCCCGCCCGGGCGAGGGGCCTTCGGACGGGGCAGGCGTTCCGGCCGGGCGTGTCCGCCAAGGCCCTCGGTGTGGTCGGCTTCGTGCGTCCGCGTTCCTGGCATGCGTCGTGCTCCCGGTTGGCGGTGTTCTGCGGTGAGGGCAGGGGCGCTCGGTCGCGGCCCATCTCATTGAACGCAGAACGTTTTCGGTGCCACAACGGGCAACCGGGAGCACACGCGGGGCGCCAGGAGCGCGCGACACGCGCCGTCCGTGCCTACGCTGGAAGGGTCCACTGCGAGGTGAGGCCATGGCAGCGAAACAGGGAGCCGTACTCCGAGGAGGGCGTCGCCGCCCGAGGCGTCGGACGCCCCTGGCCTCCACCGTCGTCTCCGTGGTTGCCGTCCTTGCCGCCACGTGCCTGGTTGCCGCCGCTCCGCAGGACGGTTCCTGCCGGACGGCTCCGCCGGACAGCTTCTGGCACGCTCCCGTGGACACGCTTCCCGTACACCCGGACTCGGCCCGGTACGTCGCCTCGATCGGGGCCGCGGAGCCCTTGCACCCGGACTTCGGTGCGGGGCTCGTCGACGGTCAGCCCTTCGGCATCCCCATCACCGTCTCGGACACGGCCGTGCCGGAATCGAAGGTCACGCTGGACATCGCCGAGGAGAGCGACCCGTCCGGGTACCGGATCCCGCAGGACGCCCGGATCGAGAACGGTCCGGCGAGCACCGGGGACCGCCACGTCGTCGTCTGGGACCGCGCCCTGTGTAAGTCGTACGAACTCTGGAACGCGACGCAGCAGGGCGACAACGCCTGGCACGCCGGCTCGGGCGCGGTCTTCGACCTGCGGAGCAACGCGCTGAGGCCCGCCGACTGGACCTCGGCCGATGCCGCCGGCCTCGCCATCCTGCCCGGACTCGTCCGCTACGACGAGGCCGCGGGCGGGCTGGTCGACCACGCGATCCGGATGACCGTGCCCCGCACGGACCAGAGCTACGTCTGGCCGGCACGGCACCAGGCGGGTGCAGCGGCGGACGACGCGCTGCCGCCCATGGGACTGCGGCTGCGGCTCAAGGACTCGGTGGACACCTCGGGCCTCGGCCCGCAGGCCCTGGCCGTCGCGGAGGCGCTCAAGAAGTACGGGGCCATCGTCGCGGACAACGGGTCGGCCTGGTACCTCACCGGCGAGGAGAACCCGGGCTGGGACAACGACCAGCTGGCCGCACTCAAGGGCTTCAAGGGCTCGGACTTCGAGGCGGTCGACGCATCAGGCCTCCAGCAGTCCCCCGACTCCGGAGCCGTGGCACCCCGGTGACGGCAGAGGGCAGAGGGCAGAGGGCAGAGGGCAGAGGCAGACCGCAGACCCCGGACCGCAAGGAGGAACGCTCCCCATGCGCGCAGAAGCATCCACGACAGCGCGGAAAGGGGCCTTCATCGCGGTCGCCGTCGCCCTGTTCTGCATCCAGCTCGACTTCTTCGCGCTCAACCTCGCCATCCCCGGCATCGCGAAGGAGCTCGGCGTCACCGTGTCGGCGGCGCAGTGGACCCTGTCCGGGTACATGCTCGCCATCGGCTGCTTCTTCATCATCGGCGGCCGGGTGGGCGACGTCTTCGGCCGACGGGGCACGCTGCTGGCCGGAATCGCCCTGTTCACCGCGGGAACCGTCGGCTGCGCCCTGGCTCCCGGCCTCGGTCCGCTGGTCGTGGCCCGGATCGCCCAGGGGGTGGGCGCGGCCTTCATCTTCCCGGTGGCCGTTTCGGTGATCACCAACACCTTTCCCGAGGAGTCCCGCGCCAAGGCCTTGGGCGGCGTGTTCGGCGTCGCCAACATCGGCACCGCGATCGGCCCCTTCGTCGGCGGCGGGTTCACCGAAGGGCCCGGCTGGCGCTGGATCTTCTGGCTGATGGCTCCGCTGAGCCTGCTCTCGCTGCTCACCGCCCTCGCGTACGTACCGGACTCGCGGGACGCTGCGGCGCCGCGCGAGCTCGACGTGCTCGGCTGCGCCCTGATCGCCGGTGCCCTGGCCGCCCTCACCCTGACCGTGGAGCGCGGGGACGCCTGGGGGTGGGGAAGCGCCCGCGTCTTCCTCGGCTTCGCGGTGGCGGTGGTGAGCGGCGTGCTGTTCCTGGTACGGGAGCGGCTGGCCCGGCACCCGCTGGTGGACCTGGGGCTCTTCCGCGACGTCCCGTACGTCCTGGTCACCGGGATGGGCACGCTCACGAACATGGGCTACGGGGTCACCGTCTTCCTCGCCACCCTCTACCTCCAGGGCGTACGGGGGCTCTCACCGCTGATGGCCGGCACGGTCTTCCTGGCGCCCGCCCTGCTCGTGGCGCTCAGCGGGCCGCTGGGGGCGCGGCTGGGCCGGCACCTGCAGCCGACGACGGTGATGGCGCTGGCCGGGATCGGCGCGGGCACCGGGATGTACGCGCTGACCCTGGTCACCGCCTGGTGGCTGTACGTACCGGTCTTCGCGTGGTGCGGCCTGGGCCTCGGGCTGGGCTGGACCTACGCCAGCGTGGCGACGCAGCAGCTCGTCGCTCCGGCCAGGGCCGGGGAGGCATCGGGGGTGCTCCTTACGTTCCTGGTCACCGGAGGTGCGATCGCGCTGGCCGGGACGGCCGCGGGGATCTCGGCGATGACGCCGCAGCGCTCGCCCGAGGCGGCCTACGACGTGATCCTGCGGCTGGGCGGTGTGGCCGCCCTCGCCACGGCGGTGCTCGTCGTGGCCGTGCGCCACCGGGTCGCCGCGCAGTTCCGTACCCGCTGACGCACCGCGGGCCGAGACGCCGCAGGGGCGGCGGACGTGACCGTCCGACCGCCCCTGCGCTCCGGCTCGGGCCGGATGGTCCTGCTAGGCGCCGAGGTGGCCACCCTTGACCCACTCTGCATCGCCACCCTTGTTGCAGGTGGAGGTGTAGGCGGGGCCGAAGGGCGCCGGGATGGCGGCCGCGGACGAGCAGTTGGACGTGAAGGACTTGTGACCGCCCGAGAAGTAGTCGATGTCGACACCGTCGTTGGCCAGGGCCGCGCCCGCGCCGCCCAGCAGGATGCCGGCAGCGAGGACGGAGGCGGTGACGGCAGAGCGAATACGCATTGGTTCCCCTAAGGACTCAAGAATCTGGTGACGCTCCCATGGGCGGATGCGTCAGCCGATTCAACGCCCGTCGGAGCCGACAGGAACGACCGTTCACTCGAACGCCACGGCCGAAACGATTCGACACGTCACATGACCCTCCGTGCGGCGCTGTTGGGGCTCGGTCGGGACCCCTCCCCGGGGATCGGAGCCATGATCGATTGTCAGTGGCGGGTGAGACGGTAGGAGCATCCAGTCGGAAACGAGGGGGAGCTTCCATGTCCGGAAACCAGAACTACATCAACCACGTCGCTCTTGTGTTGGACGCCAGTTCGTCCATGTCCCACCTGAGCCGCAAGGTGGTCGAGGTCGCCGACCAGCAGATCGCGTACCTGGCCCGCCGGTCGGGCGAGCTGGACCAGGAGACCCGCGTCACCGTGTACGTCTTCGCGGACAAGGTGGAGTGCGTCGTCTACGACAAGGACGTGCTGCGGATGCCGTCGCTGAAGCAGCTGTACCGGACCGGTGGGATGACCGCGCTGCTCGCGGCCTCGCTGAAGTCGCAGCGCGAGCTGGCGCAGACGGCTCAGCTGTACGGCGACCACAGCTTCCTGACCTTCGTGCTGACGGACGGACAGGAGAACGCCAGCCACCGCTGCCCGGACGCTCCTGCCCGCAATCCGCGCGACCTGGTGAAGGCCGTGGCCGAGATGATCGAGACGCAGCAGGACAACTGGACGCTGGCCGTCCTCGTACCGGACCAGATGGGCAAGCGCGAGGCCATGCAGTGCGGGTTCCCCAAGGAGAACATCGCCATCTGGGACGCCACGAGCACGCAGGGTCTGGAGGAGGCGGGACAGGTCATCAAGGACGCCACCGAGAAGTTCATGGTGGGCCGGGCGAAGGGCATCCGGGGATCGCGGGCCGTGTTCTCCACGGGCGCGGAGGTGGTCAACAAGGAGACCATCAAGGCGGCCGGTCTGACTCCGGCGGATCCGTCCGCGTACCAGCTGATCCCGGTGGCCCGGGACGCGGCGATCCGGGAATGGGTCGTCGAGTCCGGGCACACCTACCGCACGGGCGGGGCGTTCTACCAGCTGAGCAAGCCCGAGAAGATCCAGGCGAAGAAGCAGATCGCGGTGCTGGAGAAGAAGACGGACCGGGTCTACACGGGGCCGGAGGCCCGGGCGCTGATCGGGCTGCCGGCCGTGGAGGCGCGGGTCAAGCCCGATCACAACGACGAGTTCACGATCTTCGTCCAGAGCACCAGCGTCAACCGGAAGCTCGTATCGAACACCCGGCTGCTGCTGATGGTCTGAGCCCTGCGTCAGGCCTGGGTCGGGTCTCCGGGGATCGGGTGCACTTCGACGGGGTCGCTGCCGGGCTTGCCTCCCGGGCCGGGGCAGGCCGACGCCCGCGCGGCGATCTCCAGGGCCCGGTCCTCGCTCTTGACGTCGACCAGCCAGTACCCGGCCAGGATCTGACCCTCGTAGGCCGGCCCGTCGGTCACCTGCGGACGCCCGTCGCTTCCGGCCCGGACCGTCTTGACGAGCGAGGGGCCGCCGAGGCCCTGTCCGTCCACCCATTCCCCGGCGGCGGTGATGTCGTCGTTGAGGGCGCCCATGTGGGCGAACATGGCCTTCATGTCGTCCTCGGAGTACGACGACATGATGGCGTCCCACTCGGCGGCAGGCACGTTCATCTGGATCATGTACTTCATGTTCCTCACCCTTCCGGGGCGGCTGCTGGGGTTTCGGTCTTCCACAGGGGTAGACAGCCGGTCGCGGCAAAACTCATCGGTACTCCCAGCACCACATCACGGAAACCCGGTGATCGCCCCCAGGGCAGCTCGCGCGAGGGACTCGTAGCGCACGTCAGTCCGCTTCCGCCTCGGCCAAGGCCTCGGTGATCAGGCGGGTCGCGAAGTCGGGGTCGCCGGTCATGCGGTTGATGTACTCCGCGAGCAGGAAGGCAGTGGCCTCGAGCGGATTCATCTCCGCCTCGGTCCACTCCCCGTACTGCTTGCGCCACAGGTTGGGGCTCAGGCCGGTGCCCGCGGCGATGACGAGTCCGGCCATGGTGGGAATGGCCTCGGGGCGCACGCTCCTGGGCATCATGCGCATCGTGGCCACGATGTTCGGCACGACGTACTCGATGACGTCCTTGCCGTGCTCCTCGTGGGCCTGGCGCAGCCAGATCATGAACATGTAGATGAGCGTGCAGGCCCCGTCCAGCAGGTCGTCGGCTTCCGTGGGGCCGAGCGACGAGGCGTACTGGTCGATCAGCGCCTGCTGTTCGGGGTCCATCCCCGTCTTGCCGTCGTGAATGCCCTTGAGCCGGGAATCGATCATCAACAGCGCCGCGCCCACATCACCCGCGGGAGCGTGCTCGGGGTCGTACTGCGATGCCACAGGATTCCTCCTCAGGTCGCCACCATGGACGGCTCGGCTTGGTCCGCACAGTAGACGGCCTACAGGACGGCAGCCGCCCGTCCGGCCTTCCGTCACACCCAGGTGCACTTCTCAGGCCAATTCGGCCCCATCGTCCATGACTTGAGGAGCGGCGTCGGCAAGCGGGTGGGCAGCACACCCAGGCCCGAGGTGTACGGATCCATAAGTTGAGCGGTTGCACTTAATGAGCGGTTGTGGTCTTCTGGGGGTGTGAGGTCGGCTGCCGCCCGCGTGGTGCTCGCCTGCTTCGCCTCCTCCTCGTACCCCCTCGTTCCGCCACGCCCGAAAGGGGTGATCCGGCATGTCCGCGACCACGTCCGTCCCCTCCCCCGACCCCACGGCCGTACCGAAAGACGTGCGCTGGGTGCTGCTCGGCGTCATGCTCGCGATGTTGCTGTCCATGCTCGACAACATGGTCGTCAGCACCGCGATGCCCACGATCGTCGGCGATCTGGGCGGCCTGGAACACATCTCCTGGGTTGTCACCGCCTACACCCTGGTCACGGCCGTCACCACGCCCGTGTGGGGGAAGTTCGGCGATCTCTTCGGCCGCAAGCCCGTGTACCTGGCCTCGATCGCCCTCTTCATCCTCGGGTCCGCCCTCTGCGGGACCTCCGGCTCGATGGGCGAGCTGATCGCCTACCGCGTCGTGCAGGGCATCGGCGCCGGGGGCATCGGCGCGGGCGCCTTCGCGCTGATCGGAGCCCTCGTCCCGCCGCGCGAGCGGGGCAAGTACCAGGGCATGACCGCCTCCGTCATGGCGATCGGCACCATCGGCGGACCTCTCCTGGGCGGCTTCGTCACGGGCCACTTCGACTGGCGCTGGGCCTTCTACGTCAACCTTCCCCTCGGACTCGTCGCCCTGGTGTGGCTCTGGCTGAAGCTGCAGGTTCCCACCCGCCGCATCGCGACGAAGATCGACTGGGCGGGCATCGCCCTGCTCACCCTCTCCATCAGCTCGATCGTCCTGGCCGCGACCTGGGCCGGCAGCACCTACGCATGGAACTCCTGGCAGATCCTCTCGCTGGGCGGCGCCGCGATCGTGGGCCTGGCCCTGTTCGTCCGGGTCGAGAAGCGGGCCAGTGAGCCTCTTCTGCCGCTGAGCGTGTTCACGGGACACCGGAACTACCCGCTCGCGTTGGTCATGATCGCCGCCGCCGGCGTGGTCATGTTCGGTGCGGGCCTCTACCTGCCGCTGTTCCAGCAGACGGTCCAGGGCGCCTCGGCCACCGGCTCAGGCCTGCTGATGCTCCCGATGATGATCCCCGTCGTGATCGTCTCCACCCTGGCCGGGAAGGTCATGTCCGCCACCGGGAGGTACAAGATGTTCCCCGTCGTCGGCACCCTCTTCCTCACCGCGGGCATGGGCCTGCTGGCCACCATGGACGCCCATACCTCATCCCTGCTGACCAGCCTCTTCATGGTCCTCGTCGGCATCGGCCTCGGCTTCACGATGCAGATGGCAGGCACCATCGCCCAGAACAGCGTCTCCCTGAGGGACATGGGCGCGGCCATGAGCTCGGTCAGCCTCTTCCGCACCCTGGGCGGATCGCTCGGCGTCGCGGTCTTCGGCTCGCTGTTCACACGCGCCGTGCAGACCCACGTGCCCGCGGGCGCAGAAGGGGACCCGAACGCGCTGCGCGATCTGCCCGCCGGAGCCAAGGACGCCTACCTCGGCGCCTTCGCCACGGGCACCAGCCACATCTTCCTGACGGCCGCGATCCTCTGCGCCCTCGCCTTCGTCGCCGCCGTCCTCGTCGTCGAGGTCCCGCTGAAGAAGGCGGGCCCGCCCGCACCCACCGGGCCCACGGAGGACTCCGGGAGCGCCAAGGCCTCGCCCGCCATCACGGGGCGCTGAGGTCCGCCGATGCGCCGCTAGCCGTGATCCAGAATCTCATTGTCCGCGTGCGCGCCGAACTCGGCGACACGTACCTCCGCGATGCGCTCGTACCGGCTGATCCGGTCGGTCCACTCCGCGTCGACGCCGAACGCCACCTGCGCGAAGCCCACCCGGCTGATGGCCTCGGCCAGGCCCGGATCGCCCGGGGCCAGCAGCCGGACGGGCGTGTCGAGCGCCACGGTGTGCGGCGGCACGAAGTACTCGTC
Organism: Streptomyces sp. NPDC104226; assembly: GCF_055584085.1. Classification (NCBI taxonomy): domain Bacteria; kingdom Bacillati; phylum Actinomycetota; class Actinomycetes; order Kitasatosporales; family Streptomycetaceae; genus Streptomyces; species Streptomyces sp. NPDC104226. Next base: position 290,892 of record NZ_JBVJMS010000002.1, read on the forward strand.
CGGCACGACGGTGCCCGCATGGACGAGCGCGCCGACGGCGACCACCGCGCCGGCTCCCACCCGTGCGCTCTGCAGGACCGTCGCCGAGGTCGCCACGTAGGCGCACCTGCCGACCTCGCAGCCCAGCAGCGTGGCATGCGGACCCACGAAGACGTGGTCGGCGACGAGCACCGGCTGATCGCCGGCGACCGCGGACCCGCGCAGGACCGCGTTCTCGCAGATCACCGCCGCTTCCCCGACCTCGATCCGGGACCCCTCGGCATCGAGCACCGCGCCGTACATCACCCGCGCCCTCGGTCCCACGCGGACATCACCGACGAGCGTGGCCGTCGGGGCGACGTAGGCGGTGGGATGGACCTGCGGCTCGTACCCGCGGTGCCGGACACGGATTCCCTGCGCTTCAGCGATCATGAGCGGATTCTCACCCGACTGACCGCGACTCTGCTGGCGAATTTCCGACAGCGCTTGGGCCTGTCTGACAAATGATCACTTGGCGGGCTCGGGGAGCCAGAGGATCAGGGAGGCCAGTACAAGTCCGGCCTGATAGCGGGCGGCGAGCTCGTCGAAGCGGGTGGCGATCGCCCGGAACTGCTTGAGGCGAGCGAAGCACCGTTCGACCATATTACGGTCGCGGTAGACGGCTCGGTCGAAGGCGGGCGGTCGGCCTCCTGGTCGCGACGCTCGGGGACCGTGACGGCGATGCCCCGGCGTCGCAGCAGGTGACGGATCGCCCGGTTGATCGTGGAGTCGATCGCGACGGTCCATGCCACCCGGCCCACCGCGTCGTCGCGGACCTGGACGTGCTCCAGCAACTTCGCTGCCATACCCCTCGGGCAGATCACGCCATGGACGGCCGCGCCCATCTACCTGCCGCAAGAGGGGTTCTGTCCGTTCCCACGCCGCGTCCGTCAACTCACCTCTGCCGGCCACGAGGCCAATGATCTCTAGTAGGTGATCTCTTCACCTGTAGAGTTCCAGACCCTGGCCCAGTTCCGCTCCTGACCAGGCAAGAAGTTGGGTTCCCCGATTGTCAATCGCCCCGGCTCATGGCAGAACATCCCAGACGTAGCCGGACCGGCAGAACTCTCGGGCCACTCGATCAGTATGTGGTCCCCCGGGTCGAGCACTACGTCCCAGGCGAGAGGTTCGAAGTGAACGATCAGTGGGTCGGGCCCGTCTGCTGCTACTCGGAATAGGAACACCAGGCGAAGCGTACGGGACTGTCTCGCACAGCCCGCAGCAGCTGACCCACCACCGACCTGGCAGACACGTCCTAGTGCTGGTGTGTGGCGGAGGTGGGCGGGAGTTCGGGGGGCGGTGTGGGCTGGCCCGGGTCGACCACCGTGAACTGGCCCATCATGCCCTTGTCCTCGTGGTAGAGGAGGTGGCAGTGGTACATGTACGGGGTGTTCGGGTCTGCGGGGCCCTCGAAGCGCAGGGCTATGCGGACCGTCGTACCGGACGGGGTGAACACGGTGTCCTTCGGGCCGCGCAAGGGCGGTGGCGGGGCTGCGCCGTTGATGTCGAGGATGCGGAACTGGACGTCGTGGACGTGGAAGTTGTGCGGCATCCCGTCGTCGTTGCGGAGGGTCCAGGTCTCGGCCGTGCCGCGGGTGACCGTCTCGTCCACGCGGGACATGTCCATCTTCCGGCCGTTGATGCCGGACATCTTGAGGTCGAAGAAGCGGCCGCGCACGGAGTCCTCGCCAGTGGGGAGGGTCGAGGGCGCCAGCGCCTGCGGGAGTTCGGCCGAGGGTCGAAGGGTGGGGGCCCCGCGCAGCTGCAGCACGTCGAAGGAGTCGTCGCCGCCCCCGAAGCGCTGGTTCCAGAAGTCCAGGCCGGCGTCCAGCGGGTGGGAGCGCAGGACCGTCCGCTCGCCCGGCCGTATGCGTACGACGATCTCCGCGCGCTCCCCCGGCGACAGGCGCAGGCGGTCGGTCGGGTGCGGGGCTTCGAGGAGGCCGCCGTCCGTGGCTATCTGGCGGAACTCCCGGCCGTCGTCGAAGCCGAAGGTGTAGACGCGGGCGGTGGAGGCGTTCAGCAGGCGCAGCCGGACCAGCTCGTCCTGCACGGTGACGTAGGGGTCCAGCGTGCCGTTGACCATCGTCCGGTCACCGAGGAATCCGACGTTGCGCATCAGCTTGTGGCCGTGGTCGAACTTCGCACCGTCGAAGGACACGTCCTGGACGATGACCGGTATGTCGTCGACTCCGTAGGTCCTGGGCAGGGGCAGGGCCGCCGACTGCGGGTCGTCGAGGAGGAACAGGCCCGCGAGGCCGCGCTGCACGTGGGACTCGGTCGCGCCGTGCGGGTGCGGGTGGTACCAGAGGGTCGAGGCGGGCTGATCGACCGTCCACTCGGGGGCCCAGCTGCCGCCCGCCGGCACCATCTGGTGCGGGCCGCCGTCCATGGCGGCGGGCAGGTGCATGCCGTGCCAGTGGACGGACGAGGCCTCCGGCAGGGCGTTGGCCACCTTCACCCGGACCTTCTCCCCCTTCGCCGCGCGGAGGGTGGGGCCGAGGTGGCTCCCGTTGAACCCCCAGGTGGGGGTCTTGGTCCCCGGGGTGAACTCGGTTTCTCCGGTCTGCATCCGCAGGTCGAACACCCGCGTTCCGTCGGCTTCGACCGTGGACTCCGCGAGGGGTGGTACGGCGAGGGCGTTGCGGAAGTCCACCGCGCCGACGGTGGACAGCTTGGCTCCCGTGTAGAGCCACGTGAACAGCACTCCGACGACCAGGGCGAAGGCCGCGACGAGCGAGCCGAGGATCAGCAACACCCGCTTCCACGGCGACATCCGGCGCGTGCTGCCCCCGGTCCCGTTCTTCCCGTTTCTCCACATGGCAACGACGCTACGGACGGCGCTCGCGCCGGACATCGGGGACCGACCCGGGGCTGCCCCCGAGACCGCCCCCGAGAGGGTTCAGGGGCGGTCTCGGGGGCGAAGGCCGGGGTCTCCGAGTGCGAAGGAGGCCCCTGCCCTGAACGTGGTGCCGTCGTGGACCATCAGCTCCACCGAGGAGACGTGGGAGGTGAGCGGGAGCCTGCCGTCGAGGTCGGCCTCGATCTCCTCCAGGACCGCGTCCTCCTGTCCTTGGGCGATGGTCAGGTGCGGCACGATCTCAGCGAACCGGCCGCCGTACGGCGGGGCCTCGGGCCAGCGGGCGGCGATCGCCTCCGTGAGCCGGATCAGGGGCTCAGCGGGCTCCGGTACGAGGTACAGGACCTCCGGGAGCCGGCCGCACCTCTCGAACCGCAGGTCGAACGGCGGATGGCAGCGCAGCACGTCCGCGAGGGCGGCGCGGACGAGCGGGTCGATGCGGCTCTCCTCCAGGAACGGGAAGAGCACGGTGACGTGTGCGGGAACCCCGGCCCCGGCCGAAGGGTCGAGCCGCTCGCGCCATCCGCGGACGGCCGGCTCCGCCTCCGGGATCCTGACGACGAGGCCCGTCTGGCCGGTCTGGAAGGTGCTGCTGCTGTCATCTGCCATGACACGACAGGGTGCCACGGGAAGCTCTGCGCCCGCCCGAGGGTTCGTGCCGGACCCGGTCAGTGGATCCTGTGTTCCGTCCAGAAGGGGGTGAGGTCCTGGGACGTTGCCGCCTGGGCCGCGCGCTTGAAGTCCTGGGTGGTGGAGACGCCCTGCCAGTGGTCGCGGACGTAGTCGCGCAGCATGGCCGTCATCGCCGGTGCGCCCAGGACGCGTTCGAGATCGCTCAGGGCGCAGGAGCCGCGTTGGTAGACGACCTGGCCGAACTCCCTGCGGTGGCCGTTCGCGTAGTAGGCCATGGAGTTGGTGAGGGCGGCCGTGTCGCTGGGCCAGGCTCCGCTGTCCTCCCAGCACGTGGTGGTGTCGTCGCCGTAGTAGGTCAGGTTCGCGTACTGGGCGAAGGACTCGTCCAGCCAGGGGGAGGTGAACTGGTCGTTGCCCACGATGCCGTAGAACCACTGGTGGGCGATCTCGTGGACGGCGGCCGACCCCTCCGGCTCGGTCCAGAGCAGCACCAGGCCCGGGAACTCCATGCTGCCGAACTCGTCGAGGTTGTCGCTCATGACGAGGTCGAGCTCACCGTACGGGTAGCGCCCGAAGCGCTTCCCGAACGCGTCGACCGAACCCACGGCGTCCTTTAGGTCGATGGCCACGCCCTCCGGCGAAGTGGCGGCGGTCCAGTACGCGTTCAGCCGTACTCCGCCCGGCGTGGTCACCGTCTTCGACAGGAAGGGGCCGGCGGCCCACGCGAAGTCCCGTACCCCGTGCGCGACGCTGGTGGTGACCGTGCGGCCGGGTGCGCCGGGGCGGCGCGTGGTGGTGCCCGTTGCGGGGACGACGAGCGCGCCGGGATGGTCGAGGACGACGCGGAAGTCCCCGGTCAGGGTGTAGAAGCTCTCGCCGAAGCCGACGTCGGGGTCGAGGTGGCGGCCCTGGGCGTCGCGTACGGACAGCAGGGGCAGCGCGTTGCCGAGGTAGCGGTGCGCACCGTCCCTGCCGAACCGGTGGACGCGGTCCGGGACCGTGATGTCCACGTCGAAGGAAACGCTGGTCCGCGCCCCGTACGGGAGCGGCGCGGGCAGATCGACCTGCAGGGCGGTGCAGTCGACGGTGAGCGGTCGCGGGGTGCCTCCGGTGACCCTGTCCACCCGGACCGGGGACTGCGCCCCGGGAGCTCCGCAGCCGTCGGTGCCGTTGCCCCACAGCCGGAGGTCGATCGAACGCAAGGGAGTGCGGGCGGAGTTGCGGAAGGAGACCGTCTGGCGGCCGGTCCAGTGGGAGCCGTCGCCGTTGCTGCGCAGCGACACCTCGTAGGACGGGCGGTCGGGCGTGGCCGCGGTCGCGGCGGCCGCGGGGTCCGGAGTGGTCTGGGCCGCGACGGTCTGCGGGGCACAGAGCAGGACGGATGCGAGGGCGAGCAGCAGGGCCCGCCTGAACCTGAGCGAGATCATGCCCGGCACGCTAGAACGTCCGTACGGCCGGACGGGAGGGTTCCAGGGCACTCGGCTGCGGCATCCCCGCAAGGAGATGCCCGTACGGGGCCCGAGACAGCGCGCAGGCGTACCGAGGCACACGGAAGGCACCAACACGGTTACGGTGCGCAGCCGTTGTGCTGCTGCAGGCGCAGGAGTTCTCCGGTCAGCCGGTCAACTCGGCGGCCACGGAGCGCAGGAGCGTCAGGAAGGCGGTCGTCGCGGGTGAGGGGGCCGAGCCGCGCGGGGTCGCCGCGTACACCTCGCGGCGCGGGGAGTCCTCCGTGCGCAGCGGGACGAGGACGATGTCCGCGCGGGCCGATGAGGCCGCCAGCTCGGGTACGAGGGTCACCCCCAGGCCTGCCGCCACGAAGCCCTGTTTCGCGATCCAGTCGGCGGCCAGGAAGCCCATCCGGGGCTGGAATCCCCGGGCCAGGGCGCCGGCCATGAGCGTCTCCTCGGGGCGGCTGCTCGCCGCGATCCATTCCTCCCCGGCGAAGTCGGCCAGCCGCGCCGAGCGCCGGCCGGCCAGCGCGTGGCCGCGGGGCACCGCCACGTACATCCTCTCGTCGAGCAGGTGGTGCAGTTCGCACCCCTCCAGCGGCTGCCCGCAGGCCGTCCCGACCACGCCGAGATCCAGCTCCCCGGCGGCCAGCAGGGCCAGTTGCCGGGCGGATCCGCCCTCGGTACGGGTGACGCGCACGGCGGGGTGCCGGGCCCTGAACGCCGCGAGGGTGCGGGGCAGCAGGGCGGCATCGGCCGTGGAGAACGCGCCGATCCGCAGACGGCCCCCGTCCAGGGCGCGCAGGGCGTCCAGTTCGGCGCGGGCGGTGCGCAGGCGCTCGTCGACCGCCTCGGCGTGCGGGAGCAGGGCCCGGCCGGCCTCGGTGAGCCGCACCCCGCGCGGCAGCCGGTCGAAGAGCGGGGTGCCCCACTCCTCCTCCAGGGTCTGCACCTGACGGGACACCGCGGACTGGGTGTAGCCCAGGACTTGGGCGGCGGCGGTGAAGGAGCCGTGGCGCGCCACGCTGCGGAACACCTCGTAGAGGTCATGCGGTATCGGCATGGGAGCCATGCTATTCATTCGCTTGTCGCATGGATCGGGCGGACCTAGCGTCGTGGCCATGAACACCACAGCGGACGACGCGCCGCACATCGCCTTCCTCGGCCTGGGCAGCATGGGCGCCCCGATGGCCCGCCGACTCCTCGCCGCCGGACACCGGCTGACCGTCTGGAACCGCACCCCCGCCAAGACCCGTGCGCTCGCCGAGGCCGGCGCGGTTCCGGCCGCGAGCCCCGCCGAGGCCGTCCGCGCGGCGGATCTCGTGATCACCATGCTCGCCGATCCGGCGGCGCTGAACGCCGTCGCGGATGACCTGCTGCCCGCCCTGCGCCCCGGTACGCACTGGATCGACACCTCGACCGTCGGGCCGCAGGCGGTACGGGAGCTGGCGGGACGGCTGCCTTCGGGGGTGCCGCTGACCGACGCCCCGGTCATGGGCAGCGTGGACCGGGCCGCCACCGGCGAGTTGTGGGTGCTGGCCGGGGGACCGCTGCCCGGCCCCGTCCGGCGGGTCCTGAACACCCTGGGCGAGGTGACCGAGTGCGGTCCGGCGGGCTCCGGCGCCGCGCTCAAGCTGGTCCTGATCAACGCGGCCATCGGCGGGGTCGCGCTGGTCACCGAAGCCCTGCAACTGGGCTCCGCGCTGGGCCTCCCGGAGGAGCTGCTGCGCTCGGAGCTGGCGCGCGGCCCCCTGGCCGGTGCGGTGGCCCGGGCCTACGCCGAGGGGTCCCACTTCCCCGTGGCGCTGGCGGCCAAGGACGTGGACCTGGCCCGCGGCCACGCCGAGCTGCCGGTCCTGGAAGCGGTGCACACCGCCCTGACGGCCCGTCCCGAACTCGCCGCCCGGGACCTGGCGGCCCTGCGCCCGGTCCGCTGACCGGCCCGTCGGAGCCGATGCTCCGCGCGGCCTACGGCGTGCCGATCCCGACCCCGACTCCGACGCCTGCGAGGCCGGACAGTGCGGTGTTCCAGGCCGAGGTGACCGCGCCGTGAGCCGCGGCCGTCGCCTCGGGCAGCCCGTCGGGCAGGAACAGGGGCGCGCCCACGTGCACATGGACCCGCGGCCGGCGGACCGGGGCCGTGAGGACTCCGGCGAGCTGTTTTGCCGTCGTACCGGAGCTCACCCGGCGGGCGCCCGCCTGGCCGACGGGGCGGACGGGTGCGCCGGTGGCCAGGGCGAGGCGGGCCAGGCCGCTGCGGAAGGGCAGGGGCGCCGCTTCCCCCGAGTCGCGCCGGGTGGGGATCGCGCCTTCCCCGTACATCAGCACGCACCGCCCCTCCGCCAGTGCCCGGGCGGCGTCGGAGAGCGAGGCGGCCGCGCGGGCCGTTCCCCGGTGAACCGGGATGTGTCCTTCGCGGGCGAGCGCCCGGCCGAGCACCGGGATCCGCCAGAGCCCGGCCGTCGCCATGATCACCGGCTCGACGCCGAGCCGGCGCAGCGCGGCGACCACGACGACGGGGTCGGCCAGGCTGGTGTGGTTGGCGGCCAGGATGGTCCCGCCGGCCACGGGGCCCGTGGTGTCCGCGGAGACGGTCAACCGCCCGAACACCGGGGCCAGGGTGGCGGCGATGTGGCTGATCATGGAATCGAACCTCCGGGACGGGGTGTGCGGTTGTGATGCTTCCAGCCTGTCGGCCACGGCCCGGTCCGGCATGAGTCGCCCTACTCAACCCGCCTGGGTACGCCGTCGCCCGTCTGGCAGTGTGGAGCCATGACCACCTACGTGCCTGCGAGCCGTGCCCGCACCGAAACCGGCCGGGCCCGGACCCGCACCCGTCTCGCGGCAGCCGGTGCGGTGGTCGTGACCGTAGGCGCGGGGCTCGGGCTACGGGCCGTGGCGACGGGGAGCACGGCCAAGTACGGCGGAGACGCGCTCTACACCGTACTGATCTTCGGCCTCATCGTGCTGGCCCTGCCACGGGTGACGGCCCTGCGGGCCGCCTTCGGTGCTCTCACGGCGAGTTGGGCGGTGGAGTTCCTCCAGCTGACCGGGGTACCGGCGGAGCTCTCCCGGCACAGCGGGCTCGCCCGGCTCGTCCTCGGCTCCACCTTCAACCCACCCGACCTCTTCTGGTACGCGGTCGGCGCGACAGCCGCCTGGCTCGGCCACACCGCGGCGCTGCGCCTCTCAGGCCGATCCGGACCGAAGGAATCCACCTAGAGCCCGCCACATCGAGGTGCTGCGGCTGCTGCCGATGGCGGAACCGCGGGCGGTACGAGGAGGGTTTCGCTAATCTGACGCCCCGGCACAAGGACGTGGGGGAAGCGTGGGAGTGGGAACCGGAGCTGAGCGGGCTGCTGCGCAAATGGCTGCGCAGTTTGTCCAGCAGAGCCACATCCAGAGCATCCGGAGCCAGACGCTCGCGCGGACGTCGATGATCACTGCGATGGCAGCAGGGGGTCTCGCCATGGCCACGGTTGGCATCGCTGCTACCCGGGGTGACGGCAAGCGTACGGCGACCGAACCGCTTCCCACCTGGTTCCTGCCCGTCGTGGGGGCCATCGCTCTCCTCCTCTCCATCGCCGTCATCGCAGCACTCGTCCTCAGAGAGCGACGAAAGGCCGCGGCCCGCCGAGAGGAACGCGAACGCCTGGAGAACGCGGCCGATCATCTAAAGGAGAGGATGGAGCTGGCCAGCCTGGTCAACTTCAACAGGCTCCTCCTCGACCGCTATCACCAGATCGCGACGAAGCAGGCCAACAAGTCCTTCTACAGCAGCCTCGGCGCCATGATCGTCGGATTGCTGGTGCTGGTCGGGGCGTTCATCGCCTCCATGCAGACCAACGTTCTCGGCGAGCGCATCTTCATCGGATCCCTCGCCGCCGTCTCGACCGTGTTCGTCGGCTACATCAGCAAGACGTTCATGGTGGTGTACGGCCGCTCCCTGCAGCAGCTCAACCAGTACTTCAACCAGCCGGTGCTCAACCAGTACTTCCTGAGCGCAGAACGCATCGTCGACCGGCTCGAAGACCCCATGAAGGAGCAACTGCTCACCCAGATCGTCATGGACGTACTGGCCACGGGAAAGCAGATGCACGGCGTGGCGGTCAATCCGCCGCCCGAGGCGCCCGCGGCCCCGCGCCGGCGAGGGGCCACGGCTCAGCAGGTACCGGCCCAGCAACCGCCGGCACCGTAGGACAGGACGGAGCCCCGTACCGCACCGGTCATCGGTGACGGGTACCGCTAGTGGCTGCGGGTCAGGCTTTCGGGGGCGCCCGCGGACTGGGCTCCTTCGGTTTCCAGGGTCAGGCGGTCGGGCTCCGTCAGGGTTAGTACGTAGAGGTTGCCCTTCGGGCAGTCGAAGGTGGCCGCCGTGTCGGTCGGATGGCTGGTCACCGCTGCGAAGACCGTTCTGTTCCCGCTCGTCTGGCGTAGTTCCAGGGCCTCCGTGCACCCCAGGTTCCGCCCGGAGAGGGTCTCCTTCACCTCGCTGACCTGCCGGCCCACGATCTCGCCGACCGAGCCCGCGTTCAGCGTGACCGTGACGGAGAACTCGCCGGTCCTGGCCCGTGTGATTCCGTCCGCGTCGGGGGTTCCGGGGCCGGTGCCGGTCCACGTGCCGACCCACGACGGCGGCATCGCCGACGTGGCGGTGGTGGAGGCGGAAGGAGTCGCCGGTCCGCGCCCGTCCCCGCCCCCGTCACCGTCCCCGCCCCACGGCATCTTGATCACGAGGGTGACCGCGGCGACGAGGACGGCCGCGCCGACCGCCCCCGCCGCCCAGGGCACGCGCCGCGTCCCGGCGGGACGGGGGGACGGCAGTGGCGGCGTCGCCGCGAACGCCGAGGGTTGTGTCGAGGGCGCCGGCGGCACGGGAACGGGCGTGGGCGGCGGTGACGGCTGGGACGCCGCCAGGATGCCCTGGAGCACGGTCGTCCGGCTGCCGACGTCCGCCGCGAGCGCAGGGGGTACCGCCGCGGTCCACTCCTGCTCTGCCGCGCCGATCCCGGTCAGCACCTCGTCGGCGGTCGGGCGCTGCTGCGGATCCTTGGCCAGGCAGGCGCCGAGCAGCGGGCGGAGCCCGTCCGGAACTCCGTCCAGGGAAGGCTCGTCGTGCACGATCCGGTAGAGGAGGCCGGGGAGTTCGAGCTCCTCGCCGGCGGCCAGGAAGGGGCTGCGCCCGGTCGCCGCGTAGACCAGTACCGCGGCGAGCGAGAAGACGTCCGCCGGGGCTTCGGCCACGGCTCCGGTCGCCTGCTCCGGCGCGAGGAACCCGGGCGTGCCGATGACGGCTCCCGTCCGGGTGTGGCGCGGGTCGTGCACGGCACGTGCGATGCCGAAGTCGATGAGGAAGGGCCGCTCGCGGCCGAGCAGCACGTTCCCCGGCTTGATGTCGCGGTGGACCACGCCGGCCGCCCGTACGGCCACGAGCGCGGCCGCCAGTTCCCGGGCCAGGCTCCACACGGCCGGGCCGCTCAGCGGTCCGTGCCGGTGCACCCACTCGCCGAGGGAGGGCGCGGCGACGTACTCCGTGGCGAGCCACTGCGGGGACGCCCCCGGAGCACTGAAATCGACCACCGAGACCGTCCACGCGGAACGTACGCGGTCGTTGGCGCGTATCTCCCGCGTGAAGCGGTCGGCGAAGTCGGGATCCCGGCTCAGTTCCCGGTGGACGGTCTTCAGGGCCAGCGGCCGGCCGGACGCCGTCCGGGCCAGGAAGACCTCGCCCATGCCGCCTTCGCCGAGCCGCGCCAGCAGGCGGTACCCGCCGATCTCCGGCGGGTCCCCGGGCCGCAGTGACTCCACCGACTCCCCCTGTCCACATGGCCGTTGCCCGCACGCTCCGAGCGCGCGGACCGGCCGGTGGAGTCACCTTAGAGGACGGCCCGGAGAGCCCGGAGGCCAGGACGGGACGAGGGCGGCATCAGGCAGGGATCAGGACGACATGACGAACCGCAGGGCCAGGCCCGAGGCGGTCATCCAGTGGGTGACCTTGGCGAAGTCGTTGTAGTAGACCGTGTCGACTCCGGGCAGGGCGACCTTGATCGGGTCCCCCTTCTTGCTCCCGGCCGTGGTGTCCTGGAGCTGGACGGTCATGCTCTTCGTCGGGGCCTCGTCCATGGGGCCGTTCAGGAGCAGTGCGGCGTACGTCTGCTTGCCCGGAGCGATGGTGTCGTACGGCGTCCCGGGCATCGGGGCGCTCTCCTTGATCTCGGGTACCGGGCGCGCGGCGCCGCCGAGCTGGACCTGGGGGTAGCGGTAGACCTTGCACGCCTTCCCGCTGGTGTTGGTGAGGGTGAGGAGGATGTGCCGGACGCCCTTGCTGATCTCGTCCTCGGTGCTGGAGGTGATCGAGACGTCGCCCGGGGCGCAGACGGCGGCGGCTCCGTCGCCGCTGCCGCCGGTGGCGGTCGGTGCCGGGGTGGGCTTCGCCGAGGGCGTGTCGCCGGGCTTCGGCGCGCTCGGGGAGCCGGTGCCGCTCGGCGTGCTCGACGGGCTCGGCGTGCTCGGGTTGCTCGGCTTGGCCGTGGGCTTGCCGTCGTCCGGCCCGTCGCCCCCGCTCGGCGAGCACGCCGCGGACGCGAGGAGTGCGGTGACCGTCGCGGCCCCGATGACGTAGGACTTCCAGCCTCTGCGACTCGTACGGGCTGCAGTGTTCATGGCGTTCCCCCGTTGGCGGCCCTGGGCGGCCGCTGTCGACTCCTGATGGTGAACGCAGACCGTGACGGCTCCGAGGAGGCAGCCGGCGGGCCGTCGTGGCTCCCGCCTGCTCCTTGCCCGCGTTCCCGCCGGCCTGCAGTAGCGAATTTCCCCCGTCACGGGGCTCCCAGACGCCTGTTACACAGCAGGGACAAGACCGGCACGCTTCGGTCAGATGACGTGCCGGCCCGGGGGGCCGTCACCTGCGCACGGGGTGGTTGACCTCTGTTCGATTGGCATGTATATGATCTTTCCCTTCGGACGGGGGAGCATCATGTCAGGGGATTTCACGCAGGAGTGGGAGCGTGAGCGCGCGGGCGTCACGGACCGCGACGTGACCGTGCGCCTGAACGGCGCGCCGACCGGGCCGTTCGCTCCGGGCGGGTCCGGTGACTTCGCCTCGACGCCCGCCGAGAAGCAGGCCGCGGCGAACACCATCGAGACCGAGCTGGAGCCCGACACCAAGAGGGCCTCCGAGCATGCGGACGATGCCACGAGCGCAGCCCAGAAGGGCTTCGACGGCTGGGACACGGCCGCCGGCCTGAAGAAGGTGTCGGACACCTGGGACCAGCAGGTGCGGACCTTGATGGGCCGTCTGTCCTCCGAGAAGGGGGCGCTGCGCGGGGCCTCGGGGCTCTTCGTGCGCAACGACAACGGGCTGGGCAGCCAGTTCCTGGTGTCCGGCTCGAAGCTGAACGGTCTGTAGGGGGCTGCGGTGCTGACGTATCACGAGGTCATGACCACGGACCTGGGCCTGCTGACCGCTGCGGCGGCCAAGTGGGAGTCCATGGCGGGCGAGTTGAAGAAGGTCGAGGGCCGCTACGGCGATAGCGTCCAGAAGATCACGCTCGGCCAGACCTGGGCCGGCGTCAGCGCGGGCGCCGCGCAGTCGGGTTTCGCGGGGACCCGCTACGAGTACGCCGCGGCGCAGACCCAGGCCAAGGCCGTCGCGAGCCTGCTGCTGGACGCCCACGCCGTGTTCACCGACCTCAAGTCGAAGCTCCGCAGCGCGCGCGACGAAGCGGTCGCCGCCGGGATGACCGTGTCGGAACAGGGCCGCGTCGCCTTCGACTACTCGAAGCTGACCCCCGCCGAGCGCAGCGCCTACCACCACGACCCCGACGGCGAAGCCTCCATCCGTACGGCGGTCACCTCCTGGCAGCAGTACCTCGACGACCGCGTGAAGGCCGCCTCCGAGGCCGATCAGCACGTGAAGGCCGCTCTGGAGGCCGCCGTCGTCGACGGCAACCGGGACGCCTTCGGCAAGGGGGCCGACCAGACCATCGGCGGGTTCAACGCCCACCCCGAGGGCGATCTGTCCAAGGTGCCGCTCCCCCGGTCCAAGGACGCCGAGGTGGGTACGAAGACCGACGGCTGGCAGGCCGAGGGCTCCGCGTCGGCGACCGGGCCCGACGCGGGCACCAAGGTCGCCGGGCCCAAGTACGGCAAGGAGGGCTCGGCCCAGGCGTACGCCGAGCTCGGCCACGCGACGGCGCAGGGATCGCTCAGCAACGGCTCGATGCGGCTCTCCGGCATCGCCGACGCCTACGCGGGGGCCCGGGCCAGCGCCAACGTCGGCATCACGGACAAGGGCCTCACGGGCAAGGCCGAGGTCTCCGCGGGTGGCCGGGCCCTGGCCGAGGGGCGCGCGGGATACGGGTACGTGGAGGGCTACGGCCGGGCCGAGGGGTTCGCCGGAGCCGAGGCGCAGGCCAGTGCCGGCGTCGGCCTGGAGGGGCTGAACGCCGGGGCGAAGGCCTTCGCCGGGGCGAAGGGGTCCGTCGCCGGAGGCGCCGAGGTCGCCGGGATCGGGGCCGGCGCCACGGCCGAGGGATGGGCCGGAGCGGGCGCCGAGGCGAAGGTGACCTTCGGCAAGGGCGACGACGGCAAGTTCCACGTCGGCGGCAAGGTGGGCGTCGCCCTCGGCCTCGGCGGTTCCGTCGGAGCGGAGTTCACGGTCGACCCCGGGAAGATCGCCGATGCCGCCGGTGACGCGGCCGACGCGGTGGGGGACGCCGCCCATGCGGTGGGCGATGCCGCGGGCTCGGTCAAGGACACTGTCGGCAGCTGGTTCGACTGACCCACGTTCCGTGGGAGTACAGAAGGAAAGAAGGAAAGCGCGCGATGCCCACGACACTGCCCGTACCGATCGAATTCCGACTGCCGGAGGGCTGGCAGCCCGCCCCGCCGGACGAGGTCGGCGCTCCGGGCGTGGCCTTCGTCGCGCTGCATCCGCAGCCGGATTCCGGTTTCACGGCCAACATCACCATCGACGGGGAGTTCCCGCCGGAGGAGGCGAGCCTCGACGAGCTCGCCGACGCCTCGGTGGAGCGGCTGCGCGAGGCCGGCGAGTCCGTGGTGGTGGCCGCCCGCCGAGAGATCGGCACCGACGGCGCGCCGGGTCTGACCCAGCGGGTGAGCTTCTCGGCGGTCGCGGGAGGCGTCCGCCGCGAGCTCGTCCAGTCCCAGGTCTACCTGTCCATGCTGGACGTCCACGACCCGCGCAAGCGTGCGGTGATCCGGATGGTGCTGACCGCCACCGCGGAGCAGCACGACGACGTCCTGGGCGACTTCCAGGAGTTCCTGCGTACGGTGGCACCGGACACGGCAGCGGGATCGTAGGATCCGGGCCGGGCCGGTCCGGGCCGTTCGATCTTGTCTCGAACGGCCGGATGTCCCTAGGGTGGTGCGATGGGTCTCTTCGACAAACTCACCGGCACCAGGCACCCCGACAGCGGCGTCGCACCGCGTTCCGCCGAGGAGGTGCGGGCGGCCCTGCTCGGACTCTTCGCGGCGGACGCCCCGTACGCCGTGCGCGGGGGCGCCCCCGAGGGCGTCGACCTGGTGGCGGAGTGGCGGATCCGGGAGCCGGCCTGGCACACCTTCTTCGCCCGGACCCAGGTGAGCCGGGTGCTCCAGATCCAGCTGCGCCTGGACGAGGCCGCCCGCGAGGTCCGCAGCGTCGACCGGCAGTTCGACGTCACCTGGCTGGGAGGCACGCCCCGGCTCGCCCTGTCGGCCGACGCCGCACGCGGGCAGGTGACCACCGTGTCCTGGCGCCGGAAGGTCGAGCGGGGGGACGACGGCGCCCTCGAGGCCACCGAAGTGTTCCGCTTCGACAACTCCGACCTGAAGGACCCGCTGCGCGAGGCGGTGCTCGCCGCGGGGTGGAGCTGGCGCGGGGTCGTCTTCGGGAAGCTCTGACCCGGAACAGCGCGTCAGAGTTCGGCGCGCGTGGCCGATTGGGCGGCCCGTACGGCGACGTGGGCCGCGTCCTCCACCAGCGGCGCCGTCGGCCGACCGCTGCTGGTCAGGGTCCAGCCGCAGAGGGCCGCCCAGACCAGCGCGGCCGAGGCCGCTTTCGCCCGCTCGGCGCGGTGGGGCAGGAACGTGCCGAAGAGCAGTGCGTCCCCGGCGTCGATGGCGATCCGTGACAGTACGGCCGTGCGCAGTGCGCCGCCCGCCGGGATCGCGACCATGGCCGCGCCGATGACGGCGTCCCGAACGCCGAGGGCTCGGATCAGCAGTGCGGAGGAGCCGTGCTCTGCCAGTCCACAGGGGCGGGCCAGCACCCTGGGTCGGCAGGCGACGGCCACTCCGTACCCGAGGGTGGCCACGCCCATCACCCGTGCCGCTGTGGTGCGCACCGCGATCACTCCGCCTCGTTGCGGGCGACGCCCGGGCGCTGCCGCTTCGTCTCGGGGCCGCCCCCACCCGCTTCGCCGTCGCCCTCGTCGGGGCGCCGTACGACGGCTTCGTCGGCCTGTCGGCGGGCCTCCCGGTCGCCGGCCTCGCCCTCGGCCTCGGACGGGGTGGTGCGCGGATGGCGCCGGGAGTTCTCGTGGGCCGTCATCTCGTCCTCCTTCGGTGGTGCGGTCCCTCGGCGGCTACCCCGTCCTGTCGCCCTCAGTCGCTCGACCCGGCCGGCTGACGGTCCGCGAAACGAAGCCCCTGCACTCGGCCATCTGGTGATCCCGACCGTGAAGGTCGCGCATGCCGGTCCCATACCCGGGCATCCGCACGGTGACCTGCCGAAGCGTTCGTGAGGACGAGGAGTGTCCGTGCTGCCCTTCAACGTGACCGAGAACGGTGTTCTGATCATCCGGCTCCGTGCCGACCTGGAGATCGCCGACCGGGCCGCAGCCGCCTGGGCGATCGACGGATGCCTCGCCGCCCACCGTTCCGCACCCGTCATGCTGGAACTCTCGGACGCGCCGCTGAGTACCGCCGCGGTGAGCACGGTCGTACGGACCCACCGCATGTGCCGCTCCGCACGCGTGCCGTTGGCCGTGCTGCCGGCGACCGCCGAAGCCCGCCGGGTGCTGGAGACGCAGGCGGGGGCAGAGGGGCTGGCCGTCCAGCCCCCGCGGATCATGGCCGCCGCCGCGCTCTCGGCTGCCTCGCCCCCGGTGGCACCGGCGGCTTGAGCCGCACCGTGGCCCTGCCGGGGTTGCGCGGGGCCGTGGGCAGCCCGGTCGTTCGGGAATCGGGGAGCCACGGCCCGGCGTTGACCCACGCATGAGCGACGCACCCCGGTACGGCCATGAGGAGCTCGAACCGCCCGACGTGGCGGCTGCCCGCGCACGTCTCGCGGCTGACCGCGACGCCACGCTCGACCGGGTGGCCGCACTGGGGCGCGACTTCGACGGGATCGTCGCGGCGAACGCCCTGGTCGCGGTGGACGACGAGCACGATCCCGAAGGGGCCAGCACGGCCTTCGAGCGTGCCCACGTGGCCTCCCTGATGGCCCAGGCGCACGACCATGTGGAGGAACTGGACCGGGCGCTCGAAAGACTCGACGCGGGCGAGTACGGGCAGTGCGAGGGGTGCGGCGCGACGATTCCGCCCGAGCGCCTGGAGATCCGGCCGGCCGCGACCACGTGTGTGCCCTGTGCCCAGTCCGGCCCTCGCCGTCCCCTACACCCCGGCTGACGGTCCTCTACTGGTCACCCGTCGGCAGCACGGTGCGCCACGGGTTCCTCGCGGACTGCCGCGAGGAGGAACGCGTGTCCGTCAGGGTCGCTGAACCGGCGCAGCGTCGTACGGTTGTCCAGTCTGGTGCCGTCCTCCTCGGCCGACAGCGGGCGTGCCCCGAGGGCCACGGCCTCCCGCTCGGCTTCGTCGAAGGAGTCCGCCGCCACCAGGATCCGCAGATGGGCCTGCTGGGAGTCTTCCGGCGCCGGCCAGCTCGGCGGCGCGTGGTTCGGATCGCGGCGGACCCCGAGGACCACACCGGAGCCGCCCGTGACGAGGAACAGCTCCCCGTCACCTGGTGCCGGGCCCACCACGGCTCCGAGCAGCTCGGCGTAGAACCGGGCCAGGGACTCGGGTTCGGCGCTGTCCATGACGAGAACGCCCGTCTTCAGTACGGTCATGAACCGCGCTTACCCTGAGCTTCCGCCCGTACGCGCAACGCGCGCACCTAACAGGGCCGGCCCTCCAGGGTCCGGCCGGTGAAGAAGGCGGTCAGGACGGGGGCCAGGGCCTGCGGGTCCACGGCGTGGGTCTGGCCGGGGAACGTGTGCAGGGTGTAGTTGTCGCCGTGGGAGGCGAGTTCCTTCGCCGCATGGGCCATGTACGCCTCGCCCGCGCCGCCGTGGCCGACCAGGACGGGCACGCTCACCGAGGACCACCGGTCGGTGGGCAGCGGCAGGCCGGACATGGTGCCGGCCATCAGCCGGCCGTCGTAGGGCAGGGTTCGGGCGGTGGCCTCCCACGCCGCCCACACCGGGGTGTTCCGCATTCTGGCGATGTCCTCGTCGGGCATGGCAAGGCCCGTGGTCAGGAAGTGGGTGAGCGCCTCGGTGGCGCTCCCCCGCGCCAGGGCCCCTTCCACGCGGTCCACGTAGTCGGCCGGCAGCGGCGGGCGGGTGCCGTCGACGATGAACGGCGGCTCGTACAGGGCCAGGGCCGAGACGGAGCTGCCCCGGGCCACGGCCTCCAGGGCCAGGACGGCTCCGGAGGACATGCCGAAGAGCAGCACCGGCCCGCCGACGCTCTCGATCAGCGCGTCGAGGTCGTCGATCTCGCGCTGCACCTCGTAGACGGGGTGGTCGCCGCTGTCGCCCCGGCCCCGCCGGTCGTAGTTGACGACGCTGAACTCGCTTGCCAGGAGGGCGGCGAGCGGTGCGTGCCGAACCCGGGTCATCAACGTGCCCCCGACGAGGACGAGCACCGGTCCCGTGGTGCCGTGGCGCTCGGCGGCGATGGTCGTACCGTCGGACGAGACAACCGTGAACATGAGAATCCCCCAGCATGTGGTCGTGCTGTCCTGCCGTCCCGCGCCCACGGAGCTCCACAGCCTACCCGGCACGGCCGGATCGCGAGCCCTCCACCCCCGTGGGAGGGCATCGCACCGTCCGTGCCGTGCGGCAACGAACGCCACGCTACGGCCGGGCAGTTCGGTTCTCGCAGGGCTGCACGCGCCAGCAAGGGGACCGGCCGCGCCACCAAGGGTCCCTGCGCGCCGTTTTGGGGGCAGTTGGCGCCTAACCCCCACGATGACCTGGCACTTCGGGCTGGACTATGCTCTGCCGCTGTGGTCTCGCACGCACATCAGGGGACAACCTCCTCCGCACTCGCCCGTCTGAGCGTCGGCGTCGCGCGGCTGGTCGGCATAGGTCCGCACGGATACGCCCACTTGCCGGGCATGGCGCCCCAGCACCTCAACGACGACCTGTGCCGCACCCCCTCGGCGACGGCCATCCGGATCGCGGAGCTCACGACGGTCCACGCCCCCTGGACCGACATGTCCGTGCTGCTGGCCCGGGAGTCGGGCATCGGCACCCTGGGGGTATGGGACTACCTGATCACCTCCGCGCCCACTCCGCTCGAGGGGATCCGGGACGCCGCCGCCTACTTCGCCACCGTCGCCGACCCTTTGACGGACGGCATGCAGATCACCGAGGACGGCGAGCGCGTCACCATCGGCCACGTCAATCGGGCCGACATCGCCCACGAGGCGGCCTGCGGGATCCGCGGCTACGCCCTCGGTCTGTACCGGCGCCGGCTCGGCGAGGCCGCGGGGCGGCGGCTCGTCCCGCTGCACGTGTCCCTCTCCACCCCGGCACCGCCGCGGCACGAGGGCCTGATCGAGCTCTACGGCACCCGGAAGATCGAGTTCGAGGCCCCGACCAGCTCGATCACCTTCCGTACCTCCGACCTGAACTCCCCGACGCCGCACGCCCAGCCCGGGCTGTCGGCCGTCCTCCGGCGGCACGCCGAGCAGAGCCTAGCGAGCGCGATCCCCCTGCACGACTGGCTGGACCTGTTCCGTACCGCCCTCGCGTCCGCGCACGACGCGGGTGCGCCGACCCTGTCCTCGGTGGCGCAGCGCATGACCCTCAGCGCGCGGACCCTCCAGCGCCGCCTGGAGGATCACGGGACGACGTGGAGCGCGGAGGTCGAGACCGTACGGCGGGACCACATCACCCGGCTGCTCCACGACACCGACCTGAGCGTGGACTCGATCGCCGTCCGGAGCGGTTACGCCGATGCCCGCGCCCTGCGCCGGGCCGTGAAGCGCTGGTACGGGACCACTCCCGGGGCCGTGCGCCGTGCGGGGCACGGCGGCGGGGTTCACGCCGGGGTGTAGCCGCGGGCCTGGACGTGCTCACGGGTGAGCCGGGTGAACGCGCCCGCGGCGGCGCTCCGGTAGGCGTTCTCCCGTCGCATGAGGGCGACGGTGCGGGTGGGCAGGGGCGGTTCCAGGGCCACCTGGGCCAGCCGGGGATGGTCCTCCGTGACCGCGTCGGGCAGGACGGTCGCGAGGCCGGTGCGCCGGACGATTTCGGTGAGGGTCTGGACGGAATTGGCCTCCACCGCGATGCGCGGCCGTACCCGGTGCTCCGCCAGGTAGGCGTCGATGTGTCCACGCGTGGCGAAATCACCGCTGAGCAGCGCTAGTTGGCGGTCAGCGAGAGCGGTCACGGACAGGGGTGGGCGCGGGTCGGCGGCAGGGGCGGGGGCAGGGGCAGCGATGACGAGACTGAGGGTCTCGGCGTACAGCGGGATCGAGGTGATGCCTGGCAGGTGCGGGCCGTCGAAGGCGATTCCCAGGTCGAGTTCGTCGGCGAGCAGGCCGGCTTCGATGCGGTCCTGGGCCATGTCCCGGACGTCCAGGGTGATACCGGGGTGGCGGGCGTGGAGCTCCGCCGCCAGGGGGCCGACGAGGTAGGCGGTGAAGGTCGGGGTCACGGCCAGCCGGAGGTGGCCCCGGGAGAGGTCGGCGACGTCGTGGACGGCGCGTTCCGCGGCGGCGAGGTCGCGCAGGGCCCGGCGGGCGTGGAGGACGTAGGCCTCGCCGGCGTCGGTGAGGCGGACGCCGCTGCGGCCGGTGCGGTCCAGGAGCTGGACGCCGATGGCGCTTTCGAGCTGCTTGACCTGCTGGGACAGGGTCGGCTGGGAGATCCGCAGCTCTTCCGCGGCGCGGGTGAAGCTCGCGTGTTCGGCGACGGCGAGCAGGTAGCGCAGGTGACGGAGTTCCAGGGTGGCCATGCGGTGAGTATAGATCGCATCTATAGGAGGAATGCCTACTACGTCTTGGACACTATAGATGCAGGTCGTGCAGGGTGGATCCCGTCGGCCCGACGGGTCGGCAGGCAGCGAAGGGAGTCACCATGCACGACCTCGTCGAGGGCGTCGCCCGGTTCCGGCGGGAGGTCTACCCGGCCAAGGCGGAGCTCTTCGCCCGGCTGGCGACGGCCCACCGGCCGCGGACCCTGTTCATCAGCTGCTCCGACGCCCGTGTGGTGCCGGAGCTGATCACCCAGAGCGAGCCGGGTGAGCTGTTCGTCATCCGGACCGCGGGCAACCTCGTGCCCGCCCACGCCCCCGGCACGGACGGGGTGGCGGCCAGCATCGAGTACGCCGTGGCCGTCCTGGGCGTGAGCGACATCGTCGTGTGCGGGCACTCCGCCTGCGGGGCCATGACGGCCCTGGCCGAGCGGCACGACCTCAGCGGCGCCCCGGCGGTCGCCGACTGGCTGCGCCACGCGGACGCCTCGCTCGCCCGTACCGGCGCCGCGCAGGACGGGCGGCCGGTCGATGCCCTGGTACGGGAGAACGTGCTCGCACAGGTGGCGAACCTGGCCACCCATCCCTCGGTGGCCCGCGCCCTGGCCTCGGGGTCGGTGACCCTGCGCGGCTGGGTCTACGACATCGGGGCCGGGGGCGTCGAGGAACTCGGCACCTCCCGGGCGGCCTCCCCGACGGGCTGACCGCCGCCACCCCGCGGATCCCGGACCCGCGCTCCCACCTCCGTCCCACCCCACCCCCGATGCAGTTCCCCCACCCCACCCGCCGCTCGCCCCTGCCCTGCGGTGCGCGGCCCAACCGAAAGGAAGCCCCTCATGGTGCACGCCCAGTTCGACAACACCGCCCGTCAGGCCCTGGCCGTCAAGGCCGTGGACGCCAAGATCCGCGAGGACCTGACCTGGCAGCGGATCGCGGACGCCGCCGGTCTGTCGGTCGCCTTCGTCACCGCCGCCGTGCTCGGACAGCACCCGCTGCCCCGGGCCTCGGCCGAGGCCGTGGCCGGCCTCCTGGGCCTGGACGCCGACGACGCGGCGCTGCTGCAGACCATCCCGACCCGCGGCTCGGTCCCCGGCGGCGTCCCCACCGACCCGACGATCTACCGCTTCTACGAGATGCTCCAGGTCTACGGCACCACGCTGAAGGCCCTGGTCCACGAGCAGCTCGGCGACGGGATCGTCTCCGCGATCAACTTCAGGCTCGACGTGAAGAAGGTCGCCGACCCGGACGGAGGCGAGCGCGCGGTCATCACCCTGGACGGCAAGTACCTGCCGACCAAGCCCTTCTGATCCGTCCTCGCCCGCTCCCGTCCGCCCCCGCCCGCCCGGTCAGCGGTGGAGCCGTCGGCTCCAGTCCTCGGGGAGCCGGTCCGCCGGACCCGGGGCCGGCTGGTCGGACGGGTGGCCGGACGGCGGGGCCAGCTCGGGGCCGGACTCGTACAGTTCGTTCGTCGCGTAGTCCCAGAACCAGTCCTCGCCCGGTTCGTAGCTCTGCACCAGGGGATGGCCGGTCGCCTTCCAGTGGGCGGTGGCGTGCTGGGCGGGCGAGGAGTCGCAGCAGCCGACGTGGCCGCACTGGGCGCAGCGCCGCAGGTGGAACCACCAGCCACCCGCGGCATCGCAGTCGACGCAGCCGCTGCCGCTGGGCGGGACGCTCGGGTCGACTCCGTCGATGGCGGTCATGCGGACTCCTCGGAGGGCTCGGGATCGGGTGCGGTCAGCGGGAGCAGCACCTGGAAGCGGGTGTCGCCCGGGACGGACTCGACCTGAAGGCTTCCGTGGTGCTTGTTGACGACGATCCGCCAGGAGATGTCCAGGCCGAGACCGGTGCCCTCGCCGACGGGTTTGGTGGTGAAGAAGGGGTCGAAGATTCGGCTGCGGATCTCGGACGGAATGCCGGGCCCCGTGTCGCGGAACTCCACGAGCAGCCGTTCGCCCTCGCGTGCCGTGCGGACCGTCAGGGTGCCCTCGCGGCCCGTGCTCCCGATGGCGAAGACGGCGTTGTCGATGAGGTTGGTCCACACCTGGTTGAGTTCCGCGGGGTAGGCCGGTACGTCCGGCACGGCGCGGTCGTACTCCTTGACCACCCGGATCCGGGGGCCGATCTTGCCGGAGAGCATCAGCAGGGTGCTGTCGAGGAGTTCGTGGACGTCGACCACCCGGTGCGGGGCGCGGTCGAGCTGCGAGTACTGCTTGGCGGCGTCCACGAGGTGGGAGATGCGGGTGGTGGAGTCGTCGATCTCGTCCATCAACAACTCGGTCTCCACCGTGTAGTTGAGCCAGCCGAGGGCCGACGGCAGCAGATCCTCGGCCACGCGCGCCGCGACCTGCTCCAGCCAGTCCGTGTCCAGGCCGGCCTGGACGAAGACCGGTGCGATGCGCCAGCCCTCGGCGAAGCCGTGGTCCTCCAGCCAGTCGGCGATCTCGTCCTCCCGGTCGGAGGCTTCCAGGGGGCTCAACGCCGGTGCCTTCGCCACCCGTTCGACGGTGCGTTCCTGGATCTCGATGAGCTCGGCGATGGCCTCCCGGGGGTAGTTGCCCTGGGAGATGTGGGCCAGCTTGTGCCGCATCTTGCCGACGCGTTCGCGCAGGGTGGCGGTGGCCCGGACGGCTGCCGCGGCCGGGTTGTTGAGTTCGTGGGTGAGCCCCGCGGACAGGGAGCCGAGGGCGAGGAGCCGTTCGCGCTGGCCGATGGCCTGCTGGGTGCTGCGGGCGCCGAAGAAGAGCCCCTCCAGCAGGTGCGCGGCCATGGGGAACCATTCCTGCATGACGTCCGCGAAGGACTGTGCGGGCAGGACGAAGAACCGTGTCGGCTCGGTCACCCGCATCGAGTTGTTGTACGTCTGCGGGACCCGGTCGCCCAGGTAGGCCTGCATGGCCCCCGCGTACACCCCGCGCTGGGAGGTCCGGCCGACTTCGACCTCGTCGCCGCCGACCCGGCGGGACAGCACGACGGTGCCCTCGATCATCACGTAGAAGCAGGTGGCGGTGGCGCCCTCGGCGTAGACGGGGCCGGTGTCGAACCGCTCGATGCGGCCCTCGGCGCACAGCCGGCCGAGCTGCTCCGGGGTGAGCTTCTCGAACAGGAAGAGCGAGCCGATCTCCTCGGGGGAGCACGGCATCGCCCGCCCGCTCACGATTCCTCCAGGTACCGGTGGACGAGCATCACGGCCATGGCTCCTTCTCCGACGGCGGACGCGACCCGCTTCGCCGACCGGGCGCGCGCGTCGCCCGCCACGAACACGCCGGGCACGCTGGTCTCCAGGTGGTAGGGCGGCCGGTCCAGCTCCCACTCGGCCGGGGGCCGCCCGTCCGGGGTGAGGTCCGGCCCGGCCAGGATGAAGCCGTGGTCGTCGCGCAGCACCGTACCGCCCAGCCAGTCGGTGAGCGGGGCCGCGCCGATGAAGACGAACATCCACTGGGTGTCGACGAGTTCGGTCGCGCCGGTGTCCACGTCGCGCAGCGTGAGCTGCTCCAGGTGGCCTTCGCCGTGCGCCGACTCGACGGTGGTGCGGGTGCGCACCGTGATGTTCGGCATCTCTTCGATCTGCTGGATCAGGTAGTACGACATGGACGCGGCCAGGGACTCCCCGCGCACCAGGATCGTCACCGATTTCGCGCTTCGGGCGAGGAACATGGCGGCCTGTCCGGCGGAGTTGGCGCCGCCGACCACGTACACGTCCTGCTCCAGGCAGGAGGAGGCCTCGGTGAGCGAGGAGCCGTAGTACACGCCGCGGCCGGTGAGTCCGTCGCATCCCGGCGCCCCGAGCTGCCGGTAGGTGACCCCGGTGGCCAGGATGATGCTCCGCGCGCCGATCGCCGAGCCGTCGGAGAAGCGGACGACGCGCGCCGCGCCGTTGACCTCCAGTCCGGTGACCTCGCGTGCGGTGAGGATCTCGGCGCCGAACCGGCCGGCCTGGCGGCGGGCCCGGTCCGTGAGCTGGGCGCCCGACACTCCGTCGGGGAAGCCGAGGTAGTTCTCGATGCGGGAGCTCTGTCCGGCCTGACCGCCGGTCGCCTGTCGCTCGACCAGTACGGTGCGCAGCCCCTCGGAGGCCCCGTACAGCGCGGAGCCGAGTCCGGCCGGGCCTCCGCCGATCACGACGAGGTCGTAGAACTCGGCGGTCGGTGTGGTCGCGAGCCCCACGTGGGCGGCCAGGTCGGGTGCCGCCGGTTCGACCAGCACGGTGCCGCCGGGGGTGATCACCACGGGCAGCCGCTGTCCGTCGGCCCCGGCCGCCCGGAGCAGCCGCTGCCCCTCCGGTTCCTCGCAGGAGTACCAGCGGTACGGGACCTGGTTGCGGGCCAGGAACTCCCGCACGGACGACGAGGGGGCCGACCAGCGGTGTCCGACCACTTTGGTGGCGGGCACGGGCCGGTGGTCGCCGGTGCGCCAGGCGGTGAGGAGGTCGTCGACGACCGGGTAGAGCTTCTCCTCGGGCGGGTCCCACGGTTTGAGGAGGTAGTGGTCGAGGTCGACGACGTTGATCGCGTCGATGGCCGCGTTGGTGTCGGCGTAGGCGGTCAGCAGGACGCGGCGCGCGCCCGGGTACACGGCGAGGGCCTCTTCGAGGAACTCGATGCCGTTCATCTGCGGCATGCGGTAGTCGGCGAGGATCACGGCCACCAGGTCGCCGCGGAGCTTCAGCTCGCGCAGCGCCTCCAGTGCGGACTCGCCGGACTCTGCGCGCACGATCCGGTAGCCGGAGCCGTACCGTCTCCGCAGGTCGCGGGCGACGGCCCGGGACACTCCCGGATCGTCGTCCACGGTCAGGATGACGATCCTCGCCGTGTCGGCGGCCTCTGTCATGGCTCTCCCACCCCGAGCGGCCTGGACTGGCGGCGTCGCGGCGAGCCGCCCGCACCCGGTTCCCGTCCATCCTAGGGTCGATCGTCCCGGTCCGCGCGGACGGGGGCGGGCCGGGCGGCCGGGAGCCCTCACCGGCGGAAATTCCGTACCGCGGCGCCGGGAAGTGGATCAGACTCGCCCCATGGCTGACATGGTGGCGTTCGGGGATGCGGTGACCGCGTGGGCGGCCGGTGACGCCGGTGGGCTCGGTGACGTCGGGCACGCCGCGGAGGCGGCGGACGCCGCGCGCGAGCTCGCCGCGCGGCTGCCCGTACGGACCGTGGTGCTGCTCGAAGGCGCGAGCGACGCCGAGGCGGTCGACGCGCTGGCCGTGCGACGAGGCCGGAACCTGGCCGCGGAGGGGGTCTGCGTCCTGCCGATGGGCGGTGCGATGAGCGTCGCGCGCTTCGCCCGCTTCCTCGGGCCGCGGGGCCTGGGCCTGCGCCTCACCGGCCTGTGCGACGAGGCGGAGCGCGGCTTCTACGAGCGCGGCTGGGAGCGGGCCGGTGCGCCGCCGCAGGGCTTCTTCGTCTGCGCGGCGGATCTGGAGGACGAGCTCATCCGCGCGCTGGGCGTGGCCCGGGTGCACGAGCTCGTCCGGGAGGAGGGGGACGACCGCGCCCTGCAGACCTTCCTGCGCCAGCCCGCACAGCAGGGGCGCCCGGCGCAGCAGCAGGTGCGGCGCTTCCTCGGTACGAAGAAGGGCCGCAAGATCCGCTACGGCCGCGTCCTCGTCGAGGCCCTCGACCCCGGCCGCGTACCGGCGCCGCTCGACGGCCTGTTCGCGAGCCTGTGATCCGGTGGCGATTCCGGGGTCAGGCGCCGCCCGCGGGCGGCGCCTGACCGGGTCAGCCCAGCTGTTCCAGGAAGAAAGCGGCGGCATCCTCGCCGGCCCGGACCCGGGCGGTCGGGTCGGCGGGCTCCGGGGCGAAGAAGTCGTCGTGCCGGACGTCCGGGCCGATCGAGCGGCCGCTCGCGGTGGGGACGTACTCCAGGTACGGCCGCGTGTCGGACTCGTACGGGGTGATCGTGTCGGCTCCGCCCCAGCGGACGGCGAACGGTACCCGTACGGCTTCCAGGCTCTCCCGGGTCACCAGGGAGCCGACTCCCGGAGCCATCTGGAAGACCGCCCGTACCCGGGGATCGGAGAGGTCACCGCCCGCGCCGTCCAGCGTGCGCCGCGCAGCCTCCTCCTGCGGGTACTTCGCGCGCAGGGCCTCCAGCACCCCGGGGAACTCGGGGATCTCCGGCAGCGGCACCTCGCCCGTGAGGACGGCCCAGAGGATCCCCGTGTCGACGCGGGCCCCGGCCAGTGCCGCGGCCGTGTAGCCGCCGATGGAGAAGCCCGCCACGCCCACCGGGCCGAGGGGCTGTTCCCGGGCGAGCACGTCGAGGGCGAAGGAGACGTCCCGGGGCCGTTGCCAGATGTGGAGGAAGCCCTCCGGCTCGTAGCCGTCGACGAAGTTGTTGCCGTGGTGGTCGAGGGCCACCACTCGGAACCCCGCCGCGTGCAGGGGGCCCACCAGCCACTCCATCTCGCTGCCCGAACCTCCGGTGCCGTGCGAGACGACGACGAGCGGGGCGGGTGCGTCGCCCGGATCCTCCGAGGCCTCCGAGGCCGCAGCCTCCCCCGAGGGAGTCGGCTCCCACACGTACAGGCGGACCGGCCGCGGTCGGGACGGATCGGCCAGGTCGGGACGGGACTCGTCGTGCAGGACGCGTATCAGCGGCTCTGGCGGCTCTGGCGCGGAGAGGATCATGGCGGCATCGTAGCGACGCGGTCCGTGCGCTGCCGCCTTCCAATCCCCCTCAGATCAGCGCATCTTGAGCTCGTGTCCGGGCGCGAGTGCGGCGGAGATGCGTTCGGCTATGGTCTGGGCCGAGTTGCCCGCGGGGCTCTTGGGGCCCTGGGTCACGGAGACGGAGATGGCGAGCTTCTCCGACGGCAAGTAGGCCTGGATGGCGGCGTAGCCGGAGAAGGACGGGTTCGTCAGGATCCAGTCGTCGACGACGATCACGCCCAGTCCGAAGTGGTGGGCCGCCGTGTTGGTCAGGAGGCAGACGGTGTCCGGGCAGGAGGCCGTCGGGTGGCCGAGGCCGATGGTGCCCGGGTCGAGCTGGGTCTTGAAGGACTTCGCGGACAGCAGCTCTCCGGTCCCGATGCCTCGCGCGGACCGGTCCAGGTCGCAGATGTTCTGCACGAGGACCGCACCGGGCGCCGTGGTCCAGGAGGGGTTCCAGAAGGTGGACTCCTCGTAGGTACCGCGCTCGGAGGTGAAGGCGTGCAGGACCGGTTCGGGGATCTGCGGGGTGTACTGGTTGCTGGTCGCGCTCAGCGCGAGCGGTCCGTACACGCGCTCCTTCAGCAGCTGGTCCAGCGGGAGGCCGCTGATCTTCTCCAGCGCCTCGCCGAGGAGGGCGAAGTTGGCGTGCGAGTAGCTCCAGTTGGTGCCCGGCTCGTAGAGGAGCGGCTTGTCGGTGGCGATGCCGATGACCTCGGCCGCCGTCCACGCGCGGAAGGGTTTGGCCTCCAACTCGGCCAGGAAGGCCGGGTCGGTGACGTAGTCGTGCAGGCCGGACGTGGAACTGCCCAGCATGCGCAGGGTGATCTCCGATCCGTGCGGTACGTCCGGCAGCCAGCGGGACACGGGGTCGTCGAGCGAGGCCTTGCCCTCCTCGACGAGCTGGAGCAGGACGGCGCCCATGTAGACGATGGCCACGGACCCCGTACGGAACCGCATCGACGGATCGGCCGGGACGCCCGTCATCGACTCCCCGAGGGCCGTCGTCAGCACCTCGCCGTCCGCGCCGGATACCCGCAGGACCACCGCGTTCAGCCCGAACTCCTTCTGGGCCTGCTGCGCGATGGTGAGGACCTTCAGCGCGTCGCCCTGGGCGGGGCCGGGAGACTTCACGCATGCTCCGGGGGCCACGGCCGCCCCGGAGCCCACGGCGGCCGGCTCCAGGCCCGCGGCCGTTCCCGCCGGTAGGGCTGCGCCCATCAGACCGGCGACGCACAGCAAGACCGTACGCGTACGCCTCACGCCCCCAGTATGGGCGGGGCCGGCAGGGCGCGCATGTGCTGCCTCCTGTGCTCCCTCCGGCGGGAATCCGGGACGACCCCGGCCGAACCGGACAGGTCTTCCGCCGCACAGCCACCTGACGGTCATTCAGATGCCGTGAACTGTCGCCCGGGGACTTCCAGAGCCATGTGATGTGTGCCATGTTACATCGCACACTGCATGGCCGTGTACACGACAGAGCTGACATCGCGACCAACTCCTGTCGACATCACGGTCCGCATTCCACATTCGCCGCGTCGCCAGCGCGGCCGCAGACCGGCTCGGAGGCCCACCCCTCATGCGAAGTTCCCCCACCACGAAGGGCCGTGCCCGGCCCCTGATAGCCGCTCTGGCCTGCTGTCTGGGCCTGACGCTGCTCGCCCCCGCCGGCCAGGCCTTCGCCGGCGAACCGAAGCCCGCCACCCCCGCTCCGGTCTTCAAGACGGGCGCCGCCCCGCAGCCGTCGACCGAAGCCGCCGCCATCGCGGCCCTCCGGGCCGAACACGCCTCGCGCCCGGACACGAGCCTGTCCGAGCGCGCCCCGCTCCGGGCCGCCAAGGAGCCGGCGCGCACCGAACAGCAGGCCGCGAAGGCGAAGTCGACGCCGAGCGCGGCTGCCGCGGCCGAGGCCCTGGCCGCGGCCTGCAACGTCGCGGACTTCACCTCGAAGACCGGCGCCGCGCTCGTCCAGCAGATCAAGTCCTCCGACCTGAACTGCGTCAACTCCCTGTTCCAGCTCAAGGGCAACGACGCGAAGGCCGCCTTCCGCGAGGCCCAGATGGTCTCGGTCGCCGACGCGCTGCGCGCCTCCGCCGCCACCTACCCCGGCGACAACAGCACCTCGGCCGGCCAGCTCGTGCTCTTCCTGCGCGCCGGGTACTTCGTGCAGTGGTACAACGAGTCCACCGTCGGCTCCTACGGCCCGGCCCTGAAGAGCTCCATCCAGGGCGCCCTGGACACCTTCTTCGCCTCCCCGCGCGCGGCCGACGTCACCGAGGCCAACGGTGCGACCCTGTCCGAGGCCGTCATCCTGATCGACAGCTCCCAGGAGAACGCGCGCTACCTCTCCGTGGTCAAGCGCCTGCTGACCGGCTACAACTCCTCGTACGACAGCTCCTGGTCGATGGTCGCGGCGGTCAACAACGCCTACACCGTGCTGTTCCGCGGCCACCAGACCGCCGAGTTCCTGCCCGCGGTCCAGGCCGACCCGAGCATCCTCACCGTGCTGCGCGACTTCGCCGTCGCCCACGACGACCTGCTGGGCACGGACAAGAGCTACCTGACGGCCAACGCCGCCCGGGAACTGGGCCGGTTCCTCCAGCACTCGGCGCTCCAGGCGACCGTGCGGCCGCTCGTCAAGCAGCTGCTCGACCGCACCTCCATCACGGGCCGGACCGCCTCCCTCTGGGTGCCGCTCGCCGAGATGACCACCTCGTACGACGCGGCCAACTGCTCCTCCTACGGGACCTGCGACCTGGCGGCCCGGGTGCGTGCCGCCGTCCTGACGGTCAACCACACGTGCAGCCCCAGCCTGCGGATCGTCGCGCAGCAGATGACCACTGCCGAACTCGGTGCGAGCTGCACCAGCCTGGCCAACCAGGACGCCTTCTTCCACAACGTGGCCAAGGACGGCGGCCCGGTCGCCAACGACAAGAACACCGCGCTCGAGGTGGTGGCCTTCGACTCCAGCGCCGACTACCAGACCTACGCCGGTGTCATCTTCGGGATCAGCACCGACAACGGCGGCATGTACCTGGAGGGCGACCCCTCGGCCACCGGGAACCAGCCGCGCTTCATCGCCTACGAGGCGGAGTGGGTCCGGCCGGAGTTCCAGATCTGGAACCTCAACCACGAGTACACCCACTACCTCGACGGCCGTTTCAACATGTACGGCGACTTCGACGCCGGTATGACCACCCCCACCGTGATGTGGGTCGAGGGCTTCGCCGAGTACATCTCCTACTCGTACCGGGGCGTCACCTACGACCGCGCCGTCACCGAGGCGGGCAAGAACACCTACAAGCTCAGCACGCTGTTCGACACCACCTACGACAACTCGGACTCCACCCGCGTGTACCAGTGGGGCTACCTGGCGGTGCGCTACCTGATCCAGTCGCACCCGCAGGACGTCGCCGCGCTCCTCGGCCACTACCGCACCGGCAACTGGGCGGCCGCCCGCACCCTGCTCACCTCCACCATCGGGACCCGCTACGACGCCGACTTCGCCGCCTGGCTGGTCAAGTGCGCGGCGGGAGACTGCGGCGGCACCACCACCCCGCCGGTCAACCAGGCCCCGGTGGCCGGGTTCACCTCCGCGGTGAACGCCCTCACCGTCAACTTCACCGACACCTCCACCGACGCGGACGGCACCATCGCCTCCCGCTCCTGGAACTTCGGTGACGGCGGAGCCGGTTCCACCGCCGCCAACCCGGCCAGGACCTACGCCGCGGCCGGCACCTTCACCGTGACCCTCACCGTCACGGACGACAAGGGCGCCACCGCCACCACCAGCAAGACCGTCACCGTGGGATCCGCCGGACCCGCCGAGTGCACCGACGCCGACGTCCGGGTGCTGGGCGACAACTGCCTGCGCTCCGGTGTCTCGGCCGCCGCGGGCGACTACCGCTACTTCTACCTGAACGTCCCGGCGGGCACGTCCGTGCTCAAGATCTCCGTCTCGGGCGGCACCGGCAACGCCAACCTCTACTACAGCCCCACGTCCTGGGCCACCACCGCCAACTACACGGCCCGCTCCGTCAAGGCCGGCAACACCGAAACCCTCACCATCGACAACCCCCCGGCCGGCTACGTCTACATCAGCCTGCACGCCGCCAAGGCCTTCGCCGGAGCCACCGTCTCGGCCCGGCTCCTGCCGGCGCCGGTCGAGTGCGTCGCCGCCGACACCCGGGTGCTCGGCGAGAACTGCCTGCGCTCCGGCGTGTCCGCCGCCGCGGGCGACTACCGCCACTTCTACGTGAACGTCCCGGCGGGCACGGCCTCGCTCAAGATCTCCGTCTCGGGCGGAACGGGCAACGCCGACCTCTACTACAGCCCCGACTCCTGGGCCACCACCAGCAACTACACGGCCCGCTCCGTCAAGGCCGGCAACACCGAAACCCTCACCATCAACAACCCCCCGGCCGGCTACGTCTACATCAGCCTGCACGCCGCCAAGGCCTTCGCCGGAGCCACCGTCTCCAGCCGCTACTGATCCCGGCCCCGCACGGCACACCGAGCCGGCCCCCACCCCTCGTTGCGGGGTGGGGGCCGGTTCCGCGTGCACGCCGGTCAGGAGTAGGCCTCGACCTCCCACAGCGAGTACCCGTAGCCGGTGGCCCGCTGGGTGCCGGTCACCCGGAGATGGCGTCCGCTGCCGTTCAGCCCGGTCAGTTCGTCCGTACCGCCGTCGCTCGTGGTGGTGGAGTACACGTCCCTCCAGGTGGTCCCGTCGTCCGACAACTGGACCTTGTAGGCGCGGCCGTAGGCGACCTCCCAGGTGAGGACCACCCGGTTCACGCTCTTCACGGATCCCAGGTCGACCTGGATCCACTGCGGGTCGGCGAAGGCCGAGGACCAGCGGCTGGTGGCGCTGCCGTCGGTGGCGGCCGTCGCCGGGTAGTCGGCCGACTGGACCGAGGAGGCCGTGGTCGGCTTGTTCAGCGCCAGGTTGGGCGAGGTCGTGGCGCCGAGGTCGTCCACGGTCAGGTCGTCGACGACCAGGTCCCGGTCGGCGTTGGAGGTCTCCGCCGTGAGCTTGCGCATGCCGATCCAGGCGTCCACCCCGGCCGTGAAGGTCTTGGTGAAGGTGTTCGTGGTCCGGGCCTGCGGCAAGGTGTCGGAGGTGACCTGGGCCGTGCCGGCGCCCAGGGTGAAGGCGTAGTCCCCGGCCACGGACTGCTGGTACCTGAAGGTGACCCGGTACTGGTGGCCGGGCTCGAAGCGCAGGGTCTGCGGGATGGTCTGGTAGAGCAAGCCCGGCCGTTCCTCGTGGGATTTGAGGGAGTTCCCGCCGGAGAGCACGTCGTCGATCAGCTTGCCGTTCCAGCCGGCCTGCGTATACGGGGCGTTGAGCTGGGCGATGTGCGTGCGCGGGTCGGCCGCAGCGCCGCCCGCCGGACCGACGACGAAGGGGTACCAGCCGGAGTCGACGTTCTCGAAGTCCTCCGCGAAGGTGTGGCCGCCCTGCGGGCTGCGGGCCGTCCGCACCACCCGTACGTCGTCGAAGACGGCCGTTCCCGCCGCGCCGTCGGCGCGCAGGGCCAGCGTGGCGGTGGACTGTCCCGCCGGGACGTCGAACAGCACCCGCATCCGCTGCATGGTGCTGCCGTTCTTCTCGTCCGCCCCGACGTTGTTCCGGTACGGGGAGCTCGTGGCGTAGGCGCTCTGCTCGGTGCCGCCCGCCGGGGTCACGGCCAGCGTGGCCCTGCGTCCGGTGGCGGTGGAGACGTACACGCTCGCCGCGTAGGTGCCCGGCATCAGGCCCGTGAGCTGCTGCGAGACGGAGGTGGCGCCCTGGCCGACGGTCAGCTGTGACTGGCCCAGCGCGTTGCGGGTGACGGACGCGGACCCGCTGACCGTCCACTTCGACAGGTCGCCGGAGGTGAAGCCGGGGTCCCGGACCGGGCCGCCCTCGCCGAATCCGGCGTCCGCCTGCGCGGGGGCCGCGGACGGGTAGACCACGTACGGGGTCTTCGCGGTGGCGGTGACGGTGATCCTGCCGCCGGTCACGAGAAGGTCCGAGACCGGGACCCGGCCCTGGTCGGTGAGCTTGTACAGCTTGGCCGTGCCGTTCTGGGCCCAGGAGGCGGGCACGTTCCAGGTGGAGGTGCCGCCCGCTCCGCTCCAGTGGTAGAGCTTCGATTCTCCGCTCTGGTTCCAGGGCAGCAGGTAGCTGTCGCCGATCAGGACGGGGTGGCCGTCCTTGCTGATGGTCCGGGTGCTTCCGCTCAGGGTGGCGCTGACTCCGCCGTCGAAGTCGATGCGGTTCGCCGCCCACTTGCGGATGGTGAAGCCCTGGAGGTACTTGGTGGGCAGGTTGGTGGTGAAGGTGCTGGTGAGGAACGCGGCGAAGTCCTTGGTGCCCTGCCAGCCCTCGTAGGCGGTCAGGGTGCCGCCGCCGAGCAGCGGGTCCCCCGCGATCCAGTCGTCGCGCTCGTGGTTGCGGATGAAGCGCACCACCTGGGAGTTGACTCCCTTGTAGTTGCTGCCGCCGTAGTTGAGGTCGTTGGCCCAGTGCGACCAGAGGGACTGGTCCTCGAACTTGTCGGGGAACTCGGTGGTGAGCTGGTAGCCGAGGCCGTTGATCTCGCGGGCCAGGGCCTGGGAGGTGTAGCCGTCGCCGTACCAGGTGTCCACGTAGAGGAACTTCAGGTCCGGGGCGACCGCCTTGAGTTCCTGGAGGCGGGCCAGGCGCTTGCCGCTGGTGCCGTCCAGCCGGTAGTTCAGGTGGTAGGACTGGTCGAGGTAGTCCCAGCCCTTGTCGGCCCCGCCGTTGTTGAGCAGCGTCGGGTCGAAGGTGCGGGCGACCGGGTAGGCCTCGGTGTCGTTGATGTGCACGCCGAT
Organism: Streptomyces sp. NPDC104226; assembly: GCF_055584085.1. Lineage (NCBI taxonomy): Bacteria > Bacillati > Actinomycetota > Actinomycetes > Kitasatosporales > Streptomycetaceae > Streptomyces > Streptomyces sp. NPDC104226. The sequence goes on from NZ_JBVJMS010000002.1 coordinate 324,560, forward strand.
GTCGGCGTTGTAGCCGGCGCCCGCCGCGACGAGGGTGTTCAGGTCGGCGGCGCCGCCCTGCCGGGTGCCGACCAGTCCGTAGTCGGGGTGGGCCGAGTCGTGGCCCTCGGAACCGTACCCCTTGAGCAGGACAAACTGGCCCAGGCCGTCCGTGGCCCGGGCCACGCGCTTGGTCTCGTCCAGGGTCTGGAGGAAGGGGTGCGTGGCCTGGGAGGCGAAGTTGTACGGGATGCGCTGCACCACGCGGCGGGAGGTGTCCTGCCAGCCCTGGGGGCTGTTCATGATCGAGCGGAAGGCGATGGCGCCGTCCTGCCAGTCCACGGTGGAGTCGGCGTTGCGGTCGCCGCTCACCACCACCTTGGCATACGGCAGCGGTTCGGTGCCCGGTGCGCCGGCGGCCCGGTGCAGCCAGTCGCCACTCCACAGGCCGGCCCGCCGGTAGCCGGACTTGGCCACCGTCTGCTTCTGGATCCGGCCGCTGTCCGCGGCGTTCTGGCCGGACGGGCTGTCGTAGTACGAGTTCGTGGCGATCGAGGCGGCGAGGGAACCGGTGTTGAGGATCGCGTACATGGCCCCCTGCGGGGTGGCGTCCGCGGTCGTGCCGGAGGTGAGCGCGGTGAAGGTGTCTCCGGTGCCGGTGGTGTTGGTGTTCATCCGGGTGGTTTCGACGGCGGCTCCGGGCTGGACGCTGCGCACCGAGACCAGGTTGTGCTGCGGGATCGACAGCGAGGTGACGGGGACGGGGCCGTCGGCGATCGAGGTGACGGCGAAGGTGAGGGCGCTGCCGCTGACGGACAGGGTGGCCTTGACCGTGTCCCCGTTGGCGAAGGCCATCGTGTAGTCGACGTGGTCGGCGGCGACGCTGCTGGTCACGGTCGGGGTCTGCGCGGAGCCGTTGAGGCTCACCTGGGTGAGGGTGTCCTCGTTGCCGTAGAGGACCGCGCCGGTGGCCTGGTCGGTGTACTGGACGACGCGGGGGAAGGCGGTGTCGACCTGGACCGCGAGGGCGGGTGAGGCGATGGTGACGGTCCCGGCCGCGGTGGCGGTGGCCGGCGCGGTACCGGCCGCCAGCGCGGCGCCGAGGCCCAGGACCGCGGCGCAGAGGAGGGATGTGGGGCGGAGCGGTCTCATGGGGCTCCCTGGTGGTGGGTCCGGTACGGGGTCCTTGCGTTGCGGGGCGGCAGGGGGGCTTGCCTGGTGGGCGGTACGGGGCCTTGCAGGGCGGTACGAGGCCCTGCGCGGGCCCAGCGGTGGACTCGTCTCGGGGCCGGCACGGTCCCGGCCGGGTGGGTCACCAGCGCAGGACGGCCCAGGCGCGGTGCGGGAGTTCGGGGTCCAGGATCAGGGTGTGGCCCCGCCGGGCGGTGTCCGCGGGGCGGGGCTCCGTGAGGGGCGTCAGGAGGCTCGCCTCGACCGCGTCCGGGAGCGCGGGCAGGTCCACCGCGGGCCGGGCGGGGTCCTGGCAGCCGTTGGCCACGGTCAGGGTGGTGAGGCCGTCGGCGTGCGAGAGGTGCGGGATCAGGTACGGGCCGCCGCTGACCAGGGGCAGGCCGGCCGCGTCGCCCTCCAGGAAGCGGATCGTGCGGTGCAGCAGCCGCTGCGCCTGGTCGTCGGCCGGCAGGGCGCGGGGCTCGGTCGCGGCGAGTACGGCGACGCGTCCGCCGAGGGCGTTGGTGAAGACGGTGCGGCCCGCCCCCCAGGGGCGGCCGTCCGGGGTGCGGACCTCGCTCCAGCGCCGGGCCCCGGGTGCCTCCCGGAGCCGGGCCAGGGCGGGTTGGGTGTTGACGCTGAGGAGGAGGCCCGCGAGGTCCTCGCCCGCCGCGGCGCACAGGTGCTCGGTGGCGTACGGGCCCGGCCCGCCCGTGGTGGCCGGGGCCTCCCGGTCCACCGGTTCGGCGTCGGTCAGCCCGATGAGGGGTCCGAAGCCGCGCCGGCAAAGGATCTCCGCGGCGGTCCCGTCGAGGAGCAGGCCTCCGGCCAGCAGGGCCCGTACCGCCCGGTCGTCGAAGGCCCAGGCCGAGGGGCCGAACAGGGCTTGCACCGGGGCGGGTTCGGCCGTCACGGGTACTCCGTAGCGGAGCAGGAACTCGGCCGCCGGGCCCGGGTCGACGGCCAGCTCGGTGAGGTCACCGCCGTGGGCCCGCACGTGGGCGGCGGCGTCCTGGGCGAAGGGCAGGCCGACGCCGAGGGTGCGCTGCCCGCGCGGGTGCTGCCGGTGGACGAGGTCCAGCGCGGGACGGGCGCGGCGGAGCAGCCGGGCGATCGCGGGGTTGCTGCCGGGGCGGGCGCCGTGCATGGGGTGGAGGTTGAGCAGGAGGGCGTCCGCTCCGGAGAGCTGGGCGGCGACCATCTCCGACCAGGTCTGGACATCGGATTTCGACCAGGCGGTGTGCGGCCAGTTCTCGATCTCCGGCTCGCTGTCCACGTACTCCGGCCGCAGGGAACGCTGCAGTTCCGGCATCCACAGCTGCCGGGCGAGCTCGCGCCCGGGAGCGTCCGCGTACGGGGCGAAGTGCGGGCGGTGCACGGCGCGGCCGCCGGGGGCGAGGGCCCCGAAGAGCGCTCCCCAGTCCCGGCCCTCCACGGACGCGGCGTCCAGGCCCGAGCTCATCAGCCCGGTACGGGAGCGGCCGGCCGAGCGCCGGTGCACCTCGGCGGCCACCTGGGCGGCCACCTCCTGCTGCGCGGTCCGCCAGACCTGCTGCCACAGGGCGCGCAGCGGGTGCGGGGGGCCGGGGGCGGTGAGGGCGGCGACGAGTTCCGGGCGGGGGACCGGGCGTCCGGCCAGGGCGGCCAGCCGGTCCAGCATCAGGGGTTCGAAGCCGCCGCCCCAGTCCAGCGGGGCGTGGTTGTGGAAGCGGAAGTCGTCCTCCAGCCACAGCACGCGGAAGCCCAGTTCGGCGAAGCGTCCGTAGTGCCCGGTCAGCCAGGCGCGCCAGCGCGGGCAGGCGAAGGAGGCCTGGGCCGCGGAGACCTTCCCGGTCGGGGACACCATCGGTGCGAAGCCGTGGGCGGCGGTGCGGCCCCGGTCGGCGTGGCCGGTGGTCACCCAGGGGTTGAGGCTCACGTCGAGGCCGGCGCCGAGGAGCACCTCCTGCGCGAGGGCCGCCGCTTCGTACCAGAGGTCCTCGTCGGGTCCGGAGAGGTGGCCGGTGAAATGCTCCTCGGCCCCCAGGAGCAGCACCACTTCCGCCACGCCCGCGTCGGTGCAGGTCTTGGCGAGTTCGGCCGCCGTGGCCGCGACGGCGGCCGTGCCTTCGAAGGGATGGATCTGGAACCGCAGGTGGTACCGGGCACTCACGCCGTCGGCCTCCTCGCCGTCAGCTCGCGGCCGGACGCACCGTCGAGCAATTAGTTTGGTTAGGATCTGAATTAATGAGGGTCCCGTCAACCCCACGGGCCGCATCCGCTCCCGGACACGGAGGCGGGACCGGGGCCTGCGGGTGGCAGACTCTCGGGGACGGCAGTGAGGAGCACCGGTGAGGACTGATCCGCGCAGGACGCAGCGCAGCGGCGACGAGGGCGGCCGGGGTGACGCCGGCATCGGCCCCGTCGTGATCAACGGCCCGGCCCGGCCCGCCGGGAGGGCGTCCATCCGCCGGGCCAACCTCGGTCTCGTACTGCGCCTCCTGCGCGACGCCGGACCGCGCTCGCGTGCGCGGATCGCCGACGACGCGGGGCTTCCGCGGCCCACGGTCACCGGCCTGGTCACCGAGCTCATCGAACTCGGCCTGCTCCGCGAGGGGGACGCCGAGCGGGACGGCTCGGTCGGCCGTCCCGGCCAGAGCGTCCGGATCGACGGCCGCGCGCTGTGCGGGATCGGCCTGGAGGTCAACGTCGACTACCTGGCCGTCGTCGCCCTGACCCTGGGCGGGGACACCGTCTTCGAACGGCGGGTCGCCCTGGACGTCCGCGGCGCCGGGTCCGAGGCCGTTCTGGACTGCGCCGCCGGGCTGGTCCGCGAGGCCCTCGCCACCCTCGACGCCGCCGGCATCGCCACGGCCGGGGTCACCGTCGCCGCCCCGGGAGTCGTCGACATCACCGCGGGCACCGTCGTCTACGCCGCGAACATCGGCTGGCACGGCGTCGAAGCGGTCGGCGGGATCCGTGCCCGCCTGGGGCGCGGGGCGCCCCCACTGCAGCTGGAGAACGACGCGAAGCTCGGCGCGGTGGCCGAGTACGTGGAGGCCTCCGCGGCCGGCATCCACGACCTGATCTACGTCACCGGCGAGACGGGCGTGGGCGGCGGCATCATCAGCGGCGGCCGGCTGCACCGCGGCGCCGCCGGGTTCGCCGGGGAGATCGGCCACATGCCGCTCGATCCGGGCGGCGCGCTCTGCGCCTGCGGGCGCCGGGGCTGCTGGGAGACCATGGTCGGACTCACCGCCCTGCTGCGGCACGCCGCCGCCCCGGAGGACCCCGTGCACGACCCTTCCCTCGACCTGGAGGCCCGGCTGACGGATCTCCAGGGGCGGGCGGCCGCCGGGGACGCCCGCACGCTGGAGGCCCTGGACCGGATCGCCGACGGCCTCGGCCTCGGGCTGGCGCTGCTGGCGGACGTCCTGAACCCGCGCGCGGTGGTGCTCGGCGGCTACTTCACCTACTTCGGCGACCGGCTGGCCCCGCGGGTGGAGCGGCTGATGGCCGAACGGGTGATGGCCCCGGACACGGGCGGCTGCCGCCTGCTGCTGTCCACCCTCGGCTTCACCGCTCCGGCCCGCGGCGGCGCCCTCCTCGCCCTCGACCCGGTGTACGAGGACCCGGCCCGGACGGTGGCGGCGGCGACGGGCGCCTGAGGCCCCCGGGGCCCGCGCCCGTCACGGGCCGCGCCTCAGGCCCCTGCGGTCCAGTACGGCCGGGCCCGGAGGGCCGCGGCGCGCACGGCGGCCCCGTCGAGGCTCCAGGTGGCGTCCCGCAGTCCGCGTTCCGGCCACGCGCACGACAGCGCGAGCGGGCCCGGCGGCGGAAGCGGCCACGTCCACAGGGTCAGGCGTACATCCTCGCCGTCCTCGGGGCCACCGCTCGCCGCCTGGTACCCGCTGACGACCATCACCGGCCCGCGCCCGTCCCGCAGTCCCGCGTCGTCGTCCTGCACCACGACCCTGCCGTCGCCGAGCCGGAGGCGGAAGGACGGCTGCGCGGGCTGGGTGAACCCCGGGAAGGCGTCGGGGCCGGACTCGCGCCCGCCCGGGGGCGAGGACGCGCCGCGCGCGTGGGCCTCCACCTCGATCTCGATCCCGGCCGGGTAGGCCAGGACCTGCCGCACGAACACCACGAGCCCGTCCGTCCGGCCGATCAGCTCCGGTCCCGCGACGTGTCCACCGATCATCTGCGGCGGTGCGTGCCACGCGCGCAGATCATCGGAACCCTCCCTGCCCGGTTCCTCGAACATGCCCGGAGCGTAGCCGGTTGAGAACCTCCCGGCGAGGCCGGAGCACGAGGACGCCGCGAGTCCGCACGGCCGCGCAAGTCTTCGGTCTCTGTTCACTCCCCCGTGACCTGCACCTTCCCGGCGGGATCCGGCACGGCCGGTCGAATGACCGGAGTAAAGGTCTGGACCACTTGAGATGCGCCAATCCCTTGGCCGATTGCATGTGTTGGCCGTGCGGAAACAAATGGTCTATACCTCTGGCGCTATGGTGGCCATCAGAAACGGGCGCATAAACAGCCGTGGGGGGCTTTATGACCTTTCATCATCTTCCGCAACCTCCTTCCGACGAGGAGCTCTACTGGTACTTCGGCCCGCAACGGCGCTGGGTCCTCATCAGTACGAGCCTCGCCTTCGTCTTCACCGCGGCGACCATGTTCACCTTCGCGCTGCGCACTCCGGCCCTGTGGGCCTTCCTCGCCGTCCTCGGGCTCAACCTCGTTGCGCTCGCGCTCTCTTCGGTGAACAGCCTGCGCCAGCGCAGGCTGACCCGGCCCTCGCACGAGGTGCTCGTCCGCGCCTGGCAGCCCGCCCGGCTGCCCACCGTGGACCTGTACTTGCCGACCTGCGGCGAACCGCTCCCGGTCCTGGACAACGCCTACCGCGCGGTATCGGCCGTCGACTGGCCCGGCTCACTGACCACATGGGTCCTGGACGACGCCGACCGTCCCGAAGTCGCCGCGCTGGCGGCCTCGTACGGGTACGAGTACGTCGTACGGCCGGACCGGGGCCACCTGAAGAAGGCCGGCAACCTCAATCACGCCCTGACGCTGAGCAGCGCCGAGTTCGTCGCCATCCTCGACGCCGACTTCGCGCCCCGGCCGGACTTCCTGCGCCATCTCGTGCCCTATCTGGCCGACCCGGCCGTCGGGATCGTGCAGAGCCCGCAGTGCTTCGACACCGACGGGACCATGGGCTGGATCCAGCGGGCCGCGGGCTCCGCCCAGGAGTGGTTCTTCCGCTGGATCCAGCCCTCCCGGGACGCGAGCGACGCCGCCATCTGCTGCGGCAGCAACGCCGTCTACCGGCGCGCCGCCATCGACCTGGCCGGCGGCTTCGCCCGCCTCGACCACAGCGAGGACCTGTACACGGGCCTGGCCCTGCACGCGGAGGGGTTCCGCACCCTGTACGTGCCGGTGCTGGTCGCCAAGGGCACCTCGCCCGACGAGGTCACCGCCTACGTCAACCAGCAGTACCGGTGGGCGATGGGCAACCTCCACCTGCTCACCTCGCCCGTCCTGCGGACGATGGGCGCGCCCTGGCGGATGCGCCTGTGCTTCTACGAGGGCGTGGTCGGCTACCTGGCCGCCGCCGTGAACACCTTCGCGGCGCCGCTGCCGCCGCTGGTGATGATGTTCTGGTACCCGGACGACATCCGGCCCTGGCACGTCCTGCCGCTGCTCGCCCCGCTGTGGCTCTGGCACGTGCTCCTCCCGCGGATCAGCAGGACCCGCTGGCGGGTGGAGGTGATCCGGGCGAACGTCCTGACGAGCGTCGCCGCCGCCACCGCCTTCCTGCACACGCTGCGCGGCCGCAGCGCCGACTGGGTGCCCACCGGCACCCGGGGGCCCGCCCGTTCCGGCGGCATGGCCCGCCGGGTGGTGGGCGTCTCCCTGGTCTGGCTGGTCCTCTCCAACGGCGCGGCCGCGGCGGGTCTCGCGCTGGCCGTGGCCCGCAACGGCTGGGAGCCCAACTGGGGTCTGCTCCTCTACTTCCTCGTGCAGTGCCAGATCAACGGCCCGCTGGTCCGCGACCTGGTCTCCGAGCTGCGGCCCGCAGCGGCGGCCGCGACGACCTCCGAGAACTCCTCGGCCGGGTCCGCACCGGCCGCGGGCGGCGGCCGCCCGCGCAGTCTCGTACGGACCTTCGCCGGCCGCACGTCCACCGGCGTACTGCCGCGCCGCTGGCCCGAGACCCTCGCCGCCTCGGCGGTGCTCCTGCTCACCGGCCTGCTGGCATCCGGGTGGGTCAACCCCATGCTTCCCTGGCTGAGTTGAAAGGCTCGACGACCACCATGCACTCCCCCGTCCCCGTCCCCTCCTCCCTGACCTCCCCCGCACCACCTCCCGATACCTCCTCCCCGGCGCGCTCCGGCGGCGAGTCCGGGCCCAGCCCGCACCGGTCCGCCTTCCGGCCCGACATCGAGGGGCTGCGCGCCGTCGCCGTCCTCGCGGTCCTCGCCTTCCACGCCGGGGTTCCGGGGCTCGCGGGCGGTTTCGTCGGCGTGGACGTCTTCTTCGTCGTCTCCGGCTACCTCATCACCGGGCTGCTCGTCCGCGAGGCCGTCACCACCGGCCGGATCCGGCTCCTGGACTTCTTCTCCCGGCGGGCCCGCCGACTCCTGCCGTCCGCCGCGGTCGTCCTCGGCGCGGTGGCCCTGGCCGGCGCCTGGCTGACCGTACCGCTGCGCCGCGCCGACCTGGAACAGGACGTGGTCGCGGCGGCGCTCTCCGCGGCCAACTGGCGCTTCACCGCCCAGCAGACCGACTACCTGGCCGCCGGGCACGAACAGAGCCCGCTCCTGCACTTCTGGTCCCTCGCCGTCGAGGAGCAGTTCTACCTGCTCTGGGCTCCCCTGCTCGCCCTGTTCGTGCTCGGCACGGCCCGGGCCGTACGCCGTGGCCGTGCCGTGCGGGCCGCCGTCGCCCTGGCCGCCGTACCGCTGGCGGCGGCCTCGTTCGCCCTGTCCCTGTACTGGACGGACCACTCCGCCTCCCTCGCCTACCTCGCCACGCCCTCCCGGGTCTGGCAGTTCGGCGTCGGCGCGCTGGTGGCGCTGTTGCCCTGGCACCTCATGCGCGGCCCGCGCCCGCTGCGGCTGCTGTGCGGCTGGGCCGGGATCACCGCGATCGTCTGGAGCGCCGTCGCGTACGACGCGGACACGCCCTACCCCGGCCACGCGGCCCTGGTACCGACCCTGGGGGCGGCGGCCGTCATCCTCGCCGCGATCCCCGGCCGGGGCGAACGCAGCACGCCGGGCGGCTACGGGATCGGCCGGCTGCTCGCGGGGCGGGCGCCCCGCGCCGTGGGCCGGCTCTCCTACACCCTGTACCTGTGGCACTGGCCGGTGCTCGTCCTCGCCGAAGCCCGCTTCGGCCCCCAGGACTGGCCGGTGAAGGCCGCGCTCACCCTGGCTGCCGCACTGCCCGCCTACGCCACGATGCGCTGGGTGGAGCAGCCGCTGCGCCGCAGCCGCACCGTCTCCGAATTCCCGCGCCGCGGGCTGTCGGTCGGCATCACGGCCGTGGTCCTGCCGGTGGTCCTCGCGCTGGTGGTGGGCACCACGACGCTGAACCTGCTGGGTCCGGCGACGCCGGTCCAGCTCGCCGGGCTGCCCCCCGGCGCCGTCTCCGGCCCGCACCTGCTCGCCCGTACGGGCTCCGCCCCGCCGGCGGCGGGACCGGTCGTGCCCGGCCCCGTACAGGCGCGGGGGGACTTCCCGCCCGACGGGGAATGCGAGGTGGCCCCGGCCGTGACCCGCAGCCCGGACTGCCTGTTCGGCGCGGTGGACAGCCCGGACCGGATCGTGCTCCTCGGCGATTCGCACGCGGGCCAGTGGTTCTCCGCGATGCTGGCCATGGCCTCAGAACGCGGCTGGGCACTGCAGGAGCTGGTGAAGCAGGGCTGCCCCCTGCCGCAGCTCGCGGTGGACAGTCCGCAGCTCGGCCGCGCCTACCGGGAGTGCGACACCTGGCGCGCCGATGCCCTGGAGCGGCTGCGGCAGCAGCCGAAGCCGCGGCTCATCGTGATCTCCTCGCTCAACCGCTACACGGCCGATTCCGGACTCCTCGCCGAGGCCTGGGAGAAGACCCTCGCACCCCTGCGGGCGATCGGTGCGCCGATCGTCTACATCGAGGACACCCCCGTACCGGGTACGGACGTTCCCGCGTGCGTCTCCGGCAGTCCCGACGACCCCGCGGCCTGCGCGTTCAGCCGTGCGAACGCCCGGCAGCCCGATCCGCTGGCCCTGCGGATCGCCGCGGGCGCCCTGCCCGGCGTACGCGCCGTGACCGTGAACCCGGTCCTGTGCCCGGACGGCCCGGACGGCCCTGACGAAGGGGCGACCTGCCCGGCCGTGCTGGACCGCATCCTGCTGTACCGGGACGACGCCCACCTGACCAACGTGGCGGTCGTCGTCCTGACCCCCCGCCTGGAACGGCTGCTCACGGATGCGGGAGCGCTGCCCGCCGTGGGCGGCGCGGGCGCCGCGTCCGGGACGGCGGGGCCCGCGGGCTGGACCGAGGTGTTCAGGGAGGAGTTCGACGGTCCCGCGGGCAGCCCTCCGTCGTCGGCGAACTGGCTGCACGACACCGGCACCTGCTATCCGGGGTGCCCCGCCGCCCAGTGGGGCACGGGTGAGATCGAGACGATGACCAACTCCACGGACAACGTCCGGCTCGACGGCAAGGGCGCACTGGAGATCGTCCCCACCCGCGTGGACGGGGCATGGCGCTCGGGCCGCATCGAGACCCGGCGCTCCGACTTCGCTGCCCCGGCCGGCGGGATCCTGCGGATCGAGGCCGCGATCGCCCTGCCGGACGTGACCGGCGCCAAGGCGGCCGGCTACTGGCCGGCGTTCTGGACGCTCGGAGCGCCGCTGCGCGACGGGTACACGGGCTGGCCCGGCATCGGGGAGCTCGACATCATGGAATCGGTCAACGGGCGGGACAGCGTCTTCGCCACCATGCACTGCGGGACCCCCGAAGGCGGCCCCTGCCGGGAGCCGGCGGGCCTGGGCTCGGGCCCGCAGCCGTGCGGGGACTGCCGTACGGGGTTCCACACGTACGCCGTCGAGGTCGACCGCTCCCCCGGCGCCGAGGAAGTGCGCTGGTACCGGGACGGCCGTGTGCACCACCGGGTCGCCGCCTCCACGATGGATCCGGACACCTGGAAGCGGGCGGTGGACCACGGCCTGTTCCTGATCCTCAACGTGGCCATCGGCGGCGGCCTCCCGCTGGCCGACGGCGCGACCCCGGGCCCGGACACCGAACCGGGCCACGCCATGCGGGTCGACCGGGTGACCGTCTCCACCCGGCACTGACCGCGGCCCGGGCGCGCCGCACCCGTGTGGCGCGCTCGGGCCCTTCCGGCCCGGGAGGGTGGGACAGTGGAGGCATGTGTGGTCGATACGCCTCCTCCCGTGCCCCCGAGGACCTCGCCAAGCTCTTCGATGCCCAGCTCGGGTCCGGTCCGGCGCCGGGGCCCTCGTGGAACGTCGCGCCCACCGACGAGGTGTGGGCGGTGCTGGAGCGCGCCGACCGGGACACCGGCGAGCTCGGGCGCCGGCTGCGGCCGGTGCGGTGGGGGCTGGTGCCGTCCTGGGCCAAGGACCCCGGCGTCGGATCACGGATGATCAACGCGCGGGTGGAGACCGTCCACGAGAAGCCCGCGTTCCGGCGGGCGCTGGCCAAACGCCGCTGCCTGCTGCCCGCGGACGGCTTCTACGAGTGGGTGGCCGTACCCGCCACCGGTACGGCCAAGGCCTACAAGCAGCCCTACTTCATCCGGCCCGAGACCGGCTCGGTCATGGCCATGGCCGGGCTGTACGAGTTCTGGCGCGACCCGGCCGTCGCCGACCGGGACGACCCGGACGCCTGGCTCACCACGGCCACGATCATCACCACCGAGGCCACGGACGCGGCCGGCCGCATCCATCCCCGGATGCCGCTCGCCCTCGACCCCGGCGACTACGAGGCCTGGCTCGACCCCTCGCACGAGGACACGACGGATCTCCGTGCCCTGCTCCACACCCCCGCCGGCGGCCGGCTCGCGGTGACCGCGGTCTCGACCGCCGTCAACAGCGTCCGCAACAACGGCCCCCAGCTCCTCGAACCGGCCGGCTGACGACACCCCGACAGGGCGCCACGACAACCTCGCATTCTCTCGGAAATTCGTACGAGTGCGGTGGCTGATTTCGGGGTTTCCAACGGTTTGGCGGGACGATCCGGCATTTGGCGCCCGCCGCGCCCCGGCCGCTGCGATGCTTCCGCCGGTATCACCGGGCCGCGTCCTTCCGACCGGCCCCGGAATACAGGCGAACGGGCGGCACCGCCGGAGGAAGCTGCGCTCCGGTCCGTCGTACGGGAGCGTCCGGCCGCGGCTTCCCGGGAGTATGCGACTCCGGCCGCCGCCGGACGGAGGCGAGAGGGGGAGACTCGATGTCTTCGACTGCTGTGTTACATGGTCCGCGCGCCCGGTGGCGGCGACGGCTGCTGGCGGTGGCCGCGTCCTCCGCGCTGGCCGCGGGGGGCCTGACGGTTCTGGCGCCCCCGGCGTCGGCGGAGGGGGTGTGCGCCGACCCGGTCCTGGTGGGTGCCACGACCACGATCACCTGCTCGGCGGGGGGTTCCGGAAGCATCACGGTGCCCGACGGCGTCTCCGTCGGTGTGGTGACCCTCGACGGCGCCGGCGGCGGGAGCGCGGCCGACGGCACCGCCGGGGGCAAGGGCGCGCACCTCGTCGCGACCGTCCCGGCCACGCCCGGGCAGACCTTCAACGTGACCGTCGGCCGGCGCGGCGCGAACGGCACGGCGAGCGCACAGTTCGGCGTGCCGGGCTCCGGCGGCGCTCTGGTCGCGGTGACCACCGCCGCCAACGCGCCGCTGCTGACCGCCGGTTCGGGCGGCGGGGCGGGCGGGGCGGGCATCGGCTCCCCCGCCTACCGGGGCGCGGCCGGCGGTGACAGCGGCAGCGCGGGCGCCGACGGCAACGGCCTGGTCCCGGATGCCCAGGGCGGTACGGGCGGCGGCCCGGGCACCGGCACGGCCGGCGGGGCCGCCGGAACCGGGGGTGCCGGCGCGGACAACGAGGGCCCCAACGGCTCCCCGGGCGCCTTCCCGAACGGATCCGGCGGGGCCGCCGGCCAGGGCGTGTTCAGCCCGACGGGCGCCGGAGGCCGCGGCGGAGCCGGGTACGGCGGCGGAGGCCGGGGCGGAGCCGGTGGTAGATACGGCAGCACCGGTGGTGGCGGAGGAGGGGGCGGCGGAGGGTCCAGCCTGGTCTCCGGGACGGTTGCGGGCTCCTCCGTGACCCTGACCGAGGGGGCCAACGCCGGTGACGGGCGGATCGTGTTCGCCTTTACCCCGCCGCCCACGGTCAGCTCCGTCGGCCCGGCCGCCGGACCCGCGGGCGGCGGTACGGCCGTCACCGTGACCGGCACCAACCTGTCGGGCGCCGTCCTCACCTTCGGCGCGGGCAACCCCGCCACCGGTGTCACGTGCACGGCGACCTCCTGCACCGCGACCGCTCCGGCGGGCACCGGCACCGTGGACGTCCAGGCGACCACTGCCGGCGGCACCAGCGCCCCGTCCCCCACGGGCCGCTACACCTACGTCCCGGTTCCCGTGGTGACCTCGCTCAGCCCCGCCGCCGGCACGACGGCCGGCGGTACGGTCGTCACCGTCGGCGGCACCGGCCTGGACGGCGCCACCGCGATCGTCTTCGGCGCCGGCAACCCGGGCACCGGACTCTCCTGCACCGCCACGGCCTGCACCGCGACCGCGCCCGCCCACGCCGAGGGGCCCGTGGACGTCCAGGTCACCACGCCCGGCGGCACCAGCGCGGTGACCGCCGCGGGCCGGTACACGTACCAGCTCCCGCCCGCCGACATCGACGTGGACCTGACCGCACAGCCGGGCCTCAGCCTGCTGGTCCCCTACCTCACCTACACCCTGACCGCCCGCAACACCGGTCCCGGTACGGTCACTTCGGCCACGCTCACCGCAACCCTGCCGCCGGGCGCGTCCGCGAACACCCTGTCCCCGGGCTGCACGGCCGCCGGGTCCACGGTGACCTGCGCCTACGGGACCATCACCAACGGCGCCACCGCCACCAAGACCTTCCGGGTACCGCTCGGCCTGCTCTCGCTGGGGCGCGTCACGGTCTCCGCCACCCGTACGGCGTCCGCGCCGACCGACCCGGGCCCGCTCAACGACAGCGCGACCGCCAGCTGCACGGTGGTCTCCGTCCTCCTGGCCACCTGCCCCTGACCCCGCACCGGCGTCACCGCCAACGGGACGCCCTGCACGGATGACGGCCGCCGGCCCGCCTCACCACGAGGCGGGCCGGCGGTGCGTCCGGGGCCGGAAACCCGGTCGACAGGCCGGGCCCGGCACGGTGGGATGGCTCCGAACACCCGCCGTCCGGAGCGGGTCGGACACGGGAGCCGTTCTTGGCGAGCCACGACGCGGCGTTGGTCAGGCAGCTGGTCGACGCACAGTTCCCGCAGTGGGCGGGGCTTCCCCTGCGTCTCCTCGACCCGGCCGGATCCGACCACGTGATCTACCGGCTGGGCCGGGAACTGTCCGTCCGGCTCCCCCGCGGGCCCGGGGTGGCCGGGCAGGCCGCCAAGGAAGCCGAGTGGCTGCCCCGGCTCGCCCCGCACCTGCCGCTGGCCGTCCCCGTACCGGTCGCCGTGGGCAGACCCGGCTTCGGCTGTCCGTGGCCGTGGTCGGTGTCCCGCTGGCTGGACGGGGAAGTCGCGACAGCTGCCGCGCTGGCCGACTCCCCCACGGCCGCCGTGACGCTGGCCGGGTTCCTGTCCGCCCTGCAACGGTTCACCTCAACCTCCACCGGCCTCAGCGCCGGATCCGCCGCCGGCCTGGCCGACTCTCCGCTGGCCGGCTCTCCGCTGGCCGACCGGGACCGTACGACGCGGGCCGCCATCGCGGAGGTCTCCGGCGTGTTCGACGCGGTGGCCATGACCGCCCTGTGGGAAGCGGCCCTGCACGCCCCCGGCTGGGACCGGCCTCCCGTCTGGTTCCACGGGGACTTCCACACCGGGAATCTGCTGACCGTCGACGGCCGCCTCAGCGCGGTCATAGACTTCGGCGGGCTGGGCGTCGGCGACCCGGCACGCGATCTGACCATTGCCTTCACCCTGATGTCGGCGCCCAGCCGGGCCGTCTTCCGGGACGCCCTCGGTGTGGACGACGCCACCTGGCTGCGCGGCCGCGGCTGGGCCCTGGCGACCGGCCTGAACGCCTACACCTTCCACGCCGCGACCGATCCCCGCGTCGCGGCGCAGACCACCCGGCAGATCACCGAGGCGCTCATCGGCTGATCCCTCACCACACCTTGGCGAGGAAGGCACGGGTGCGGGGGTGCCGCGGCTCGTCCAGGACGACTCCGGGCGGTCCCTGCTCCACGATGACCCCGTCGTCCATGAACACGACGGTGTCAGCGGCCTCCCGGGCGAAGCCGAGCTCGTGGGTGACGACGAGCATGGTGGTGCCGGTGCGGGCCAGGTCCCTGATGACGTCCAGGACCTCGCCGACCAGTTCCGGGTCGAGCGCCGAGGTGGGCTCGTCGAAGAGCAGCACCTTCGGTTCGAGCGCGAGCGCCCTGGCGATGGCCACCCGCTGCTGCTGTCCCCCGGACAGCTGCCGCGGGTAGGCGTCGGCCCTGTCGCTCAGACCGACGCGCTCCAGCAGCCTGCGGGCCGTCGCCACGGCCGCCTCCCGCGGCCGGCGCAGCACGGAGACCGGGGCCTCGACGAGGTTCTCCAGCACGGTGAGGTGCGTGAACAGGTTGAAGTCCTGGAAGACGAACCCGATGTGCGTGCGCTGCCTCAGCACCTCCTTGTCCCCCAGCTCGTACAGCTTGCCGCGGCGTTCCCGGTAGCCGATGAGCTCGCCGTCGACGCCGATCCAGCCGCGGTCGACCTTCTCCAGGTGGTTGATGGTGCGCAGGAGGGTGGACTTCCCCGAGCCTGAGGGTCCCAGGATCACGGTGACCTCCCCGGCACGGACCGTCAGATCGACCCCGCGCAGCACCTCCAGGGGTCCGAAGCTCTTGTGGACTCCGCGGACCTCGACCATGACGGGTCCGGGTGCGGGCCCGCTCACGCGTGCTCGGCCGGGTTGATCTGCGAGGTGTCGATCGCGGAGGGTGTGGTGCCCCACTTCTCCAGGATCCGCGCGTACGTGCCGTTCTTGATCAGCTCGTTGACGGCGGCCTGGAAGGCGGGGGTCAGCGGGGATCCCTTCTTGAAGGCGAAGCCGACGTCGAGGCGGTGGTACTCGCCGAGGAAGGTGGTCTGCGCGGCCGGTTGTGCGGCCTGGTGGCGCAGGCCGTTGATCGTCGACATGAGGACGTCGATCCGGCCCTGCTGGAGGGCCGTGGTGACGGCCCCGGGATCGGAGAAGACCTTGACCTCGTACGGCTTCTTGCCTGCGGCGGCGCAGACCTCCTTCTTCGCGGTGAGGGTCTTCTCGAAGGTGGTGCCGGCGCCGGTGCCGATGGTCAGTCCGCAGAGCCGGGTGAGGTCGGAGACCTGCCCGGTCAGGGTGGTGTTGCCCGTCTTGACGGCGAAGCCCTGGCCGTCGTTGATGTAGGTGACGAAGTCGACGGACTTCAGGCGTTCGGTGGTGACGCCGAAGTTGCCGGTGCCGACGTCGTACTTGCCGCTGCCGAGGGCGGGGAGGATCGTCTCGAAGGAGGCGTCCTGGCGTTCCAGCTTCAGGCCGAGGACCTTGGCGACCGCCGCGGCGATGTCGATGTCCTGGCCGGCGGGCGGCTTGTCCTGTCCGTCGGGGTAGTACGCCGACGGCGGGGATCCCACGGAGCCGCCGAGCCGCAGGCTGCCCGTCTTGCGGACCTCCGCGGGAAGCAGGGCCGCGATCGACTCCACGGCCCGTACGCCGGCGACCGGATCGTCGGCCGGCGCGGGTGAGGCGAGGGCGCCGGCCAACGGCGGGGATCCCTCCCCGGATCCGCAGGCCGTCAGGGCGGTCGCGAGGGGCAGGAGGGACAGGAGCACGAAGGCGGTGCGCAGGCGTCCGCGCGGTCCGCTCGGGTGGTGGCTCATCCGCGCACCGCCGTCAGGGTCTGGCGGGGCGAGCCGCTCTCGGGGCCGGTCCCGCTTGCGGTGTCCGGGGCGGCAGCCTCCCGAACGGCTGCTTCCCGGGCGGCTGCTTCCCGGGCGCTTTCCCGGGCGGCGTCCCGCTTCGCGACCTCCTCGCGGACGAGCGGGATCACGTACCGGCCGAAGTCGATGGCGTCGCCGAGCAGGTCGTAGCCGCGGGCCGACAGGATGTCCACGCCGAGGTCGTGGTAGTCCAGCAGTGCCCGGGCCACCGTCTCCGGGGTGCCGACCAGGGCGTTGGAGTTGCCGGCGCCGCCGGTGGCGGCGGCGGTCGGGGTCCACAGGGCCCGGTCGTAGCGCTCCCCCGCCTCGGCGATGGCGATCAGGCGCTGCGATCCGGTGTTCTGCGGCGCCGCGGCCTCCGTCACTCCGCCGCGGTGGCGCTGCACGGTCCCGGCCCGCCTGCGCTCGCGGATGGCGCCCACCGTGCGGTGGGCCTTCTCCCAGGCCAGCTCCTCGGTCGGGGCGATGATCGGGCGGAACGCGACCTGGATCCGGGGCGGTCGGGTACGGCCGGCGGCCCGCGCGGCTTCCCGTACCGCCTCGATCTGCTGCGCCGTCTGCTCCAGGGGCTCGCCCCACAGGCAGTAGACGTCCGCCTCCGCGCCGCCGGCCGCGTAGGCGGCGGGCGAGGAACCGCCGAACGAGACGTTCGGGCGCGGCTGCTGGACGGGGAAGACGTCGCTGACGAAGTCGTGGAAGCGGTAGTGCTCTCCCTCGTGGTCGAAGGCCTCGTGGGTGGTCCAGATCTTCTTGACGATGCGGATGTACTCGCGGGTGCGGGCGTAGCGCTCGTCCTTGCCGAGGACGTCGCCCTCCCGGCCCTGCTCGTGGTCGTTGCCGCCGGTGATGAAGTGCACGGCCAGTCGGCCGCCGCTGATCTGGTCGAGGGTGGCGAAGGTCTTGGCGGCGAAGGTGGGGTACGAGACGTTGGGCCGGTGGGCCAGCAGGATCTGCAGCCGGTCCAGCTTGGCCGCGATGTACGCGGCGGCCGGCGCGGGGTCCGGAGTGCCGGAGCCGTAGGCGAACAGCACCCGGTCCCAGCCGTGCTCCTCGTGCGCCCTGGCGAGGCGGAGCGTGTACTCCTTGTCGAAGGAGGCGCCGGACCGGGCGGTGGTTTCGGAGCCGTCGTTGGTGGCGGCTATGCCGAGGAACTCCACGGGCATGGGTGTGGCCTTTCGGAAGGTGCGGCGGATCGCCTCACCGCGGCGCCAACCAGCTTCGGCGCAGCGGTACATGAGGATTCGTCAGCCGCGAAGGAAGATGCACGGGGCAGCGGAGAACGCGTAAGTGCGGGCGTGGCGGCGTGCGAGCGTGACGACGCGGGGCGTCGGGATGAGGTGCGGTGCGGCGGCAGCGCGCGTCCGGTGCGCGGCGGCGTGAAGGCCTTGCGGCGGTCACGGACGGCACGGCGGTGGCGCGAAGGGAGATCTCGGCCCACGACGGGGTCACCGAGGGAGGGAAGGGCCGTTCAGGCAGCCCGCTGCCGCGTCAGGCGCAACAAGCCGCGGACCACACCCGACCGAAGTCGATGTAGTCGCGCGAGACCAGGCGCTGATGGGCGTTCATGCGACTACTTGAACAGTACGAACTGCCCCTCGTCAAGCAACGGCCCGAATGCCGGACGGTGCCGGACGGTCCCGACCCCCGCCGGTCCGGGCACCGTTGACACGGCCGTGCCGTCGCCGCATACGATCGGCGGCGGACCGGATCCGCCGTGCACGGAACCGGTCCGGCCGTGTTGAGGGACACGGCGAGCGTGACGACCGCACCCCTGTCCGGCGGCCCGGGCGTGCCCGCCCCGCCGCCGCCGGGCAGTCGTTGCCGCCCGCGATCCCTCCCACACCCGGAGCACCTCCATGAGCACCGCTTCCGATCTCTCCCGCCCGCCCCGCACACTCGATGCGCCCCACGCTGCACCCTCCGGCAAGGAGCCGCCGCCGATCGTGCCGCGGCGGCACGTCGGCCGGCAGGTGTCCGCTGCCGCCGCCCTGCTCGTCTTCGCGATGGTGCTGGCCTCCGTCGTCCGCAACGACGCGTTCCAATGGGGCCTGGTGGGGCGGTACTTCACCACCTCGGCCGTGCTCGACGGGCTGCTGCTGACCCTCTGGCTGACCGGCGTGGTGATGGTGCTGGGGTTCCTTTTCGGCACCGTCCTCGCCGTGATGCGACTGTCGGCCAATCCGGTGCTGCGCAGCCTGAGCTGGGGCTACGTGTGGATCTTCCGGTCCACACCGCTGCTGGTCCAGCTGCTGTTCTGGTTCAACATCGGCGCCCTGTACCCGACGCTCGGCCTGGGCATCCCCTACGGACCCCAGCTCTTCACCGTCTCGACGGTGAACCTGCTCGGCCCGACCCTCACCGCCGTCATCGGCCTGACCCTGCACGAGACCGCGTACGCCGCCGAGGTGGTCCGCGGCGGCATCCTCTCCGTGGACCCCGGCCAGACCGAGGCCGCGCAGGCGCTCGGGCTGAGCAGACGCCGCACGCTGTACCGGATCGTGGTTCCGCAGGCGATGCGCTCGATCGTGCCGACCGCCGGGAACATGCTCATCGGCACGCTCAAGGGCACCAGCATCGTCAGCGTGCTGGCCGTGCACGACCTGCTGTACTCGGTGCAGTTGGTCTACAACCAGACCTACCAGGTCATCCCGCTGCTGATGGTGGCCACCCTCTGGTACGTCGCCGTCACCACCGTGCTGAGTGCGGGCCAGTACTACGTCGAGCGGTACTACGCCCGCGGCAGCTCGCGGAGCCTTCCGCCCACCCCGCTGCGGCTGCTGCGCGTCCGGCTCGCCGGCCTGCGGGGCCGCCTGAACTCGGTGACCGCGCCCGGCGACCGCCGAGTTTGATTTCACGAACAGGCGTTGTGTGTACGGCGGATGAAATCGGAACACGATTTCACGCATTCCGATATCCAGGCCGTTGACACCCCTTCTCCGGGCTGCCTAGCTTACGCCGCAGATAAAGAGATATCGGCGGCCTCTCCTGTACTGCTTGACGGCTGCTTTTCGATTCTGCGCCTATTCGAAGCCGTGGAGTGTCCTTGACCGAATCACTGCTCCTCTCCGCGCCCGCCGGCCCTTCCGGGCCGCCCGGGCCGGCCGAGCGGGTCCTCCCGCTGCGCCGGCCCGGGCGGTGGGTCGCCGGCACCGTCGTCCTGGTGCTGGTCTCGCAGGCCGCCCACGGGCTGATCACCAATCCCTTCTACCAGTGGGACCGGTTCGCGTACTGGTTCGCCCGCCCGGTGATCCTGGACGGGCTGCTCATCACCCTCCAGGTGGCCGCGTACAGCGCGGTCCTCGGCCTGGCCGGCGGCATCCTGCTGGCCCTCGGCCGGCTCTCGGGCAGCCCGGTGCTGCGGTCGGTGAGCTGGACCTACATCTGGCTCCTGCGTTCCGTGCCGCTGATCGTCGTCCTGCTCTTCCTCTACAACCTCAGCGCCCTGTACCCCACCCTCAGCATCGGCATCCCGTTCGGCCCCGCCTTCCTGACCTTCGACGAGTCGCGGCTCGCCACCGACATGGCGGTCGCGGTGGTCGGACTGAGCCTGAGCGAGGCCGCGTACGCCGCCGAGATCGTCCGGGCCGGCGTGCTCTCCGTCGACCAGGGCCAGCACGAGGCGGCCGCGGCCCTGGGACTGCCGGGGCGCTACCAGTTCGCCCGGATCGTCTTCCCGCAGGCGCTGCGCTCCATCGTGCCGTCCTACGTCAACCAGCTGATCGGTCTGCTCAAGGCCACCTCGCTGGTCTTCTACGTATCGCTGCTCGACCTGTTCGGCTCGGTGCAGAGCCTGGCCAGCACCTATCCCGGCGACGTGGTCCCGCTGCTGCTGGTGGCGACCGTCTGGTACGTGATCCTCACCAGTCTGGTCTCCGTCGTGCAGTACTACGTCGAGCGGTACTACGCCCGTGGTGCGCTGCGCACCCCGGCGCCCACTCCCCTCCAGCGGGCCCGGGCGGGCCTGCACGACCTGCGGATCCGCTACCGGAAGGAGACGGCCCGATGACCGGGAGCACGAGTACCGCCACCGCCGTCACCGGCACCCCTGCCGTCGCCGCGCGGCCGGCCGCCATCGAGGTGCACGACGTGCACAAGTGGTTCGGCGGGCGGCGGGTCCTCGACGGGGTGAGCCTGACCGTCGCGCCCGGCACGGTCACCGTGATCCTGGGGCGCTCCGGATCCGGCAAGTCGACGCTGCTGCGGGTGCTCAACCACTTGGAGAAGCCCGAGGCCGGTCACGTCAGCATCGGCGGCGAGCTGATCGGCGTCCAGCGGCACGGGGGCCGGCTCAAGGAGCTGCGGGAACGGGCGATCCTCGCCCAGCGCGGCCGGATCGGCTTCGTCTTCCAGAACTTCAACCTCTTCCCGCACCTCACCGTGCTGGACAACGTCGCCGCCGCCCCGGTGGCCACCGGCAGGCTGTCCCGCCCCCAGGCCCAGGCACTGGCACAGGACCTGCTGAGCCGCGTCGGGCTCGGCGACCGCGGCGGGGCCTACCCGCGGCAGTTGTCCGGCGGGCAGCAGCAGCGGGTGGCCATCGCCCGGGCGCTCGCGCTGCGGCCGGGGGTCATCCTCTTCGACGAGCCCACCTCGGCACTCGACCCCGAGCTGGTCGGCGAGGTGCTCTCCGTGATCAAGGACCTGGCCACCGGGGGCACCACCCTCGTGATCGTGACCCACGAGATCGGCTTCGCCCGCGAGGTCGCCGACGAGGTCGTCTTCCTCCACGAGGGCCGCATCGTCGAACAGGGCCCGCCCGCACAGGTACTGGACCACCCCGCGCACCCGCGCACCCGGGAGTTCCTCAGCAAGGTGCTCTGACGACCCGGTCAGGCCCGCAGCCCTGCAAACGGCCCGGCCTCGGCCGGCCTTCCTCCGGCGTCCCTTGCTCCGGCGCTTCCTCCCTTCCACCGGCTCCCCTTCCTCCGGCTCCCCTTCCCTCACCCTCCGTTTCCCGGCCTTCCCCGTATCGCCGCACACCCGAAAGGCAACGCCATGCCCCGCCCGTCCCTCCTGCGCCACAGACTCGTCCGCGGCCTCGGCGCCACGACCGCCGCCGTCGCCCTCGCCGCCGGACTCACCGCGTGCGGCGGTGACGCGAAGGCCACCGGCACCGCACCGAGCTCGGACAAGGTGACCATCGGCGCCCTCTCCAACGGGGCCGCCCAGCAGGCCGAGCTGTCCGTCCCGGTCGTCGAGTCCCTGCGCGCACAGCTCCCGAAGGAGGTGCGCGACCGAGGTGAGCTGGTCATCGGCGTCGGCGCCCTGCCCGCGGGCTTCCCGCCCCTCGCCTTCGTCGGCACCGACCAGAAGACGCTCACCGGCTCGGAGCCCGACCTCGGCCGCCTCGTCGCCGCGACCCTGGGCCTGAAGCCCGTGGTGAAGAACTCCACGTGGGAGAACCTCTTCGTCGGCATCGACAGCGGCAAGGTCGACGTGGCCTTCTCCAACGTCACGGTCACCGAGGAACGCAAGAAGAAGTACGACTTCGCGTCCTACCGGCAGGACAACCTGGCCTTCGAAGCCCTGAAGGAGAACACCTGGGAGTTCGGCGGCGACTACCGCAACCTGGCGGGCAAGACCGTGTCGGTCAGCAAGGGGACCAACCAGGAGAAGATCCTCCTGGAGTGGCAGAAGAAGCTCCAGTCCGAGGGCAAGGACATCACGGTCAAGTACTTCCCCGACGCGAACAGCGTCTACCTGGCGCTGAGCGGCCGGAAGATCGACCTCAACTTCGGCCCGAACCCCTCGATCGCCTACCACATCACCCAGACCGCGAGCGGCAACGCCCCTACGCGCAACGCCGGTTCGTTCTCCGGCGCCGGTGAGACCCTCCAGGGGCTGATCGCAGCGACCGCGAAGAAGGGCAGCGGACTGGCCGAGCCCGTGGCCGGGGCCATCAGCCACCTGGCCGGGAGCGGAGGGTACGCGCAGCTCCTCACCGCGTGGAACCTCTCCAACGAGGCCGTTCCCACCTCGCAGGTGAACCCGCCCGGGCTGCCCGCGACCAACTCCTGATCCCGCGGCCGTCCCCGGCCACGGAAGGCATCCCACGGAAGGAGGGCTCCACCCCATGCCCGCCCCCATGCCCACCACCAGCCCCGGTCCCGCTCCCGGCCACGTGACCCCGGCGACCCCGGTAGCCACGCCGCCGCCGCACGTCCTCGACAATCCGGCCTGGGCCTCGCTGTCCGGCCCGCACGCAGCCTTCGCCGTGCGGGCCGGCGCCCACGCCGCCCGCTACGACCCGGACGTCGCCGTCTTCTCCGCGATCGCGGATCCGGCCGACGCCCGCTCCTGGGACGCGCTGGGCACCCTGGCCGGCCCCGGCGGGGTCGTCTCGCTCTCCGGCGTACTGACCCCGCCCCCCGGCTGGGAGACCGTCTGGTCGGGACAGGGGGTCCAGCTGGTCGACAGCTCGCTGCGCGCCGAGCCCGCCCCCGAGGCCGTGCGGCTCGGGCCGGCGGACGTGCCCGAGGTCCTGGAGCTCATCGAGCTGACGAAGCCGGGGCCCTTCCTGCCGCGCACCATCGAGCTGGGCGCGTACCTGGGCATCCGCCACCGGGGCCGGCTGGTGGCCATGGCCGGGGAGCGGCTGCGCCCGCCCGGCTGGACGGAGATCAGCGCGGTCTGCACCCATCCCGACTTCCGCGGCCGGGGCCTGGCCACCCGACTGGTCCGCGCCGTCGCGGCGGGTATCCGGGACCGGGGGGACGTACCGTTCCTCCACACGGCCGCCGAGAACACCCGGGCGGTCCGTCTCTACGAATCGATCGGCTTTTCCGTGCGCCACAGGCCCTTCTTCCTGGCCTTCCGAGCGCCGGGCGGCGCGGATGACGCGGCCGCCACACAGATGTGATCCTTCCGCATCAGAATTCACACTCCCGTCATTCCGCGCGCCTGATCCAGGGCCTGCCCCATTCGATAGGAGCGAGAATGAAATTCCTCGCCATCACCCTGATCACGGACGGGACGGACCCGGCGACGGGCGCCCCGGTCCCCACGCGCGAGCGCTTCCGGCAGGTGGTCTCCGCCGCCCTGCAGGCGGAGGAGCTCGGCTTCGACGGGTTCGGGGTCGGCGAGCGCCACGAGCGGCCGTTCCTGTCCTCCTCGCCGCCCGTGGTGCTCTCCCACATCGCGGCCCTGACCCGGAACATCCGGCTGTACACCGCCGTGACCACCCTGAGCCTGCTGGACCCGGTGCGGGCGTACGAGGACTACGCCACCCTCGACCATCTCAGCGACGGCCGACTCGAGTTGATGATCGGCAAGGGCAACGGCACCGCGCAGCGCGAGCTGTTCGACGTCACCCCCGAGGACCAGTGGGAGCGCAACTCCGAGGGCTACGAGCTGTTCCGGCGGATCTGGGACGAGGACAAGGTGACGGCCGCCCCTCGCTTCCGGCCCGCACTGACCGGCGCCGAGGTACTGCCGCGGCCGTACCAGAAGAGCCTGCGCGTGTGGCACGGCAGCGCCACCAGCCGGGAGTCCGTGGATCTCGCGGCGCGCTATGGCGATCCGCTCTTCTCCGCCAACGTCACGCACCCGATCGGCCCGTACGCCGCACTGATCCGCCACTACCGCGAGCGCTGGGAGCACTACGGACACGATCCGGCCCGCGCGGTCGTGGGCGCCGGCACGGCGGGCTTCCATACGGCGCCCACCTCGCAGGGGGCGGTGGCCGCGTACCGGCCGGCGTTCGCACGGTACCTCGCCGCCCACACGGCGCAGGGCGTGGATCCGGTGTTCGCGACCCTGGAGGACTTCGTCGAGCGCAGTTCGGCCCTGATCGGCAGCCCTGCGCAGGTGATCGAGAAAGTACACCGCTACCACGAGGAGTTCGGCCACACGGTCCTGCACCTCCAGGCCGAGCCGGGCGGCCTGACCGAAGCCCGGCACCGCGACTCCCTCGCACTGTTCCAGTCGGAGATCGCCCCGGTGCTGCGGCGCTCGATCCCGGATCCCGCCTTCGACTGAGGCGGCAAAGGGCGCCCAAGGCAGGGCAGTTGACAGCAGCACCCCCTTGCACCACCCTTTCACTACTTACCTAGTGAAAGGGTGGTGTTGTCGTGCTCGAGTACCGCATCGACCGGCGCAGCGGCATCGCCACGTACCTGCAGATCGTCCAGCAGACCAAACAGGCCCTGCGCCTGGGGCTGTTGGAGCCGGGCGACAAGCTGCCGACCGCGCGGGAGGTCGTCGAGGCGACCGCCATCAACCCGAACACCGTCCTCAAGGCCTACCGCGAGCTGGAGCGCGAGGGGCTCGTCGAGGCGAAGCGGGGGCTGGGCACCTTCATCCGCAAGTCCCTGGGCGGAGCCCCGGCGGAATCCCCGCTGCGCGCCGAACTCGCGGACTGGGCGCGGCGGGCCCGGGAGGGCGGGATGGAGCGGGACGACGCGGCCGCGCTCTTCTCGGCCGTACTGGAAGAGCACTTCAAGGGGGACGACAACGTATGACGCACACCGTGATCGAGGCGGAGGGCCTCGGCCTGCGCTACGGACGCCGGGGCAGGTGGGCACTGCGCGAGTGCTCCTTCCGGCTGCCGGAGGGCCGGGTCTGTGCACTCGTGGGACCCAACGGGGCTGGAAAGTCGAGCCTGTTGGCCATCGCGGCCGGCCTCGTGTCCGCGACGGAGGGCTACCTCCGCTCGGCGCCGCGCGAGGAGCTGGCGTTCGTGGCCCAGGACAAGCCGCTCTACCCGCAGCTCACCGTCGGCGAGACCCTGCGCATGGGCCGCGAGCTCAACCCCGGCCGCTGGGACGCTAGTACGGCGGAGCGGATCGTCGAGGCGGGGGACCTCGACCCGCGCGCGAAGGTCCGTACGCTCTCCGGCGGACAGCGCACCCGGGTCGCCCTCGCCCTCGCCCTGGGCAAGCGCCCGAGCCTGCTCCTCCTCGACGAACCCATGGCCGATCTCGACCCGCTCGCCCGGCACCGGCTCATGGGCGTGCTGATGGCCGACGCCGCCGAGAACGGCACCTCCGTGGTGATGTCCTCGCACATCCTCACCGAGCTGGAGGGCGCCTGCGACCACCTGCTGCTCGTCGACGGCGGCCGGATCCGTCTCTCCGGCCCCATCGACGAGGTCGGCGCGGCGCACGTGCTGCTCACCGGCCCGGCCGCCGCCCGTGAGGAACTCTCCGCGCACACCGTCGTCGAGGCCCGCACGACGGGCCGGCAGCTCACGGCGCTCGTGCGGCCCCGGGGCGCCGTCGACAGCGGCACCTGGCAGACGACCCGCCCGTCCCTGGAGGAACTCTTGCTCGCCCATCTGCGCACGCCCGAAGCCCCGGCCTTCACTGTCGACGCCGTCGCCGGTACCGGCACGGAGGAGGTCCCGGCATGAGCACCCTGACGCTGAAGGGGCCGTACTGGGTCACGGTCCGCCAGCACCGGTGGGTGCTGTGGGCGGTGCCCGCACTGGTGGCCTCGGCCCTCGTCGCGGTGCTCGCGCTGCGCGCCTGGAGCGCAGAACCGGTATCCGACCAGGGTCTCCGGACGAGCGCCTTTTTCGAGCGGCAATGGCTCGCGTTCCTCATGGAGTACGCGGGCAACGCCCTCCTGTTCGGCCCCCTTCTGGTCGGAGCCTTCGTCGCCGGCCCGATGGTCGCCCGCGAACTGGAGAGTGGGACCTGGCGGCTCGCCCTCACCCAGTCGACGACGGCGAAGTCCTGGCTCGGCTCGAAGGTTGTCGTGGCAGCCACGGTCTCGGCATTCGGTTCGCTCGCCCTGATCGGGATCTACCGCCTCGGCTGGGCGCCGGTCAGGGACTCGTGGCAGCTCGGCTGGGCCGACCGGGGGCCGTACGAGGCGGGCGGCCCGGTGCTCGTCGCCTACTGTCTGCTCGGCGTGGCCGTGGGCACACTCGTCGGGCAGCTGGTCCGGCGAACCCTGGTCGCCATGGCGGTCACCGGTGTCCTCACGGGCATCGTGCTGCTGATCATGGGAGCGCTGCGCTGGTCCTTCCTGCCCGTGGTGACGAACACCGCGCCGTTCCCGTCGGACAGGACGCCGCGGCTGCCGCTCGACGCGCTGATGATGGACACCGGGTTCCTCACCACCACCGGCGAGCGCCTCTCGGAGAGCATCTGCTTCGAGCGGACGCAGCGGCTGGACTCCTGCCCCGCCGACCTGAAGATCACCGCGCAGTACGTGGACTTCCACCCCGTCTCCCACTACTGGCCGACCCAGCTCATCGAGACCTCCGTCCTCCTCGTGCTGGCCGCGGCAGCCCTCTACGCCGCCTTCCGCCTGGTGCACGCGCGGCACCCCTGAGGCTCCCGCGCGGGCCGGACGTCCCGTCGGTTCCGGGCCGAAGGCCCTGGCCGGCCGGGACGTCCGCATCTCCGATCAAGACCATCGCCGCTGGTCAGCGCCGTGACACATGCTGTCCACTGGGAGGAGGTCAGCGAGTCAGGAGTACGCCGTGTCCGAAGAGAAGAGGGGTTTCTGCACCCTCTGCAAGTCGCGCTGCGGCGCGATCTTCACCATCGAGGACGGCCGCCTGACCGGCGTGCGGCCGGATCCCGACCATCCGACCGGCACGGCGATGTGCCCCAAGGGCCGCTCCGCCCCCGAGATCGCGCACAGCACCCGGCGGCTGACCACCCCGCTGCGCCGGACCAACCCCAAGTCCGACCCGGACCCGGGCTGGGTGCCCGTCTCCTGGGACGAGGCGATGGCGGAGATAGCCGAGAAGATCGGGACGATCGCCGCCGAGACCGGCCCAGAATCGGTGGCCTTCGCGGTGGCCACCCCTTCGGGGACCATGGTCTCGGACGCCACTGAGTGGATCGAGCGCTTCGTACGCCGCTTCGGCAGCCCGAACACCGTGTACAGCGCGGAGATCTGCAACTGGCACAAGGACTTCGCGCACGCCTTCACCTTCGGCTCCCCGATCCCGCCGCCCGACTACGCGAACGCCGGCCTCGCCCTGCTGTGGGGCTTCAATCCGGCCAAGACCTGGCTCGCCCAGTCCGCCGCCCTCTCGGCCGCGCAGGCGACCGGTACGAAGCTCGCCGTGGTGGACCCGCGCCGCTCCACCAGCGCACTGCGGGCCGACCACTGGCTGCGGGTGCGGCCCGGCACCGACGCCGCGCTCGCCCTGGGCCTGGCCCACCTGCTCATCGCCGAAGAGGGCTACGACGCGGCCTTCGTCCGCGCCTGGACCAACGCCCCGCTCCTCGTCCGCGCCGACACCGGACGGTTCCTGCGCGCGGACGAGCTCCCCGGCACGGCTGCGGCCGCCGCCCCCTCCGGCTTCGCCGTCTTCGACGAGGAGACCGGCCGCGCCGAGGCGTACGACACCGCGGGCGCCGCCGAGCGCCCGGAGCGCTTCGCGCTGCGCGGCACCCGCCCGATCACCCTCCGCGACGGCTCGGTCGTCCCCTGCGCGCCCGCCTTCGAGCGGTACGCGGACGCCTGCGCGGCCTGGCCGCCGGCCCGGGTCGCGGCCACCACGTGGATCCCGGAGCGGGAGATCCGCGCCCTCGCCGCGGAGATCGCCGCCGCCCCGTCGGTCACCTACTACGGGTGGACCGGAGTGGGGCAGAGCGCGAACGCCACGCAGACCGAGCGGGCCCTGGCCACCCTCTACGCACTGACCGGTTCCTACGACGCCCCGGGCGGCAACCACGTCGCCCCTCCCCCGCCCTACAACCCGGCCACGTCGGTCGCCCAGTTCGATCCCGGGCAGCGTGCCAAGGCGCTCGGCCTCGACAAGCACCCGCTGGGCCCGCCCGCCTCCGGCTACGTCAACTCCGGCGATCTGTGCACGGCCATCGAGTCCGGCCGCCCCTACCCGGTCCGCGCGCTCATCGGCTTCGGGTCCAACCTCGTCGTCTCCCAGCCCGACTCCGACCGCACCGCGCGGGCGCTGGGCGGACTCGACTTCCAGGTCCACCTCGACCTCTTCCACAACCCGACCAGCGCGAGCGCCGACATCGTCCTGCCGGTCAACAGCTCCTACGAGCACGAGGCCCTGCGGTTCGGCTTCGAAGTCAGCCACCGGGCACAGGAACAGGTCCAGCTCCGGCCCCGGATGGTCGAGCCGCAGGGCGAGTCCCGCAGCGACACGGAGTTCGTCTTCGACCTCGCCTGCCGGCTGGGCATGGGCGGGGAGTTCTTCGACGGGGACATCGAGGCCGCCTGGAACTGGCAGCTCGAACCCCTCGGCCTGACCGTGGAGGAGCTGCGCCGGCGGCCGGGCGGCGTCCGGGTGCCCCGCGAGGAGTCCTACCGCAGGTACGCGGCCCCCGTGGCGGCCGACGGCGACTCCGTGACCGGCTTCGCCACGCCCACCCGGCGCGTCGAGCTGTACTCCGAGCGGCTGCTGGAGCACGGATACCCGGCGGTGCCCGAGCACCACGACCCCGCTCCCACGGACGCCGCGTACCCGCTCGTACTGACCTGCGCCAAGCACGGGTACTTCGTCCACAGCCAGCAGCGGTCCCTGACCTCGCTGCGCCGCCGGGCCACCGACCCCTCGGTGGACCTGCACCCGCGGACCGCCGCCGCCCACGGCATCGGCGAGGGCCAGTGGCTGGAGCTCGCCACCCGCCGCGGCTCCATCCGGCTGCGCGCCCGCTTCGACGACTCCCTGCACCCCTCCGTGGTCGTCGGCGAGTACGGCTGGTGGCAGGACGCCACCGACCTCGCCCTCCCCGGCACCGACCCGACCTCGTCCACGGGCAGCAACTTCAACCGGCTCGTCGACCACGCCGAGACCGACCCGCTCAGCGGTTCCGTGCCGATGCGGGCGGCCGCCTGCCGGATCGGCCCGGTTCCCGGCGACGGCGCCTGGCTCGGGACCCGTCCCTTCACCGTCACGGCCCTCACCGAGGTGAGCCCCGGCATCCGCGGCCTGCGGCTGACCCCCGAGGACGGCGGAGCCCTCCCCGACTACCGGCCCGGCCAGCACCTGACCGTGCGCGCCGAGCACCCGGACGGCACCCTCCAGGACCCCGCGGACGGCCGGAGCTACTCCCTCACCGGACCGGCCCTCGCGAGCGGCCGCACCGAGTACGGACTCGCCGTGCGCCACATCCCCGGCGGAGCCTTCTCCACCCGGGTCCACGAGGAGCTCAGGGTCGGCGACCGGCTCCACCTGGCGAGCCCGGGAGGCGTGTTCGCCCTCCCGACGCACACCGGCCACCCGGTCGTGCTGCTGGCCGGCGGGATCGGGATCACCCCGTTCCTGAGCTACCTCGAAACCCTCGCGGCCACCGGCGGCACGGTCCCCGAGGTGGTCCTGCACTACGGGAACACCAACGGCGCGGACCATCCCTTCCGGGACCGGCTGCGCGAACTGGCCTCCCGCGTACCGGCGCTCACGGTCGTCGACCACTACGCCGCTCCGGGTCCGCAGGACGCCCCCGGCCGCGACTACGACCGCACCGGCTTCATCACCGTCGACGACATCGACCCCGGCCTCATCGCCCGCCGGGCCCGCTTCTACCTGTGCGGGCCGCAGCCCATGCTCGACGCCCTCACCGGCGCACTGATCGCGCGCGGTGTCCCGCGCTTCGAGGTGTTCAGCGAGAAGTTCCGCCCGGCCCGGCGGGAGGTGACCGTACCGGACGACGCCGAGTACACCGTCACCTTCGCCCGGTCCGGACGCAGCGCCGTCTGGCGCAAGAACGACGGCCCGCTCCTGGCCCTCGGTGAGGCGGCCGGGGTGGCCATGCCGAGCGGGTGCCGGGTCGGGCAGTGCGAGAGCTGTGCCTGCGGCGTGCTCGAGGGCACGGCCGCGCACCTGGTCACCCCCTCGGAGGACCTGCCCGACACCGACGTCCTGACCTGCCAGTCCCTGCCGACCTCGGACCTGGTGCTCGACGTCTGAGCGCCCCCGGTCCGAAGGCGCTCCCGTCGTCTCCCTGGCCTACTCCGTCGCTTCCTTCTCCTCCAGCCCCTCCAGGCTGTCCATGAAGGAGGAGACGGAGAACACCGCGCGCCCGGGGCCGGCCGGACCGTAGCCGGGCGGGGAGCTCAGTCCGAACTCCTCCAGGGTCGCCCGGTAGGTCTCCAGCAGCCGGACGTGGTACTCCAGCGGCGCGCCCAGCGGGTTGGCCTTGCCCAGCGGGGTCGTCGGCTCCGGGCACCAGGTGGTGAAGCGCGGGACGACACCGTGCGACATGAAGAACCGCAGGCCCTCCTGGGTGGACGCGATGGCCTCGCTCACCTTGGTGAAGCCGAAGGGCTCGGCCATCTCGATGCCCGCCACGAAGTTCGGGATCACGTTGCGCGGGCCGAACACCTCCGTGGAGTCCAGGATCCTGCGGTGCCATTCGTCGCGGCCGACGTAGCGCTCCTTGCCCGGGCAGTGGAGCTTGAACAGGTACTCGTCCCACACCTCGAAGTTGGGGTGGTAGATCTTGACCCCGTGGTCGTGGAAGCGCTGCACGGCGTCGCGGGGCAGGGCCTGCGCGACGACCTTGCCGGTCCAGCGGCCGGGGAAGCGCTCTTCGATGGCCTTGGCGTACTGGCCGTAGAAGTCCGCCTCGTCGCGGCCGCCTACCTGGGAGGTGATCGAGCCGCCCGTGAGGGTGTAGGCCCGGGAGATGCCCGCCGTGTCGTACCGGTCGATGATCTCCAGCGCCTCCAGTACCTCCTCGACCGGCTTCACCCCGGTGTAGGGGCGGCCCGCCGCCTTGTGCTGGCGCCAGTTGTGGTTGATGTCGCAGAACTGGCACTCCTCCTTCGCGCCGAAGTACTGGCACACGCGGAAGACGGTCAGGTAGATGAGGTAGCCCCACTGGATGGTCGGCGCGACCTCCATCACCGACTTGCCGTTCGACAGCTTGTGCTTGTAGTACTCCGGCATCGGCGGCAGGCCGACGTCCGCGATCCGTACACCGTCCAGGTACAGGCCGAGCGCGCCGTCCTCCCCGCCGCGCACCACGTACGGGGAGTCCGGGTTGACCCGTACCGAGACCACGGTGCGGCGCAGCTCGTACGGGCCGCCCGTGAGCACGATCTCCTCGGGGGGCCGGTTCAGCGCGGCGGCGCCGAGCTCCGGAAGGGTGCGGTGGTCGAAGGAGAAGATGAAGTACGACTTCGGCTTGACGTCGCCCGAAGCCCCGTCGGCGCCTCCGCTGAGCGCGGACTCGTCGAAGGCCATGCCGCCCCGCAGGAGGTCTTCCTTGATCACGGCTTCCCGGGGCACGTGCGGGAAGCGCCCCATCAGGTCCTCGATCAGCGCGGTACGGCTGGGACTCTCCATCTGCGGCTCCATTCCAGGCTCGTGCCGGTCCGCGGCGGTCCGCCCCTTCGGCGTCCCGCGCGGCGCGGCGGTGACCTCACTCTATTGACATCCTCCATGCCTCGGAGAAGGAGGGCTCCCACGGCTCGCTCACCCGGCTCCGTGGGCGTGGGCGTGGGTGTGGTCGGGGGCCGAGTCCAGGGCGCCGCCGAGGCGGGACCGGGCCGGGGCCAGGGCCTCCGCCGAGGGAGCCGTGATGATCCAGCGGTCGCCGACGAGGTACGTGCCGCCGTACTGCCGTGACTCCGACAGCCACGCGGCACGGCCCTCCTCCGTACCGAAGGTGGCGAGTCTGAAGGCCTGCGCGCCCACCGCGCAGGCGCCCTCGCGCACCTCCTGCGCGTCGACGGTCACCTCGGGGCTGCAGCCCAGGGCGGCCGCGATCCGGTCCAGCGTCTCGGGAGCGGGGGGCGGGGATGCGGCTCGGTCCCCTCCCCCGGTGCCCGGAGCGCCCGGAGTGCCCGGAGCGCCCGCGCAGCCCGCGCAGAGGAGGGCGGCGAGCAGGGCGATCGCGCGCGGGGCCCGGGGCGTGCGGCGCGCTTCCTTTCCCCGGCCGGGGGGCGGCACGGCCGGTCAACCCTTCGCCGGGATCTTCTTGCCCGCGTCGTTCACCGCGAACCAGAGGCCCTGGACGCCGTGGCCGTTGGTCTGGCCCGGTGCGGTGTCTCCGGTGAAGGTGTAGACCGGCCAGCAGTCGATCGTCAATTGGCGTGTTCCGTCGGGACGCTCCGCGGATCCGACCAGCCCGGCGGAAATTCCGGCGGCCTTTTCCGCTTCCACGGGTGCGGCGGGTTTCCACGTGTTCAAGCAGGCGTCGAGGCATGCGAATTTCATCGGCCAGGCACTGTCCTTTCCGAACCGGTAGAGGGTGCGTCCCTGGCCGTCCACCAAGAGCTTTCCGAGTTTCGGGTCGGTCACGGCGGAGAGCGGCGCGGATTCCTTTCCGGGTTCCGCCGCCTTTCCGGAGTCGGCCGCCTTTCCGCCGTCCACGGCCTTGCCGCCGTCCGCCGCCAGCGCGTGCCAGGTCCCGCCGACGCCCTCGCCCTTCGCCTCGCCCGGCAGGGTGTCCTTCGCGTAGCGGTACACGGGCCACCCCGCGAGCGTGAGCTGGCGGGTGCCGTCGGGCCGCTCGACCGAGCCGAGCAGCCCGGCGTCCACGCCGGCCGGGGCCTGGGCCCCGTCGGCCGGCACCGCGGGCCAGAGCGTGGCGCAGGAGTCCGCGCAGTTCGAGCGGGGCGGCTGGGCGGTGTCCTTGTCGAAGCGGTAGAGCGTCGCTCCCGCCCCGTCCGTGACCACCCTGCCGACCTCGGGGATCTCCCGGACGGACAGCTTGCCGGCCGGGCTCGGCTCCTCCGCCGCATCGGCATCGGCTTCGGCATCGATGTCCGCCTCGGCATCCGCGTCCGCTCCCGCCCCGGAGCCGTACCCCTCGCCGCTGCTCCCGCCGTCCCCGCCGCCGTGGCCCACCGCCCGTTCCGCTGCCGCGGCCCGGACGGTCACCGTGCGCACGTCGTCACCACCGCTGCCGCATCCCGACGCGAGCAGAAGTACCGTCAGCACCGATCCGGCGGCGGCCGTGGTCGCCCGGTTCCTGTTGCCCATGGTTCTCTCCTTCGATTTCCGTCCGGCGTGCTTCCGTCTGGATATTCATAAGGGCTGCGAGGGCCGCCGCATTCGATGGCGCGGGAATTTATCAGATCACGCCAAAGCGTGAACTCATTCCTGGATGCGGAGCGCGAGTGCCGGGCAACGTCGCACCGCGCGCAGCGCTTTGGGCCGCAAGGGAGCGGGGACCGGCATCACGCCGCGCGCCGGATAGCCGTCCTCGTCGAGCCGCACCACATCGGGAAGCAGGTCCACGCAGAGCCCGTGGCCCTTGCACAGCGTCCAGTCCACGACGAGCCGTTCGGGGCTCTCGTCCGCGGGCAGCGGCAGGGCGCCCAGCACGCGGCGTCCGCAGCCGCTGCCGAGCGCGTGGTCGCGGAACTCGTCGGGGAAGACGGCGAGCGCGGAGGCCACGAACGAGGACGTGCCGTCCGGGTGGGAGCAGGCTCCGCGGCCGCGCACCCCCCGCATCCGGGCCTGCACCGCATCGAGGGCCGTTCCGCCGCCGCCGGACACCAGCCGTTCCACGGCGTCCGCGAGCGAGGGGAGTCCCCGTACGCACGGACCGCACTGGCCCGCCGATTCCCGTGCCATCCAGCGCGTGACCCGTGC
Source organism: Streptomyces sp. NPDC104226 (assembly GCF_055584085.1). Classification (NCBI taxonomy): domain Bacteria; kingdom Bacillati; phylum Actinomycetota; class Actinomycetes; order Kitasatosporales; family Streptomycetaceae; genus Streptomyces; species Streptomyces sp. NPDC104226. Next base: position 358,334 of record NZ_JBVJMS010000002.1, read on the forward strand.
CACCTCGCCCGCCGGGCAGGTGTCCTCGGGCAGCGGGAGAACCGCACCGGCGCCCAGGACCGCGTCGTACGCCGCCAGGGACTTCCGGGAGATCAGCGCCTCGCGGGCCGCCCCCGGGTCCAGCCAGCGGCCGTGGAAGCCGCCGATCAGCACGCCCTGTCCGGGCACCGTGCCGCACAGGTCCAGTACGTAGGCCAGGGAGGTGCCCAGGGGCACCTCGACGACGCTCGTGCCGGCGACGGTCAGCAGGGTCGTGCCGGGTTCGTCGGGCAGCCCGGCCGTCGCGTACGCGGGCGCGCCGAGCCGGGCGCCGACGGCGAGCTGTGCGTACGTCTCCGCGTTGGACAGCAGGGTGGGCAGGCCGCCGAGACCGCGTTCGCTGGTCCGCGTACGGTGCCCCGAGGGCAGGGCGGCCCCGCCGTCCAGGCCGTTCACGAGGGCGCTGCCCTCGCCCGTGACGAAGCGTTCGGGGAGCCGGACCACGCGCACGCGCCGCCCGGCCGGGCCCCGTTCGGCGACGGCCTCGGTGAGCGAGCGCTCCACGTCCGGCCGGGTGACGCCGACGACCACGTCCTCGGCTCCGAGCGCGGAGGCGGCCACCAGCGCGCCGTCGAGGACGAGGTGGGGCGCGTAGAGGAGCAGGGCGGCGTCCTTGAGGCAACTCGGCTCGCCTTCGGTCCCGTTGACGACCACGGCGGTGCGTCCGTCCTGCCCCCGGGCGGACCGGGTGACGGCCCGGAGTTTGCGGGCGAAGGGGAAGCCGGCTCCCCCGCGCCCACTGAGGGCCATGCCCTCGGCGAGTTCGACGAGCCCTTCGGAGGGGTAGCGGGGCAGCGGGCCGTGCACGCTCAGGTGTCCGGCCCGGTCGAGGCGCTCGGAGGCGTCGAGCCCGGCCAGCAGCCGTGGTGCGCCCACGCAGCCGAGGGCGGGCCGCGTCCCGGAGCCGCTCACCGTCCGCTCCGTACGCCGTCGAGCGGCTCGGCGGAGGGTCCTGCGGACGGATCCGGGGCCCGTCCGGAGGGGCCGGGGAACACCGTGGTGTCCGGCTGCCGGGTGAGGCGTGCCGTCAGCAGCTCCGCCGCCCACTCCGCCGGCCGGCGCACGAAGGGCGCCGGCCGGTGCGGCGGCGCCTGCCCGGGCGGCCGGGAGGGTACGGGCGGTGCGTGCGGCGGCGACTGCGCCGGCGGCCCTGCCGGTGCGGCCGGGGCGCCGGACGGCCGCGCGGCCTGCGCACGCAGCGGCGCACCGGGCTTCGTGCGCGGCGCCGCGACGGCGAGCGTACGGAGCTTCGTGCGCAGCCGCAGCGCCAGCAGCCCCGCGACGGCGAGCAGGCACAGCGCGTACCCGGTCGCGACCCAACCGCTCGCAGCGCGGCCGGAGTTGAGCCCGTGCACCAGCGAAGCCCCCCAAGCCGGGTAGGCACCCATGTGCAGGGCCCGCCACCACAGCGACCGCCCGCGGGCGGCGAAGGTGCCGCGGACGGCGCCGGAGACGGCCACGGCCACGAACCCGTAGCCGGCCAGGCTGCCGAGGCCGATCAGCAACGGCCGCTGGCCGTCCGTGAAGGGCAGGACCACGGCGGCGGCGTCGGTCCGGGACCGCGCGACCTTGATCCACACGTGCAGGAGGAGGAAGCCGAGTCCGGAGACGGCGAGACCCCGGTGCACGGCCTGGGCGACGAGCCGGTGCCCGGACGCGAGCAGTCTGCGGTCGGTGGCCGCCAGGCCCCACAGGACGGCGCCGGTGAGGGAGACCAGCGAGAGCACGCCTGCCGCGTAGTCGAGGAAGTCCCACAGGCGGGTCAGCGCACCGGCGCGGACCGCCACGAGCAGGGCGGCTCCGGCTGCCAGGGCCGCCGCGCCCAGGGCGGCGGGGTGCGGCCCTCCGGCGGCCGACAGCAGCGGCGGACGCCGCACCGCCCGCCGGCCGGAGGCGCCCGGTGCAGCCGGGGCGGCCGGGGTCGACGCCGCCGGGGACACGGCCGCGGAGGCCGGGCCGGGCGCCGGGCCGGAACGGGCTCCGGAGGGGACTCCGGCGTGGCGCCGGGTGCGGCCTCTCGTGCGGCGGGCCCGGTGCGAACGGCCGGGCGGGCGGGGCTGGAGCAGGGGCATGTGGTCTCCCATACGCCCGGACCCGAGCACTTCCACCTCGCGCTCGGCGCCCGGGGGTCGACGTCGTAACCGCTCCTCGGCGGGCGGGAGATGGGCGCCTGGCCCACCGGGCCGGCCGGGAGCGGGGGGCCGGAGTGCAGAAGCATCGTGGAGGTATGCAAGCCCTCCACAGGATTTATCGAAACGTGATAATTTCTGGCCCTCGCGCAGCCATCGCATCGAACATCCCCGGAAGATTCCCTTCCAGTGGTGCGGTTGCGACGGGGTTGACGCCTGATCCGCCGCCGCACCTCCCCGACGGCGATCGAGCCGATGCCGCGGGACTGCGGGCTTGCCACCGTCCCACGGGGCAGGCCATACCCCGGCTTGAACGAGGTAACAATGTGCGAACTTCTGAACCGCATCTGGTCCCGGCCGCGGGGCGAGTGGACCCGGGTCCTGCGCAAGGAACTGCCCGCGCTGGCGGCGGGGATGGTGGAGGAACTACGGGAGACCGTGCCCGGATTCTCGGAGCTCGTCGAGGACATCGGCGACGAGGTGGTCAGACGCAAGGTGGAGGGGGCCCTGCTCACCGTCCTCGGTTACCGCGAGGGCGCCGGCGGCGCCGGATGCACGGTGACCGGCGGGGCCGACACGGACGACACGGGCCACGCGCAGGAACCGGCGGACCGGCACGCAGCGACCCGGTCCGACCCCGGACCCGCCACCGCGGCGGCCGACTTCGAAGCCGAACACGCCCGGCCCCACCCGCACGCACACCCGCACCCGCACCCGCACCCGCACCCGCACCCGCACCCGCACCCGGCCTACCGGGGCGGGGAGTCTCCACCCCTGCAAGCCGTGCCTTTACAACGGTTCGGCTCGGTGCGCGAGCACGCGAGGCGCGAGCTGTTCGCCCTGCTCACGGGTGACGCCCCGCACCGCGAACCGGCCCTCGCCGAACTGGCCGGCCCGGCCGGGTGGCCCCTGCCCGTCGCCGTACGGGCGGTCGCCCTGGCCTCGCCGGGCGAGACCCAGCAGCTCGCGGCGCTCCTCGACGACTGCCTGGGCGGGATGGTCGCGGGCCAGCCCTGCCTGCTCGTTCCCACCGCCGACCCGGAGGCCCGTACCGCTTTGGACGGCGCGCTGCGGGGCCGTCTCGCCGTGGTCGGCCACCCGGTGGCCCCCGGCGACACCCCTTCCTCCCTGCGCTGGGCGGTACGCCTCCTCGCGCTGGTCCCGCCTCAGGCCCGGTCCGGCCCGGACGCCCGGACGGTGTTCGTCGACGACCACCTCTCGACGCTGCTGCTGCTCCAGGACGAGCCGCTGGCGCACGCCCTCGCCGCACGCTGGCTGCGGCCGCTGGCGGACCTCACCCCGCGTCAGAGCGAGCGGCTCGAAGTGACGCTGCTCGCCTGGCTGGAGGGCGGTGGAGCACCCGAGGCGGCCAAGGCGCTGAGCGTGCACCCGCAGACGGTCCGCTACCGGATGCGCCAGCTGGAGAAGCTCTTCGGGCCCGGCCTGCGGGACCCGCGCACCCGCTTCGAACTGGAACTGGCCCTGCGCAGCCGCCGGTTGATGGCCCAGGTCCGGCTGCGGCCGGTCCGGGGCGGCCGTCGGGCACGTGTGGTGAGCGCCGACTTCCGCCCGACTCCGGGTGACGGACGCATCGCCCGCGTCAACGGCCTCTAGATAGCGGACAGATGGCGGTGCCGGCCCGGAGCGTGCTCCGGGCCGGCACCGTCTTCGCGTCCGGTCAGCGGCAGCTGCGTCCGCCGTTGACGCACCGCACCGCCCGGGCCATCAGCTCGTCCGGCATGACGTTGATGAAGTCGCCGTGGTCCGTCACCGGCTTGTGGAGCTGCTCGGGGAAGCTGTCCACCGCGAAGCGTGCGCCGGGGGGCGTCGCGTAGACGATCCGCTGGACCAGTTGCGGCACGGCCTTGAAGCCCGCCGGGCAGGAGCCGTCGCGGCCGGCGAAGGCGACGTGGGTGCGGTGGTTGGCGCTGTCGGTGTTCTTGCCGTCCCAGCAGCTCTGGAAGGAGAACGTCCGTACCACGTCCGTCCCCTTGGGGCAGATCGGGTACTTGTCCTTCAGCTGGCGGTTCTCGAAGCCGGTGCAGCTCCACGAGGCGTTGGCGTTGGCCGGGCCGTTGGTGAAGGCCTTCGCGTCGCCCGTGATGATCCGCAGGAAGCGGGGCATGGCGGTGACGCGGGAGACGGGGCTCCCCTTGAACTCGATGGTGACCTGCTTCGGCCGCAGGATCGTGCCCACGTTGGCGTCCAGACCGCCGCCCGGGGCTGCCGCGTCCTGCTCCGCCTTGCCGTCGCGCAGCCTCAGCACCGGCCAGTAGTAGGTGGACAGGTCGCCGTTCGTGCAGGTGGTCCCGGAGGCGGCGAGGCTGTTGTTGGTGGAGAAGGCGTCCGCGGTCTTGTTGCCCACGTAGTCGTGCATGTGGTGGGCGCCGTTGCTCACCCCGGGGGCGACGATCACGTTGTCGGGGTTGAGGTGGCGCTCCTCGTTGCGGCCGCATTCCACGGCGAAGGAGCCCTTGGAGGCACCGGACTTGGGTGCCGGACGCCGTACGTTGGGCTTCACCGAGCCGATGCGGACGAAGTCGGAGCGGGCCGGGCCCCCCTTCCGGGCGCCGCCGGCCGTGGCGCCCAGGGTGGTCTCCTCCTCGGCGGCCGGCGCCTCGCGCATCGCGCAGGCGCTCAGCTCCGCCAGCCCGTCCGGGCGGGCCGCGGTGCGTCCGATCGCCTCGGAGACCCGGCCGATCGACACGTCGCGCCGGTCCTTCAGTTCCCGCAGCAGGGTGTCCGCCGGCGCCCGGCCGGTGGCGAGCTGCTGGTAGGCCTCGGCGATCTGGGTGTCGAGACCGGCGAGTTCCCGGTCCACCTCGCCGCGGGCCTGTTCGGGAACCTCCCGCAGCTGCTCGCCCACGTCGGGGCAGTCGATAGTGGCCGTCACCGGCGCCGGGCGCGCCGGGTCCTGGCCCGCGGAGGCCACCTGGCCCGCGATCACGACCGCGCCGCCGCCCAGGATCAGTGCGGACGCGGCGGCGACGGCCTTGTACAGGGGGCGCCTCCTGCGTTTGTGCCCTGCCCCGTCCTGGCCTGCCGGGCTGTTCGGGGAGTCGTTGTGGCGCATGTGATCACTTCACTTCCTCGGTCGGGTGGCGGTGGGAGAGGGGTCCGCCGGCCGGGCGGCCGCGGGGGGAGCGGCCGTCGCGGGAGGGCTGTCCGCCAGGCCTTCGAAATCGACCAGGCCGCTGGCTTCGAGGACCGCGATGTGGTCCAGGACCGTGGTGTTGGCGTCCGTGGCCAGTTCGCGGACCACGGAGTTGCGGGTCTGTGCCCGCACTTGGGCGACGAGCGTGAACACCTTGCCGTGCGCCCGCCGCAGCAGTTGTACGAAGAGCCGCTCGTAGGTGGACCCTTGGGCCCGGTCGAGCTGGTCCAGCCAGGCCTGCTGCTGGCCGGACGGCCGGTCCGGCAGTTCGAGGCCGAGCGCCTCGCCCACCTCCAGGACCCTGCGGTCCAGTTCGGTGTGGCCTTCCACGAGGTGCTCGCCCGCCGTCCTCACCGACTTGCGGGTGCCCCGTTCCTGGGCCTGCTTGCCCGCGGGCAGTTCCCACAGGCCGGCGAGGCGGACCTTGCGCACGAACTCGCGGTCCTGCGGGGTCAGCGGCCCGAAGGCCGTGTTCATCACCCCGGCGCCGTCGTCGTCGGCGGAGCTGGACGCGGAGCCCGGGGCGGGCGGGGCGGCGACGGGCGCGGCGGCCGGGGCCGCCGCGGCGGTCCGGCCGCCGAAGCTCCGCACCGGTATCAGCAGCGCGATCAGCGTGAGGGCGAGGGCTCCGATGACGATGCCCGTGCCCATGACGTGCCGCGAAGCGACCGACATGCCGCCGAGGTTCGTCCGACGGATTGACAGCACTGTGCCTCCTTGGGTCCCGGGACGCCCGGGTGCCGCCGCACGGGGCGTGCGGCTCCCGCGGGTCCCCCGGGTGCCAAGGGACGCTAGTGCCGGCTCCGGCCCCTGCGCCGAAGGCCCATCAGGACTGGACAAACATCCGGGCGGTCCGCCGAAAGACTGCTACGGTGCCGCGCGCCCTGCCGCCGCGAGGCTCGCGCCGCGCCATCCGATGTGCGGACAAAAACCCCGGCGCGTCGGCCAGTTGTCCGGATTTCCAGTCATTCGCGAGGAGTAGAGGGCCCGGCCCCTCAGGGGGATTCGCCCGGCCCGCGGGGTGACCCAGGGTGGGGTGCGAACCGCCGCCCATCCGAAGGGAACGCCCCGTGCGCACAAAACGACTGGCATCCTTACTGGCCGCCGCCGGACTCCTCGCGAGTACCCTGCCGGTTCTCGCGGCCGCCCAGGCCTCCGCCCTGCCCACCGACGGCCTCCGGGCCGACAGCGTCCGCGCGGACGGAGCCCGGACCGACGGAGCCCAGACCGACGGAGCTCAGAGCGACAACGTCGCGGCCGACGCCGCGTACCTGCGGCAGAGGCCCGCCTGGCACCGGTGCGCCGCCGATCAGCCGGCCTCGTACGAATGCGCCACCATCAAGGTGCCGCTCGACTACCGGCGGCCGTCGGGACGCACCCTCGACCTGGCGATATCCCGGGTGAAGAGCACGAACCCCGCGAAACGGCACGGGGTCCTCCTGATGAATCCGGGCGGGCCCGGCGGCAGCGGGCTGGATCTGCCGCTGGCCCTCGGCGAGGCGGTCCCCCCGGAAGTGGCCGAACAGTTCGACCTCGTCGGCTTCGATCCGCGCGGTGTCGGCGCCAGCAGTCCCATCAGCTGCGGGCTGACCGAAGCCGAGCAGGGCATCGACCGGCCGTACCGGCCCGGCTCCTTCCCCTCCGACGTGGCCTGGGCGCGGAACATCGCCGAGAAGTGCCGGCAGAAGGCCGGCTCCGTGCTCCCGTACATCACGACCCGCAACACCGCCCGCGACATGGACACGATCCGTGCCGTGCTGGGCGAGCGGAAGCTCTCCTACCTGGGCTACTCCTACGGGACGTACCTCGGCTCGGTGTACACGCAGATGTTCCCCGGCCGGACCGACCGCTTCGTCCTCGACAGCGGCGTCGACCCGGACCTGATCTGGCGGAACATGTTCCGGAGCTGGGCCACGGAGGCCGAGCCTGCGTTCGCCCGGTGGACGCGGTGGGCGGCGGAACGCGCGGGCGAGTACCACCTGGGCGAGAGCCCCTCGGCCGTGTCGAAGACGTTCTGGGACCTGGTGGCGCGCGCCGACCGGGATCCGATCGTCTTCCAGGGGGAGAAGATCAACGGGGACGACATCCGCCGCGCCCGCGCGCTGTTCTTCTATCCCGCGCAGGTCACCCCGCTGGTGGTGGCGCTGAAGGACGCGGCCGACGGGAAGCCCGCCGTCACCCCCGGTGCCTCGGGGCCCGACTTCAGCATGAAGCGGGCGCTCGCCGGCGAGTCAGGGTCGGCCCCGGCCGAGCCGGCCTCCGACAACGCCGTCGCCGTCCTGTGGAGCGTGGTGTGCGGGGACACGGACTCCTGGCCGCGCGATCCCGAGCGGTACCGTCGCGACGCCGTCCGGGACAAGGCCGCGTACCCGCTCTACGGGGACTTCGCCTCGAACATCAAGCCCTGCGCCTTCTGGCCGCGGCCGCTCGAGGCGCAGACCCCGATGAAGGCGCGGGCCGGCGTGCTGACGGTGCAGAACGAGTGGGACTCGCAGACCCCGCTGGTCAGCGGCCAGGGCCTGCACCGGGCGCTGAAGGGCTCGCGGATGGTGCTGGCCCTGGGGGCCGAGGGCCACGGGGTGTACCTGGCCGATCCTTCCTCCTGCGCCGCGGCCCCGGTCACCGCGTACCTGACCACAGGGCGGCTGCCCGCCGAGGACATCGCCTGCCGTGCGCCGGCACCCGGCGGGGAGAGGCAGACGGCGCCGGCGAAGCCGCTGCCCATCCCGTCCGTACCCGGACGCTTCTGACCCGGTAACGCGATGACCCGGTGATCCAGTGATCCGGTGATCCGGTGATCCGGTGATCCGGTGACCCGGTGACCCGGTGACCTAACGGTCCCGCGACCGAGCCCCCCGGCGATCCGGCCCGGGCCTCAGTCCGGCCGCGGGGACGCCTCCGCCGCCGCCTTGATCCGGCGGCCGAAGTCGGGGGCGTCCTTGCGCGCCGCGCTCAGGGCGAGGCCGACTAGGAGGCGGCCGAAAGCCGTGCCCGGTCAGGGTGTTGAAGACGCGCACCCGCGTCCGGTCTCCGGGGAGTTCAGCCAGGTCGTAGCCGCCTTCGGCGGTGACCGGGTTGTGGCTCAGCTCCGTCCAGCGGATCCGCCGCGGCGTGTCGAGTTCGGTGATCCGGAACTCCCGGGCGGTCTTCAACGAGACGGCCTAGGCCGTCGCCCGCCGGTCGAACAGCGCCACGTCCGCGGTCAGCGAGTCCAGCCAGGCCATCGCGGTGTAGAACGCCGGGGGCGCGCCCTCGGGTCCGGCCCGGCGGGGGGCCGGACCGGGGTCCGGGGGATTCGCGGCGCGTGCGGGGTCCGCGGCTGCGGCCGCGCGGCGCAGCCCGGCCGCCACCCAGGACCCGTACTCCCGGACCATCGCCTCCTCGCCCGGGCCGGGCGGGGTGCCGAGGGGTATGCGGCCGCCCCAGAGGACGTGGTGGCCGGTCATCATCGCCGCCTGCCAGTCCTCGCCCGTGGCGGCGACCGGACGCTGCCGTTCCGTCTGGTACTGGGCGTACGCGCTCTCGGCCAGGGCCAGCGCGTGCCGCACCCGCTGGTCGGGCTCCACCCCGCGGGCCCGGCCGAAGGCCGCCGTGGCCGCCCGCACGTCGTCGGCCGCGGCGTGCAGCAGCTCGGCCACGGCACGCCTCAGCTCGTCGTGGGCGCCGCGCGGCCAGGCGAGCAGTCCGCACACCATCCCGATCGCGCTGCCGACCAGTACGTCCAGGAACCGGACCTCGGCCAGCTGCCACGTCACGGGGGCGAGCTGGGCGAAGGCCATGGCCACCACCAGGGTGAACATGGCCTGCGACCAGCCGACGCCGCGCACGGGACCGACGCAGAACGCGATGAGCATCAGCGGCGGCAGCACGATCGCGTACACCGTGCTCGCCTCCCCGGCCAGCGCGAGGACCCCGCCCGCGGCGACCGCGCCCACCAGGGTGCCGATCAGGGCGAGCCGGACGGTGGCCCGGGTCTGCACGGCGTTGGTCCGGGTCAGGCTGATGACGGCGAGCATCGCCCAGAATCCGTGCGGCAGGGAGTCCAGTCCGGCGACGGCCCGGGCGACGGCGAGGGCCACGCCGAGCCGGACGGCGTTCTGGAAGTGCACGGACCGGGGCCCGGTGTTCCCGGCCAGCCGGTACCACCAGAGCCGCACCGGCCCCTCCCCCGCGTACCAGAACCGGTCGGGTGGCCCGGCGGCCGCTCCCGCCCCCGGGGCCAGCGCCTCCGCGGCCCCCGCACGCCCTCGTACGGCGATCCCCGCGGCGCCGCGCAGCACGAGCGCGGCCTCCGCGAGCTCGACCAGGGCGGCGTTGCGGAACCCCGGCCCGGGACCCGCCACGGGGGTCCGGGCGAGGGAGAGCTGCAGGTCCCGCAGCCGCGTCGAGTCCGTCGCGGGCGGGTTTCCCGTGGCGAGCAGCGCGGCCGTCCCGGCGGCCGACTCGCGCACGGCCGCCACGAGGTCAGTGCCGGCCGACCCGGCCGCCGATCCTGTTTCCGGCGGGGGCAGGGACCGGAGGCGGGCCAGCAGGGTGCGGGCCGCCAGCCCGGTGTGGGCCAGCGCGCGTTCCCGTACGCCGGGCCCCGCGGGCCGCTGCGCCTCCCCGACCCGGGAGGACCGCAAGGACTGCTCCCGCTCCACGGCGCGGGCGGTCTGGACCGCGGAAAGGGTGTGGGGCGGCCGCTCCAGCACGGCGGCGCACTGCGCCGCCTCCCCCGCGGCCGCGGCGGCCAGCTCCCGGTAGCCGGGGACGGCCGGGTCGGGCAGCACGGTGGCTTCGGCGAGGATCAGCAGCAGGACCCCGGCGACGGTGCCGGTCAGCCGCTGGCCGAGGGTGTCGGGGGCGTACGGCGGGAAGCTGGGCAGGATGTACAGCAGCTGGAGCCCGGGCGCGGCGCCCGCGAGACGAGGTCCCGCCGCCGAGGAGAAGGCCACGCAGAAGCCGATGACCAGCATGCCCGCCACGGCGGCCCAGGTCCGCACCGAGAGCAGGGTCCCCAGGACCACCAGGGCGCAGGCGGCGGGGAGCACGCGGGCGACGACGAGGGCCCGCAGGCGTCCGCTGCCGGGTATGCGGGAGAGTCCGGCCAGCGCGACGGCGGCGAAGAGGGCGTACGTGGCCTCGACGGGCCGGTCCAGTCCGTACAGGAACGCGTAGAAGCCGAGGCCGGCGGCGAGGGTGACCCGGACGGCCCGTCGTGCGGCCTCCGGCGCGGGGCCGGTGCCGGTACGGAGCTCACTCAGGGCGGCACGCACCCTTTCAGCGTCCCACCGGGTGCCCGTTCGGTCCTGCGGTACCGCTTGACACTTCGTCAGGGAAGCCGCAACTTATATCGGCAACCCGATATAAGTTCCGCCCGGTACGGCCAGTGATCCGGAGCCCCCGTGGAGTCCTCCCGCATCCCAGAACACCCCCGGCGCCGCACCCCGCAGGCGCAGCGCAAGTCCGAGAGCCGCACCCGCCTCATCGACGCGGCAGCCGACCTCTTCGCCCGCAAGGGGTTCCACGCCGTCTCCGCCGAAGCCGTCGCCGAGGCGGCGGGACGCACCACGGGCGCGCTGTACAGCCACTTCGGCGGCAAGGAGGGCCTGCTGCTGGCGCTCCTGGAGGTCTGGAAGGAGCGCACGAGCGAGGAGCTGGCCGCCGAGATCGCGGCCGGGGACCCGGCCGATCCGGGCGTGCACTTCTCCGCGATGTGGGGCAGCCTCACCCGCCCGCACCCCGAGCACGGCGACTCCTGGCTGCTCCTGGAGACGGAGCTGTGGCTGCACGCCGCCCGCGGCCCCCTCATCGGGGACCGTCTCGCCCAGCGCTACACCGAGATCCGGGCCCAGCTCGGCGAGGGCCTGGCCGACTGGGCCGAGGCCACCGGCACCCCCCTGACCCGTACGCCGCAGGAGACCGGCGCCCTCGTGCTCGGCATCCTCCTGGGCCTCTCCATGCAGCACCGCCTCGAACCGCGCGCCGTCCCCGACGGGCTCGTCGTCGAGGCCCTCGGCACCGTCCTGGGACTCGGCAGGTCCTGCTGACGGGCGAGCCCCGCACAGCTGCCCGCAGAGCCGCCCCGCACCGCCGCCCGTACGACTCCGTTCCGTCCGACGAAGGGAACCGCTCCGTGCTGCCCACCACCGGCGAGATAGACCTCCTCGAGGACACCTGGGCCCGCGAGGTCCCGCACGCCCAGTTCACCCGGCTGCGCCGCGAGGACCCGGTCCACTGGCACGAGGTGCCGGGCACGCACGCCGGCTTCTACGCCGTCACCCGGCACGCCGACGTCAAGGCCGTCAGCCGCGACCCCGAGCTGTGGTCCACCGAACTCGGCTCGTTCATGATCCGCGACCAGAACCCCGAGTCCCTGGAGACCCTGCGCCTGGTCCTGCTGGGCATGGACGCCCCGCGCCACTCCCGGTACCGCGCGCTGGTCAGCGCGGGTTTCACGCCCCGGGTCGTACGCAGGCTCGCGGCCCGGATCCAGGAGCGGGCGGTGGCCCTGGTGGAGCGCGCGGTCACCCCGGGCCGGGACATGGACTTCGTCGCGGAGGTCGCCGCGTGGCTGCCGATCCAGACGATCTGCGAGATGGTCGGCGTGCCCGAGGGGGACGAACGGCTGATCTTCGACTGGAGCAACCGGATGGCCGGCTCCCAGGACCCCGAGCTCTCGGCGGGCAAACACGACAGCGATCTCGCGGCCGCCGAGATCTACGCCTACTGCGACGCCCTGGCCGACGAGCGGCGGGCCCGCCCCCGCGAGGACATCCTCTCGACGCTCGTCCACGCGGAGGTCGACGGGGACCGGCTGTCGCCGGACGAGATCAACATGTTCTTCGTCCTGCTCTGCGTCGCCGGCAACGAGACCACCCGCAATCTGCTCTCCGGGGCCCTGATCGCCCTGATCGACCACCCCGCGGCGCGCGCCGAACTGGCCGCGGCCCCCGAGGACGAGGCCCTGTGGACCACGGCGACGGAGGAGTTCCTGCGCTGGGGCGGCTCGATCCACAACTTCCGGCGCACCGCCACCCGTGACACCGTCCTGCGCGGGCAGCCCGTCGCAGAGGGGCAGAAGGTGGTCACCTACTACACCTCCGCCAACCGCGACGAGGAGGTCTTCACCGACCCCTTCGCCTTCGACATCCGGCGCACCCCCAACGAGCACCTCACCTTCGGGGGCGGCGGCCCCCACTTCTGCCTGGGGGCCGGGCTCGCCCGCACCCAGATCAAAGCCCTGGTCCGGGAGCTCCTGCGGAGGCATCCGGAGGTGTCCCTCACGGGGGAGGTGCGCCGCCTGCGCTCGGACTTCATCAACGGGGTCAAGTACCTCCCGGTGCGCTTCGGATAGCCGCTGCCGGGACGTCCGTCCCTGCCGGGGCACTCCGCTTCGCTGTTACAGTGGTGGCAGCGAAGGGGAGTAGTCCCGAAAACCGCTGGTCGACATACTGGACGCCGTTACGGGTCCCGGCCACCGGGCCACCGCGCTTCACGTGCGGGGCGGACGAGACCTTCGGCCAAGGCATGACCCGTCCCACATCACCGTGTGGGCCGCTTCGTCGTGCCGGGCCGAGTGGTTCTTCCCGTCGCCTCCCCGCTGGGTGCCGATCCGAGCCATCAGAGCCCGGCACCAGCAGAAAGCAGCACCCGGAATGGCTCTCGACCCCGTGGCGATCTTCACCGCCTTCGGTCTGATCTTCCTCGCCGAGCTCCCCGACAAGACCATGTTCGCCTCGCTGGCCATGGGCACCCGGATGCGGCCGCTGTACGTGTGGTTCGGCACCTCCACCGCGTTCATCGTCCACGTGGCCATCGCGGTCGGCGCCGGAAGCCTGATCGGCATGCTGCCGAACATGGCCGTCAAGCTCACCTCCGCCGCCCTGTTCGCCTTCGGCGCCGTCGTCATGATGCGCTCCGGCGCCGACGACGACGAGGCGGACTCGGCGGCCAAGGCCGTCACCGGCTTCTGGCCCGTCTTCACCACGGCGTTCATGGCCGTCTTCATCGGCGAGTGGGGCGACCTGACGCAGATCACGACCGCCAACCTCGCCGCCACCAACGGCTGGCTGTCCACCGCCATCGGCTCGGCGGCAGCCCTCATGTCGGTGTCCGCCCTCGCCCTCGTCGTGGGCCGGTTCATCGCCAAGCGGGTCCCCCTCAAGACGGTTCAGCGCTTCGGCGCCCTGTGCATGGCCGTGCTGGCCGTCTGGACGCTCGTCGAAGCCTTCACCGGCTGATCCTCCGCCTCATCCGGCTGGTCCGGCTCGTCCGGCTCGTCCGGCAGACGGGCCGGGCCGGGCCGGCCCGTGGGGTCACTCGCCCCGCGGCGCGGCCTTGAGCAGGGCGAAGACCGCCCCGCTCGGGTCCGCCAGCCAGGCGATCCGCCCGACGTCGGGCACGTCCGCGCCCGGCATCAGCACCGTGCCGCCGCCGGTGCGCGCGGTGCTCACCACGGCGTCCACGTCCGCGACCGCGAAGTACGGCACCCAGCGGGCGTCCCGCTCCCCCTCCATCAGCGGTGCGACCCCTCCGAAGGACCCGTCCTCCTGGTCCCCGTCCGCGGTGCTGAGCACCTGGTAGGTCATGCCGGGCGCCTCCATCGGCTGGGCGCGCGTCCCGAAGAGGGCTCCGTAGAAGCCCAGCGCCGCCATCGGGTCCGGTACGTGCAGTTCGACCCAGCACAGCGCGTTGTCGGCCGCGGTCAGCTCCAGACCCGGGGTACGGCCCGGCTGCCAGACGGCGAAGTCGGCGCCCTGCTGGTCGGTGTACTGCGCGAGCCACCCCTCTCCCATCACGTCCATCGGCTCGACGCGTACGGCGCCCCCGCCCTCGCGCACACCCCGGGTGGTGGCCTCCGCGTCGTCGGTCCGGAAGTACACGGTCCACGCGGAGCTCGCCCCCGGGTCGAGCTGCCCGACCGCGGCGACGGTCTTCCCGTCCACCTGGAAGAACCCGTACCCGCCGGTCTCGGGCCCGAGCAGGTGGAACTCCCAGCCGAAGACGGCCCGGTAGAAGGCGGCGGCCCGGGGGATGTCGGGGCTCCCGAGGTCGATCCAGTTGGGCGAGCCGGTGCGGTAGTCGGTACCGAGCATGGTGGTGTCCTCCTGCGATGGGGGTGTCGGATGCGAGGTACCCGCAGAGTGGCCCCTCACCCCGGCATCCCCTCCCAGCGCCACACGTACGGGTCCCCCCGGCGCACCGCATTCGGCCGGTGCGTACCCCCGCGGCCCACCGGCCGGGCACCGGCCAGGTCCTAGTAGGGGCCGCCGCGGAACAGCACGCTGCCCTGGTGGCGCGGGCGGTCGCCCCGGTCGTGGGCCGCGTCGGAGCGGTCGGCCGGGGCCGAGAGCCCGGCGAGGATCCGCAGGGTCTCCAGCCCGGCCAGTACCTCGTCACGGCGTGCCGCGGACTTCATCCAGGCGGGGAGCCGGGCGAACATCGACAGCGTCGGCGAGGTGTGCCGCTCGCGCAGCCGGGCGCCCACGTAGGCGGCGAGTGCTTCGACGTGCTCCTCGTCGTAGGCCCACAGGATCCGTCCCGCACAGCGGGTCTGCAGCCAGAGCGGGCGCCGGAAGAAGGGGTCCTCGGTGCCGCCGACCGAGACCCCGACCAGGGCGGTGCCGCGCTCCTGCGCCGACCAGTCGGCGAGGGCCCCGCAGCCCGCGCAGGCGAGCCGGCGGGGCTGGAAGAGCAGGGCGCTGACGTACTTGGGCTCCGGGAGGCCGGGCCGCGGCAGGACCAGCGCCCGGCCGCCGCACCGCGGGCAGACCACGAGCACCCGGCCGGTGAACCCGGCCAGCCATGTGCCGTGGTCCTGGTGGCGGACCGGTCCTGCGGGTGCGGGCTCGTGCTCCGGGGAGGGGGAGGGCATGGGTGACATGCTGCCAGCCGCTCCCCCGCCGGGCACGTGCCGCCCGGGGCTCACCGCAGGGTGGGCGTGGTCTCGGTGTCGACGTGGGACAGCTTCTCCGGGTTGCGGACGAAGTAGAGGCCGCTGATGCGTGCGGCCTCGACGCGGACGGCGATGACTCCGTCGAGCTCTCCGTCCACGTGGACGGCCAGGGCCGGGGTGCCGTTGACCATGGTCGGAGTGAAGGAGAGGCCGATTCCGGCTTTGCCGGCCTTGCCCGTCATGCCGGTGAACAGGCGGGCCACGTGGAGGGCGCCGACGACCGGCCGCAGTGCGGCGTGCTTGATGCCGCCGCCGTCGCCCATGTAGACGACCTCGGGGGCGAGCACGTCGAGGAGGCCCTGCAGGTCCCCGGTTTCGAAGGCCCGCTGGAACAACTCGACGGCCACCCGCGCCTCGCTCGCGGAGACCGCCTGGCGGGGGCGGCGCGCGTCGACGTGCTTGCGGGACCGGTGGGCGATCTGCCGGACGGCCGCCGGCGTCTTGTCGACGGCGGTGGCGATCTCCTCGTAGTCGAGGCCGAACACCTCGCGGAGCACGAAGACGGCCCGCTCGGTCGGCCCGAGGGTCTCCAGGACCAGCATCATCGCCATCGACATGCTCTCGGCCAGTTCCACGTCCTCGGCCACGTCCGGCGTGGTGAGCAGCGGTTCCGGCAGCCACTGGCCGACGTAGGCCTCCTTGCGGCGGCTCATGGTGCGCAGCCGGTTCAGCGCCTGGCGGGTGGTGATCCGCACCAGGTAGGCGCGCCGGTCGTCGACCGTGTCGAGGTCGACGCCCGCCCAGCGCAGCCAGGTCTCCTGCAGCACGTCCTCGGCGTCGGCCGCCGATCCGAGCATCTCGTAGGCGACGGTGAAGAGCAGGTTGCGGTGGGCGACGAAGGTGTCGGTCGCCGTCTCGGGCGTCTGCGAGGGAGGTATGTCCACGGTTGTTTCTCTTCCCGTCAAGTGCCGCCGATCGTCCGGCGGTTCGGATCCGTTCATGATCGACTCACGGTTCGACTCATGATCGGGGCACATGCCGGTCGACTCAAGCGTTCTGTTCGACGGCGGGTGCTTCGAGGTTTCGGACACAAGACCCGCGACGGCCATGAGGGGTTGTACGGGGAACTCGCCTTTCGGAGTCCCGGCGGCTCGGGCCGCGACGGTCAGCCGGTCTTCCCGGGCACGGCGGCCGTGGCCCGCAGCAGGTCCTTCAGGAGCGCGAAGTCGATCTTCTCCGGCGTGCGGAACCGCAGGCAGGACTTGCCCATGTCGTGGCCCGCGAGCCGCTCCGCGAAGGCCTCGCGGACCTCGTCGCGCATCAGGTAGAAGGCCACGTACTGCTTCTGGCTCGCGAAGGCGATCTCCCCGGCGCCTTCGCGCGCGTACACGGGCATCCCGTACGCCATCGCTTCGGTGAATCCGCGCAGTTCGGTACGGCACAGCTCACGCAGCCGGGTCAGCGCCTCCCTGCGCTCCTCGGGGACCTCGGCGAGGTATGCGTCCACGTTCTCCGCCCGGCTCTGCACCATGGGTCCGAGCCTAGAGGAACCCGTACGGCCCGTCCTCGCGCAACCCTAAGGTTGCGGGATGCGAAGCGACGTGCAACTCTGGAGTTGCACTGAATCATTCGACGGCTTGCGACGAAGGAGTCCCTGATGAACGCGGACCGGATCGAACGCGACACCCTGATCGAGGCCTCCCTGGACCGGGTCTGGTCCCTGGTGGCCCAGCCCGGCTTCTGGGTGGCCGACGAGGGGAGCCTGGCCGGCACGGTGGCCCGGGAAGGGGAGTCGATCGTGGCGAAGAACAGCGAGTACGGCGAGTTCCCTGTACGGGTGGAGAAGGTCGACCCTCCGACCTACCTGGCGTACCGGTGGGCCAGCGCCTTCCCCGGGCAGGAGCTGCGCGACGGCAACAGCACCCTGGTGGAGTTCACGCTGAGCCGCGAGGGCGACAAGACGCGGCTCCGCGTCGTGGAGAGCGGGTTCGCGGCCCTGGAGGGGTCCGAGGAGCTCCGCGACAAGGCCCTGAAGGACAACACCGGCGGCTGGCCGCAAGTGCTCGACGCCTTCAAGAAGCGCGCCGAACAACCGGCCGCGTGAGCGCAGAACACC
Source organism: Streptomyces sp. NPDC104226 (assembly GCF_055584085.1). Taxonomy (NCBI): domain Bacteria; kingdom Bacillati; phylum Actinomycetota; class Actinomycetes; order Kitasatosporales; family Streptomycetaceae; genus Streptomyces; species Streptomyces sp. NPDC104226. The sequence continues at coordinate 375,652 of NZ_JBVJMS010000002.1, forward strand.
CCGGCGCCGACGAGGCCGTCGACCAGGTCCTCGTCGCGCTGGCCGACCCGACCCGGCGCAAGCTGCTCGGCCTGCTCGCCGCACACGGAGAGGTCACCGCGACCACCCTTGCCGAGGGGCTGCCCGTCTCCCGGCAGGCGGTGGTCAAGCACCTGGCCGTCCTGGACGCCGCCGGGCTGGTCTCCGGCAGCCGGGTCGGACGCGAGGTCCGGTACACCGTGCGTCCCGCCGCCCTGGACACGACGGCCCGGTGGATGGCCACCCTCGCCGCCGACTGGGACCGGCGGCTCGCGGCCGTCAAACGGATCGCCGAGGCGGCGGAGCGGGATGCGGGCCAGGGCTCCACGGGCCGATAGTGGAACCGTGAGCGACTGGCCAGAAGAAAGCGGACGGGACGCACGGGCCGGGGCGGGCGGCGCGGACCGCGGCGGCGGGCAGGAGCCCGTCGCCTGGTCCGGGCCGGAGGGCGCGCGGGCCTTCGCCGCGGTGGAGGCGGCCACGGACTGGCTGCTCGGGTATCCCTTCGTCTTCCGGAGCCTGGCCCGGTGGGTCGGCGGCGGATCCGTCCTGGTGGACTACGGGTGCGGTCCGGGCAAGGTGGCCGACCGCGCGGCCCGTCGGCTCGGAGCCAAGGTGCTGGGGGTGGACACCTCCCCCGAGATGCTCGCGCTGGCCCGCGGCTCGGGCACGGCGGTCGCCGAGTACCACCTGGTCACGGACGGGCGGGCGGCCTGCCTGGCCGACGGCAGCGCCGACGCCGTGATGTGCAGCCACGTCCTCGCCTCACTGCCCACCGAGGAGGTGGTGCTCACGGTGTTCCGGGAGATCCGCAGGATCCTGCGGCCCGGCGGCCCGTTCGTCCTGCTGGCCACCGATCCCGCGTGCAGCGGGAGGGAGTACGCCTCGCTGAGCATCGGCGACCCGGGTGGCACGTACGGCCCGGGCGACGAGCTGCCCGTACGGCTCCGGCGCACGGACGGCAGCTGGCAGACGATGCCCAACCACGCCTGGCCCGTGGACTTCTACCCGGCCCTCCTGGAGCGGGCCGGCTTCGCGGACCTCGTCCAGCACCGCCCGACGGTGGACGAGGCACTCGGCCTCCCCGGTCTCGTCGACCCGGACCTCGCCGCCGGCCGCACCTGGGCGGCGGAGCGGGCCGCGCCCCCGCTGGTGATCACCACCGCGCTGGCCGTCTGAGGGCGCGGAGCAGTGCCGCCACCTTCTGCTCAGCAGGCGCAGGAGATGCCCGAGCGCGGGGCGGTCAGGTCGTCGATGGCGCGCTGGTCGGTGCCCTGGGCGGTCTCGAAGGCGAAGCCCTCGCGGACCCAGTACTCGAATCCGCCGAGCATCTCCTTGACCTGGTAGCCCAGGCGGGCGAAGGCCAGCGCGGCGCGCGTGGCGCCGTTGCAGCCGGGGCCCCAGCAGTAGGTGACCACCGTCAGCGCCGGGTCGATCAGCGCCGGCGCCAGCTCCGCGATCCGCGCGGTCGGAAGGTGCAGCGCCCCCGGGATGTGGCCCTGGTCCCAGGCGGCCTCGCTGCGGGAGTCGACCACCACCAGTCCGGGGACACCGGAGAGCAGGTCGGCCCGTACGTCCGAGACGTCCGCCTCGAAGGCGAGCCGCGCGGCGTAGTGGGCCGCCGCGACGCCCGGAGCGGCGGCGGGGACGGAGAGCACGGCGCTGGTGGGCTCGGCGGACCGGGCGGTCGAGGCGGTCAGGGTGGTCGAGGCGGCGGCGACGGACGAGGCGGTCACGGACATCGGGGAGCTCCTTGTACGGGGCGGAGGGCGGGGGGCTCGCCGGCCGGGTGGACTCCCTTGCGGCGATGACTCCATCCTCTGGCTCTGCCGCCTCCGCGACGAGTGGCGTAAACGCCGCCACTCGTCAAGATCCCGCCAGGGGTGCGGTGACCCTGACGAACGCCTTCCGGTAGGCCGTCGGCGTCGTCCGCATCTGCCGGGTGAAGTGGTGGCGGTACGTCGCGGTGGAGTCGAAGCCGACCGCCGCGGCCACCTCGTCCACCGTTCCCTCGCCCGACTCCAACAACGGCAGGCTCGCGGCGATCCGCTGGGAGACCACCCAGCGGATCGGGCTCACACCGTTGCGGCGGGTGAAGTGGCGGAGGTAGGACCGCTCGGACATGTTCGCCGCGCGCGCCAGGGCCGGGACCGAGAGCGGACCGTACAGCCGCTGGAGGGCCCAGGCCATGCTCCGCGAGATCCCGTCGTCGGCGCCGTCGGGTCCGATCTCTCCCACGGCCGCCTCGATGAACTGGGCCTGGCCGCCCTCGCGATGGGGCGGGACGACGAAGCGTCGGGCCACGGTGTTGGCGACGGCGGCGCCGTGGTCTGCGCGGACCAGGTAGAGGCAGAGGTCGATGCCGGCGGCGCTGCCCGCGCTGGTCAGGACGTCGCCGTTGTCGACGTAGAGGACGTCCGCGTCGACCTCGACCGCGGGATGGCGCTCCGCGAGGGTGCGGGCGTAGCGCCAGTGGGTGGTGGCCCGGCGGCCGTCGAGGAGACCGGTCGCGGCGAGCGCGAAGGCACCCGAGCAGATGGAGACCAGGCGGGCACCCCGGGCGTGGGCCTTGAGCAGGGCGTCGACCAGCGCGGGTGCGATGGTGCCGCCCGCCGGGGAGACTCCGGGGATGATCACGGTGTCCGCGGCGGAGAGGGCGTCGAGCCCGTGCTCGGCACGGAGGGTGAACCCGCCCACCACGCGCAGGTCCCGGCCGGGTTCCGCCGAGCAGACCCGCAGCTCGTACCAGGGCAGGTCCCCCAGCTCGGGGCGGGCGAGACCGAACACCTCGACCACCACGCCCAGTTCGAAGGGTGCCATTCCGTCGAAGGCGAGTACGGCCACCACATGGGCCGGGGCCGGCTTCGTCAGGTGAAGGGGTACGGCCTGGGAAGTCATGGCCGTACTGTAGCCAGCCGTCCCCACCGGGCGGGTGGAGGAGGGGGGCGCGAAGTGCGGGGAGAGCGGCAAGGAGGGATACGCACTCCTTGCCATGTACAACATATAGCGCACTGGGGGGCTTGCGGCAAGGCCCCCGGCCTGGGGCAAAATCGCGGACCTAGGCCAGAACTTGCCGAAAAATGGGAGATTCACTCAGTGCGTTCCGATATGTCAGCTCTTGGATCACACGGTTCCGTCGAGGCGGTGGCGACCACCACCAGTGCGTTCGAACTTCCCGACCACCTCTCCCCCAAGGCCGACCCGGCGCTGATCTCCGGCGACGAACGGCACTTCGCGGCCGTCTCGCACTGCCTGGAGCAGACGATCGCCGAACTGGCCGACCGCCTGGAGGCCACGCGCAGGGCTCCCGGCGGCATCGGCCGGGAGGCGATGGACCGCGACGCGGAGATCCACCGGCTGACCAGCCGGCTGCGCACCCTGCGCCGCTTCGGGCTGGACCTGTGCCTGGGGCACATCGTCCCCGCCGACGGCTCCGAGCCCGTGTACATCGGCCGCCTCGGCCTCACAGACAGCGCGGGCAACCGGCTGCTGCTGGACTGGCGCTCCCCCGCGGCCGAGCCCTTCTTCGCGGCGACGCACGCCTCCCCGATGGGCCTGGCGAGCCGCCGCAGGTACCGCTGGACCCGCGGGCGGATCAGCGACTACTGGGACGAGGTGTTCAGCGCGGACGGGCTCGAAGGGCGTGCCGCGCTCGACGACCAGTCCGCGTTCATCGCGAGCCTGGGCGGCAACCGGTCGGCCCGGATGCGCGACGTGCTCGCCACCATCCAGACCGACCAGGACGCCATCATCCGGGCCGGCTCCCGGGGCGCCCTCGTCGTCGACGGCGGTCCCGGCACGGGCAAGACCGTCGTCGCCCTGCACCGCACCGCCCACCTGCTCTATTCCGACCCCCGGCTGGGCCACCGGCGCGGCGGCGTGCTGTTCGTCGGCCCGAGCCGGCCCTACCTGGCCTACGTCTCGGACGTGCTGCCCAGCCTGGGAGAGGAGGGCGTCCAGACGTGCACCCTGCGCGACCTCGTCACCGAGGGGGCCGCGGCCTCGGTCGAGGCCGATCCGCGTGTGGCCCTCCTCAAGTCCTCCGCCGGCCTGGTGAAGGCGGTCGAGGACGCGGTGCGCATCTACGAGGAGCCGCCCACCGAAGGGACGACGGTCTCCAGCCACTGGTCGGACCTCTGGCTCGGTCCCGACGACTGGGCCGCCGCGTTCGGGGCGGTGGAACCGGGTACCCCGCACAACGAAGCGCGCGACCAGATCCTGGAGGAGCTGCTCACGATCCTGATGGACCAGGACGACAGCGACGTCCCGCCCCAGCTGCTGCGCCGTTCGCTGCTCCAGGACCGGGAGTTCATCACCACCCTCAACCGCGCCTGGCCGATGCTCGATGCGGGCGAGCTCGTCGGAGACCTCTGGTCGGTGCCCGCCTACCTGCGCAAGTGCGCTCCGTGGCTCGGACCCGAGGACGTGTCCCTCCTCCAGCGTGCCGACGCCCAGGCCTGGACGGTGTCGGACCTGCCGATCCTGGACGCGGCCCGGCAGCGGCTCGGCGACGCCGAAGCCTCCGTGCGCAAGCGCCGGCACGAGGCAGCCGTCGCCGCCGAGCGGGCGCGCCGGTCCGAGGTCATCGACCGGCTGCTCCAGGACTCCGAGATCGACGAGAGCCAGGGCGCGGTGGGGATGCTGAGGGGACGCGATCTGCAGGACGCCCTGATCGACGGGGACGCGCTGCCCGGCGCCGAACCCGACCTGCTCGCGGGCCCGTTCGCCCACATCGTCGTGGACGAGGCGCAGGAACTGACCGATGCGGAATGGCAGATGCTGCTGGCCCGCTGCCCGTCGCGGAGCTTCACCATCGTCGGCGACCGCGCGCAGGCCCGGCACGGGTTCACCGAGTCGTGGCGGGAGCGGCTCGAGCGGGCCGGGGTCGACCGGATCACCATGGCCTCCCTGAGCGTCAACTACCGTACGCCCGAGGAGGTCATGGCCGAGGCGGAGCCGGCCATCCGCGCCGCGCTTCCCGACGCGAACGTACCGACCTCCGTCCGCAGCAGCGGCATCCCCGTCACGCACGGGCGCACCGCGGACCTGTCCGCGCTCCTCGCCGAATGGCTCGACACCCACGCCGACGGGGTCGCCTGCGTCATCGCCGCCGACGGCGTCGACGACGGCACGTTCCCGGGGAGCTCCCGCGTCCGCGTGCTGACGCCCACCCTGTCGAAGGGACTCGAATTCGACCTGGTCGTCCTCATCGACCCGGAGGCCTTCGGCGAGGGCGTCGAAGGCGCCGTCGACCGCTACGTCGCGATGACCCGCGCGACCCAGCGCCTGGTCATCCTCAGGAGCTCGTGAGGAGCTCGGGACGAGCACCTGAGCTGACTAGCGCAGGGCTCCGAAGGCCCTGGTGAAGGCGAGGGGCTGCTGGAGGATCGAACTGCACGTCGCGTCGGCGTAGTTCACGGCTCCGGCCGGGCACTGCCGGTCGCGGGTCGCGGACCACATCGCCAGCCTGCCGATTCCCTTCTCGCTCGCGAACTCCACGAGCTGGGTGGCGTCGGCGACGGTGAAGATCTCGGTCGTGACGTCGTTGACGCCGATCATCGGCGTGACGGCCACGGCCTTCCAGGCCGCCGCGTCGGTGAGGCCCAGTACGCCCTTGATCTGGGCCTGCGTGGCCGTGGCGGCCTGGATCGCGTACCGGCCCATGTCGCCGCTGTAGGCGGGTCCGTAGTCCATGGCCATGATGTTGACGCCGTGGATGCGCACGCCGGCCTTCTTCGCGTCCGCCAACAGGGCCACGCCCGGCTGGGTGAGCCCCTCGGGCATCACCGGCAGCGTGAAGGCCACGTCGAGTCCCGGGTGGGAGGCCTGCAGCAGGGCGATGGCCTGCGCGCGGCGGGTGTTGGCGGCGGTGTCGGGCAGGGCCGCGCCCTCGATGTCGAAGTCGACCTTGGTCAGCCGGTACTGGTCGACGACCTTGCCGTAGGCGGCGGCGAGTTCCTGCGCGGAGCCGCAGTTCAGGGCCAGTTCGTGGCCGGCGGCTCCGCCGAAGGAGACGCGCACGTCGCCGCCCTTGGCCCGCAGGGCGCCGATCTGCGCGGCGACCTTGTCGTCCGCGAGCGCGGTGACCCCGCCCCACAGCGGGGCGCAGGCGCCGCCGGAGGTGATGAAGGCGAGGTGGAACTCCTTGACGCCGGTCCTGGCCGCCGTGTCGAGCAGGTCGTAGGCCGGGTGGAGGGAGGTGTCCACGTACGGCGCGAAGCGCGCGCCGCCGGCCGGGTTCCCGGTCGGCGGCGGGGTCGTGGCGGTGGCCGTCGCGGTGGGCGGGGCGGGCTTCGTCGGGTGCCCGGTGGGGGTCGCGGGAGCGCTCGTACCGGCCGTCGGCGCCGCCGTCGGGGCGCCCGTCGGGACGGTGGTGGGGCGGCCTCCGGGCGGGGGCGTCGGGCCCGGGTCCGCCGAGCACTTGGCCCCGTTGATGCGGCAGGCCGTCGGGTTGCCCGGGTTTCCGCTCGCGCTCGTGACGAAGCCGATCGTGACGGAGGCGCCCGCGGCCAGCTCCTTGTTCCATGCCGCCGGTTTCACGGTGACGTGGCGGCCGCTGACCGTGTGCGAGCCGTTCCACAGGGAGGCGACCGTCGTGCCGGCGGGCAGGTCGAACTCCAGGGTCCAACCGGGCTGGGTCCGGGTCGTGTTGTTGGTGATCACGTAGGTTCCGGTGTAACCGCCGCTCCAGGAACTCGACTTCGTGTACACCGCGCCGACCGAGGCGGCCTGGGCCGTACCCGTGAAGGCGAAGGCCGCGGCTGCGATCAGCACCGCCACCGCCGCACCGCCCGCGGCCTTGGCCTTCGTGCTCGTCCTGCGCCGGTGACCGGTCGTGCTGCCCATCGCGTGCCTGCCTCTGTATTGCCGGGGAGTTCGGGGTGCGGCAGCACGCTAGCCGCCCGGAAACGGACATTTGATCGATTCGGGGCGGCCATGGCGAACCTTAGGTTCCACTTAAGGAAGCGATCGGGCGACCTTAAGGCGGCGGGCCGGACCTCCGGGCGGGGAACCCTCAAGTCCACTCCGTGAACAGTCGGTTGATCTTCGGGGCACACACGGCCGATGCCGCATATGCTCCCTCCGTACCTCAATGCGGCGTACCTCGACGCGACGCACGCCCCTGTGGCGTACGTCCGCGCGGGCTGCGTCCGAACACCTCGCGAGCCGTAAGGGGACCGCCCCGTGAGTGTCCGAATTCAACCCTCCTCCCAGGTCGACGAGACCGCCGAACTCGGCGAGGGGACCACGATCTGGGATCTGGCGCAGGTGCGGGAGGAGGCCAGGCTCGGCCGCGACTGCATCGTGGGACGCGGCGCGTACGTCGGCCCCGGCGTACGGATCGGCGACAACGTCAAACTGCAGAACTACGCCCTCGTGTACGAGCCCGCCGAACTCGGCGACGGGGTGTTCATCGGCCCGGCCGCGGTGCTCACCAACGACTTCTACCCGCGGGCCGTCGACCCCGACGGCCGGCAGAAGCGCGGCGGCGACTGGGAGGCGGCCGGGGTCGTCGTGGCCGAGGGAGCCTCCCTGGGGGCCCGTTCGGTGTGCGTGGCGGGGGTGCGGATCGGGCGGTGGGCGCTGGTCGCGGCCGGCGCGGTCGTGTCCCGGGACGTACCCGACTTCGCGCTCGTGGCCGGCGTACCGGCCCGGCGCATCGGCTGGGTGGGCCGGGCCGGGGTGCGCCTGCAGGAACGCGACGGCGAGCCGGGCGTATGGGAGTGCCCGACCACGGGAGCCCTGCACGACGAGACCGACGGAACCCTGGCCGAGCGCACCTGACGCAACGTCGGCAATTTGGGTCAATGGCATTTCCTCAAAACCACAATCAATGAACACCCTTGGGCATACCTTGTCCCTGTACACGGGATCTGAGCAGGCAACAGGCTGTGTTCAGTGGGGGGTTGTACACGACGAGGGCAATCGCGGACAGGATGACGGACGGCGCAGTTCCATGCGCCCGTCCGCCGCCGTCCGCGCGCGCCCGGATCCGGGACTTCGCTGGAGGGGGATCCAGCGGACCCGGAACGCTCGTGCCATCGGGGGGATCACACCGTTGGCACGCGCAGCGTCATGCGCAGTCCCCTCCACTGGACGACGGCCGCCGGGTCTGTCCTAGGAACGATTTTTCAGAGGGGGTAGGTGTGTTGGAGCAGTACGGCTACAGCTCGGACATACAAAGCCGGCAGGGCATGCGGGAGACCGAGGTGGGGACCCGGTGACCGCCAGACGATTAGCAGCACTGGCCGACGAGGACCCGTCGCTGCACGCCCTCGCCGAGCGGCTGCTCGCGCTGGCCGAGGCGGGGCTGCCCGAGATGTACCTGCCGGGAGCGGAGACCTTCGTCTTCACGCGGGTGGGGACCGTCTCCCCCGAAGGCGCGAGGCGCATGGAACGGCGCGGCACGAGCACCCGGTACGCGGCCATCACCGCGCTGGGAGCGCGCTTCCTCCCCGAGGAACGCCAGCGCGCACTCTTCGACGGACGTAGCGCCGCGGAGTTCACGTCCCTGCTGGTGGAGCGGCTGCCCGCGGTGACGAACCTCGGCGACGCCGCGCTCATCACGTGGGCGGCGGCCGAGACCGGCCATCCCAAGCTCGCGGACGCCGTGGCGCGGGTGGCCGAACTGGACGTCCCCGGACGTCCGCAGTACACCGTGGAAGCCGCCTGGGTGCTGTCCGCCCTCACCGCGGCCCGTGCCTCGGTGGACGTCGAGTACCGGCTGGCGGCCGCCCGCGACCGCCTGCTGGCGGCCCGGATCGGGGACGGCCCGCTGTTCCCTCACGCCACCGCGCCCGGGCTGGTTCCGGGGTACCGCTCCCACGTGGCCTGCTTCGCCGACCAGACCTATCCGCTCCAGGCACTGGCCCGGCTGCACGCCAGCGCCCCCGACCCGGAGGCCCTCGCGGCCGCCGACGCCTGCGCCGCCCGGATCTGCGCCCTGCAGGGGGACGGCGGACAGTGGTGGTGGCACTACGACGCCCGCACGGGCGGCGTGGTGGAGGGGTACCCCGTCTACAGCGTGCACCAGCACGCCATGGCGCCGACGGCCCTCTTCGACCTGGCCGAGGCGGGCGGCACCGACTTCGGACCCGAGATCCGCCGGGGTCTGCGCTGGATGACGGAGGTGCCCGAGATCAGCGGGCCCGACGGCGTGCCGCGCGAGCCCATGATCCGCGAGGATTTCGGGGTCACCTGGCGCAAGGTCTACCGCGGCGACCCCGCCAAGGCCGTGCGCGCCGCCCGCGGACTCACCACCCGGGTCGCCCCGCGCGCCCGGCTGGCCCCGCTCGACCGGATCTTCCGCCCCCTGGCGGTGGACCGCGAGTGCAGGCCCTACGAGTTCGGCTGGATGCTCCACGCCTGGCTCGGGGGGCTCGGGAGATGAAGCACAGACAGTCCCTCTTCGGGGTGGCGCTCGACCCCCTGACCATGGACGAGACGGTCCGGCGCTGCCTCGACGCCGTCCAGCGCGGTGAGCAGATCGAGATCGGCATGGTCAACGCGGCCAAACTGGTCAACATGCGCCGCGACCCCCGCCTGGCCGCGGCGGTCGCCGGCTGCGACCTCGTCCTGGCCGACGGCCAGGCCGTGGTCTGGGCCGGTCGCGTCCTGGGGGTCCGGCTGCCCGAACGGGTCGCGGGAATCGACCTGTTCATGCGGCTGCTGGCCGCGGCGGAGACCGCCGGGATCCCCGTCTACCTGCTCGGCGCCCGGCAGGACGTACTGGACATCATGCTCGGGCGGATCTCCGAGCGGTTCCCCGCCCTGAACGTGGCGGGGAGCCGCAACGGCTACTTCGAGGACTCCGGGCAGGGCGAGATCGCCGACGCCGTGGCCGCGAGCGGGGCCCGGATGCTGTTCCTCGGCATGACCTCGCCCAAGAAGGAGATCTTCACCGCCGGCTACGGCAAGCGCACCGGCGCCGACGTGGTGCACGGCGTGGGCGGCTCCTTCGACATCCTGGCCGGCATCACCAAGCGCGCCCCCCTGCTCTGGCAGCGGATGGGGCTCGAATGGTTCTACCGGACCCTCCAGGAACCGCGCCGCCTGGGCAAGCGCTACCTCACCACCAATGCCGCTTTCCTCCTCATGACGGTCCGCGAACTCATCCGTCGCACACCGTCCACACCGCCTTCCGGTTCCGCGAACAGGAGTCACTGATGCGCGTCGTCGTCGTGGGACAGGGATACGTCGGCCTTCCGCTGGCCATCAGGGCCGCCGAGGTCGGGCACCAGGTGGTCGGTTACGACGTGGACGCCCGGCGGGTCAAGAGCCTCGCCGCCGGCGAGTCGTACGTGGAGGACGTCTCCTCCGCGCGGCTGGCCAAGGCGCTGGAACTGGGTACGTACCAGGCCAGTGACCAGGCCCGGGACTGCGGCGGCTTCGACGTCGCGGTCGTCACCGTCCCGACCCCCTTGCAGGACGGTGCCCCCGACCTGCGCTACATCGAGGAGTCCGCGCACACCCTGGCGCGGTTCCTGCGGCCGGGAGCCACCGTCGTACTGGAGTCGACCACCTACCCCGGCACCACCGAGGAGCTGTTCGGCCCGATCCTGGAGGACGGCTCCGGCCTCACCGCCGGAGCGGACTTCCACCTCGGCTACAGCCCGGAACGCATCGACCCGGGCAACAAGGTGTGGGGCTTCCAGCAGACCCCGAAGGTGGTGTCCGGCGTCAACGGCCTCTCGCTCAAGGCCGTGGAGAGCTTCTACGCGGGCCTCGTCGACACCACGGTGCCGGTGCGCTCCCCCAAGGAGGCCGAACTGGCGAAGCTGCTGGAGAACACCTTCCGGCACGTGAACATCGCCCTGGTCAACGAGATAGCCATGTTCGCCCGCCACCTCGACATCGACGTGTGGCAGACCATCGAGGCCGCCTCCAGCAAGCCGTTCGGCTTCATGAAGTTCACCCCGGGTCCCGGAGTCGGCGGGCACTGCCTGCCCATCGACCCCTCGTACCTCTCGTGGCGGGTGCAGCGCGAACTCGGCCAGAACTTCCGGTTCGTGGAGCTGGCCAACGACATCAACAGCCACATGCCCGAGTACGTGGCGCGCCGCGTCATGGACGCGCTCAACGCCAAGCGCCGCTCGGTCAACGGCTCCCGGATCCTGCTCCTGGGACTGGCGTACAAGAAGAACACCGGCGACGCCCGGGAGTCTCCCGCCGTACGCGTCTCCCAGCTGCTCCTGGACATGGGCGCCAAGGTGCGCGCGGCCGACCCCCACGTGGTGGAGGGCATCAAGGTCGACGCCCGCCTCTCGCGGGTGGAGCCGACCCGCAAGGAGCTGGCCGCAGCCGACGTGGTCGTCCTGCTCACGGACCACGACTCCTTCGACTACCCGATGATCACCGAGCACGCCTCGCTGATCCTCGACTGCCGCAACCGGCTGTCGGGGCCCACGGTGGAGGTGCTCTGACTCCATGACCAGGATCGTCTGCGTGGCCGGGGCCCGGCCCAACTACATGAAGATCAAACCGGTGATGGACGCGCTGGAGCGCCGCGGCGCCGAGGTCGTCCTCGTCCACACCGGCCAGCACTACGACGAGTCCATGAACGACGTCTTCTTCCGCGACCTCGGCATCCGCTCCCCCGACCGCTACCTGGGAGCCGGATCCGGCAGCCACGCCCAGCAGACCGGCCGGGTGATGGAGGCCTTCGAGCCGCTGCTCGAGGAACTGGTCCCGGACGCCGTCGTGGTGGTCGGGGACATCAACTCCACCCTGGCCTGCGCCCTGGCCACCGCGAAGGCCGGGCCGCTGCTGGCCCACGTGGAGGCGGGGCTGCGCAGCCGGGACTGGAGCATGCCCGAGGAGGTCAACCGGGTCGCCACCGACCGGATCAGCGACTACCTGCTGGCCCCCTCGCCCGACGCCGCCGCGAACCTGCGGTCGGAGGGGTACCGGGAGGACCAGATCCACGTCGTGGGCAACGTCATGATCGACACCCTGTTCTCCAACCTGGACCGGGCCCGGCGCTCCGACGTCCTCGACCGCTACGGGCTCACCCGCGGCGGGTACGGCCTGGTCACCCTGCACCGGCCGGCCAACGTGGACGATCCGGACGCCCTGCGCGGGCTGCTCAAGGCGCTGGGCGAGATCGCGGGCCGCTGCCCGCTGCTGCTGCCCGTGCACCCGCGGGCGGCAGCACGGCTGGCCGAGATCGGCGTCCCCGGCGGCATCCGGCTGGTGCCGGCCGCCGGATACCTCGATTTCATCGCCCTGCAGGACTCCGCCCGCGTGGTGCTCACCGACTCCGGGGGCGTCCAGGAGGAGACCACGGCGCTCGGCGTGCCCTGTGTGACCCTCCGGGAGAACACCGAGCGCCCGATCACCGTCGAGCAGGGCACCAACGTCCTGGCGGGCACCGACCCGGACCGCATCACGGCCACGGTGCACCGGGTGCTCGACGATCCGCCCGCGCCCCGCTGCCCCGAGCTGTGGGACGGCCGCGCGAGCGAGCGCATCGCGCAGGTGCTCCTGGAGGGCGGGAGCGCGGCGACCCGGCCGCGACCCACCGACCTGGTCCCGGGCACCGCGCCCGTCGGCTAGCGCCGTGGCCGGAAGGGTCCGCCGCGCCACGGCGGACCCTTCCGGCCACGGCACCGTTTCCACCCCTGTTCCACCTGGATCGAAAGAAGGCTGATGGACCTCGCGGAGATCTGGCGGGTCATGCGCAGGCGCTGGTACGTGCTGCTGCCCGGGCTGCTGCTCACGGCCGCGCTCATCACCGGCGTGTACCTGCTGGTTCCGGTGGAGTACGTGTCGCAGAGCACCGTGACCCTCCTGAACTCGAAGAAGGCGACGGTCGCCTTCGACGGCAACCCGTTCCTCAGCACCCAGGCCTCGCTCACCGGCATGGCCGACGGGCTGGCCCGCAACCTCAATTCCGACGACTCCAAGGCCGACCTCAAGGCCAAGGGAGTCACCGGCGTGTACGAGGCGAAGATCGCCGACAACGCCCAGGGGCCCTTCATGTGGCTGAGCGTCACCGGGACCGACCCGGCCGCCGTCCTGGAGTCCGACAAGATCTTCACCGCGTACGCCGAGAAGCGGCTCCTGGAGTTCCAGGCGCAGCAGTCGGTGACCCCAGAGGCGATGATCCGGATGGCGACGATCGTGCCGCCGCAGAAGCCGGAGGCGCAGACGAAGACCCGGCTCCAGTACCTGGTCATGGCGGCGCTGCTGGGCTTCGTCCTCAGCCTGGTGGCCACCTTCTTCGTCGAGGCCCGGCGCCGCAAGGCCGACAAGCCCGGCCGGCGCAAGCCCGTTCCGTCCGAGCCCGGTCCGCCAGAGGACTCCGGTTCGGATCCCGCTGACCTCACGGACCCGGTGGACCCCACGGCCACCATGGCGCTCAAGGTCCTGCCCCCGTCCGCCTTCCGCTCCAAGGCATCGAAGTGACCACTCCCGCCACGGACACCGGCACCGGCACCGGCACCGGCACCGAGGAATCGCCCGAAACGCACTCCCTGGGCCGCAAGGTGGGGTCCGCCGCCCGGTGGAGCCTGGTCAACACCATGGTGATGCGCCTGGGCAACTTCGCCATGGGCATCGTCCTCGCCCGCTTCTTCCTCGGTCCCGAAGCCTGGGGCGTCTACGGCATCGCCCAGACGGTCCTGCTCGTCCTGCTCTCCGCGAACGAGCTCGGGGTCTCCCTGGCCATCGTGCGCTGGGAGGGCGACCCGCGCCGCTTCGCCCCGACGGTCCTGACCCTGAGCGCCGCCTCCAGCGGCCTGCTCTACGCGCTGCTGTTCGCGCTCGCCCCGGCAGTGGCCGGTGTGCTCGGCTCGCCCGAGGCCTCCGGTGTCCTGCGGGTGATGTGCCTGGTCGTGGTGCTCGACGGCCTGTCGCAGGTACCCGCCGGCTTCCTCACCCGTGCGTTCGCGCAGGGCCGGCGGATGGCCGTCGACGCGGTCAACTTCGTGCTCAGCACCACGGTGACCCTGCTCCTGGCGATGCAGGGCTGGGGCGCGATGAGCTTCGCCTGGGGCGCCGTCGTCGGCAGCGCGGGCGCGCTCGTGGGCTGCTGCCTCGCGGCCCCGGGCACCCTGCGGTTCGGCTGGGACCGGGAGCAGGCCCGGGCCCTGCTCGGGTTCGGGCTGCCGCTCGCCGGAGCCAGCCTGCTCGCCCTCGGCGTCGCGAACGTGCCGCCGATGGTGGTGGGTTCGACTCTGGACCAGCTGGCCCTCGGCTTCTACGTCCTCGCGTTCAACATCTCCGGCTGGCCCGTACGGATCGTCTCCGAGGCGGCCCGCCGGGTCTCCTTCGCCGGGTTCTCCCGACTGGCCGAGTCCCCCAAGGCACTGGCCGACGGATTCGGCCGGGCCCTCGGCGTCCTGGTGACGGTCACCGTCCCGCTCTGCGTGCTGCTGGCCGGCCTCGCGGGACCGATCGTGGTGCTCGTCTACGGGGAACGCTGGGAGCCCGCAGCCCGTGCACTGCCCTGGCTGATGCTCCTCGGCCTGATCCGCATCGGCTCCGAACTCGCCTACGACTGTCTGGTGGCCATCGGGCGACGCCGCTCGCTGATCGCCGTACAGGCCCTGTGGCTCCTCCTTCTGGTCCCGGTCCTCGTGGCCGGCGCCCGCACCGGCGGGATCGCCGGGGTGTCCCAGGGCCAGGTCCTGGTCGCCGGGGGCGTCGTGGTGCCGGTGTACCTCGTCGCGCTGCACCGCGGCGGTGTCCGGCTGGGCATCGTGGCGCGCGCCTGCGCCTGGCCCCTGCTCGGCGGGGCCGTGATGGCGGGTGCCGTTCTCGGCCTGGAGCAGGTCCTGGGCGACAGCGTACTCGCGCTCCTGGCGACCTCGGCCGCCGCCACCCTGTGCTATGCCGTGTGCGTCCTGCCCAGCCTCGGGTTCCTCCGCGGCACCGCACCGGCCGCCGCGTCCACGACGATCAAGGAATGACACCATGGCACGCCTTCGCAGACGACTGTGGGCCTGGCTGCTGGCCGGGTTCTTACTGGTCGCCGCCCTGACCCTCTACCAGGCCGAGCGGACGGGCCGCAGCGAGTCGGCAGCCGATTCCTGCCCGGAAGCCGCCCTGGAGTGCCCCGGCGAGGAGAAGCCCCTCCCGCTGCCGGTGCCCTCAACCGAGCCCTCCGCCTCGCCGTCCGCATCCGTCAGCCCGAGCCCCTCCGCGGCTTCCCCCTCCTCGTCGGCCGCTCCCCCGCCGGGCAGCAGTGCACCGCCGCCCGCACCGGGCCCCGGCTGCAACGGCACCTCACCCGGCGCCTGCGGCTTCCCCGACGCGCGCTCCACCGGCCCGCGGATCGCGCTGGAGCGGCACGACACCGGGAACATGTCGATCAAGACCGACGGCACGGTCATCAAGGGCTGGGACATCCGCGGTTCGCTGGACGTCTACGCCAACAACGTCACGATCATCGACAGCCGGATCACCTCGACCAACTGGTGGGGCGTCAACCTCCGTCCGGGCTTCAAGGGCCTGCGGGTCCTGCACACCACGATCACCGCAGTACCGGGCAAGGGCCCCGACAACGGCGGCGTCAACTACGCGGTGTCCAACATGGGTGACAGTTCCGTCGAGGTCGGCTGGTGCGACGTCTCGGTGTTCGGCAACGCCCTGTCCATGGGCCAGGGCGACCTGCACGACAACTACGTCCACGACATCGTCGCCTTCCGCAACCTGGGCGGGGAGTGGCAGCACACCGACGCCGTGATCAGCGGCGGTGGCAACAAGGGCCGGCTGACGGTCCGCCACAACACCCTGCTGAACTCCGTCCCGGTCGACAAGGGCGCCAGCGCGGCCCTCGGTCTCTTCGCCGACACCGGCGTGGTCTCCAACGTGATCGTCGACAACAACTGGCTGGCCGGAGGGGCGTACGCGCTCTACGGCGGCGGCCCGGGGGCCACCGGCATCCAGGTCACGGACAACGTGTTCTCCACCCAGTACCACCCCAAGAGCGGGCTCTACGGGGCGGTCGCCGCGTGGAACGCGGGCGGCGCGGGGAACGTGTGGCGCGGCAACCGGATGTCGGACGGGCGTCCCGTCGTACCCGAACCCTCCCCCTGACCACCGAGAGGACATGACATGCGCCGCATCGCCCGGGCCCCCTGGGAGCTGCTCAAGCGGGCCTTCGGCTGGCTGGTGCTCTTCGAAGCCAGGAACAAGCTCCTGCTGGCCCCCTCCGCCCTGCGGCTGCGCCGTTTCGAGAACGCGGAGGCCCGCCGGCTGGGCTCGCTCCTGGAGCGGCCGCCGTCCGCCCTGGTGGCCACCGTGATCGCCACCCACCGCCGTCCCGAGGCCCTGCGCGCGGCCGTGCGCTCGGCCCTGGCGCAGACCGTGGCCGACCAGGTGGTCGTCGTCGTGGACGACGGCGCCGGGCTGCCCGAACTCCCGGCGGATCCGCGGCTCTTCGCGGTCTCACTGGCACGGAACACGGCCACGGCCGGGGTGGTGCGCAATGTGGGGATCCGGCTCAGCCGCTCCCGGTACGTGGCCTTCCTGGACGACGACAACCTGTGGGAGCCGGACCACCTGGAGCAGGCCCTGACGGCCCTGGAGTCGCCGGGCGGACCGGACGCGGTGTACACGGCGCTGCGCAGGATCCTCCCCGACGGCACCCAGCGGGACGTGCTGTCGGTGCCCTTCGACCGCCGCCGCAGCGCGCACGAGGCCTTCCTCGACACCAATGCCTTCGTGGCCCGCCGCACCCCGGCCCTGTACTTCAGCCGGCTGCGGCGGACCCCCGAGGTGCTGCCCCGTGAGGACTGGGAGCTGATGCGCCGCTACAGCCGGCGCCACGAGCTGCGCCACCTGCCCCGTCCCACGGTCCGGTACCTGGTCAACCCGGAGAGCTTCTACACCGCCTGGGAGGGGCCGGCGCCCACCGGTCCGGCCCCCGTCAGCTAGGTGTCAGGGCCCCGGCGTGGCGCGCAGGGCGGTCCGGCTGGCCAGGGCGCGTGCCGCGGCCCGGTTCGCCGGGCGGCCGAGCGCCGCCCGGGAGGTCTCCCGTAGCAGCACGGCCGCGCGGAAGGCCGCGGTGGCGGGCGCCGAGTGGCGGCGGCCGTAGAGGCGTACGCGGTTGAGGGTCAGCAGGGTCCACAGCCGCGGGGAGACCTGCGAGTCCCCGCCGAGGTGGACGGCCGAGGCCGCGGGTTCGAGCCGGGTGGCGAAGCCCCGGTCGCCGGCCCGCAGGCAGTACTCGGTCTCCTCCGAGTAGAGGAAGAACGACTCGTCCCAGGCGCCGCAGTCTTCCAGGCACTCCCGGGAAAGTGCCATCAGGGCGCCGGTCGCCCAGTCGGCGACCGTCCTGCGCCCGTACGCCGACGGGTCCGTGACCAGCTCGCTCCAGCGCGGGAAGCGCCCCGCGCGGCGGTTGCCGATCACGGCCTCGCCCAGGGCGCGGGTCACCCGGGACTCCCGGCGCAGCGAGTAGTGGAGCGTCCCGTCCTCCTCGTACAGCAGCGGGACGCTGATCCCCACCCGGCTCCCACCGTCCACCGGGGCGCCGAGCGCGCCCACGAGGAGCTCCGCGCAGCCCCGCCGCATCCGGATGTCCGGGTTGCACACCAGGGCGGCGCGGAAGCCGCCCTCCCATCCGGCGGCGGCCGCCAGGGCGGCGTTCACTCCGGCCGCGTAGCCCGCGTTGCGGCCCGTCTCGACGACCGTGGCCTCGGGAGCCAGCGACCGGACGAGGTCCACGGTGCCGTCGGCGGAGTCGTTGTCGGCGACGACGAGGCGCCAGTCGACGCCGGCCATGCCCTCCGGCAGGGAGGCGAGGAACTCGGGTATCACCCGGGCACTGTTCCAGGTGACGACGAGCACGGCTACGGGGCCGGCTGCAGCCGTGCTGCCGGTTGAGGCTGTGCTGTCGGAGGCTTTGCTGTCGGAAGACACGGGGACTCCACGTTTCGGGGCTCGGGCGCGGCGCGCCGGATGAAGCCGAGGTAGCTGCCTCCGGCGGCGATCGTCAGGAAGAACATCCCGGCGAACATCGGGAAGCTGAGGGCGTCGAAGGTGGCCGCACTGACCAGGGCGACGAGGGCCGAGGCGAAGAAGGCCTGGCCGAGCTCCCGGTCGGACTCGTCGGCGGCCAGACGGCGGATGGCGCCGCCCTGGTGGATTCCGGTGAGGAACAGCGCCAGGATCGCGAGCAGACCCAGCAGCCCCATCTCCGCCAGGGTCAGCATGTACTGGTTGTCGGTGAAGAAGTAGAGGTCCGGGGTGAAGGTGCCCAAACCCCGGCCGAACAGCGGGCGTTCCTCCAGGTAGGGCACGATCGCGCTGTACTTCACCGTGCGGGCCTGGGTGCTGCTGTCGGAGTTCCCCAGGAACGACGCGAAGAGCGTGGTGATCGTGCCGATCAGGCCCGGGACGAGGACCTTGAAGACGGCCACCGAGCCGAACAGCAGGCCGAAGGCGGTCCAGCGGCGCTGCGGCTTCCACCGGGGCACCATCACCAGCACCACGATCAGGGCGCCGATGATGGAGGTCCGGGACACCGTCAGCGGCAGGGCGCCGCCCATCAGCACGACCGGGGCCCAGCGGCGCCAGCGGCTGAGCTGGGCCCGGGCCGGATCGAAGGCCTGCTGGATCGCGAAGGGCAGCAGCAGGGCGAGCATGCCGCCGAACTCCAGGGGCTGCGCGGTCGTCGACCGCGGCCTGGTGAACGCCCCGCGGTCCAGGGTGGTGATCTGCGCGACGCTCGACTGGAGCCCCGGGATGCTGATCTTCTCGGCGATGTTCGTCGCGGTGAAGAAGTCGTAGTAGCCGATGGCGGCGACCACCGCCCCCATCACCACGGCCCGCCGCAGCAGCACGTCCAGGCGTGCCCGGTCCTGGATCCCGGCGGAGACGAGCACCACCAGCGATACCCAGACCAGCAGTCCGATCAGCCCCCGGTCGGCGCCCAGCACCTCCTTGTGCGAACTGCCCCGGGAGGCGTTCGCGAGGTACGAGGCCAGGACCGAGACGGCCAGCAGCCACATCACGACCCGGGGCAGCCGGGTCCCCGGGGCCGGTCTGATCCGGCCGGTCAGCCAGGTCGCCAGGTACCAGAACAGGGCCAGGAGCGCGAAGACGTTGGCCGGGGTGCCCACGCCGCCCAGACCCGGCAGGGTCAGGTTCGAGGGGATGAAGAAGGCAAGCCCCAGGTAGCCGGTCAGCAGGGCGGCGGCGTCCAGCTCCCGGTGGCGCGTCCGCCTGCGCACGCGCGGGGCGGCCGTCCCCGCGGCGGCCGCGGCGGTCTCGCGCCGCCGGCGGCGGCCCGCCAGCATGCTCTCCAGGACGAAGGAGGCCGTGAAGCCGGCGACCAGGCCGGCGATGAGCACGGCCAGGACCTGCTGGTAGCGGGTCTTGAGCTGTGGTTTCGGGGTCTGCGGCAGCACCACGGGGGCGGTCTGCACGAAGTACGCGGGCTGCACCTTGGCCGCCGCCTGGAGCGCGTTGAGCTGCTCCCCGGCGAAGTCGGTGAGCAGGCTGGTCTCCCTGAGCACCTTGGCCCGGTTGGTGCCCGTGACGGTCAGCGTGAGCATCGGGCCCGAGGCGTTCGCCGCGAAACCGACCGTGTAGGGGTCGGTCACCCCGAGCCCGTGCAGGTCCCGGGCCGCATCGGCGCCCGACAGGGTCCTGATGAGCACGTCGGCGGTCACCACGAGCGAACCGCCCGCGTTCGCGATGGGGTTGCCGAAGGCGGGGGCCAGCTGGGCCACGGCCGCGGAGTCCAGCAGGGCCACCGAGCTCTGGGACTGGTAGGACACCGGGACCGACTGGTACAGCTGCGCTCCGGCGAGGACGCCGCACAGCGTCAGGGGCGCCATGACGTACCAGCGGCGCCGCAACACCGCTCCTATCTCACCGATGTTCACGAACGCTCCCTCGCAACTGCCCGGGAACCGTTGGCGTGTTGCCCGGCGTCCTGGGAAGATCGAACACGACGGAAGGAATCCTGTGTCGCCTGGTGAGCTGTTCCGCACATTGCGCCGCCGCTGGTACGTACTGGTCCTGGCGGCAGTGCTGGCGGCCGCCGGGGCGCTCCAGGTGCTCCGGCCCACGACCACGTACGTGAGCACCGCGATCGTCGTCCTCAAGCCGCCGGTGACCGGCAACCAGCCGAACCAGCTGGCCAATCTGCAGCCGCCGCTGGCCGCCGTCTCGCTGGCCGCCGTACAGCAGTTGGACTCCTCCGACGGGGAGGCCGAACTGCGCGCCGCCGGGGTGCAGGGCAGCTACCGGCTGATCCCGCGCAACAGCGGCACGAGCGTCACCCCGCGCTATCTCATCCCCTCCCTCCAGATCCAGGTGCAGCACACGGACCCGGCCACGGCCGACCGTTCGGTGCGAGCGGTCCTGGAGGTCTACGGGAAGCACCTCTCGGACATGCAGGCCGAGCAGCAGATCCCGGCCGCGGGCCGGATGAGCGTCACCCTGCTGGTGCCGCCGTCCGCGGTGGCGCAGCTCGGGACCAAGAGCCGCGGGCTGGCCGGGACGGCCCTCCTGGCCCTGGTCGCCGGCACGGCCTGCGCGCTGTGGACCGATCAGTTCCTGGCGGGCCGCGCCCGGCGCCGGCGCGAACGCGCCGACGCCGGGGGCAGCGGGACGGAGCGGGACGGGAGTCCCGTGCCGACGGCCGCGGCGGCCCGCTGAATCAGCGGGCCGCCGGGCCGCCAACGCCCCTGGTTCGGGGCGGTGGTGCGATGTCATCAGATTCCTCGGCGCTTCCAGGACTGCCACCAGAGCCATTCGCGGCCCCGGTCGGCGACGGCCGACAGCACGAACGGCTGGAGGTACGGCATCACCCGGGCCCCGATCCGCCGGCGCCGGCGCAGCGCCCCGTACTCCGCGAGCGCGGTGTACCGGGGCAGGCATTCGGCGGCGAAGGCCTCCAGTTCCTCGACCGGTACCACCGCGGTGCGTCCGCGGTCGTAGGCCCGGTAGGCGCGCCGCAGCGCGTACCGGGCGAGCCGGGTGCGGGCCGCGGTGGAGAGCCGGCCCGCCTCCGGGAGCTGCCCGCCGCACTTCTCCAGCACCGAGTCGAAGGCGACGAGGCGCTGGCGGAGGTCGTCGAGCTGCCCGCCGAAGTCCGTGGTGGACATGTTGTTGCCGTGGACCCGGTAGAACGCCTGGTCGGCGCCGCGGACGTAGCCCACGTCGGCGTGGGCCGCGAGCCGCATCCACATCTCGATGTCACCGGCGTGCGGAAGCTCCGGGTCGTACCCCCCGACCTTGCGCTGGAGGCTGGTGCGCACGACCACCTCGGGTGAGGTGATGCAGCCGGTGCCCTCCCGGAAGCGCCGCTCCAGCCACCACCGCCCGGGATAGACCACCGAGCCGGTGGACCGGGTGCGGGCCGCCGGAAGCGGCCCGCCGTGCTGGAACCGCAGCGGCCTGCCGTAGGCGAAGCCGGCTTCCGGATGGGCGTCGAGCAGGGCCGCGGCGCGCACCAGGGCGCCGGGGACCAGCCGGTCGTCGGCGGAGAGCAGGGCGACGTAGTCCCCGTCCGCCCACTCCAGCAGGCCCTCGTTGTAGGTGGCGATGTGGCCCTGGTTCTTCTCGTGGACCCGGACCTCGATCCGCGGGTCGGCCGCCGCGAGGGCGCGCGCGACGTCCGCGGAGTCGTCGGGAGAGGCGTCGTCGATGATCAGTACCCGTACGTCGACGCCTTCCTGTTCGTCCAGGACGCTCTTGACGCAGTCGGCCAGGAAGTGGCCGTACTTGTAGCAGGGGATCACCACGCTGACCGTGCTCACTGCCCGGACACCTCCGTGGATCCCTCCACCAGCGGGGCGGGGGGCGTGGTGGTGAAGACCGGGCCGACCCAGTAGTTCACCGATCCGAAGGTGTTGTTCGGGAAGACCGTGGCCGCCCCGTACTTGTAGAGGCCGTTGCCGGTTCCCGCGGTCCCGCCGTCGGCCGGGGCCACCAACGGGTAGGAGCGGTGCGCGGCGCCGAAGTAGCCGCCGTCCACGGAGTACTTGCCGTTCGGCGCGTGGTACGAGGCCACGTACTCGGTGTTCGCGGTGATGGCGACCGGGGTGGTGAAGTGCAGCTGCTGCCAGCCCGAGACGGTCTCGCTGCCGAAGGTTCCGGTGGCCAGCAGGGTGCCGTCGGCCTTCCAGAGGCTGCCGGTGTGCGTGCCGGTGTTCCCGGGGCCCTTGTAGAAGGTGATGCCGGTGACGTAGCCGGCGACCGTGGACTGGAAGCGGGTGCCCAGTTCGACGGAGTTGGTGTCGTCGTTGACGTTGGCGGTGGTCGGTGTGGCGTTCGGACCCCACAGGGTGCAGGGGCAGTTCACCGCCGGCGGGCTGGTGCTGGTGGTGAAGGTCCAGGTGACCGGCGCGGCCATGGCGTTGCCCCACAGGTCGGAGGCTTGCACCGAGGCTGTGTAGGTGGTGCCGAGTGCCAGTTCGCTGGACGGGGTGAAGGTGGCGCTGTTGGAGACGTCGAGGACCTTGCTGCCCGGGACGGAGGTGCCGCCGGGATCCTTGACGGTGAACACCAGCGTGTCGGCGTCCACGGCGGTGCTGAAGGTGGCCTTCACCGTCGTGGTGATCGAGGTTCCGGTCGCCGCGGACTGCGGGGTGGTCGTGGTGACGGTCGGGGGCGTCGTGCTCGCGGTGGCGGTGTCCAGGACCGCGTCCACCCAGTAGTTGCTGCCGGACGACGCTGTGGACGGGAAGCCGCCGGTGCCGCTGTAGCGGTAGACGCCGTTGCCGCCGTCGGTACCGCTCTTCAGTGCGGTGAAGGGGGCCAGTCCGGCATCGGACGAGGCGAAGGTGGTGTCGAAGGAGTATCCGCCGTTGGGGGCGAAGTAGGAGGCGACGTAGGTGGTGTTGGCCTTGACGGGGATCGGCGAGGAGAAGTTGAGCTGCTGCCAGCCGGAGGCCGTCTCGTTGGTGAAGGTGCCCGTGGCCAGGCGCTGGCCGGTGGCGGTCCACAGGCTGCCCGTGTGGGTGCCGGTGTTGGCCGGGGACTTGTAGAAGCGGATGCCCGTGATCGAACCGGGCACCGAGGAGCGGATCTTGACGCCGAGTTCCACGGCACTGCCGTCTCCGGCGTTGACCGTGCCCGGTACGGCGGCTGCGGGCCAGACGGTGCAGGGGCACTGCTGGGGTCCCACGGTCAGCGGCACGGTGGTGGTGGCGCCGATGTTGACGCTGTCGTCGACCGCGCGGACCTTGATCTGTGCGGGCCCCGGGGTGGTCGGGGTCCACTTGTAGCTCCAGGACGCGACGCCCGTGGTGGCCTTCCAAGTGGTTCCGCCGTCGGTGGAGACCTCCACGCGGGCCACGACTCCGCCGCCGCTGTCGGAGGCGGTGCCCGTGATGGTCACAGGCCGCAGGGCGGGGACCGTGGCGTTGGCCGCGGGGCTGGTCACGGTGATGACCGGGCCGGTGGTGTCCGTGGAGGCGGTGGCCGCGACGAGGTTGCTCTGCAGGGACTTGGGCTGGACCCCCATGTCGGCGAAGATGTTGACCGTCGCCTGCTGCATCCGCTTGTCCTCGGTGACCACCGCGTCGTCCGGGTTGCCGGTCGGCATGTTGGTCAGGCCCCAGGACCACTGGACGGTGCCGGAGCCGAAGACCAGGGCGCCGGAGGTCTGGTCCCGGAAGGCGACCAGGCTGTGCGTCGCCGTCCCGTTGCCGTAGGTGTTGCCGTAGTCGAGGCGGTACTTGCCGTCGTTGATGTCGACCGTGGTGGAGGACATCGCGATCTGGCCGGGCGGGCGGGCCGCGTCCTCCACGTCGCTGTCCCACTCGTAGCCGAGCGTGCCGACGGGGAAGGTGGCGGTCTGGGAGGGGGTCAGGTTCGCGACGGTGGTGTTGCGCCAGAGCCGCATCTTGGCGTAGGCGCCCGGCACGGTGATCGCGTCGCTGCGGTAGCCGTTCACGGTGAACAGCGATCCGGTCAGCTGGTTCTGCGGCTGGTAGGGACGCCCGTTGGTGGCGCTGGCCGGGTCCATGAAGGTGCCGGTCCAGATGCCGCTGGGGTCGGGAATGCCGTTGGGCTGCGGGAAGGAGAGCTTGGTCTCCTTGTAGCAGACGAGGGTGCGGTTGGCGGTGTTGGTCCCGTCGATGCTGGGGGCCAGCCGGGTCTTCCAGAAGATCTCGTTGCCGGCGAAGTAGGTCTGGTGGTGGCCGGCCTTGCGGGCGTTCAGGGCGTTGGTGAACTGGTCCTGGGTCCAGTACTCGTCGTGTCCGGAGGACATGAAGACCTTGTGGTTCTGGAGCAGGGTCGCGCCCCTGGTCGACATGTCGATGCCGGACATGTAGCTGACGTCGTACCCGTTGCGCTCCAGCCAGGCGACCATCTGGTACTCGGATCCGTAGATCCCGTTCTCGCCGCCGATGTCCATCGGCCGGTTGTAACTGACCTCGTAGGCCCGGCCGTCGGGGGCGGGGCCGCCGCCGTCGTACAGGTCCTGGCCGCCGTAGTTGTTGTACGCCTGCCAGGTCTGGTCGCTGGTCTGCACGACGATGTCGGAGTGGCTGGAGTCGTTGCGGACCACGAACGGGTAGGGCATGACCCCGTTGCCGTCGGCCTGGTCGAAGTTGGCTATGTAGAGGCCGGAGACGGCGTCGGAGGGCACCGTCCAGCTCGCGGTGGTGGGCCAGTTGCCGCAGTCGACGAGGCCGGTGGAGGCCTTCTTGTTGCAGCTCGCCGGGTTGCCGCCCTGGGGGAAGTTGGCCGGGTAGGTCTGGGCCGCCTGGGCGGGTGTCGACATCAGGCGTGCGCCGTCACCGCCGTAGTGGCCGAGCCGGTAGACCGACACCTTGTAGGCGGTGGGCGACTGGATCTTGAACTGCAGGGTCTCGCCCGCCTGCACGCTCTCCTTGGCCGGGAAGCCCTTGATGTCGCCGTAGGCGCTGGGTGCGAACCAGTCGGACATCGGGGTGCCCGTCTTGGAGTTCTCGCACACGATCGCGTTGGAGCCGGGGCCGCACGGGTCCGCCGCGACCGCCACCGATGGCGGTAGCGCCGCCGCCATCAGGGCTGCCACCACGGTGAAGAGCCCGTACCGCAGCAGCCTTGTCCGTCTGTTCATCCGAACCTCATTCGGGGAGTGCCTGGGGTGATGCGACGCCTGGCGTCAGCGCAGCGCTGCTGAGAGCGCGTCCACGACCCGCTGCTGTTGGGCGGCGGTGATCTGGGGGAACAGCGGCAGGGAGAGCATCCGGTCGGCCGCCAGTTCCGCGTGCGGGAAGGCACCGCGGCCGTGGCCCAGGTGGGCGAAGGCCGGGGTGAGGTGGACCGGGGCCGGATAGTGCACGCCGGCTCCGATGCCCTCGGCGTTGAGCTTGCCGACGACCGCGTCGCGGTCCGCTCCGCTGACCCGGATGACGTACAGGTGCCATACGTGGACGTTGCCCTCGGCCGTGACGGGCAGGGTCAGGCGTCCGGTGGCGGCGAGGTCCGCGAGCAGCCCGTCGTAGCGGGCGGCGGCGGCCCGGCGGGCCTCGTTCCCCTCGGCGAGCCGGGCCAGCTTGGCCCGCAGCACGACGGCCTGCAGACCGTCGAGCCTGCTGTTGAAGCCGGCCACGTCGTGCCGGTACTTGGCGACGCCGCCGTGGTTGGCCAGCGCCCGGACCAGGTCGGCGGCCTCCTCGTCGTCGGTCACCACCGCGCCGGCGTCCCCGTAGGCGCCCAGGTTCTTGCCCGGGTAGAAGCTGGTCGCGGCGATCCCCCCGCTGCCGGGGGTGCGGCCCTCGCGGGAGGCTCCCTGGCTCTGCGCGGCGTCCTCGACAAGCTTGGCGTACGAGGGCAGGCCCGCGGCGAGCGCGGAGGTGTCGGCGCACTGCCCGTACAGGTGGACCGGGACCACCGCGCGGGTGGCCTTGGTGACCGCGTCGAGCGCGGCCTGCGGGTCGAGCAGCAGGGTGTCGGGGAGGCAGTCGGCCAGGACCGGCCGGGCGCCGATCCGGGCGACCGCGCCGGCGGTGGCGATGAACGTGTTCGCGGGGACCACGACCTCGTCGCCGACGCCCACGCCGCTCGCCCTCAGGGCCAGTTCCAGGGCGTCCGTGCCGTTGGCCACGCCGACGCAGTGGCCGACTCCGGAGAAGTCCGCGTACTCGCGCTCGAAGGCCCGTACCTCCTCGCCGCCGATGAAGGCGGTGTCGGCCAGCACGCGGTCGAATCCCGCGCGTAAGGCGTCCGCGACCTCGGCGTGCGCGGCCTTCAGGTCGACGAGCGGTATCTGGTTCATGCGGTTGTGCTCCCCATCCGTGTCTCCGGCCTCCGGCCGGTCTCCGACTCATCGGCCCGGAGCTCTTCGAGCGCCGGGCCCCCCGCCTCGCGCAGCCGGCGGGCGGGGCTTCCGGCCCACACCTCGCCGGCCGGCACGTCGGCCAGGACCGTGCTTCCCATGCCGGTCAGCGACCAGGCGCCGACCTTCGTGTACTCCCTGACCAGTGCGCCGGCCCCCACATAGGCGCCGCGCCCCAGCCGGACCCCGCCGCCGAGGCGGACCCCGGAGGCCAGGGTCGCGAAGTCCCCGATCTCGTCGTCGTGGGTGAGCACCACGTGCGGCATGACCGCCACGTGGGCCCCCACCCGTACCGCGGCCGTCAGGACGCAGTGCGCGAGCAGGACTGTGCCCGGCCCGAGGACCGAGGAACCCGAGAGCGCCGCCGTGGGGTGGACCACGACGGCGTAACGGTTCTCGGGCAGCGCGAGCCTGCGCACCAGGCGGGCCCGTACCCCGTAGTCGCGGGGGCTGCCGACGCAGACCACCACGCGGGCGTCCGGGCGGGCGTGCACCAGCGCGCTGCCGCCCAGGACGGGGACCCCGTCGACGTCCCGGCCGTGCAGGGCCGGATCGTCGTCCAGGTGCCCGTCGAGCCGCCAGCGCGGGGCCCGGCCGGCCGCCAGGTCGGCGGCGGCCGCCTCGCGTACGGCCTGGGCGGTCTCCCGGGCGAAGCCGCCCGCACCGACGATGAGCAGGCTCTGCGTCGCAGCGGCCCCGGCGACCGGACCGTGCGGCCCGCTCATCCGCCGCCCGCCTGCCGGCGCAGCGCCGCCACCACCCGGTCCTGCTGCTCCTCGGTCATGGTGTGGAACAGCGGCAGGATCAGGGAGTCGCGGGTGATCCGCTCGGTCACGGGCAGCGCCGCCGCACCGTGACCGGCGTACGCCGGCTCCAGGTGGGAGGCCATGATCCCGCGGCGGGCCGAGATTCCGGCCTCGGCCAGTGCCGCGAGCAGTTCGTCGCGGCCGACGGGGAAGTCCTCGGCCAGGAGCACCCAGTAGGACTGGAAGTTCCCCTCGCCGTGGGCGGGGTCCCGGATCGGGGTCAGGCCCGGGACTCCGGCGAGGAGCTGCGCGTACCGGGCGGCGAGGAACCGCCGGCGGGCCACGATCTCGTCCAGCTTGCCCAGTTGCACCAGGCCGACCGCGGCCTGGATGTCGGTCATCCGGTAGTTGTAGCCGACCTCGAGGTAGCTCTCGGCGATCGGCTTGCTGCTCGCGTGCCGCTGGGCCGCCGACACGTTCATGCCGTGCTCGCGCAGCCGGCGCAGCCGCTCCGCCCATGCGGCGTCGTCCGTGGTCACCATGCCGCCCTCGCCGGTGGTGATCACCTTGCGGGGGTGGAAGGACCAGGCGGCCAGGAGGGCCCCCTGGCCGACCGGCTTGCCGCCGACGGTGGCGCCGATGCCGCAGGCGGCGTCCTCCACCAGGGCGAGGCCCCAGTCGGCGCAGGCGGCGCGCAGGGCGTGCACGTCGGCCGGTACTCCGCCCTGGTGGACCGCGATCACGGCCTTGGTGCGCGGGGTGCGGACGGCGTCCACGGTGGCCGGGGTCAGGTTCCCGGTGGCTTCCTCGACGTCCGCGAAGACCGGCTGTGCGCCGACGTAGCGGACCGCGTTGGCCGTGGCGATGAAGGACAGCGAGGGGACGACGACCTCGTCGCCCGGACCGAGGTCCAGTGCGATGAGGGAGAGGTGCAGGGCGGTGGTGCACGAGCTCACCGCGATGCCGTGTTCCGCGCCCACCCGCTCGGCGAAGGCCCGTTCGAACTCCGCGACCCTGGGTCCCTGGGCCACCCAGCCGGACAGGACCGCCTCGGAGGCGGCCCGTGCCTCATCCTCACCGAGCCACGGGATCATGACGGGGATGCGGGCGGGGGCCGTGGAGCCGGCTGCGGCTCCCGTCTCCGGGGCGCTCATCGGCCGGTCTCCGCGGCGGTGGCGCCACCGGTGGCCGCATCGGCCGCCGCGGCCTCCGCACGCTCGGCCCGCCACCAGTCGACCAGGTCCCGCAGGCCGGTGCGCAGGTCGATCTCGGCCGTGAAGCCGAGGCGCTCGGCGGCCTGCGAGGTGTCCGCGAGCCGGCGGGTGACCCCGTTCACGGCGCGGGCCGGTCCGTGCTCCGGCTTCAGGCCCTCGGCGCCCATGGCCTCCAGGAGGCCGTTCGCCAGCTCCAGCAGGCTGGTCTCGGATCCGCTCGCGACGTTGAACACCTGGTCGGTCAGGTCCGATTCGGCGGCCAGCAGGTTGGCCCTGGCGATGTCGCGGACGTCGACGAAGTCCATGGTCTGGGTTCCGTCGCCGAGGATCAGGGGCGGTTCGCCCGCGGCGATCCGCTCCATCCAGCGGATCAGCACCTCGGTGTACAGCCCGTGGATGTCCATCCGGGGGCCGTACACGTTGAAGTAGCGCAGTGCGACGTAGTCCAGCCCGTACATGGCGTGGAAGCTGCGCAGCACGCCTTCGTTGAAGGCCTTCGCGGCCCCGTAGAAGGTGTCGTTGTTGTACGCGTGGTGGCGCTCGGTGGTCGGGAAGGACTCGGCC
The DNA here is from genome assembly GCF_055584085.1 of Streptomyces sp. NPDC104226. Classification (NCBI taxonomy): domain Bacteria; kingdom Bacillati; phylum Actinomycetota; class Actinomycetes; order Kitasatosporales; family Streptomycetaceae; genus Streptomyces; species Streptomyces sp. NPDC104226. Next base: position 404,430 of record NZ_JBVJMS010000002.1, read on the forward strand.
ATCCCGTAGACGGAGGCCGAGGACGAGGCGATGACCTTGCCCACGCCGGCGGCCGCGGCGGCCTCCAGCACGTTGAAGGTCCCGTCGACCATCACCTCGTTGGCCAGCCGCGGTTCCTCGGCGCACTGGGTGATCCGGATCGCCGCCAGGTGGAAGACCAGGTCGGCTCCTTCGGTCGCCTTGCGCACGGCGGCTATGTCCCGGATGTCTCCCTCGACCAGGTCCACGACCCCGCTCGGCAGGGCGCGGGCGAGGTTCGCGGTGCGTCCCCGTACGAAGTTGTCGAGCACGACGATCTCGCGCGCCCCGTTGTCCACCAGCAGGTCCACCAGGTGCGAGCCGATCGTGCCCGCTCCGCCGGTGACTAGAATCCTCTTGCCTCGTACGCTGCTCAACGCCCTGCCCCTACTGAGTCGGTCATGGTCTTTCCTGCTGTGCCCGGAGCGCCGTACGCGGCTTCGCTCCGGGCGGCGTCGTCAACGCTCAACGTCCGGTGCGCAGTCCGACGACGGCACCCTTGAACTCCAGGCTGCGGGAGGCCGCTTCGAGGATGTCGAGGACCTGGAGTCCCGCCCGGCCGTCGGTGAGCGGGGGCCGGCCCGTCCTGATCGACGCGGCGAACTCCTCGACCATGCTGCGCAGGGCCTCCTTCTCGCCGAGTGCGGGGGCCACCATGTCGCCGGTCCGGTAGGAGACGAGCATGTCGCGGCGCTCGTCGGCGCCGATCTCCTGCGGGGCCGTGAGGTCGACGCCCCGGTCGAAGACGGCGACGCGCTGGGTGGGGTTCATGTCGTCCCAGACCAGGGTCCGCTTGGAGCCGCCGACCATCGTGGTGCGGACCTTCACCGGGGAGAGCCAGTTGACGTGGACGTGCGCGATGGCGCCGGTGTTGAGCTGGAGCGTCAGATAGGCCACGCAGGACTGACCGGCGCCTATCGGGTCGGCCCCGTGCGCGGCGACCGCGACCGGGTGGACGTTCTCCGGGAGGATGAAGTCGAGCACCGAGAGGTCGTGCGGGGCCAGGTCCCACAGCACGTCGATGTCCTTCTGGACCAGCCCGAGGTTGATCCGGACCGAGTCGAAGAACTGGATGTCGCCGAGTTCGCCGGAGTGGACCATGTCCCGGATCCGGGCCACGGCCGGGGTGTAGCAGAAGGTGTGGTCGCACATCAGTGTGAGGCCGCGTTCCTCGGCCTCGTTCACCAGCCGCAGCCCGTCCTCGTAGGTGGCGGCGAGCGGCTTCTCCACGAGCACGTGCTTGCCGGCGCGCAGGGCGGCCAGCGCGACGTCGAGGTGGGTGCCGGCCGGTGTGGCCACGGCGACGGCCTCGACCGCGGGGTCGGCCAGGACCGCCGCGTAGTCCGCGGTCGCCTGGACCGTGGAGTAGCCGCCGAGCACCTGCCGGGCCCGGTCGACGTTCAGATCACACAGCCAGCGGAGCCTGAACTCCGGACTGGACTGGAAGTTGCGGACGAGGTTGGGGCCCCAGTAGCCCGCTCCGACGACGGCGACCCCTAACGGCTCGGTCCGTCCCGCACCCGCACCTGCGCCCGCGCCCGCGGCGTCCCGCCCGGCGTCCTTCGCGGTGTCCTTCACAGCGTTCCCTTTCCTTCCGCGCACGCCCGCAGGCGTGTCGACGACCCATGGCCGGGACGCGTGCGAAGGAAGGGGGTGCCGCCGAGGGCATGCCGGGCGCCTGTGCGACCCGTGCGTGACCCGCCGACGGTGATGGCCCCCACGACCGATGCCGTACGTGTTGCACGTACTTCCGCCCCCCGGCCGTCCGGCACCCCTAGCGCCGGCCGGCCCCGGACAGGCGGCCTGTTCCCCCAAGCCGCCGTACCCGTAAACCTGCCCCAACTACCCTGTGCCGACAGGAATGCAGCGTGGACCCCGGTGTTGCCGAAGCACGCCGATTCCGGTCGGCTGCGTTCAATCTAGACCACGTGGCGTACCCCCGGGGAGAGTTGGAGGAAACGGTCGGTACGGGCGTTCGACCGTGCATACTTCCCGGGTGACCAGCATCGTGATCCCGGCCCACAACGAGGGCCGGGTCATCGGCCGGCTCCTCGACGCGCTCCTGACCGAGGCCCCGGCCCCGGGACCCGACATCGTCGTGGTGTGCAACGGCTGTACGGACGACACCGCCGAGGTGGCCGCCGCGCGCGGCCCCCGCGTACGGGTGGTGGAAATCCCGACTCCCTCGAAACATCAGGCACTTCGGGTGGGCGACGAGCACGCGCACGGCTTCCCCCGCCTCTACGTGGACGCCGACGTGGTGGTCGGCGCGGCCGACGTACGGGCCCTCACCGACGCCCTCGCCACCGGCGCGGGCCTGCTCGCCGCGGCCCCCGGCCGGGACATTCCGCTTACCGGCTGCGCCTGGCCGGTCCGGGCGTACTACCGGGTCTGGCAGTTGCTGCCCGCGGTCCGCGAGGGGCTGTTCGGGCGCGGGGTCATCGCGGTGACCGAGCCGGGGCACGCCCGGCTCGCCGCCCTGCCGCCGCTGATGGCCGACGACCTGGCCGCGTCCCTGGCCTTCGCGCCGGGAGAGCGACGGGTGGTGGAGGCGGCCAGGGTCGTGGTGCTCCCGCCGCGCACCTGGGGGGACCTGATCAAACGCCGGGTACGGGCGGCGACTTCCTCCGCCGAGCTGGAACGGTTCCAGGCCGCGCGGGCCTCCGGACCGGAGGAGACCCCGCCGTCCGCGCGCACCGGTACGGGAGACCTGCGGGCGCTGCTCCGGGCCCAGCCGCGGCTGTTCCCCGGGGTGCTGGTGTTCGTCGTCGCGGCCCTCGTGGCCCGCCGCGGTTCCCGCAGGGCCGTCCGCAGCGGGGACTTCTCCACCTGGCTGCGCGACGAGAGCAGCCGGCAGGGCTGAGCCACCGGCAGTTCCGGACGGCCGAATAGCGCCATAACCAGCCCAGTTGGCCCGTACAACCATTAGGGTGCCATTCGCACGTACGACTGGCTCACCGCACAGCCGCACGACCGGGAGTTCGAAAAGCATGTACCTCGCGGACCGTTCCGCGCCCGAGGACGCGAAGACCACCTCCGACGGGTCCGCCGTCCGCGGGCCCGCCGTCGCCTCGGCCGTCCTCGCCCTGGGCTCGGTCAGCCTGATCACCGACGTCTCCTCCGAGATGGTCACCGCGGTCCTGCCGCTCTACCTCGTCGCCGGACTGGGCCTGAGCCCGCTCGGCTTCGGCGCCCTCGACGGCCTGTACAACGGGGTCAGCGCGCTGGTGCAGCTGACCGGCGGCCACCTGGCCGACCGGATCCGCAACCACAAGCTGATCGCCGGGATCGGCTACGGCCTGTCCGCGGCGTGCAAGCCGCTGCTGCTGCTCGCCCACAGCCTCGGCCCGGTGGCACTGATCCTGGCCCTGGAACGCACCGGCAAGGGACTGCGCACCGCCCCGCGCGACGCGCTCATCTCCCTCTCCACGCCACCCGAGTTGCAGGGCCGGGCCTTCGGGGTGCACCGCGCCATGGACACCACGGGGGCCCTGCTCGGACCGCTCGCCGCGTTCTTCATCCTGAGCGTGACGGTCGACGGGTACGACGCCGTCTTCGGCGTCAGCGCCTGCGTGGCCGCCCTGGGCGTCGTGGTGCTCATGCTGTTCGTCCCGTCCGGGGCGCAGCCGCGACCCGGACGCCCGAAAGCAGCCGCTCCCCCGGTCCCGGCTCCGCGGGGGCCCTCCGCCCCCGTGGCCGCCTCCCCAAAGCCGGACGCGGTGAACCTGCGCGACGCGCTGGGCCTGCTGCGGCTGCCCCGGCTGCGCGCGCTGGCGGGCTGCGCCGCCCTGCTCGGGTTCACCACCGTCAGCGACGCCTTCCTGTACCTGCTGCTCCAGGACCGCACCGGCATCGGCGAGCGGTGGTTCCCCCTGCTCCCCCTGGGCACCGCGGCCGTGTTCCTGCTGCTGGCCGTCCCGGCGGGCGCCCTCGCCGACCGCATCGGACGCCGGACCGTGTTCCTCACCGGGCACGCCCTCCTGCTGGCCGGTTACGGACTGCTCCTGTGGGCTCCCGGCCTGCCCGCGCTCCCCTACCTGGTCCTCGCCCTGCACGGGATGTTCTACGCCGCCACCGACGGGGTGCTGCCCGCGGCCGTCGCGGCGACCGTCCCCGCGAAGCTGCGGGCCACGGGCATCGCGCTCGTGGGCACCGGCCAGGCCCTCTCCCGCTTCGGCTGCTCGCTGGCCTTCGGCGCCGCATGGACGGTCCTGGGCTCGGGCCCGGCGCTCGCCGCCGCCGCGGCCGGCCTGTGCTGCTGCGCGGCCGTCGCCGGTTTCGTACTCCGCCCCACGGCCCCGGACGGCGCCACCGCCCGGGCCCCGCACCCCCGACGCACCCGAGGAACCCGATGACCCGCTCACGCCGGCTGCTCGTACTCGCCCTGGCCGTGCTGCTCCTCGGAGGCGTGGCCGGCGTGCTGGTGGTGCGCGCCTCCGCCCGCTCCGAGCAGACCCGCGCGGGCGACCCGACGGCCGCCCCGGGCAAGGTCACGCTCGACCGGCGGGGCGGCCTGGCCTTCCTCAACGGCGCGCAGGGCCCGCACCGCGGAGCCCTCGTCTCCGTACCGGACCGCTCGCCGCAGGACGCTCGGACCGCCTCGGGACTCACCTGCATGCGGTTCCACGCCGCGGCCGGGACCGGCGTGTGCCTGAGGTCCTCCCCGGGCGCCCTCGCCCAGGACAACCGGGCGCTGATCGTCGACTCCGAGCTGCGCACGCAGCGCGAGTTCCCGCTCGCGGGCACCCCCTCGCGGGCCCGGGTCTCCCCGAGCGGCCGCTTCGCCGCCTGGACGGTCTTCGTCTCCGGGGAGTCCTACGGCTCCGCGTTCTTCTCCACCCGGACCTCGATCGTGGACACCCGTACGGGGGCGCTCGAACCGGACCTGGAGAAGTTCGCCATCGAGCGGGACGGCCGCCCCTACAGCGCGAGCGACATCAACTTCTGGGGCGTCACCTTCTCCAAGGACGACGACACCTTCTACGCCACCCTCAACACGGACAACCAGACGTACCTGGTGAAGGGTTCGCTCGCGCGGCGCAGCGTCACCACCCTGGCCTCGAACGTCGAGTGCCCGTCCCTGTCCCCCGACGAGACCCGGGTGGCGTACAAGAAGCGGGTGCAGCGCGGTGCGTCCCTGTGGCGCGAACACGTGCTGGATCTGCGGACGTTGAAGGAGTCGCCGCTGGCGGAGAAGCGCAGCGTGGACGATCAGGCGCTCTGGCTGGACGACCGGACCCTGGCCTACGCCCTGCCCGCCGAGGGCTCCGTGGACACCACGGACCTCTGGACGGTCCCGGCGGACGGCACCGGGACACCCAGCATCCTGGCCCCGGCCGCCTCTTCGCCCACCCGGCTGGGCTGACGGGCTCCCCGCCCCCGCCCCGCGCTCCATCCCGCCGGTCCCGGAGGCGTGCCCGGGAGCCCGCAGAATCGTTGGGGCGGGCATGGGTACTCCACAGGCCACTCCCCGCGCCGCCTCCCCGGCCCGGCACCGGGCACCCGACCGCGTCCCCGCCGCATTGGCTCGGGGCATTCCGCGGCAGCAGTCGGGCGGCAGTCCCGCCCCCTCGGGCGGGGCGGTCGTCTTCGAGCAGCTCGCCCGCGAGTGGGAAGCGCGCGGGGCCACCGTTCCGGGCCGTCCCGACCCGCTGTGGGAGCGGCTGATCACCTACGCGCACTTCCAGCGCGAAACGGACGCCACGCTGCGCAGCCTGCGCCTGGACGGAGCCGAACCCCCGCCGGCCCCCGCCGCGGCGGGCCCGCGCTGGACCCGGGCGTAAGCCGGGGCCCTGGACGGCGGCCTAGGCCGCCGTCGTGGTCGGGGACGGGCGCTGCCCACGGGCGGCGGAGGTCCTGCTGCGCCGGTCCTGTGCGGGCCGGCTGCGGCGACCCCGGGCGGCGCCGCCGCCCCTGGGCCGCTCGGTGGCGGGCGCGGTGATGACGACCGGGACGCCGGACGGCGCCTGGGCGCCGGTGATCCGGCTCAGTTCGGCCTCGCCGGAGCGGACCTCCGCGGTCTGCGGGGTGATGCCCGCTGCCTGCATGAGACGGGCCATGTCGCGGCGCTGGTTGGGCAGGACCAGGGTGACGACGCTGCCGGACTCGCCGGCGCGGGCCGTACGGCCGCCGCGGTGCAGGTAGTCCTTGGGGTCGGTCGGCGGGTCCACGTTGACGACGAGGTCGAGGTTGTCGACGTGGATGCCGCGGGCCGCGACGTTCGTCGCCACGAGCACGCTGACGTGCCCGGACTTGAACTGCGTGAGCGTACGGGTCCGCTGGGGCTGGGACTTGCCTCCGTGCAGCGCCGCGGCGCGCACCCCGCTGCTCAGCAGGTGCTCGGTGAGCCTGTCCACGCCGTGCTTGGTGTCCAGGAACATGATCACGCGGCCGTCGCGGGCGGCGATCTCGGTCGTGGCGGCCTGCTTGTCGAAGTTCTGGACGTGCAGGACGTGGTGTTCCATCGTGGTGACGGCGCCCTGCGAGGGGTCGACGGAGTGCACGACGGGGTCGGTCAGGTAGCGGCGGACCAGCAGGTCGACGTTGCGGTCGAGGGTGGCGGAGAACAGCATCCGCTGGCCCTCGGGGCGGACCTGGTCGAGCAGCGCGGTGACCTGGGGCATGAAGCCCATGTCCGCCATCTGGTCGGCCTCGTCCAGGACGGTGATCCCGACCTGGTTCAGCCGGCAGTCGCCCCGCTGGATGAGGTCCTTCAGACGGCCCGGAGTGGCGACGACCACTTCGGCACCGCCGCGCAGCGCGCCGGCCTGCCGGTGGATCGGCATACCGCCGACGACGGTGGCGATCCTCAGCTTCAGCGCACGCGCGTAGGGCGCGAGGGCCGCCGTGACCTGCTGGGCGAGCTCGCGGGTGGGTACGAGGACCAGCGCGAGCGGCTGTCCCGGCTCGGCCTGGCGGCCGGCGGTACGGGCCAGCAGCGCGAGCCCGAAGGCCAGGGTCTTGCCGGAGCCGGTACGGCCGCGCCCCAGGACGTCCCGGCCCGCGAGGCCGTTGGGCAGCGTGGCCGCCTGGATCGGGAACGGGGTGGTCACACCCTCACGGGTGAGGGTGGCGAGCAGCTGCGACGGCATCTCCAGATCGGCGAACGCCTCGACGGCGGGGAGCCCGGGGACCACGGTGACCGGCAGGGCGAACTCGCCCTGCGGTGCGGCGGGGCGGCGCCCGTAGCCGCCGCCACCCGAGCGCTTGGGAGCACCGGAGCGGCTGCCGGAGCCGGAGGAACCGCTGTAGGAGCGGTAGGAGCCGTTCGAGCCACCCGTACGGGAGGACGAAGACCGGTCGTTCATTCGGGTCGTGCGGTTCATGCAGAACCTTCCTCGATTCGGCACACATCGAGGAGTTCCCGGCAGCGAAAGTCTGGCCGCACGAGGATTCACAAGAATGAGCCGGAACATAAAAAGATATGGGCGGCGCGATCGAACCTCGCTCGATCAACCGGCCATGAAAGTATTATCACCCTTGGCGTCGGCGAAATACGTGCCGCACGCGGGCGGGGAGCCGGACGGCCCCGGATCCGAAAACGCAACGAGCTGGGGCCCGCACCCAAGGTGCGGGCCCCAGCTACGCGGTTACGCGCGAACGTCAGGCGGTGACGATGTTCTCGGCGGTCGGGCCCTTCTGGCCCTGCGCGATGTCGAAGCTGACCTTCTGGCCCTCCTGAAGCTCACGGAAACCCTGAGCGGCGATGTTCGAGTAGTGGGCGAACACGTCAGGACCGCCACCCTCCTGCTCGATGAAGCCGAAGCCCTTTTCCGAGTTGAACCACTTCACGGTGCCATTTGCCATGTTTTTCTTACTCCACTGCTCAAAAGTTTTGGGAACCACAACTGCAACTCAAACCACACTAGCACGCCGGGTCGGATCGGCCGGGGAATAAAATCCGCTCCTTCCGGCCGGCGAAAAACCCTCGCCCCCGTGCCGGTTTCTCCGGAGCCGTTTCCGGGCCGGTTCGTCAGGCTGCGGCGCCACCGTCGACCACCAGGTCGGTGCCGATCACGGAGGCGGCGTCCGGCGACGCCAGGTAGAGCACGGCCGCCGCGACCTCTGCGGTGGAGGACACCCGGCCCAGCGGCGATTCGTCCCGCATCCGGGCGGCGCGGTCCGCTTCGGTCTCCCCCGGCCGGAGCGACATCGTGGTGGCGGTGGCTCCGGGGCTGACCGCGTTGATGCGGACCCCGTCGGCGATGTGGTCCAGGGCGGCGGCCCGGGTCAGGGCGGAGACGGCCGCCTTGGTGGTGAGGTAGCCGGCGACCCCGGGGATGCGGGTGTGCGCGCCGAGGTTCGAGGAGATGTTGACGATCGCCCCGCCGGTGGGCTGGTCGCGCATGGCGGCGACCTCGGCCTGCAGACTGAGCAGGACACCGGTGACGTTGATCTCCAGCATGCTGCGCCAGTCCTCCTCCGCGAGGTCCGCGACGGGGCCGCCGCCCCGGAAGACGCCCGCGTTGTTGACCGCGACGTCGAGGCTGCCGAAGTGTTCCACGGTACGGCGCACCACGGCCCGTACGTCCTCGGCGCGGGTCACGTCCGCGGTCACCGCGACGGCCCGGCCGCCCTCCTTCTCGATCAGCCGGACCGTCTCGTCGAGCGGCGCCGCGGTGCGCCCTGCCACGGCCACGGCGGCCCCCTCGGCGGCGAAGGCGAGGGCGATGGCCCGGCCGATGCCGGAGCCGGCGCCGGTGACGAGGACGTTCTTGCCGGTGAATCGTGCGGACATGATGGTGATTCCCCTACTTGTTGTCTGTCGGTCTTGATGTGGGTGTCGTCGGTTACTTGATGCGGGTGTTGAGGAAGGCCGCTGCGGCGAAGGCGACCGCGGTGGCGGCGAGGGAGACCGTGTCGGAGCCCAGGGAGAGCACGGCGGCGAAGACGACCGTCGGGCCGAGCTCCATCGCGGTGTTCATGACGCCGCCGGCGAGTCCCGCCTGGTGGGGCGCCACCCCGTCGGTGGCGAGGACCGCGGCCCCCGCGAAGGCGGCCGCCGCTCCGGCGGGCAGCAGGAGCAGGCCGGGGAGGAGGCCGTAGGCGTACGGGATCTGCGCGGCCAGGCCGGTGAGTGCGAGGAGCGCCAGCCCGGCCGCGGCGACCACGAGGCCCGCGGTGGTGACCCGGGGCGCCCCGTACCGGCCCACGAGGGGACCCGCCACCCGGCCCGCCACCAGGAGCACCACGGCGAAGGGGAGGAACGCGGCCGAGGTCCGCAGCGCCGACCAGCCGAGTTCCTGCTGGAGGTGGAGCGAGAGCAGGACGAAGGTCAGCGCGGTACCGGCGGCGGTGAGGCCGATGGCCGCGAGGGCGAGGCCCCGGCGCCGGTCACGGAGGAATCCGAGCGGGAGCAGCGGGTCGCGGACGCGGCGCTCGACGAGCGGGAAGGCCAGCAGGAGCGCGGCCGCGACGACCAGGGCGAGCAGGACGTTCGGCGATCCCCAGGACCGGACGTCCGTGAGCACGAAGCCGTAGCTGGCGAGGCTGATCCCGGCGGTGGCCAGCAGCGCGCCCGGCAGGTCCAGGGACCGGCCCTCGCCCTCCGGGGTGGCGGGCAGCAGACGGGGGGCGAGGAGCAGCGCGGCGGCGGCCACGGCGACCGGGACGGCGAAGGCCAGTCGCCAGCTGCTCAGGGCAGAGATGACCCCGGAGAGCAGGTTCCCGGCGGTCGCGCCGAGCACCGACAGTCCGCCCCAGGTGGCCATCGCCCGTCCGAACGCGGCGGGTTCGGGGAAGACGGCCCGCAGGACGGCCATGGCGGCCGGTGCGGTGAGCGCGGCGCCCACACCCTGGGCGAAGCGGGCGGTGAGCAGGGTCCCGGCCCCCTGGGCGAACGGTGCGGCGAGGGAGGCCGCGGCGAAGAGGAGCAGTCCTGCGGTGAGCACCCGTCGCCCGCCGAACCGGTCGGCGAGGCGGCCCCCGAAGAGCAGCAGGCCGGCGAAGCTCAGTCCGTAGGCGGCGCTGAGGAGCAGCAAGTCGTCGCGGCCCAGGGTGAATTCGCGGCCGATCGCGGGCAGCGGCACGATGAGCGAGGTGAGCGCGAAGATCAGCGTCATCTGCACGGTGCCGAGCAGTGCGAAGGCCGGGCCGGGCGCCGGGCGGGCCGCCCTGGGTCCGGACGCGGTGAGCGTCTGCGTGGTGCGTGTGGTCTGCGTGACGGCCATTACTCCCCCTCATGATGTGAACTGGATCGTACGTTCCAGAATGAAGCCTGAAAAGAACCTCCCCGAAGGGAGGCGTCAAACGTCGTGCAGCGGTCAGTCGAGCAGGGCCAGGGCCTGCTCCGCGGCGGCCAGTACCCGGGCCGGGTCCTGCGAGGCCTTGCCCACGACGCGCATGCCCTGCATGAGCACCAGCAGCATGCTGGCGAGCGTGCGCGGATCGCGGTCCGCCGGCAGCTCGCCCTGGGCCTGGGCCCGGGTGAGCGCCGAGTGCAGCAGCGTCTCGATGTGACTCCAGCTCGCTTCCACCTTGCGGGCCGCGTCCGGATCGTGCGCACCGAGCTCCGCGGCCGTGTTGGTCACGAAGCAGCCGGTCTGCCGCAGGTCGCCGGTGCTCGATTCGGCGGCGAAGCGACGTACCACCGTGCGCACGGCCGGCAGCGCGGGCCCCGGCTGGGACAGCTCGCGCAGCAGGCCGGGGTCGCGGTACTCGTTGTAGCGGTCCAGCGCCTTCAGATAGAGCTCGCGCTTGTTCCCGAAGGTGGCGTACAAGCTGGCCCGCCCGATGCCGAGCCCTTCCACGAGGTCCGCCATCGACGTCGCCTCGTAGCCGCGCCGCCAGAACAGCTCCAGAGCCGACTGCAGCGCGGCGTCCGGATCGAATTCCTTGGTCCTGGCCACATCCCGTACTCTACGGATACTGGAACGGTCAGTCAAGTAATCCGTGCGGTTCGTTCAAATGACCCGCGGCTCCCCCGCCGGGTGGGCGCTCAGCTGGACCACCTCGACGCACCGTCGGAGCTTGGCCTGGACGCGCGGCGAGTCCGCCTCGGGCACCACGATCTCGCACACGGCGAGCCCGCCGCCCTCGGCCGCCCTGAAGGACAGCGTCCTGACGGAGAAGTTGTTCAGGAGCGCGGAGATGCGGGTGAGGGCGTGGCCGCCGTCCCGGACGGTGACGGTCAGCGCGTGGCAGGCGGTGTCGCCGGTGCGCACGGCGTCGTCGACGGCGGGGAGAACATCGCTGCGGGTCATGAAGGGTGGGCTCCTGTCCTGGGGCGGAGGTGCGTGGTCCCGGAAAACAAGAAGACCCCTCGCGGATGCGAGAGGTCTGCGTGCGGGCGGTGGGCTGCTGGGGTGGTCTCAGTTCAGCTCCGGGCCGGCACGCCGGCGCTAATCTTCTGCTGGCGCATGCGGGAGAGTCTGGCACGCCGCCGCCGACATGTGACACCGCATCTCACGATGCGGATGGCACGGCACCCGCCCAATGGCGCACCCCGGTCGCGACCCGCCGTGGGGGGTGGTGGCCTGGGTGGGTGACCGTACGGCCGACCGGGGCCCGTACGGCCGGGGCGAGGAGACACGTCGTGGCCAAGGCCTATCTGGTGGGTGCCGGCATCGCTTCCCTGTCGGCAGCGGCGCTGCTGATCAGGGAGGGCGGGTTCGCGGGATCGGACATCACGATCCTGGAGGCCCAGGGCCGCACCGGCGGGAGCCTGGACGCCGCCGGGGACCCCGAGAACGGCTACACCATGCGCGGCGGCCGGATGTTCGAGCTGCACTTCGAGTGCACCTACGACCTGCTGCGCTCCATCCCCTCGCTGGACGCCCCGGGCACCTCGGTCACCGAGGACACCTTCGCCTTCCACGAGGACTTCGCCTGGAACGACAAGGCCCGCCTGGTCGACTCCACCGGCCTGCGGGTGGACACCCGTTCCATGGGGTTCTCCGAGCGCGACCGTCTGGACCTGGTCGCCTGCGTGGCCTCCCCCGAGTCCCGGCTCGACGGAAAGCGCATCTCCGACTGCTTCACCCCCGCGTTCTTCACCACCAACTTCTGGTACATGTGGTGCACGACCTTCGCCTTCGAGCCCTGGCACTCGGCGATCGAGTTCCGGCGCTACCTCAACCGGTTCGTGCACCTCTTCAAGACCTTCGACACCATGTCGGGCATCTACCGCACCCGCTTCAACCAGTACGACTCGATCGTGCGCCCGCTCCAGAGCTGGCTGCGGAGCAAGGGCGTCGTGTTCACGATGAACACCACCGTCACCGACGTGGAGCTGGCCGCCGGTGAGGGCACCACCGTCACCGCCCTCGCCTGCACCCGGGAGGGTTCGGCCGAGCGGATTCCCGTCGCCGACGGGGACCTGGTGTTCGTCACCAACGGATCGATGACCGCGAACTCCACCCTGGGATCCACCGACACCCCCGCCGTCCTGGACACCTCCGCACCGGACGCCTCGTGGCGCCTGTGGCAGACCCTGGCGGCCAAACGCCCGCACCTGGGCGACCCTTCGGTCTTCGACTCCTCCGTCGCGGACTCCACCTGGGGCTCCTTCACCGTCACCTCCCAGGACCCCACCTTCTTCAAGGCCATGGAGGAGTTCTCCGGCAGCGAGGCCGGCAAGGGCGGCCTGATCACCTTCAAGGACTCCGGCTGGCTGCTGACCATCGTCCTCAACCACCAGCCGCACTTCCACGAGCAGCCCGAGGGCACCTACGTCTGGTGGGGGTACGCCCTGTTCCCGGACAAGGCCGGCGACCACGTGGACAAGACGATGGCCGAGTGCACGGGCCGCGAGATCCTCACCGAGGTCCTCGGACACCTGCGCCTGGAGCAGAGCGAGCAGATCCTGGAATCCTCGGTCGTCGTTCCGGCCCTGATGCCGTACATCACCAGCCAGTTCCTGGTGCGCAAGGCCGGCGACCGGCCCGAGGTCGTCCCGGAGGGCTCCACCAACCTGGCCTTCATCGGCCAGTACGCCGAGGTCCCCGACGACGTGGTGTTCACCGTCGAGTACTCGGTGCGCACCGCGTGGACCGCCGTGGCCCGGCTGCTGCACCTGGACCGGCAGCCGCCGCCGGTCTACAAGGGCGGCCACGACCCCAGGGTGCTCCTCGAAGCCCTGCACACGATGCACCGCCGCTGAGCCGCGGTCGGGTACCGTACGCCCCTCGACGACAGAGACGACAGAGAGGTGCGGCCATCGTGACCCGAATCCCGGACGTGGGCGATGTGGTGGGCGATTTCTCGCTCCCCGGCGGCCGGCTCAGCGAGGACGTGTTCGTCCGCGGGCAGTACGCGCTCGGCGAGCAGCGCGGGAACCCGGTCGTTCTCGCCTTCTACCCCGGCGACAACACCCCCGTCTGCACGAAGCAGTTGTGCTCCTACTCCGACGGGCTGGAGGCGCTCTCCGCGTGCGGTGCCCAGGTGTGGGGCATCAGCCCGCAGGGCGTCGACAGCCACGAGGCCTTCGCCCGGGCCCGCGGCCTGCGGATGCCGTTGCTGGCCGACACCGACCGCGAGGTGGCCCGCGCCTTCGGCATCGCGGCTCCCGTGATCGGTCTGCGGCGGGCCGTCTTCGTCATCGCACCGGACGGCACCCTGCACTGGAAGCACGTCGGAGCCCTGGGCATGAGGTTCCCTTCCGCGGACACCATCGCGGAGCAGCTCGCCGGTGTGACCACCGGCTGACGCGCCGGGTCCCCGGCCGTCCGGCGGAGCGCCGGACGGCCGGGGACCCCTGAGCCCGTGCTCAGTTGTTGGAGCCCACCGTGTTGTTGAGGCCCGCGTTGAACACGTCGTCGGCGGCGAACTGCACCCAGTCGCCGAAGACGAGGGTGTACGACTTCTCGGTCGGGGCGTTGACGGTCACATCGGCGGAGGCGGCGGAGGCGCAGCCGAGGACGATGACACCGGCGGCGACGACGGCGAGTGCGGAGCGGACGGAACGCATGGATCCACCTTTCGAGGGGGGCTGTGGGCACCCTCGAACCTAAAGAGGCTCCGCCCGTCTGTCCCGTCACACCGCCGGGCGGAGCCGAGAGCAAGCCGATCGGCCGAACGTCCCGGCCGCCGGTGGAGAAGGTACTGGGCGGCCTCGGCCCAGGGGTTGGCCGAGGCCGCAGAGGCGCTGCGGGATCCGAAAGCCGGACGGGAACACCTGGCGTCACGTGAGGAGGAGAAACGTCACGCCGGGCGTCGGTTCTAAGACGGTGTGGGGACACCGCCCTTGGCATCTCGACGGATGACCGCGCCGCCATCAGTAAACATATATACCGCCGAGTAAGCAAGGGTATGAAAATATTCATGTGTAAGGGTGGTGTGAATATGGCACCTCAGGCCCTTGCGCGACCCTTGCCGTCGGCTGTCCGCAGCCCTCAGAGGAAGAAGCCGTGCTGGTCCGCGGCCTGCTCGTAGCTCTCGAGCCGGGCCTGCGTCCGCTCCGGGTCCGCGTCCGCCATCGCCTGGAGCAGCGCAGCGGACAGGACGCCCGGCGCCGCGTAGGAGTCGAAGACCAGCCGCGAACCGGTGCCGGCCGTCAGCGCCACGTCGGCCTCGTCCACCAGCGGCCCCAGCGTCCGGTCCGTGATCAGCGCGATCCGCAGCCCCGCCCCGCGGGCCACCCGCAGCGCCGCAAGGGTCTCCTTGGCGTGCCGGGGCATCGCGAAGGCCAGGACCCAGCTGCCGCCCGCCGCACGGGCCTGCAGCAGTGCGTCGGAGGCGACGCTGCCGCCACCGGTGATCAGGCGCACGTCGGGGTGGATCCGGCGGGCCGCGTACGCGAAGTACTCCGCCAGCGAGACGGAGATCCGCAGGCCGAGGACGGTCAGCGGCACCGACCGGGCCAGCTCGCGCCCGATGTCGAGCACCTGGTCGGTGTCGGCCAGCAGCTGGCGGACGGTGCGCAGGTTCTCGATCTCGGCGTCGACGGCCGCCTGCAGTTCGTTGCGCCGCGTCTGCTCGGGGCTGTCCGGGGTGCCGGCCACCGCGCTGAGCGCGATCGGCTGGAGCACGTCGCGCAGGGCCGGGTACCCGCTGAAACCGAGGGCCGCGGCGAAGCGGGTCACGGAGGGCTGGCTCACCCCGGCCCGTTCCGCGAGCTCGGTGATCGAGAGGAACGCCGCCTCGGTGAGGTGGTCGACGAGGTACTGGGCGATCCGGCGCTGCCCCGGCGAGAGGGGATGCCCGTCGAACAGGGAACGGACCCGGTCGGCCGGGGCCCGCTCGTGGTCGACCGCCTGCCCGCTCGGCGTGATCGCTGCCGCCTGTGCGCGCGCCTGCTGCCCCGATGACACCGCCGGTCCTCCCTTTCGTGCCGCTCAGTGATCCCAACATAGCTCACGGCATCCGGCTGACCAGCGCGCTTCCCCCGCAGGCGGCCGTGCGCACGCTCCCGGCGCCCGCGGATGCGCGGCACCGGCCCTTGCTGACTGGGCATCAGCACTGCTGCACGGGCTGGCCTGTTGTGAGCGGGTACGGGGCGCGGCCGTCGAGGAGGAGCACCACGAGGGCCCGCAGGGGCTGGTCCAGCGGGACGAACGCACCGCCGCCTTCGGTCGGTACGGCCCGTACGCCGTGCAGGGCCAGGCGGTCGCCGGTACCGGCGTACTGTGCCGGGGTGAGCCGGTAGCCGCAGGGCGGGTCGGCGAGGATCTCGGCGGCGGTCGCGGGGGCGTTGTCGGCGCCGGCCAGCGCGACCGGCCCCGGCACGCTCCCCGCGGTCCGGCGGGCCGCGTCCGGGGCGGCCGCCAGGGGGCCCGCACGCGTGGAGACGTAGGCGAACAGGCCGCGCAGGGCGGCACGTTGGGAGTCGACCCGGCGGCGGTGGTTGAGGGACGCGTTGGCCCTCTCCGCGTCACCGGCCGCGCCCGCGGGCGGTTCGATGCGGCTTTCGATCAGCAGCGCGACCGCGTGCTTCACGCCTGCCGTGTTGCGCAGGATCCGCTCCTGCCCGTCACCCGCGGTCTGCCCGGCCGGGGCGCCGGTCACCGGGTCGGTGCGGATGCCGTAGGTCCCGGTGGAGTGGCCGGCCGAGCGGGCGGCCCGGCGTACGTACGCGTCGGACAGGAGCCGGGACTCCGCGTACACCGCCGGGTCGGTGTTGGGATTGCGCGGCCAGAGGTCGAAGAGGTCCTTGTCGTAGGTCCCCGGCGTCGACCGGTACTCGTGCAGGTCGTACACGAGGTGCGGCCGATGGTCGCGCAGCACGGCGGCCATGGCCCGCGCCTCGGGCGAGGTCAGGGCCATGTGGTCGCGGTTGATGTCGGTGCCCGCGGCGTTGGTTCGGGTGCCGGCCGCCCGTCCGTCCGGGTTGGCCGTCGGGATCACGAGCAGCGTGATGGTCTCCAGGAGGCGCCGGGCCGCCGCGTCCCGGGCCCGGGCGAGGTCCCCTACGGTGCTCAGGCACGCCTCGCGCCCCGCCGGTTCGTCTCCGTGCTGGCTGCACACCAGCAGGACGGTGACCGGGCCCCGCCCCAGGCTCACGAGGCGCAGCGGACGGCCCCGCACGCTCGTCCCGATGGTCCGGACGGTACCGGCGGCGTGCTCGCCGTGCCGGCCGACCGCGTGGAGCAGGTCCCGCTCCTGGGACTCGGTGGTCCACCGCGCTCCGTACGTGGCCTCGAAGCCGGTGCGGGGCACCCCTTCGGCCGCCCGCACCGGGCCGGGGGCCAGCACCGTCGCGAGCACGGCCGTCAGGGTCGCGGCGAGCACGGAGAGACCGCGCGCCGTCGTCGTCTCGATCACTCCCCGGTTCTAGCGCGCCCCGGACCCCGACGGCAGGGACCCGCTCCCGAACTCACCCGGGTGGCCGGGCGAGTTCCTCCCGTACGGGACACCGCGCCCCTGCCGACGGCAGGGGCCGGCCCGCGGATCCGCCGTCCGTGGATCCCCGCCCGGCTGCCTACGGCTTCTCGTCCAGGCCCTGCGGCAGTCGGCCGGTGTGGAGCACCGTGAGGGTCTGGGTCGCGCGCGTCAGGGCGACGTAGAGGTCGCTGGGCTCGTGGTCCGCCGGTTCCACGACGACGACCGTGTCGAACTCCAGGCCCTTGGCCTGCCGCGGTGCGAGCAGGACCACCGGGCGGGTGAGGTCGGGCTCCTCCCCCGCCCGTACGCCCGGCAACGCGGCCGCCAGCTCCTCGTGCAGCGGGCGCGGGGCGATCACCGCGAGGCGTCCTTCGGCCCGCGCGCCGTCCCGAACGGCCTCGGCCACCGCCGCGGCCAGGTCGCCGGTCCGCTCCACCCGGGGCGGCCGCCCCGTGGAACGGACCGAGCTCGGCGGCTCGAAGCCCGGGTGGCGGGCCCGGAGCACGGCTGCCGCCAGCTCCATGATCTCGGCGGGCGTGCGGTAGTTGACGGCGAGGCGCACGAGCTCCCAGCGGTCTTCCACGTAGGGCGCCAGGATCTGCTGCCAGGAACCGCACCCGGCCTCGTCCCCGGTCTGGGCGGGGTCGCCCACCAGCGTCATGGAACGGGTCGGGCAGCGCCTCATGAGCAGGCGCCAGGCCATCGCGGACAGTTCCTGCGCCTCGTCCACGATGACGTGCCCGAAGGCCCAGGTGCGGTCGGCGGCGGCCCGTTCCGCCGCGCTGCGGTGGTCGGCCTCCTCCTGCCGCTCCGCCATCCGCTCGGCGTCGATGATGTCGTGGGCCGCGAGGTACTCGTTCTCCGCGTCCTCGAACTCGTACGACTCCGACCCGGCCGACAGGTCCAGGACGCCCTGTGCGTACGCGACGCGTTCGAGGCGCTCGCGCTCCTCGGCGGCGCGTCGCGCGGTGTCGTCGACTCCCAGCAGTTCGGCGGCCTCGTCGAGCAGCGGGACGTCGGCCGGGGTCCAGTCCGTCTCGCCCGTCGTCGTACGCCGGATCAGCGCGGCCTCCCGCTCGGGGAGGTACGTGGGCTCGGCGAGGTAGTCGGCGATCAGCTGCCGGGGCGTCAGCGGGGGCCACAGCGTGTCGATGGCCGCGTGCACGTCGGCGCTGGTCGCGATCTCCTTGCCCAGCTGGGCGACGTCGTCGGGGCCGAGCAGGTTGGGGCCGCCGTAGGGGTCGGCGCCGAGCCGGTCGGCGAGCTGTTCGGTCAGGGCGTCGATGATCCGGAAGGCGAAGTAGGGGCGTGCCAGGTTGTGCGGCAGACCGGTGGCGCGGGCCCGGTCGCGGGCATCGTGGGCCATGGTCCGGTCGAGCAGCAGCGTCCCGTAGTCGTCGTGGTCGATCTCCAGGGCCGGTTCGGGGACCACGTCGGCGTCCTCGCCGCTGCCCGCGGGCACGGTCTCCGGCAGCGCCTGCCGGTCGCGCACGACGCGGGCGAGGATCCCGGCCATCTCCGCGCGCCCCTTGACGGCGGCGGCGCCGGGGTGGTCGGCGGCGGTGGCGCGCACGCCGGGGAACAGCTCGCCCGGGGTGGCGAGCAGGACCCCCGTCTCGCCGAGGGCCGGCAGGACCTGGCCGATGTAGCCGAGGAAGGCCGGGTTCGGCCCGACGATCAGCACGCCTCGCTTGGCGAGCAGCTCGCGGTGGGCGTAGAGCAGGTAGGCCGCCCGGTGCAGGGCCACGGCGGTCTTGCCGGTGCCCGGGCCGCCCTCCACGACGAGGATGCCGCGGTGGGTGGAGCGGATGATGCGGTCCTGCTCGGCCTGGATGGTCTGCACGATGTCGTGCATCCGGCCGGTCCGGGCGGCGTCGAGTGCGGAGAGCAGCACGGCGTCCGCGTCGGTCCCCTCGTGACCGGTGCGTTCGGTGTCGGCGAGGTCGAGGATCTCGTCGTGCAGGGCGGTGACCTCGCGGCCCCGGGTGGTGATGTGGCGGCGCCGGCGCAGCCCCATGGGGGAATGACCGGTCGCGAGATAGAACGGGCGAGCGACATCGGCCCGCCAATCGAGTACGAGAGGGGTGCGCTCCCGGTCGCCCTGCCTGATTCCAATGCGGCCGATGTGGTGGTCCGAGCCGTCGGAGAACTCCAGCCGGCCGAAACACAGGCCGCTTTCGCCGGAGTTCAGAGCGGAAAGCAGACCGGACTGTTCGGCGACCACGATGTCCCGTTCCAGTCGCGCCTGGAACCCGCTGCCGACTTCCCTGAGCGCACCCTGAACGGCACGTTCGGCCTGGTCACGCAGGTCGTCGAGGCGTACGTAGAGATCCGTGATGAATTGCTGTTCATTCCGGAGTTCTTCGGTTGACAATTCCACTCCTGACGCGGTACGGTGTCCCCATAAGCTTTTTCACGTCTTGGCTCCGCCTTGATGTGAAACATCAAATATACGCAGACGAACACCCCGGCCGTCAATCGGTCCGGGGTGTTTTTGCGTGGTGTTCATATACGGGCGGTATTCACTCGGTGCGCCGCGCCTCCTACGGCGCGCGGGCGGCGAGGGTCGCCGGTTTGACCGCGTCGGGGCCGTAGCGCTCCCGGGCCCGGTCGGCGGCCGCCTCGACGGCGAGGGCCCGTTCGTCGGCCGGGTCGAGGCTGAGCTGGCGCCTGGCCTCCGAGGCGGGGCGCAGGGCTTCGGCGCGGAGGTCGAAGGAGCGTACGCGGGCCCGTTGGAGGCCGAGCAGACCGTAGAGCTCGTAGGCGACGCCCGCCAGGGGGCCGGTGTGGTGGGTGGGCTCGGTCAGGGTGCGGGTGCGGGTGGTCGTGGTGCGGTCGGCGTAGCGGACGGTGAGGGCGAGGCCGGCGGTCACCTGTTCCTCGTCGCGGAGCCGGGCGCCGAGCCGGTGCGCGAGGTCGAGGAGGGCCCGGCGGTGCAGGTCCGTGTCGAGGCAGTCGGCCTCGAACGGGTGGTGGGTGGTCAGGGACTTGGGGACGGGGCGGGCCTCGACCGGGCGGAGGTCCTCGCCCTGGGCGCGGGCGTGCAGGGCCCGGCCGGTGGCCGAGCCGAAGATGCGGGTCAGCGTGGGCAGCGGTGCGTCGGCGAGGTCTCCGATCGTGTGCAGCCCGTACGCGGCCAGGGTGGCGGCGGTGGCCGGGCCGACTCCGTAGAGCGCTGCGACGGGGCGGGGGCGCAGCCAGGCGGTGACCTCCTCCTCGGCGAGGACGGTGGTGGCGCCGAGGGGGGTGAGGGCGGCCGTCATCGTGGCGAGCATCCGGTTGGGTGCGATCGCGCAGGTCGTCCGCACGCCGTGCAGCCCGACGGTCCGCATCCGCAGGACGGCCGCCAGGGCCTCGGCGTCGCGCTGCCAGTAGCGCAGGGCTCCGGTGATGTCGAGGTGGGCGGCGTCGGGCGGGATCGGCTGGACCCGGGGGGTGATGTCGGCCGCCATGTCGAGGAGTTGGGCGTAGAGGCTGGTGGCTGGGGCTGCGGCTGCGGCGGGGCCCGGGCCGGCGCCGAGATCCGTACCGGGATCCGTCCGCGGGTCCGCACCCGGATCCGCGCCGGGGCCGGTCCCGTAGGGGAAGTGGAACTGGGCGTGGAGGATCTGCTGCACCGCGGTCACCCCGCCGAGCCGGGGCTGGTGTAGCCGAGGGACGTGAGGTCGGCGGCGCGGGTGCCCGCGGGCTGGAGGTCCGCGTACGGGTGGAGGCGGGCTCCGCTGGTGCCGTTGGCGAGGGTGCGCGGCCGGGCGGGGCCCTGGGCGGGCGTGGGGGCCGGGTCGGCGCGGCCGAGCAGGGCGAGTGCGGCTTCGGGGCCCTGGTCGCGGCGGGCGGCCGCGATCTCCTCGAGGTTCCAGACCATCTGGCCGACCACCGTGCGGCGCGGCCCGCGGGCCTCGACGGTGCCGCGGACCAGGAGCAGACCGGAGTGGAAGACCGTGTGGGCGCAGGCCGCGTGGCTGTCTTCGAAGAACGCGATGTCGACGAGGCCCCGGCCGTCCTCCAGGGTCACGAAGATGACCCTCTTGCCCGAAGGGATCGGCGGTGTCTGCGTCGAGGCGCGGACTCCGGCGACCAGGACCCGCTGCCCGGGGCGCATCGCGCCCAGGTGGGCGGAGTCGACGGCGCCGATCTCGCGGAGCAGCCGGTGGTGGTGCTCCATGAGGTGCTGGGAGACGTCGATCGACAGGACTTCGATCTCGGCGTTGAGGGCTTCGCGGCTGGTCATCTCCGGCAGCCCCGACGGTGCGGCGGTGACGAGTGCCCCGCCGAGGGCGAGTTGTCCGTCGACCGCGCGCCCCCGGGTGTGGCGGTGGAGCTCGGAGACCTGGAGCAGGAGGTCGCGGCGGGTGAGGGGGCCGCGCAGGGCGTCGAGGGCGCCGATCCGGATCAGGCGCTCGGCGGTCGGGAGCGCCGGGCGGGCCCGCTCCCAGAAGTCCTGCAGCGAGGCGTAGGGCCGGCCGGCGGCGATGCGGGCCACTTCCCCGTCGCCGGTTCCCTTCACCGTCGACAGCGAGAGCCGTACCGCCCAGGCCCCGTCCGCCGTCCGCTCGACGCGGTGGTCGGGCGCGGAGTGGTTGACGTCCACGGGGAGCACGGGCACGCCGTGGCGGCGGGCGTCGGAGACGATCACGCGGGCGGGCCACATCCCGGGGTCGTGCTCCAGCAGCCCGGCGTAGAGGGCCGCGGGATGGTGGGCCTTGAGCCAGGCCGACTGGAGGGCGGGCACGGCGAAGGCGACGGCGTGCGCACGGCAGAACCCGTACGCCCCGAACGCGGCGACGATCTCCCACACCTCGTCGAGCACCTCCCGGCCGTAGCCGCGGGCGCCCGCCCGCTGACGGAACCACGCCTCCACCCGGGGCAGCCGGTCGGGGCCCGCGAGGGCGCGGCGCGCGATCTCGCCGAGCGCCCGGTCGCAGCCGGTCATCACCGCGAAGATGTCGATGATCTGCTCGTGCCAGATGGTCACGCCGTAGGTGTCGGCGAGTACGGGCTCCAGGTCGGGGTGCGGGAAGCGGGGAGCGGCGCCGTGCCGGGCGGCGATGTAGAGGGCGGGCATGCCGCCCTTGACCGGCCCGGGCCGGAACAGGCTGATGTCGGCGATGACGTCCTGGACCCCGCGCGGCTGGAGGCGGCCGACGAGGTCCTGCTGGCCGGGGCTCTCCAGCTGGAACATGCCCACGGTCCGGGCCTGCCTGATGAGCTCGAACGCGTCGGGGTCGTCCAGCCGGACGTGGTCGGGGTTGTCGAGGTCGAGCTGGCGGCCGGTGGTGCGGCAGATCTCGGCGACGGCGTGCGCCATCGCCGACTGCATGCGCACGCCGAGCACGTCGAGCTTCACGAGCCCGAGGTCTTCGACGTCCTCCTTGTCCGCCTGGACCATCGGGTACCGCCCGCCCGGGGTGGGCTGCACCGGGAGCCGGTCCAGGAGGGCGGCGTCGGAGAGGATCACTCCGCACGGGTGCATGGCGTAGCCGCGCGGCAGGGCGTCCAGGCCTTCGGCCAGCTCCCACAGCAGGCCGTACGAGTCGGCCTCGGCGGCCAGTTGCTTGAGTTCGGGGAGCTCCGCGAGGGCGCCGCGGATGTCGCAGGCCCGGATGTGCGGGAAGGACTTCGCGATCGTGTCGACGGTCTGCGGGGCCAGGCCGAGGGCGAGGCCCGTGTCGCGCAGGGCGTGCCGGGCCCGGTAGGTCTCCGGCATCGAGGCGACGGCCACCCGTTCGGTGCCGAACCGTTCGATGATCCGGTCGTAGACCTCCAGCCGGCGGGCCGACTCCACGTCGAGGTCGATGTCGGGGAGCGAGCGGCGGCGGACGCTGAGGAAGCGTTCGAAGAGCAGGTGGTGTTCGAGGGGGTTGGCCGTGGCGATGAAGAGGGCGTGGTTGACCATGCTCCCGGCGCCGGATCCGCGGGCGGCGACCCGGATGCCCAGGGCCCGGATGTCCGTGACGACCTGGGCGACCGCCAGGAAGTAGGACTCGAACCCCAGCTTCCCGATCACGCCGAGCTCGTACTCCAGCCGCCGCACCGCCTGCCGGTCCCGGTCCAGGCCGCGCGCGAACATCCCCTCCGCACAGCGCCGGCGCAGCAGGGCCGCGGCCTCGTCCGGTCCGGGTCCGGCGCCCACCGACTGCGGCTCGGGGAAGCTGGACCGCGCGTGGGCGGGGCCGATGCCGATGCCGAGGTCGGCCACCGGGTCGACGGTGCACAGCTCTGCCGTACGCACGGTCTCCGCGAGCAGCTCCGCCGCCCGGGCCGGGTCCGAGGCGGCGCCCGAGCCGGCGCCCGGGCCGGTGGCCGCGGCGATCTGCTGGGCGGCGCACGCCATCGCGTCCGGCCCCTTCAGCCAGCGCTCGCCGCAGTCCAGCCGTCGGCGGTCGACGGGGCGCAGCAGCCGGGCGGAGTCCAGTACGTCGGCGATGCGGTGCTGGGCGGGGTCGGCGTAGCGGACGGCGTTGGTGAGGACCGCCGGGATGCCGAGCCGGTCGGCCAGCCCCAGCGTGCGGGCGGCCAGCCGCAGCGATCCCGGTCCCGTGCCGGGCAGCCCGTACCAGAGCACCTCCAGCCGCAGCCCCGGGCCCGCGACCTCCCGCCACGGGGCGAGCAGCCGCTCGGCCAGGTCGGGCCGGCCGGCCGCGAGGGCGCGCACGGGCTCGGACACGGGGCCGAGCATGACCACCAGCCCCTGGTCCGCGTACCGCTCCAGCACGGACCAGGACACGACGGGCGGGGCGGGGGCGGCGCCCTCCCCCGCTCCCCCGTGAGCGGCGGAGACCAGGCGGCACAGCCTGGCCCATCCGCCGGCGTCCTGCGCGAGGAGGGTGACCCGCAGCGAGGGCTCGACGACGTACGCACCACCCCGCGCGGGCGTCCGCGGTCGCGCCCCGACGGGGACGGCGGTTCCAGCGGCAGGGCCGACGGCGACATCGACCCCGAACACCGGCCGGACCCCCGCCCGAGCCGCCGCCTTCGCGAACCGGACCGCCCCCGCGACGGTGTCGCGATCGGTGAGCGCAAGGGTCCCGACACCCCGCTCGGCGGCACGTTTCACCAGGTCAGAAGGGTGAGAGGCGCCGTACCGGGCCGAGTAGCCACTCGCGGCATGAAGGTGCACACCCACACCCATGGGCCACCTCCGATCGCCGGACCACCCCTTTCCAGCCACCCTGACCAGATACGACCACCGTATCGAACAAAATTCGAACAACGCGACTCTTCGTGTTCGCGGCATGATCCCCACCGCGTGTCTGTGACTGAACGCGCTAGTTGGCAGAGCACGCTTGTTGGCACTGAGCGTTCCAGTTGGCCCTGCGGCGCCATTGCAGCCCAGCGCACTGTGACGCCCGGACCTGATGGAAAATCGATCGACGACCCTGCGCTCCATGGGTGAGCATGCGTGGCTACGCCACGCTGACCGGAGGCTTTGTGGGATCCAGAGACGCCGACATCGACTTCATGTTCACGCGCCCGACCACCGTGCGCGCGGTCGTGGATGCCCTCACCGGGGCGGGCTGGTCGGTTGAGGACCCTGCCGGGGTTGTCGCCCACATGATCAACGACGCGGATGACAACTACGAGTGGTACGCCAGCTCCCCCGAAGACATCGACGAGGTCCTGGTCCGCCTGGACGCGCCCGGCACCCTGCCGTACACCGTGGCCGTCAACGTCTACCACCCGCAAGCCGGGACCGGCGGGATGTTCATGTTCATGCCCGGCCGCAAGGAAGCCCTCTTCTCACCCGGCATCGACCGCCGGCACATCCCGGCGGCGCCCGCGTTCACCGACCTCGCCTGGTACTTGCACGCCCTCGTACCCGCCCTCGCCGCGGCAGGGCTCGAAGGGTACGAGGCCAAAGAGATCAAGTACTGAGCAGAGCGACCGGGCCTTGATCATGCGGCCCACGCTGTGCATCGCAGGTGTCCATCGGTGCCAGGTACGGCGCTCAGTCGGTCCGCGGAGCCACCGGCATGTTCGGCCAGTCGAAGCCCGCCCCCGCCGACGCCCCGGACGCCGACCGCCTCGCCGCTCGCTTCGGCCGCACCATCTGATCCGAGCACGCCACCCGGCTCAGAACCTGAGCGTCGTAGCTGGGCCGCAGGGCAGATACCGGACCTGTCATCCGGTGGCGTGCAAGGTGCGGTGGGCGGTGGCGCGGAGGTGGTCCAGGACGTCGGGGTCGGCGTCGAGCGTGTAGTCGGCGGGGAGACCGGTCAGGGTCTGGGCGATGCGGGGGAGGGCATCGTCGGAGGCGTCGACGATGCAGGTGGCCTCGTCGACGGGGCGGATGCGGGTGGCCAGGTGGCGGGTGTGCGCGCGGACGTGGTCGGCCGGGGCGTGGACGGTGGCGATGGCGCGGTGGCGTGTGGGGGCGGCGGACAGTTTCGCGGCGACGAAGGCGGCGGGGTCGTCGCCGGGCGGAACGCGGGCGGGAACGCGGCGGCCGGTGACCGTGACGGCGGTGATGCGGTCCAGGCGGAAGATGCGCCAGTCGTCCCGGTCGGTGTCGTGAGCGAGGAGGTACCACAGGTCGCCGGAGGCGACGAGGTGCTGTGGTTCGACACGGCGCGGGGCGGCCCGGCCGGTGCGGGTGGCGTAGTCGAAGGTGATGATCTCGTGGTCGCGGCACGCAACGGCAAGGGTGGCCAGGAGGGTGGGGTCGGCGCGGGGGCCCCGGGTCTCCCAGGGGATGCCGGCGACGGTTTGCTGGAGAGCGGTGACCTGGGCGCGCAGGCGGCGGGGAAGGACCTGTTCGAGTTTGCCCAGGGCTCGCAGGGCGGTCTCCTCGATGCCGGTCAGGCCGCCTGCGGCGGTGCGCAGGGCGACGGCGATGGCGACGGCCTCGTCGTCGTCGAGGAGGAGCGGGGGCAGGTCGGTGCCGGCGGCGAGCCGGTAGCCGCCGGCGTGGCCGCGGGCGCTGTCGACGGGATAGCCCAGGTCGCGCAGGCGGTCGATGTCGCGGCGGACGGTGCGGACGGTCACCGCCAGGCGGTCGGCGAGGTCGGCACCGGACCACTCCCGGCGGGTCTGCAGCAGGGACAGCAGGCGCAGCATCCGGCCGGTCATGTCGCTCGTCATGACCTCCACTATGACCGAGTCAAAGGACAGATCCTGTCCTGAAAGGGTCCTACCGTGGAGCTGTCAAAGCGCACCAAAACGGAAGGTATCCCCATGAAGATCGCAGTCCTCGGCACCGGTGGGGGCGCACGCGCGCACGCGGGCAAGCTTGTCGAGCTCGGGTACGAGGTGTTCGTCGGCACCCGGGACCCGGAAGCCACCCTTGCCCGTACCGAGCCGGACATGATGGGCAACGTGCCCTACGGCCAGTGGCTCGCCGAGCACTCCGGCATCACCCTCGCGTCCTTCGGGGACGCGGCGGCAGCCGCCGACGAGGTGGTCGTCAACGGCATCGACGGCCACAACGCCGTCGCTGCCCTGACCGCCATCGCCGACCGGCTCGCCGGCAAGACGCTGATCGACTACGCCGTCCCCTACCTCTACCGGCACCAGAGCGAGCACCCCTGGCCCACCCCGTGGGGCGTCATGCCGAAGCTGGACCCCTGCGACACCGACAGCCTCGGCGAGCAGATCCAGCGCGCCCTGCCCGAGGTGAAGGTCGTCAAGAGCTTCGTCACCCAGGAGCAGACCACCGTCGTCAACCCGGCCTCCGTCGGCGGTGGTGACCACACCATGTTCGTCGCAGGCGACCACTCCGAAGCCAAGCAGCAGGCCACCGACCTGCTGAAGTCCTACGGCTGGACCGATGTTCTCGACCTCGGCCCCCTGGTGTGTGCCCGCGGCATGGAGATGTACGCCCACATGCACTCCGCCATCGGCTTCGGCCTCGGCCAGCAGTTCGGCGGCCACTTCGGCATCAAGGTCGTGCGCTGACCCACCCCGCCCGCACCCGGCCGCCCCGCTGAGCCGGACAACCCGCCGCGTACCGACCCTGCCGCCACAGATGCGGGGTCGGGTCGCCGCTCAGCCCTGCCATCGCACCCCTGCCCTCAAGGGGCCGTGCCACCAGATGGAGAACCCTCTTGACCCGCACCGGCCCGGCACCCCTGGACGGCACGATCATGTGCCACGCCATGTGGCCCGCGACGGCCGCGAGCTGGCCGACCTCTACGCCGCCGCCCTGGGCACCGAAGCGGCGCGGCAATCCGCTTGGTGCAGATGGCCACCGGCTGGAGGCCGCACGACGCCGCAAGACACCTCAGCGTTCCGCCCGGTACCTATGCCGCGACGAGTCTCGCAATCCGCCGCTGTGTGGAGCCGGGCCCGGCCTCTCTGGGGGTTTTCCCCCAGAGGTCTCGGAGGACAGCCCCGTTACGGCGTCGGTACCCGGTCCATAGCGTGGAACGCGTCAGATCAGGAGCCGTATCGCCGGCACATCAGCAAGGACCCCATGAACGTCGTTCTCGAACTGGATCACGTCTGCCGCAGCTACGGCCGCGGGCCGGACGCCGTCCATGCACTGCGTGATCTCGACGTCCGCTTGCAGGCCGGCACCCTCATTGCGGTCGTGGGGCCCTCCGGTTCCGGCAAGTCGACCTTCCTGCAGTGCGCGGCCGGGCTGGACCGGCCGACCTCGGGCACTGTGCGGCTGGCCGGTCGGGAGATCAGCGGGATGCGGGAGCGTGAGTTGACCCGGCTGCGGCGTGGGCGCATCGGCTTCGTGTTCCAGTCCTTCAACCTGCTGCCCGCGCTGACCGTGCAGGAGAACGTGCTGCTCCCACTGCGCCTCGACGGCAAGCCGCGCGACCCCGAGCGGGCACGCCGCATGCTGGCCCGCGTCGGCCTCGACGGATGCGAGAACCGGCGGCCCGACGAGCTGTCCGGCGGACAGCAACAGCGCGTCGCGATCGCCCGCGCGCTCATCACGGAGCCGGACATCGTCTTCGCGGATGAGCCCACGGGAGCGCTCGACCAAGAGACCGCCTCCGGGGTCCTCGCTCTGCTGCGCGAAGCGGTCAGCGAGCACGCGGCGACGGTCGTCGTCGTCACCCACGATCCGGCGGTGGCGGGCACGGCGGACCGTCTGCTGCGGCTCTCGCAGGGCCGCCTGGTCCAGGACACCACTTCGGCCCTGCCCGCCGCAGGGGTGCGAGCATGAGCCTGTTCAAACCGACGGGGCTGGCCACAGCCTCGGTAAAGGCCCGTCCCTCCGCATTCGCCGGTACGTTCGCTGCCCTGGTCTTCTCGGCCACGATCACCACCGCCTGCGTGGCCATGGCCGTGTCCGCCTCGCGCGTGCCCGCCTCCCCACAGCAGGCCGAGCTCTACGACACGGGCATCGCCTTCAGCAACCTCACCGTCTACATGGCCATCTTCGTCATCGGCCAGGTGATGTCCCTGGCCGTGGCCCAGCGCGGCCGCGAGAGCGCGCTGCTGCGGGCGATCGGTGCCGAACCGAAGCAGATCCGTCGCATGGTGGCGATGGAGGCGCTGTGGATCTCGCTGCTCGCGCTGCCCGTCGGTTACGGGCTCGGCGCGCTGCTCGCCCACATCTGGTTCGACGGCTTGGCCGCGGGCGGCATGGCCCCCGATGGCATGGTGATGGGTGTCGGCCTGATCCCCCTGTTCACCACGGCCGGTGTCCTGGTGGTCTGTTCCCAGCTGGGCGGGAAGATCGCAGCCTGGCGCGCCTCGCGAATCCGCCCGTCAGCGGCCCTGGCCGATTCGGCGGTACCGGGCAGCGGCCGGTCCGGCCGAATCCGTGCCGCCGCGTCACTGGTCTTCCTCACGGGTGCGTGCGTGCTTTCGGTGATCGCGGGCGTGAGCCCGGCCAAGGACGCGGGGTCCGAGATCCCCGTCGTGCTGCTCGCCTACCTCGTCGCGATCGGCCTGGGCGGCCCCTGGATCGGGCGGTTGGCGACCGCCGTCGCCACGCCGCTGCTCCGCCGCTACGCAGGTGTGGCCGGTGAGCTGGCCATTGCGGGGGCCCGTGCACGCTCGCGCCGCCTCGCGGCGGCGATCACACCGATCGCGATGATGACGGCCTTCGCGGTGGCCCAGTTCGTGACGCTGGCCGGGGCCGCGGAGATGGACCGGATGGCGGTGTTCGGAACCCTCCTCTACGCGGGCTTCACCGCGGTCGTGGCCGCGAACACGCTGGTGATGCTGACCCTGGAGAGGCTGCGCGAGTTCTCCCTTCTGCGGATAGTGGGTGCCCAGAAGCGGCAGGTCACGGCAGTCGTGGTGGCCGAGAGCGCGATCACGGCCCTCGCGGGCCTGGGCGCCGGAACGCTGGCCGCGCTCGCGGTCCTCGTCCCGCTGGGGCAGAAGGTCGGCACGCCGGTGTCGGGACTGCCGGTCTGGGTCTGGGCGGCGATGCTGGTCAGCGGGGCCGCTCTCGTCCTGGCCGCGTACTGCGCACCGCTGGCGCGGATGCTGCGCGTACGGCCCATCGACGGCGTTGCCCGGCGCAGCGCATGAGGAGCCGCCATGACCAAGGCCATGGGCCCGCGGGGTCAAGGAAGGCAGGAGAGGACGGTGCGATGAGTGAACCACGCGCCACCCGCACCGTATCGGCCCTCCGGGCCGCACTGACCGCGCCGTTCTCACGGCAGGCGTGGCAGGAGACGGCGTACTGCCTGCTGTCCTTCATCCCCAACCTGGTGGGATTCACCCTCATCGCCGTGATCCTCGTGGCCCTCGGCTGTGCTCTCACCCTCACCGTGCTCGGCGCGGTGCCCGGCCTGCTCTTCCTGGTGGCCGGCCTCTCACTCGCCCGGGGCATGGGGACACTGCAGCGCCGCCTCGCCCGGCAGCTGCTCGGCGAGCACATCGCAGCACCGCACCGGCCGCAAGCCGGCTGCGGACGAGCCAAGGGCATCAAGGCACGCCTCCAGGACGTCACCGCGTGGCGCGCGGTGGCGTACGTCATGGTGAAGCTGCCGGTAGCGGCCCTCGGGCTGTGGGCGGTGTCGTGCTGGGTGATCGGCGCGCTGCACGTCATCGCGCCGCTGCGCTGGGCGGCCGGGCAGCACGACTTCAGCCTGCTCTCGCCCTTTCCCGGTCTCAGGCTGAGCCCGCACTCGCTCGGCGCCGCCTTCGTGGCGACCGCTTTCGGCTGCGCGATCCTGCTGGCCGCGCCCTGGCTCACCCGTGCCGTCGTCGTCCTGGACCGCCAGCTCCTGCGCGCCCTGCTCGGTCCAGCCGCCTTCGACGAGCGGGTACGCACCCTGGAGGAGACACGCGCCCTAGCCGTCGACGACGCCGCCGAGCGGCTACGCCGTCTCGAGCGCGACCTCCACGACGGCGCGCAGGTCCGCCTCGCGGCCCTGGCGATGAGCCTGGACATGGTGCGCGAGCAGCTCGACGACCGCGACCGTCCCGAGCTGCACCGCTTGGTCGAGACCGCCCGTGACAACGCCGCCGAAGCCCTGACCGAGCTGCGAGACCTCTCCCGAGGCCTGCATCCGCCGGCCCTCGACGCCGGCCTGCCGGACGCCCTGACCACGCTCGCCGCACGGGCCGCGCTGCCCGTCGACGTGACTGTGGACGTCACCGACCGCCCCACCCCTGCCATCGAGGCCCTGGCCTACTACTGCGTGTCCGAGCTGCTCGCCAACGCCATCAAACACAGCGGGGCGCGTGCCTGCAGCATCGAGGTGTCCACCGGGGACGGGACACTGCGTCTGAGGGTCGGCGACGACGGCCGCGGCGGCGCGCACCTCACCCATGACGGCGGTCTGACCGGACTGGCTCAGCGCGCACGCACGGTCGACGGTGAACTGAGCATCCACAGCCCCCATGGGGGTCCCACCACCATCAACGTGAGGCTCCCGCTCCATGCCTGAAGACCACCAGGTGGTGTGCGAGGCTGCACCTATGCGCGTAGTGATCGCCGAGGATGCCGCAGTACTGCGTGAACTGCTGAGCCAGATGCTGACCATGCGCGGCCACCAGGTCGCGGCCGCGGTCGCGGACGCCGACGCACTTCGCACGGCCGTCGCCGAGCACCGGCCCGACATCGCCGTCGTGGACATCCGGATGCCGCCGACCCACACCGACGACGGGCTGCGCGCGGCGATCGACATCCGCCGGCAGCACCCCGGAACCGGTGTCCTGCTCTTCTCCCAGTACGTCGAGACGAAGTACGCGACCCGGCTGCTCGCGCAGGGCTCAGCGGGTGTGGGCTACCTGCTCAAGGAACGGGTAGCCAACGTCGCGGAGTTCACCGACGCGCTCGAACGCGTAGCAGCCGGCGGCACCGCGCTCGACCCGGAGGTCGTCACCCAACTGGCCGGAGCAGGCCGCCGCGCCGAGGAGCTGCGGGTACTGACCGACCGCGAGCGCAGCGTCCTTTCCCTGATGGCCGAGGGCCGCTCAAACTCCGCCATCGCCCAGAACCTGCACGTCTCCGCGGGTACGGTCGAAAAGCACGTCGCAGCCATCTTCGCCAAGCTGGAACTTCCGGTGTCAGAAGACCACAACCGCCGCGTCCTGGCTGTCATCCGCATGCTCCACCAGGACCCGAGGCACTGAGCCGCGGCCCCCTCCCCCCTCCATCACAGCGAGCCGCCACGGCCCCCGGCACCGCATGCTCTGGGCGCATCAACAGGCCGACTCCGATGCTCAGAATCAGCCTGGTGGCGGCCGCACGGGAAAGCTCGTCCGCTCGTGTCGAGCAGGGCAACCGGTGCCTCGGCCGTGGGTCCAGGCGTGAAGGGATCAGCGCAGCACCAGAGCGCCGGGCACCTGCCGGTCGAGGATCTCGACGAGCCAGTCGAAGACGGTCGGGCCCTCGCTGCCACGCGCCGCGGCAAGCTCCTTAGCCACCCTGGGGCGGTTCATGTGGTGGCAGCGCCCCAGGCGGAGCCCCAGTTGACGGGCTGTCTCTGCGTACCCGAGGGCTTGCTGCGAGTAGGCATGGTCGTGCCACTCCACAGTGAAATCATCGTCGTCCGGCGTGCCGAATCCGCCCCTCAGGCAGTCGTTGAAGCATCGAGGCTCCGTCCGAAGTAGCCGCCGGGGCCGTTGACCGCCTCGCCCATGACCAGCCAGAAGTCCTCCAGAGAGCGAATCCGGCTGCCATCCAGTACGTAGATCATTGTCACGCCGTGACGTTAAACGACGCCCTGGCATCTGCGCATCGGAGTTGTCCATCCGGGCCACCTTGGATGCTCAGTCACACTTGTTGTGACTGAGCACCCTGGTTGGCGCTCGAGCGCTTCAGTTGGCACCTTGAGCGCGATACCTGGCGAGCGCGCCAGGGCGGACAAGGCGGGGGTAAGACGTGGCAGTGTGCTTCGAATTGGTAGCGGACTTCGGCGACGACGTTGAGGCGGCCAAGGCGGCTGCGCGCGTTGAGCCCTGGCCGTACACACTTCCCGCGGGCACGCATCGGATCCCGCTGCACCGCCCCATGCTGTCGACCGATGGGCCCTCCGTGCAGCTCTCCGTCCTGCCGGTAGCTGTCGGCTATGGAGTCTTGGCCGATGGCAGCCTGCCGAGATTCGAACTCACTGACGAGGAGCTGAAGGAACTGGAACGGGGCCTCTACGCATTGCTCTCGCGGTTCGATGGCTACGTCACCGCCATGGTCGGCTGGGACCCGGAGTCCTTCCTCGACATTGACGAACTGACGACCGGCTGGTCGCAGGAACTCGTCGACGGCACTCTGTCCGGCCTGGTCCTCTCCGACCGTCTCCGATCTCGACTCTCCCTCGGACCGGCATGGGTCCCCTTCCGCCCGGGCTATCTATGGATCCCCCATGCCACGACGTGATCCACGCCGTCCACAGCGGCGGAAGCGTTGTGCACTCCAGATGACGAACGGCGCCACCTAGCGCGCACAGTCACAGTATGAGGACGGGAACAATCGCGGGCGCATGCGGTACACGCTGAGCGAGACAGAGCACGGTCGCGCCTGGGGCGTCTGCGTCGAGGCAGAGGGCCTGTTCGGAAACCCGCGGCGTGGGACGTACGAAGTGCTCGGCGGGGTACCGGACCGAGCTGAGGTGCGCGGCTGGGTCGGCAGCCGGGTCTGGCTGGTACCGGACGACGAGGCACTCGGGCCCTGGCTGCTTGAGGACGCGGAGAGCCTGGGGGCGTTCGCCGGGACGGACAGTCTCGTACTCACCGGTCTGGACGGCTACGAAGGTCCGCCGGAGGGATACACGGGCCCTGTCCGCGTGCACGACGGGCACCGATGGCTGGGCTCGTGCCAGGAGTTCGCCCGCGTCCTACCGCACGGGCAGGCGGCTCGCCCGCTCGTCCTACGAGGACTCGCCCCAGGTGATCAACTGCGGGCGGCGCTACTGAAGGGCACCCGACGGACGCTGGATCTGGAGGAAGCCTCCCTCGAGATACGAGACGACCAGGGCGAGCCGCTCGCCGAGCGCCTGCTGTGGGCCCGAGTCAGCGCCTGGCGCCCCTCCTCCTACGGGGCGGAACTCCTCGACCTGGAGCTCGACGGAGAGCCCTTCGCTCCGGTCCCCGAATACGCCCGGACCGTCTGGAAGCAATGGCTCGCCGGGCCCCCTGACACCCTGGGCGCCTGGAGCGGGCTCGACAGCCGACTCCGTGGGGCCTGGCTCGAACTCGTACAGGAGCGAGCCTGCCGACGCGCACACCACGACCGGCCGGCCGGGCACGCGTACGAACTCGACGGCCGGCACATCACCGATGAAGCGGGCCTCTACCTGGCGCTCGGCGAGGCGGTAAACGGCCCGGGCGGCTATTTCGGCAGCAGCCTGGCCGCCTTGGACGACTGCCTTGGCGGCACGTTCGGCTACACCGCCCCGGCCACTCTGCTCTGGCGGAACGCCACGATCGCACGCGAGTGCCTGTCCCAGACCCTGACAGCAGACGGACAACCTCGCGACCTGTTCTCCTCGGTCCTCGACGTCCTGGCCGAAGGGGGCATGCAGGTCACCTTGTCCCCGGCGCCACCACCGCGAGGGGTCATGGCACGGCCAGCACCCACCACTGCCGCAACGTGCGAAGGGCGCGCAGGAAGATGCGCGGACCCCGGCATACGGGACGGGCGTAGCGCCTGACGGGGTCGCCGTTCGGGAAGACGAGGTCGTCACGGCCGACGACCGTGGCTCCGTCTTTCGTCAGCCGGATCTGGTGCAGGGCGTACGCCCGGGCAGGGGTGACGGCACCCTGCTCGCTTCCTCCGAGCAGGAGCAACCGGTCACCGCGGGTCGCAAGGCCGGACGGATGGGAGACAGGCAGGGGGCGGATGCGGACTATCCCGTCGGGCGCCGTTTCGACGAGTGGTGCACTGGGCCAGTAGGTGGCGTGGACGGTGGCGTCGAAGACGTTGACCGCGTTCATGTGCGCCACATGGTGGTACGGCTCCGGTGGGTTCAGAGAGCCGGCGATGTTTCCTCTGCTGTCCCAGTGGACCAGCCCGCCCGCGCTGACGCCGTCTCCGCTGTATATCCCTTCGTCGGCGTACCCGGTCCAGAAGCCGGCCCTTCGGTCTGCGACGAGGTGTGTGAGGTGGGTTCCCAAGGAAAGCCGACGTCGAGAGCGCCCGTCCGGGCCGAAGATCTGGCCGCACGGAGCATTCGGCGCTCCGCTTCCGGAGAGGACGAACCCGCCACCCGGGAGGGCGTCGAAGGCCGTCGGGTCCACAGCCACGCCGTACAGGGTCCGCTCCCGGACCTGGCCGCGGTCGCTGATGACAACCAACGCGTCGAAGGGCATGTTCACGGGAACCGGGACGTCCCGCCCGCCCCATCTGTGGGGGAAGCGAACATCCGGGCAGATGAGCCAGAGAGCACGGCCCCACGGATCGATCGTGGAGGCCAGCACCTTCCGCTCGTCGTACTGCCGAGGCAACAGTGCGTAGGGACGCAGCGCCACCTTCGTCAAAAGATCACCTCGCGGGCGAAGGAATGCAACGCCTCATGATCACACGATCGCTCCGGGATCAGCCACGGGGCATTGCGGGTACAACACGCACTTCGGAGAGCCGGTCGCGCAGCCGGGTCAGGTACTCGGTGGAGAAGTACGTCTTGTCGGCGCCGAGTTTGACGGGTCGACACATCTGACCCGCACGCTGCCGACCCAAGTCGTATGCTCCCAGAGGGGCGAACGAGAAACGGCTCTGCAGCCGGAACCCCCTCACGACGAGGCGCGCCTCGGCACTGACCGGCGTTGGGAAGTGGCCGAGGGCAGTAGCGAGGAGAGACCCTGTGCCCACTCTGCTCTACTACCCGATGATCAAGCCCCCCATCGAGGTTCTACACCATGCATTGCTGTATTGGGACGGAATCGCTTCGCTGGTTCCGAGTGACCCAGTGATTGCAAATTCCAACTTATCGAACGAACTGAGGAATCTCAGGGACAGAGGGCTTTATCACCCACTGGATTCATCGAACTATGCACTAGTCGATGAGCACCACTATGACGTCCTGTTGGGCGAGCTGCGCAGAATCGCGGCTGCCGACAGAGGGCAATCCCAGTCAGGCCCGACCGTCTCCATGCACTACGGAAAAATCGGATATAACCTGGAGCATCAAGTCGTGAGTCTGGGGCTCGGGCACGCAGTGGGAAACTCATCAGAGCCTTGGACGCACCTGCGCTTGGCCGTAGGTCGTGACGTACGACTGCTCCTGATGGGGGCGATAGCCGCCGAGGTCGTCGCCCAATCATACGAGCGCGCCTACGTACTCCATACCGATCAGCGGTCAGCTGAGGACACTTTGCTGCGATCGCCACACGGCAGGGCAGGGGAAGGCGCCTGGCGAGTGGAACTCGGGCGACTCCTACCCAGCCCCGCCCCAGGGACACCGACAAGTGACGTTGTGGCATTTCGCGAACGCTACGCCGACGAACGGGAGCACCTGATCGGAACGACCCAGTCGCTGCTGAACAATCTTCGCAGCGACTGGGAACACCCAGCAGATGTTCTGCAGCGCATGCAAATGGAAATCACCCGAGCGCGCAAAAATTACGAGTCGGCCGCGAAGGGTGTCCGAATGTCCTGGGTCTACAAATCAGTCTCGGCGACAATTGCCATTGCCGCCACGACCGCAGGGGCATTGATGGTCCCCGATTTGGCATGGGCCGCCGCTATCGCAGGGAGCATCGGATTCAACATCGCCACACGCGAAGCCCGCACCATCCCATCTTCGCATAATGATCATGCCTATAGTTATCTCCACCGCGTGGATCGAGAGCTGGCGTAATTCGGGTTTCCGCATGGAACGGTCGATTGCTCAGTCGCGGCGCCTGACCGGGTCACCGAGAAGGCCGGTCAACTCGGCCTCTACGGCTACGAGGAGCGAGGTTCCCCAGACGGTCAGTGTCTGCTCCCAGGGATGCCCGAAGGTGCCCAGCCGCAGGTCATGGGTGACGTGGAGGTAGTAGTCGCCGTTGGGGTAGGTGCCGTAGCCCGGGACAGGGGGACGGCCGGGTACGCCGACGCGACGGGGGTCGTAGCGGTAGCCGTCGTGCTGCCAGTCCAGCCAGTGCACGAACTCCCCGGGCTCGGTGGCGGCGAGCAGTCCGCGTTGGACGATCGCATCGAGCTCCCCGGGGAGGTCAGGGACGAGCCGATGGTGGGAGTGCAGGTTCCAGACGGCCGAGGGGGACGGCTCTGTGATCGCGGGCCGGTAAGTGGTGCTCGGCTTGAAATCGAAGTCCGCGTAGAAGCGGTCCCACAGCGGCCAGTCGTCATGGAGCCAGTCGAGGAACTGCGCGGGCCGGCTGGTCTCAGGGGCGCCCGGCGGGCGCCAGTGGTAGGAGCGGACGGTGGTGGCCTCGGTGAATCCGTTCTCGAGGAGCCGCTCGCGCAAACTGCCGTCGGCCTCGGCGAGCACGGGCCTCCCCGGCCAGGACCGACGACGCCAGCGATCTGTGCAGGCCTGGACGAAGCATGCGTCGTGGCTGCTCAGACCCCCGATGAGAGTGAATGGGTGGGACGTGTCGGGGTGGGCCCAGGCGACCGCGACGACGAGGCCGTCCTCCACCAGGACGTCGACGAAGACGTCGCCGTCTTCCGAGGCTCCGTCGGCCACCATCTCGATGTACGGCATCCCATGTGGGCCGGGGGCACCGACGGCGATCTCCCGGGCCCGGTCACCTTGGCTCCGCACCACGTACAGGTTATGGACTCCGTCCTGGGGTTCGTTCTGAGTCGCGGAGCCGGGCCGCGTCTCGGGCAGGACGTCGGCGATCAGAACGGAACGGGCCCACCCGGCAGTGAAACCTGCCGCGGTCAACGCCGGGCCCAACTCCTCGCAGTCATGCCCGTACACCTTCCACTCCACCGGCTCCCCGCGCTCCGCGAAGGCCTCTTGCTGCCGGCTCACCAGCGCGACAAGGTCGGTCCCGGGCACGATGGGGGCGTGCTCGGCAGTGCCGTGCGTCCCGTAGTGCCGACGCACAACCGGCCCGTCGGCCGCGACCACCACGCCGACCGGATGCCACGCGGGAACGCGCCCTCGCAGCCTGTTCCACTCCGCCCACCGCTCACCCGCATCCATGATCGGGATCCTATGTGGGCCTGAATCCGCCCCGGCGATGGGTCGTGCGGGTTCGTGGGGCCACGGGCCGAGTGGCCAAGCGGTTCGTTCGTTGCGGGTCCTGGGGCCGGAGTGGGCGGGCCATGGGACCCGTGTGTGCTGCTGATGGTCCTGATCCGGTGTTCGTGGGGGGAATCGGGCAGGCCGGCTTCCTAGGCTGGCGGAATCATCCTGTGCCTCTCTTGCTGATCGGAGTCCGTATGTCCGTCGGGATCATGTCTGTGCGCCGCCGTGGTCTGCCGGCGCGTGTGAGCCGCATGCTGCGCGTCCCGCTGCGGGCCCTGGCCGCCGCCGGCGACGACTTGGTGGTCGCGGAGCCCGCCCACGGGTCCGTGTGGGAGCCGGGTAGTCGGCAGGCCGTCGCCTGGTACTTCACCGCAGGAGCCGGCGAGGAAGCGGACGTCGAGCTCGTACGGATGCAGGGCGGCCAAGCCGTCCCCGTCGCCATCCTCGCCGAAGCCGTGCCGGCCGGACGGACCTCGGTCGCCGTCACGGTCCCTGAGGTACCCGCAGGCGTCTATCGTGTCCAGGTCCGGGCCCGGACCGTCCTGGACGGCTTCAGCACCGGTATCCAGATCACCCCGATCGCATCGTGAAGCGCCTCTCCTTCGCACACGACGGCCGCATCGTGACCCTCGCCATGCGCGCGGGCAAGCCCGCCGGCCACAGCGAATCCGATCCCGATGTGGATGTGGATGCTCCATGGCACGCACAGGGGCTGGACGGGATCGTCCCGGTCCCCGCCACGTTCGAAGGGTTCGGGCCCGAGGCCCTCCCCGGGCCGCCGTCCCCGTCCGAGCCGGAACGCATCGCCCGCCTCATGCAGGGCTTCATCTGATACCCCCACCGCCCGCCCTCGGGATCCGGGCGGACCTGCCGCTCTGGTGGGGTGATGGGGCTCCTTGAAAACGGGAAACGGCCACGCCTTGCTCTGGTCTCCCCCTACCTGCTCAGTGGATCTCCCCTGACACAACCGCGCTGGCAGCTTGCATCCTGTACCTAAGTACAGGCTTACCGTCGGAGGTGTAACCACCACTGGGCACGTGATGACGGGAGCAAGAGCGATGAGTGCTCTTGCCTGGGCGCCGCAGTCCTGCACCCTGCCCACCGAGGAGCGGCCTCTGCGGGTCGCCGAGTGGGATGCGCTCTTCTCCGAGCGGCTGACCTCCCGGCCGCAGCCGCTCCACCTGTGCCTCGACCGGGCCGGCGGCGACGGCGTGGAGGAGCGGGTCCGCGACCTGGCGGCCCGGGAGAGCGACTGCTGCTCGTTCTTCACCTTCACCCCCATCCCCGGCGCCGACGTGATCCGGCTGGACATCTCGGTGGACCAGGCGCACGGGCCGGTCTTGGACGCCCTCGCCGCCCGGGCCGCTGCCGCCAGGGAACAGCGATGAGTACGGGCCTGCGCAGCGGACAGGTCGCCGAGACGGCCGGGGTCGCCGACCGGGAAGGTGGCGGGCGTAGTGGTGCAGGGGGGGTGTGCCGCGCACGATGCTCTCCCTCGACAACGTCTTCGACGCCGACTGGGCCGCCGGTCTGGAGCGCCGTCTCGCGCACCCGGTAACCGGGTGGTGCGTGGAGCCGAAGCTCGACGGCCTCGCGGTCGCCGCCCGGTACCGGGGCGGCGGACTCGTTCAGGTCCTCACCCACGCCGCCGACGCCGTCCTCGGTTTGCCGTCCGTGCTCACCCGCCCGAACCGATGTCGAGCTGCGCCCGTACCGGATCGAGCTGACCTTCTTTGCTTAAGCGCGATTGGCCTGGACGACCTCGGCCACGTCGCTCTGCTGGAGACGCCGGCCGAGCTCGGCGCGAGATCGGCCGTCGGCACGGCCGCCGCCCCGGTCAGGTGCGGCACGTGGATTTCTGGGGGTTCGTCAGGCACGTGAGGTAGGTCGGGGGTTGCGGCGCTGGCGTGGCCTTCCGGCTGCCCGGGCCGCCGGTGTGGGTGCGGCCGCGGTCAGACCCGGGTGGTGAGTCGTGCGAGTGCCGTGTCGTAGCGTGCCTGGATCTCGGGGTCCGGTGCTGCGCGCAGGAGGGCGGCGAGGGCTCGGACCGTGCCGTCGTCGTAGCGGGCGGCCTCCGCTTCCCGGGCGGCGAGATCGAGTTGGGCGACGCCGGCGGTGTGGTGGCCGAGTCCGACGAGTGCTTCGCCCTTGATGATGAGCAGCAGGATGTGGGGGATGTCGGTGGTGCCGGGCCGGTAGTTGAAGTCGATGGCGCGGGTGGCTGTGGTGAGGGCTTGGTGCCAGTGGCCGGCGTCGGCCTGGTGGCGGGCGAGGTGCTGGGTGGCGAGGCGTTCGATCCTGCTGTCGCCGATCCGGCGGGCCAGGTCGGCGGCGCGCTCGCAGCTGGTGGCGGCCTGGTCCAGGTCACCGAGGGCGGCTTGGGCCATGGCGAGGACGATCAGGGCGTTGGCCTCGGCGAAGGCGTCGGCGGCACGGGTGGCGAGTACGACGGCGGCCTCCAGATGGACGAGTGCCTCCGGGGTGCGGTCCTCCTCGGTCAGGACCCAGCCGAGCATGTTGAGCACCCGTGCCTCTCCGTGCTCGTCGGCGTCGGCCCGTGCGGCGGCGAGGGCGGTTTCCAGGAGCGGGGCCCAGCCGTCGCGCACCCGCCACACGATGAGCGGCCACATCGTCATGACGATGCGCCAGGTCCGCTCGTGCAGGCGGGCGGTGTCCGCGGCGGCGACCGCCTGGGTGAGGTTGTCGCGCTCGGCGGTGAACCAGGCCACGGCCGCGGCCCGGTCGCCGAACTGGCGCACCGCGGCGGGAGGATGGAAGCCGGCCGGGAGGGGGAAGCAGTCCTCCGAGCCGGGCTCGGCCGCCGCCACGGCGGCGATCGCGGTGGCGGTGTAGTGGTCGAGGACGCGCGCGAGGGTGTCGGGGTGGGCGTCCAGGCCGCGGGCGAAGAGCCGGACCAGGTCGTGCATCGTCCACCGGCCGGGCGCCGTCTCGTTCACCAGGTGTGCTTCGGCGAGGCGCTCCAGGGCCGTCTCCGCGTCGGTCGGGTCAGTGGCGGCCAGGGCCGCGGCGGCGTACCGGTCGACGTGGCTGCCGGGGTGGCGGCCCAGGGCGGCGAACAGAGCGCGGGCATGCTCGGGGAGCTGACGCAGGGTCAGGCGGAGTGCGGCCCGGACACCGGTGTCCTCCAGCTCCAGCAGGCCGAGGCGACGTGTCTCGTCGGCGAGTTCGACGGCCATGGCGGTCAGAGACCGGTCGGGTCGGGTGGCGAGGCGGGCGGCCACCACGCGCACGGCCAGCGGCAGGCCGCCGCACAGCTCGGCCAGTTCCTGTGCGGCCGCCGGCTCGGCGGCAACCCTGTCGGGGCCGAGGACCTGGGCCAGGAGCGCGGTGGCGTCCTGGGCCGGAAGGACGTCGAGGGCCAGGGGGCGGGCGGCGTCGGTGACGATCAGCCCGTCGAGGCGGTGGCGGCTGGTGACGACGGTGACGCAGCGGTCGCCGCCGGGCAGGAGCGGGCGGACCTGGTCGGAGTCGCGGGCGTTGTCGAGGACGACCAACAGCTGCCGGTCTGCGGCCAGGGAGCGGAACAGCGCGGCCGCGGCGTGCTCCGACTCCGGTATCCGCTCCGGCGCAACGCCGAGGGCCAGCAGGAACTCGCGCAGCACCTCGGCGGCGGCCGGCTCGCCCATGTCGCTGAAGCCGCGCAGATCGGCGTAGAGGCGACCGTCGGCCAGGCCGGCCGGGTCGTGG
The DNA here is from genome assembly GCF_055584085.1 of Streptomyces sp. NPDC104226. Classification (NCBI taxonomy): domain Bacteria; kingdom Bacillati; phylum Actinomycetota; class Actinomycetes; order Kitasatosporales; family Streptomycetaceae; genus Streptomyces; species Streptomyces sp. NPDC104226. The sequence goes on from NZ_JBVJMS010000002.1 coordinate 445,415, forward strand.
CGGGCCCAGTGCAGGACCAGGGCGGTCTTGCCGACCCCGGCGGGCCCCACCACCAGGCACACCGGGGCCTCGCCCGCGGTGGCCCGGGTGAGCGCGGCGAGCTCGGCCGCCCGGCCGTGGAAACCGCGCGGCGCACGCGGCAGCAGGTCGGGCGCGTTCACAGTGGCCTCCGATGCCAGGGCGGGCACCGGGACGTCCGGCGGCGGGGTGACCGATGGCGGTGTGGCATCCGTGGTGCGGACGGGGCGGGGCCGGCCCGCGCTCGCGGCGGCCTCCAGCTCCCGGGCACCGGCCGGATCCAGGCCCAGCGCCTTCGCCAACGCCTGCACGGTACGGCGCTGCGGTCCGCGGGAGCGGCCCTGCTCCAGGTACGACAGGGTACGCACGCTCACCCCGGCCGTGTGCGCCAGGTGTTCCTGGCTGAGCCCGGCCCGGCGGCGCAGGGCGTGCAGCAGCGTACCGAAGGAGTAGTCGGCCGGTGTGGTCGAGGCCATGCTGATGATCTTCCTGTGTTCGACGTGGCCCCGCCGAACCGCGAACCCAACGCGCAAAAGTATGCGGCCCCTACTTTCGCGGGCGAAATTGCCTGGTCCACGCCCATCCGCACGGGTTGGGTAGAGGAACGAACCCAGGGGCCCGGCAGCAACCGGACCCTGCGGACCACCACCTCCTGCATGCGGAACCTGTCGCGCCCGAGCGCGTAGTCCGCATCGAACACCTCCGGGGAAGTCACGCCGATGCATCATCCGAGCACCACCCTGCGCCGCGCCGGCAGGCGTCTGGGCATCATGTTCCTGGCACTTTTGGCAGCCTGCACCTTCGCGTCCACCAGCGGAATCACATCGGCCCATGCGGTGGCACCGAACCTCACCAACTGGACGGCTGTCGACTGGCACCTGGAAACATACGGGGACGCTGACGCCGACCAGTACGGGACCCAGCGGGCCTGGGACCGCAGGAACCGCTACAACCGCTTCATCAGCGATTTCCGCGCCGCAGTGAGCCAGCAGATGAGCCGTACCAGCGACCGTGACATGTTGGACACCCGGCAGAGCGGGGCCACCGACCGGATCATTGAGGTCCGCGTCTGGACCAATATCGGGGGCGGCCCCGCTGCGAGCCACGTCGCGCTGTACTTCAACGCCGCCAACCTCTACCTCGTGGGATTCTCCTCCCACAACCGGCACTACGAGTTCCACGACAGCAGCCCGCGCGCGGGCGTCAACGACCCCGTCCTGCGCTCGAACCTGGGCGCCCTGATGGGCGTGGCCCGCGGTACGTCCGCCCTGCTCTTCCAGGACCTCGGCTACAGCGGCAACTACAACGCCCTCGACCCCAACGGAGCACGGCAGAACTTCCAGCACACGCCCTGGAACATCGTCAGCGAGGTGGCTGAACTCGCCACCGACCAGCCGCTGGTCCCGAACACTCTGCGCTCTACCCTGGCCAACATCATCGGTATGACCGCCGAGGCCGCCCGGTTCGGGTGGATCGAGCGCCGGATCGACCAGTCCATCGCCTACGGCGGCGACTCAACCGACCCCGGCCGCCCCTCGCACATCGGCAACTTCGGCTACCAGCTTGAGAGGCACTGGGCGGACCTGTCCCGGGTGGCCCACCGTAACCTGGCCGGTACCACCCCCACCTCCGTGAACATCGACGGCCGCGTGTACGCGTCCGCGACGCAGATCGCAATGGGCAGCATGAACACCGACGTCCCCCGGATCGCCCCCTTCATCGGCCTGCTCAGCAGCAAGTGACCATGGGGAGAGATGATCGACAGCCGAGCCGAAGGGCCAGGTCAGCCCGCGGCACCCGGCCGGGCCCTAATCCACTGCGGATTTGGGCCCGGCCGCCGTCCTTCCCCGCAGCCAGGCATGGCTCGCCCTCCGATGAACATTCGCCAGCAAGCGTGAACGGTCACACGGGTCTTCAGCTTGATCTTTAAGAGGTCGGGCAGCGGGCAGGGACGGCGGCCTGGGGCGCGATCCGCATTCGGGCCCCGTCCCACACCACGGTCTCCGCGGGCAGGATCAGCAGGCCAGGCTCTCCGTCGTCCCACGCCGCCCCGGTACGCCGCACCTGCACGGCCGCGCCGCCCGCGCCGGCCATGTAGACCGTTGGATCCACCTCCCAGCCGTGCCCGGCCAGCCACAGCTCCAGCCGGAACATGTCCGACGGCGTCGCCCCCGCGCGGCCACACGTGCGTGTGCTCGATGTCCATCCCAGTCCCCCGTCACGGCCGGAATGCCGGCCGCCGACGATCCTTTCACCCGGCGCTGACACGAGGCTGCCCAATTTCACGGCGCCGGATCGAGTACCAGAGGGTAGGCCGAGGCAAGGGCCGACGCGGGGCGGCTGGCGGCGCGCTCCCACACCCGCGACCGAGCAGGCGCCCCACACCTTGAACGCCCGCCCGAGGGCGGAACGCCCCAAACAAACCGAGACGCCCCAGGCGCCAGCCGCATAACCAAGCACAACAGGGACGCAGCACCCACTGCCTCAACGGATCAGATGGCCGCTGATCTCTGGGGCCTCGGCCTGGACCGCGAAGCGCCGCGAGGCCTACGCCAACGACCTGGCCACCCCGACCTCGCTGATCGAGGTCACCGCGAAGTCCAACCGGTCCAAGGCCGACAAGGACCCCGCCGAGCGGCTGCCCCCGACCTCGACCTACCACTGCGCGTACGTCACCGGCTGGGTCGAGACCAAGCTCCGCTGGTCCCTCACCGCCGACGACCACGAGCGCGAAGCGCTCCTCGATCTCGCCGAGGACTGCCCCGGCGCCACCATCGTCTACGAGACCGTCCCCTTCACCACCACGAAGTAGACGACCTTCTCCTACGAAGGCACGGCCAGCCGGGACCCGATCCGGAACCGCAGCTCCACCGCCCCCTGACAGACCTCCTCGAGCTGCTCGCGATCGTCGAGCCGCGCGACGAGGACTATCACGGCACGCGCCTCGTCCTCGCTGATCAGCTTCAGGCGCGGCCCGGTCGCCCCGTCGAGGAGCACGTCCAGCAAGTCGTCGTCCATACGAGGAACAACGTTCGTGCGGCCCGTGCGTCGCCACTGACCCCCGTCAACACCGCTCCAGGCCGAGCGCGCTGGAGGGTCTGCAGCATGCCCGCCGAAGTCGTCTCCCCCTCGGCGGGTACTGACAGCAGTCCTCCGGTACTGGTGAGAGGAACCCCGACGAACAGTGCTGATCTCGAACGGTCATCGCAGGGAAACCCCTCGCCGTCTCAGCCTGTTCCAGGGAACAGTGCTGCCATGGAGTTCCTCTGCTACCACCGAGACCGCACCGGCTCCCTGTCGCTGCGCTACGAACTGAACGCTGCGCACCTGTCCTACATGCACGGATTCGCGAAGGAGATGATCGCCCGAGGGCCGACCTTCGCTGACGACGGCGAGACCCTCACCGGCAGCGTGCACATCCTCGACCTACCCGATCCCGCTGCCGCCCGCGCGTTCGCCTTCGACGAGCCGAACTATCAGGCCGGCGCCTACCGGGACGTCCTCGTGCGACGGTGGCGCAACACCTTGGGGCGCACCATGTGGGACTTCCCCGGCGGCCGGAACGGAGGCAACCGATACCTGGTGCTCGGCCTCGGCACAGGAGAGGCCGCCGACCTCGCGCTGCCGCCCGAGACGACGGAGCTGATCGCCTACGGACCGCTGCTCTCCGACGACGGGACTCTCTGGCTGGGCACGGCGGCGCTCCTCCGGGCCCCGGACCCGGCCACCGCGCGCGCCATCCTCACACACGACCTGTACGCCGACATCGAGGTGCACAGCTGGGAGTTCGGCGGGCTACCGTCATGAACGAGAATGCCCACCGATGCGATCGCTGGGTTGTGAGGCCCTCGCTGTCTCAGCCGACACCGCGCCCTGGGTCCTCACCCTGCTCCTCGCCGGGTGCGGCTCAGGCGCTCTGTGCGGACAGAGGGAGAGCGGTCCCTGGGAGCCGGCGGTCCCGCCGTCGTCGAGGCGCTGGACAACGGGTTCGCGTACGCCACCCGGTGGACCGTGTCCGCCGTCGCCAGGAGCGGTCGGTGGTCGGGTACCCCCGCGACGCGTGGGAACCCCCTTCTCCTACGTTTCTTCCTGCGAGTCCTGAGAGGCAGCGGCGACTTGCGAGTTCGAGCCCGAGACAGTGATTGACGATGAGTGCCCGTCGAAGTGGACGTTGTGGGGCTGCCGGTCGACGTCATCTGCCAGGAGCTTGAAGAGTGCGAGCACCTCAGGCACGTCTTCCATGTCTTCGGCTTCGTCTTCGGCGGGCCCGATGCCGGCGAGGCGGTACACGGTCTCCTCCAGGACGTGACTGAGCTGATCCAGCTCAGGGCTGTGGCTCAGGTCCTGGGCGTGGAGGAGTCCGAGGATCTCCCGGAAGATCCACGGATCCCGCACTTGAGCCACGATCTGGGGTCGCGTCCGGAGGATCCGTGTCACGGCCATCGCGAGCGTGGATCGGGTCTGCTCGCGGTCCTGTTCTTCAGATTGGGAGGGGGGCGTATCGCCCTGGGGGTCGTTCTGTTGAGGCTCCTGGGGCGATATCGACCTCGGCCCGACCTGGCGTGATACCTCGTCAGGCCGGACCCGCATTGCGTCCGGGCCGGTGGAATCCTCGTGCAGCGGCTCGTAGGCCAGGGCGTGGAACAGCCGGGAGAGGAACGAGCGCGGCGCGCTCCCAGGGGTGGTGCGGGCATCGGCCGGACGTTGCTGGGGCTGTGCGAAGGGCGGGGCCGTCCTGGCGATGTTGGCGAGGGTGCGGAAGGCGAAGGAGTCAGAGCGCACCGTACTGCCCTCCCTGGTTCGCCGTCGCCTCCGGAGCCGGTGACTGCTGCTGAGCCGCCCCCTGCTGGGGATGGGGGACGGGCGTCTGTGCAGGGGCAGCAGCGGCTTCCACGGGCGGGGCCGTCACCGCCACATGGTTGAGGCCTTGTTTCGCCAGCTGCTGCAGGATCTTGGGGGCGGCGATCCCCACCGTCATGGCTGCGAGCGGCCCGGCCACCTGGCCTGACGCGGCGAAGCCCAGGGCGAGCCCGGTCCCCATGCTCAGCCTGATGGCCACGGCGGTCAGGTACGGGGCGAGCGCGGGTTCGCCCTTCTTCTTCCAGGGCCAGCCGTCAGTGGTGTGGATCGCGGTGTAGAGATCCAGGCCCTCGATGAGCGCCGCTCCCAGCAGCCCCCATAAGCACCCTTCCAGAACCGTCATCCCGGCTCCCTCCCGCTGGCGCGGCCAGCCGTCCGTAAGACGCGTCGGGACAGCATCCCAGGCCTCGCCTGCGGGATTCAGGCCGTCCCGGAAACCCGTTCGCCGGGGATGGTCGGAATCCCCGGGCGTCGGTTGCCCGGGCCGCCGGTCACAGCAAGCGCGGGTCCAGCGTCAGCGTGGCCAGGCCGGCCGGGCCGTGGAGGTGGAGGACCGGGCCCGCCGGGGTGGTGGCGACGGTCAGGGCGTGGACGGGGGCGCCGGTGAGCAGGGTGTGCCTGAGGTCGCCGGTCAGGGGGTCCGAGATGCGGACGCCGCTCTGGTTGCCCGAGGCGAGCAGGGTGCGGCCGTGGTCGACGGGGATCGCGGTCAGGGCCAGGGTGTCGGGGGTGTGCCAGTGGGCGACCGGTGAGCCGGCGGCGGCGTCCCAGAGCTGGATGTCCGAGGAGGTCGTGGACGCCAGCATCATCCGCCCGGGTCGCGTAGGAGCGATTTGAACGGTCGAGGTGCAGGGCGAGAAGCGGGTTCTGGCACAGGTCTTGGGGAGCAGCCGCAGAGGGTGACGGTGGCGTTCGATTCGCTCAGAGCGCGATCGGCCGGTAGCTCAGTGCTTCATCGACAATCTGCTCCGCAGATGGGTCTTGAAGGACGTCCGTGGGGTAGAAGACCAGGTCACTCACCCGGGGATGCGGCACGTTCGCCTCAAGAAGCCGCCGATAGTGGTCGCTGTTCGCGGAGGCGGTCAGGAGTCTGCGAACGATCTCAACGAGCTCGTCCCTGGTAATGTCCGCAACCACGGGGCGAGCCGGCCGGGCCGCCTCGTTCGCGAAATCCTCCAGGCTCCTGCTGCCGTCGTATTCAGCGAAGTCGAGAGCCACGTAGTCGTGACCGGTCATCGCGTTGAACGCCGCGATCGCCTCGCACGCCGCTTCTGGACAGGCGGCCAGTAGCTCAGCGATCCGCTCAACTTCAGTACACAGCTCGTTCATTCGCGGCTGGCTCACGGGCAGGGGCAGGGGCAGCAGCTCCGGTCTCAGGTCCACAGCGGCATTATGTGCGGCGGTGCCGACATGCCCCAGCCAAGCTCGTTGTGTGCTGTGAGTTCTCGGTTTGGCGCAGGGTTCGGAGGGCTTGGAGTGCTACTGGAGCAGGATCGTCTTGCGGAGTAGTTCGAATCCGGCGCGGCCGTAGAGCTGCCGTTTGATCTTCTTGATGCGGTTGACGGCGCCCTCGATGCTGCCGGAGCTCCAGCGCAAGGTGAGCCCTGCTGCCACGGCGTCGAGGTCGCGGTGCAGGTGGAGTGCGAAGCCGGTGAGACTGGGTAGCTGACTGGCGTCGACTGCGTCGATCCAGGTGGGCAGTGTCGAGCCAAGGCGGTCGGTAAGGATCTCGCCGAAGTCGCGGACATGCCCGGCGGCCTGCTCCAGTCGGGGCAGCGGGCCAGGACCCCCTTCAGACCAGCCTTGTCTTCCTCTGTCGGGTTGTTCACGAGTACCGCTGATCAGGCACGCGTGAAGCCCTTGAAGGTCGCTTCCCGCGAGCTGGGTGATCGTTTCCCGGGTGTGGGACGGATCAGTCCCACCAGAAGTCCCAGCGGTGGGCGCCGGTGATCCGCGCTGCGTACGCGGCCAGGGTGTACGGCCTGCAGCCCTGCCAGATGTTGTCCGGGCACAGGGCGAAGTCCTCGGCCGCTACCAGGAGCGCATCCTGCTCGCTCACCGGCGGCGCGGCGACGCTGAGGTGCAGCGTGTCGAACCCCGCTGCGACGACACGGGCCGAACCGGTGCTCCCAGTCCAGGAGGACCACGGAGATCCTCGCGGTGTCGTTGTCGTAGTTGCAGGGTCCGAACCAGCCCGCGGCCGTCAGCGCTGCGGCACCCGAGCCTGCGGCGATCAGCCCCAGACGTGTCTGCGGCCGGTCGACGAGGAAAGCCCCGGTTCCCCCAAGGACGGAACTCACCGTCCTTGGGGTCCAGTGCATCGAGCAGCAGGGGCCACACGCCTGTGTGGGGGTGCTGGTCGCGGATCCGCTTCCACGTCTCCGCGGGTACGGCGCCGTCACTCAGCCACAGAGCCTGGACGTCTCCGTCGCCTTCATCGGACGTGATCAATCTGCCGGGCGGGAGGGGGCGGCAAAAGTCGTCAGTAGCTCAGGGGTCACGGGCGGATGCTAGTCGGGGCCCCTGACATGCTCGTGATCACCTGCTCAGCCTCGGCGGTTGGCGTCCATCCATTCGTCGCTGTTCCACATGACGGGCATGGCACCGACCGGGTCAAATCGAATGTCGGGGTCGTTGCTGTGAACCAGGCAGATCAGCCGGCGCTGAAGTACGGCAGCACGGCGGGCCCGGTCGGCGATGATGTCGAGTACGATTTGCGCGGCCCGCGGGCAGGTAGCTGCAAATCGGTCGTAGTCGGTGAAGGCGAGAACCAGCCCCGCGCCTTCCACAGAGTCATCGTCGTAGCCGCCGTAGCAGGCGACATCGCCGAGGCAGTCGTTGAGCGCGTCGAGGTTGTGGCCGTAGTAGTCGGGAAAGTGCAGGGCGGCGGCGATGGCGCGGTGCATGTCCTTCTCCGTGCTCCATTGGCCTGCTGCCAGCCGGATGGCGCGGAAGTCACGGTCTTCGAGACGCTGCACGGCCTGGTTGAGGAGACGCTGGCGCCAGAAGAGGGTGACGAACGTGTTGCCCATGTACTCGATGCCGGGGAAGCCGGCCTTCGACGTTCTCGGCGCCGGCTTCGAGGCGGCGTGGCGGCGGTATTCGTCAAGCAGTCGGAAGAACTCCTCGACCGGGTTGGAGTCCTCAGGCGTGGTGCGTTCGATCTCGGCAGCCCAGCTGAGGGAACTGGATGTCCCTCGGCTCACGTGAAGCCATTGCGTGAACCGCTCTTCGGGCCAGAAGTCGAAGGGTTCGTCGATCGCGTGCACGCCCAGGGCGACGCGGTAGCCGGCGAGGAGCGCTTCCAGGTGACGCAGTGAGTGACCCGGCAGCCACATGCCGGGGCGGAGGCGGATCTGCTCGAGGACGTCGTACACGTCCGTGCAGTCCTGCCAGTGCTTGACGGTGTTCTGCGCGCTGTCCTCTATCGGCATGGTGTGAGCCTACGGGGCGGGCAGGAGTGGTCTTTCAGCGCAGGGGTGCGGACCCGCGGCGGGCGAGGGCGGTCGTTGGGGGGCATCTGTGCCACCGCGCGATCCTCTTCACCCCCACAGGCACCGAAGGCCGGCTGCTGCTCCAGAGCAGGCGCGGCTCCCTGATCCAGGACCGATTCCCCGACCTGACGGCTGCCGCCGCCCAGCTGCCCGACGGCCTGGTCCTCGACGGCGAGCTCGTCGTCTGGGCCACAGAAGCTGGCCACCTGTCCTTCGAAGCCCTCCAGTGCTGGGCCGCAGCCCGCGAGCGTACCGCAGCCGCGCTCGCCGCGAAGAACCCGGCCTTCTTCATCGTCTTCGACGCCCTGCAGTTGGACGGCACGGCACTGCTCACTCTCCCCGATCGCGAGCGTCAGCGCCGGCTCGAGGTCCTGTTCGCGGCCCGGGAGCTGACCACCCCTTGGATGTGGTGCCCGATGACCACCGCCCCGGCCACGGCCACGGAGTAAATGGAGCACTGGACGGACGTCCACGGCGTCGAGGGCGTGGTGGCGAAGCGGGCGGCGTCCCCGTACAGGGGCGGCCAGCGCATCTGGCAGAAGGGCCGGCACACGCAGAACGTCGACGCCAGAGTGATCGGGTACACCGGCACCCTGGCTCGGCCCCACCACCTCGTCGTCGCACTTCCCGACGGCAGGATCGCGCGCTCCCAACGGCTCACCGCGCTACTGGCGAGCGAGATCGCGGCATCCCTGCAAGCCCCAGACGAGAAGGGAACGGGCCGCACCGAGGACGGGGAGACGTACCGCAGGGCGAGCGGCGTCATGATGGTGGAGGTCGCGGCGGGGACCACCCGGCACCCCGTGGTCACGGTCATAAGGCGTCACGACTGAGGCAGCCCACGCCATCCCTATCCATGCGGTCCGCGCCAGTGCCTGAAGACGTCGGGCCGGCCCGTCCGTCACCCTCAAAACGCCGGTCCTCGATCGGGGCGTACCTACTTGCCTACAGCAGCCCAAAGATGTGGGCGGCCCACAAGCCACCGCTCCCCGCCCGTGCAGCCGTTTGATCCGGCGTCCCGCCGCGACCGCGATCGTGTCCACGGTGTCGTCGCACATGAACGGCCAGCCCGGTCGCAAACGAGATCACGCTTCGTCTGCAACGGGAGTGTCACCGTCACCCCACTGCATGAGCACACAGAGAGTCGTCTGACAGCCGTCAGCTCCTCGTCGATCCGCTGATGCAGAGCCGTGGTCGGCCCGTACGGTCGAGTACCGCGCTCCGTCCTCGGGCTGTCCGGGGTGGACCAGCGGCGGTAGGAGGTCCCGTTTGTCCGTCGGGTCGGTGATCCTTGGATGATGCGTGCCGCCCGCCTGATCCGTATGGCTCTCCTGATCCAGTCGAACCCCGGCCTAACCGCGGCTGCCCTCGCCCGTGAGCTGGAGATCTCCGAGCGGACCGTGATGCGCGACGCACAGGCGTTGCAGGAGGCCGGTGTCCCCGTCCGATCGGAGCGGGGCCGGGTGGGCGGGTACTTCCTGGCCGCGGGATACCGGACCCGTCTCACCACGCTCCATCCGAACGAGGCGGAAACGCTCTTCCTGTTCGGTCTGCCCTCGGCGCTGCAGGATCTGGGGCTGTCGGACGCGGCGGAAACGGCCCGGCTGAAGCTGACCGCGACCCTGCTCCCGTCGGTGCGCCAGGCCGCCGAGTCCTCGGTGCGCCGCTTCCACCTCGACGCCCCGGCCTGGTTCCGCGAACCCGCCACCCCGCAACTGCTGCCGGAGCTGGCCCGCGCGGTCTGGGCGGACCGGGCCGTCCAGTTGTCCTACGCACGGCCTTCCAGGGCCGACGCCCGGTCCTCCGCAGTGGTGCGGGTGGTGGAGCCGTACGGGCTCGTACTGAAGGCCGGCACCTGGTACGTCGTGGCCCGCATCCCCAGTGAGCAGGACGGCCGCGACGGCGGTTGGCGTACCTACCGCGTCGACCGAATCGCCGCCCTGGAACCCGTTCCCGGCTCGGAGGCGCCCTTCGTGCGCGATCCGTCCTTCGATCTGGCCGCACACTGGGAGGCCCGCTCGGCCGCCTTCGCCCGCACCCTGCTGTCCACCACCGTCACGATCCGGCTGACCGGCGGGGGGCTACGACGGCTGCCCGCAGTCGTGGACGGGGCCGCCGTCATGGACGCGCTCGCCTCCGCGAGCGCCCCCGACCCCGCCGGTCTGGTCACCCTCGACCTGCCGGTGGAGTCCGAGGAGGTCGCCTTCGACCAGTTGGCCCGGCTCGGTGCGGACGCCGAGGTGCTGGCCCCGGCTCGCCTGCGCGCCCGCTTCCGCGAGCGCGCCGCAGCCCTGGCCGCCGTCTACAAGGCGGACTCCCGGGAGGGGGACCTCGATGAAGCCGAGGCTCAGCGGTAGTCCTCGGGGGAGGCTTCCTTCCCGCCATACGTGACGTCCTCGAAGTAGGCCCAGGCGTCCGGCCGGCTGCCGTCCACGTCCGTCACCCCGTACACCCTGGCAAGTTCCCCGCTGGAGGTGGACTTGCCGTTCCACCGCTTCGCCCGGTCCGGGTCGGCGGCGAGCGCCGCGACCGTGCGGGCCAGGTAGCGCGGGGACTCCGCGATCGCGAAGGCCGGCTCCTGGGCGATCGCGTCGCGCCAGTTCTCCTCGCTCACACCGAAGTGGGAGAGCATCTGCTCCGAGCGCAGGAAGCCCGGCGAGACTGCGACCGCCGTGCCTCCGTACTCCGCCAGCTCATGCCCCAGCCCGAACGCGAGACGGATTGGGGCGTTCTTCGCCAAGTCGTAGTACATGTTCTCCCGGTAGCGGCGGTTGGAGTGCGCGGTGCCGTCGGTCACCTCCACGTGCAGCGGCGCGGCGGATCGGATGAGCAGCGGGAGCAGCAGCGCCGCCGTGATCACGTGCGAGCGTGCACCGAGCTCCAGGATCCGCAGGCCGTCAGCGAGCGGTGTTTCCCAGCTCTTCTTCCCGAACACCGAGGTGGTCAGAAGGTGCTCGCCGCCCCACAGGTCGTTGACGAGGATGTCGAGGCGCCCGTAGTCCCGGGCGATCCGGTCGGCGAGGGCGCGGACCTGGGCTTCGTCGAGATGGTCGGTGGGGACCGCGATCCCGGTGCCCCCCACTGCGGTGACGAGTTCGGCGCTCTCCTCGATGGTCTCGGTGGTCCGGCCGACCTCGCTGACCCGGGCCCGGGTGGTACGACCGGTGACATACACGGTCGCCCCTGCCCGGCCCAGTTCCACAGCCAGAGCCCGGCCCGCCCCGCGGGTAGCACCCGCCACGAGCGCGACCCGCCCAGCGAGCAGACCTTCCGGGCCGGTTTGCACACTGTTCACACTGTTCTGGATGGTGATGTCCTTGTTGGTCATGCCATCCATCGTTCATGCCAAAACTGACAGAACACGTCACCTTTTCTCCAAGGACCCGCACAGCACCCCGATCCCGACTTGCCGGCTCCTACGCCAGCTGCGCGTGTCCGGGTTCTCGCAGTTCCAGCGCCAAGCTCCGGCGTTCGAGCCGGCCCGGGCCGCCGGTCAGAGTGCGGCTGCGGTCAGACCCGGGTGGTGAGTCGTGCGAGTGCCGTGTCGTACCGCGCCCGGACCTCCGCTCCCGGGGCCGCCTCCAGGAGGGCGCCGAGGGCTCTTACCGCGCCGTCGTCATAGCCGGCGCCCTCCACCTCCCGCGCAGCGCGGTCGAGCTCGGTGATGCCGTCGACGTGGTCGCCGAGTCCGAGCAGTGCTTCGCCCTTGATGATGAGCAGCAGGATGTGGGGGATGTCGGTGGTGTCGGGGCAGTAGTCGAAGTCCAGGGCGTGGTTGGCGGTGTCGAGGGCTTGCTGCCAGTGGCCGGCGTCGGCTTGGTGGCGGGCGAGTTGCTGGGTGGCGAGGCGTTCGATCCAGCGGTCGCCGCTGTGGCGGGCCAGGTCGGCCGCACGGTCGCAGCTCTCCACGGCCCGGTCGAGGTGGCCGAGGGTGGCTTGGGCCATGGCGAGCACGATCAGGGCGTTGGCTTCGGCGAACGCGTCGTCGGTGCGGGTGGCGAGCGCGACGGCGGCTTCCAGGTGGACGAGCGCCTCGGGGTGCGGTCTTCTTCAGTGAGGACCCAGCCGAGCATGTTGAGCACCGGTGCCTCGCCGTGCTCGTCGGCGGCGGCGACCGCCTGGGTGAGGTTGTCGCGCTCGGCGGTGAACCAGGCCACGGCCGCGGCCCGGTCGCCGAACTGGCACACCGCGGCGGGAGGGTGGAAGCCGGCCGGGAGGAGTCCTCCGAGCCGGGCTCGGCCGCCGCCACGCCCGCGATCGCGGTGGCGGTGGCGGTGTAATGGTCGAGGACGCACGCGAGGGCGTCGGTCCCGGCAGATGACCCTGATCTCGGGGTGGTCGGCGAGCCGGGAGGCCACGGTGTCCGCGGTGCGGTCGGGCAGGAGGTCGATGGGCCGTCGCGTTTCGACGTCGATGAGGACCGTGCCGTAGGTAGCGTCCCTGCGGAACGCGAACCCGTCGATCCCCAGCACCGTGACCTGGGCGGATGGTAGGTCCGGGAGTCGCTGAAGTTCCCGCAGGACCACGTCCCGGCTCGCCCGTACCGGCAGGTAGCCGGCGAGCCGGGCACCGGCGCGGCCTCCGACGGCGAGCCCGATCGCCTGCACCATCCGGACGAGGGCCGTGGTTCGGCGACGGTATCGCGTGGTCAGGCTCGATACCTGCGCCGCCATGGTCCGACGGGAGCACAGGCCGTTGTCGCAGAAGAACCGGCGGATCCGCAGGCGGAGTAGCACCCGTCGCCCGCCCAGCGGGCGGTCCGCCAGGCTCCGCACATACGTGCTGTGCACGCGCGACGCCGACGCGCCGCACGACGGACACGGCACCGTCCGCTGCCGAGCATGCAGGTCGATCCGCACCGCCTCCCCCACGACGTCCACGGCGTCGATGACCAGCCCCTCGACATCGGGCCACACCAGATCCCAAAAATGTTCGGCCCCCACGAACACCATGCTGGCGAACGGATATTTCCGGTCATGACAGATGTTTAGAAGTGACCGTCACGAAATATCCGCCACAGCCGTCTTCTCCCAAGAATCCCCCATAACGGGCTGGAGGCCGGCGGTCAGCCTCGCAGGGTGGTGATGGCCTTCTCGATGCGGCGTTGGCGCGTCTCGGGCTTCTTCGCGCTCTCGATGGCGCGCACGTGCTCGCGCTTGCGGCTGTGCGTGAGGGTGTCGTAGGCGGCGCGGGCGGCCGGGTCTTCGTCCAGGGCACGGGCGAAGTCCTCAGGCTCGACGACGACGCGCGGCTCGGTGTCGAGCTCGACCTCGACCTCGATCTCCTCGCCGATCTCCACCTCTGCGGCCTGCCGGTTGGCATGGCTGAGGCCGATCAAGTGGCGGCCGCGCAGGAGGGCGATCCTGCTCTGCCAGGAATGCCCGTTGATCGTGATCGTCACCGGCGGCCGCGAGCCCTCGCCGAGCGCTGCCACCACCTCGGGCGGAACCTCGAGTCCCCGCATGGGCTCGGGTGGTTCAACGATGGAGTGAAACTTCAAGATCTTCCCCTGTGTTCCCGTGTGGTGTTCCCGTGTGGTGTTCCTGTACTGGATCTGCCGGTTCGTGGGTGCTCCGCTTGTTACGTGGCTTCGCTCCAGCGGTGCAACGTGGCGGTGCTGTCGTCGTACGTGAGCCAGGTGCCGTCGCCGAGCGGGCGCACGTAGCTGTCGACCGGGCCCGACGGATACCCGACCGTCCCGCGTGTCTCCAGCGTGCGGGCATCGAGCAGCCAGTGCCGGGCCCGGTCCGGGTCCTCGTCGGCTTCGACCGTGGAGGCGATGACCGTGTCGGCGTCGACGAAGCCGCAACTGTAGTCCCAGTAGGGCGGTTCCTCGCCGTCAGCCGGTTCGGGCTCCGACTCGGAGACGACGGTGCCGTCCAGGGTGTGGAGTTGGAGGTCGGCGCCGTAGTGCTCGACCGTCAGGAAGCCCGGGTGCCCGGCGTGGACGTCCGCCAGGATGCGGTCCATGCCGGCGTTGAGGTCCCAGCCGGTCAGCGTCTCGCCGTTCCAGCGCGCCCAGTGGAGCAGGATGCCGTCCTGGCCCATGCCGACGCACAGGCCCACGTGGACGCCGTCGGGGTGGGAGAGGTGGTGCGAACCCGCCGCGGCGCCGTCCAGCGGCAGGCGGGCCAGTTCCCGTCCGTCGCGGGCGTCCAGGACGACCCAGCATTCCCCTCCCTCCGGGCCCGTCACCACGTGCGCCCAGACGAGTCGGCCGTCGTCGGAGATCCGGCAGGATCCGTGCTCGAATCCGCCGCACACCGCCTGGCCGTCGCCCGTGTGTGCGTGGCCGGGTCCGGGCGCCCAGCAACCGTGCCGGTACTCCCACAGCGTTGCGCCGCCCGCGCCCACGGCCCTTACCGCGCGCTGGCCCGAGAACACCGCGAAGGAGCCGTCGGGGCTCACCGAGTGGACGCCGTGGTCCCAGCCGGGCCAGGGAACGGGGAAGACGGCGGCCGGCGTGCGTTCCCCCGCGAAGAGCGCGTGCAGGTCGTGGACCTGCAGTTCTCGTCCCTTGCGGAGGAGAGCACGGCACGACCCGTCCCCACGCCCCTCGAAGGCGAAGCCGTTGACGAGTGCGTCCCCACCCGGCAGCTCCACCGAGTCGCGCAGTTGTGCGGTGATCACCATGGGCTGAAGATATCGCCCCGCCGACGTGCTCAGGCCGTGGCGCTGCCGAACCACTTCGCCAGCCGGGCGTCCAGCTCGTGCTGGTCCTCCCCGACCCATGCCACATGGCCGTCCGGGCGCAACAGTACGGCCGGTACGTCCAGTTCCTCACTGACGTCGACGACGTGATCGATGCGGTCGGCCCATCCGGAGACCGAGAGCCGGCCGGTCTGGTCGAGCAGGAGTCCGCGGCCGGTGTGCATCAGCTCGTAGAGGCGTCCCCGCTTCAGCTCCACGTCCCGCAGCCTGCGGCCGAGCAGTTCGTGGCCCTCGCCGAGGTCGTAGCGGACGTCGACCGCGGTGATCATCCCCGTCACGTACCGGTTGACCTCCTCGAAGTCCATCAGCTTCGCGAACAGCTTCCGCAGCGCGGTGGGACCCGCGTCGGCCCCCATCAAGGTGATCTGTGCGCGGGTGTTGTCCAGTACGGCGGCGCCGACCGGGTGGCGTTCGGTGTGGTAGCTGTCGAGGAGGTCCTGCGGGGCCCAGCCGTTGACGGCGGCGGCGAGCTTCCAGCCGAGGTTGAAGGCGTCCTGCACGCCGAGGTTGAGTCCCTGGCCGCCGGTCGGCGGGTGGATGTGCGCCGCGTCGCCGGCCAGCAGGACCCGGCCGACCCGGTACTGCTCGGCCTGCCGGGTGGCGTCGCCGAAACGGGACAGCCAGCGCGGGGAGTGCACACCGAAGTCGGTTCCGCCGAAGGCCCGCAGCTGCTGCTTGAACTCCTCCAGGGTCGGCGCGCTGCGGTCCTCGGACACGCCGTCGGCGGGGACGATGATGCGGCACGACCCGTCCTCGCTCGCGTGGACGCCGAAGCGGAGCTGGGTCTTGTTGACCTCCGCGACGACCGTGTCGATCGTTTCCCGATCCGCGGCCACCTCCATGTGGCCCAGCAGGGTCTCGACCGTGGCGGGTTCGCCCGGGAAGCCGACGCCGAGCAGTTTGCGCACCGCGCTGCGGCCGCCGTCGCATCCGACGAGGTAGCGCGAGCGCAGGCGCGTACCGTCCGCCAGCTCTGCGGTCACCCCGTCCTCGTCCTGGCTCAGGCCGACCACTTCGCAGCCGCGCCGGATCTCGGTACCGACTTCGAGGGCGTGCTCGCCCAACAGCTGCTCGGTGAGGGGCTGCGGGATGGCGAGGCCGTACGGGTGCGCCGTGTCCAGCCGGTCCGGCCACGGCTTCATGACTCCGCCGAACAGGCCGCCGACCTGGAACTTCTCGCTCGCGGCCAGGAACCGGTCCAGCAGGCCGCGCTGGTCCATCAGTTCTACGCTGCGCGTGTGCAGGCCCTGACCGCGAGACTCTCCGGTCGGACGGGCCAGCTTCTCCAGCACCACCACGCGGACACCGTGGAGGCGCAGCTCGGCCGCCAGCATGAGACCGGTCGGTCCGCCGCCGACGACGGTTACGTCGATTACATCGGTTGTGTTGGGGGTTTCGGTCGTCACGCAATCACCATTTCCGCAGGTTCCGCCTTCGATCGGTGATTCTGCGTCACGACCGGGGCCTTGCCGCAAGCCCCCCGGTGCGCTATAAGTTGAGAGTGGCAAGGAGTGGGAAAACCTCCTTGCCTTTCTGCGTTCCGTTCCGGGAGAAATCAGCTGGCGAGCCGGTTCCTTCGTGGACGATCATGCACCGCATGAGTGATCAAGACGCGCGATGGACCCGGTCGACCCTCTACACCGACATGTGGGTGGACCCGGACGAAGACCCCCGCAACAACGACGGGAACAGCGCCGAGGGCGAGCTCGCGACCTTGCAGGACTACCTCAAGGACTACCGCCTGACCCTGCGGATGAAGTGCGAGGGCCTGGACCCGGAGCAGCTGGCCCGCCGGTCGGTCCCGCCGTCGACGATGTCGCTGCTCGGCCTCCTGCGGCACCTCGCCGAGGTCGAACGGGACTGGCAGAACTGGATCACCGACGGCGATCCGCTGCCGAAGCTGTACGGCACGCGCGACGGGGACTTCGAGGGAGCCGTCGCCGAGCAGGCCGTGGTCGACGGTGCGTACGCCGATCTGGAGCGCGAGCAGGGCGCGACCGACGCGGCGCTGGCCCGGCATACGGATCTGGGCGAGCGGCTGGGCAAGGACCGGGTCTCGGTACGGGAGCTGCTGGTGCACCGGATCGAGGAGTACGCGCGCCACTGCGGGCACGCCGACCTGTTGCGCGAATGCGTCGACGGGCGGGTGGGCCAGTGACCGCTCCTGCGCGGTCGTAGCCGGGGCGGTCAGGGCCGCCTGCGGGAACGGGCGCAGCCCGTGTGACCATGGCTTCCTTCGCACAACAGCACCTCATGGGGGGACCATGCGCACCCGTACCACCACCGCCTCGGCCGGCCTCGCCGCCATGCTCGCGGCGGCCCTCGTCCTGTCCGGCTGCTCGGCCGGGAAGGGTGCGGGGGCCGGAGCAGCGGCCGGCGCCTCCTCCCCGGCGGCGTCCCCCGCGCCGGTGCCCGCCGGTGGCGGGTTCGAGGGGCCTCGGCCGCAGGACCAGAACCTGCTGGCCTGGACCGGGGATCCGAACGACGCGGGGCACGTCACCGCCCAGTCCGCGGCCGGGGTCGGCGGACGGGTCACCCTGGTCCGGATGGTGCTGCGCGAGGAGATCACCTGGTCCAACATCTGGCTGGGGCTGGCCGGCATCGACCCGAACGCCCAACTGTCCAACTGCTACCTCGGCGTGTACGACGCGAAGGGCACCCTGGTCGCGTCCACCGCGGACGTCTCCCCGCAGTTGATGACCGAGGCGATAGCCAAGCCGTTCCCCCTCGCCAAGCCGTTCACCGCCGCCCCCGGCACGTACTTCGTCGCCCTCCTCCTCAACGGCAACTGGGCCACGAACGCCCTCACCCTGAAGGCCACGGGCGCCGGGATCTCGGTGAACGCGGGTCTGAACCCGCCGAGCCTGCGCTACAGCACCGTCCTGACCGGTCAGACCTCGCTCCCGGCCACCGTGAACCTCGCCGAGCAGTCGACCAGCACGATCAACACCGGCTGGGCCAGCCAGTGGTACGCGATCTCCTGAACGTCCCCGATCTCCTGAACGTCCCCGACCTGCCCGGCCTCCCCGACGCCTCTGACGTCGCCGAAGTCCGTGCCGGGCAGGCCCGAAGCTCCCGTGGCGAATGACTAGTAGGAAAGTTTCCTGTTTGCTAGCATCCCGCTTCGGCGGCTCGGCGCGGTGCCCGCATCCGTGGGCATGACGCGCTCAGCGAGAGCTCTGACCCGGCCGCTGTGACCACGCCCGCCCCTGCCCGCATCCGGGCAGGGGAGCGGGGTCTCGTACCGGTGCCAGCTCTCGCCACCCACCAGGCCAGGGAGTCAGGAATGCACCTGAGCACCCCCAGCACACTGCACGTTCATACACCACGCCGCACCATCGGCGTGGTCATCACCGCCGTACTCCTCCTCGTAGGCGGCCTGTTGCTCGCCTATCCCGAACGGGCCGGCGCCGCCGCCGACCCCCTCATCTCTCGCGGCAAGACCGCCACGGCGTCCTCCGTGGAGACGTCGAGCCTCGGTCCGCAGAACGCCTTCGACGGCAGTTCCACCACCCGGTGGGCCAGCGTCGAGGGCAAGGACCCGCAGTGGATCCGCGTCGACCTCGGTGCGAACGCCACCGTCTCCCGGGTCGCGCTGCGCTGGGAGGCCGCGTACGCCAAGACGTACCGGGTCGAGATCTCGGCCGACGGCACCACCTGGACCCGGCTCGCCAACGAGACGGCCGGGAACGGCGGCACCGACGACTGGACCGGCCTCTCCGGCAAGGGCCGCTACCTGCGCGTGTACGGAACCGCTCGCGGCACCTCCTACGGGTACTCCCTGTACGAGGTCGAGGTGTACGGCACCCTCGACGGGGGCGGCGAACCCCCGCAGACCGGTGCCTTCACCGTGGTGGCGGCCGGTGACATCGCCGCCCAGTGCACCGCTTCGGACAGCAACTGCGCCCACCCCAAGACCGCGGCGCAGGCCCAGAAGATCAACCCGAAGTTCTACATGACGATGGGCGACAACCAGTACGACGACGCCCTGCTCTCCGACTTCAAGGCGTACTACGACAAGTCCTGGGGCGCCTTCAAGGACAAGACCCGCCCGGTGCCGGGCAACCACGAGACGTACGACCCGGCCGGGTCGCTCGCCGGCTACAAGGCGTACTTCGGGTCGATCGCCTACCCGCAGGGCAAGAGCTACTACAGCTTCAACGAGGGCAACTGGCACTTCATCGCCCTCGACTCCAACTCCTTCGACCAGAAGGCCCAGATCGACTGGCTCAAGGCCGACCTCGCCGCCAACTCCAAGTCCTGCATCGCCGCTTACTGGCACCACCCGCTGTACTCCTCCGGCGGCCACGGCAACGACCCGGTCAGCAAGCCGGTCTGGAACATCCTGTACGGAGCCAAGGCCGACCTCGTGCTGAACGGCCACGACCACCACTACGAGCGGTTCGCCCCGCAGGACCCGAACGGGAAGGCCACCGCCGACGGGATCACCGAGATCGTGGGCGGCATGGGCGGCGCCGAGCCGTACGACATCGAGACCGTCCAGCCCAACAGCCAGAAGCGGATCAGCGGTACGTACGGAGTCCTGAAGCTGGACTTCACCGACTCCGGTTACAGCTGGAGCTACGTCGCCGCCGACGGGACCACGAAGGACACCAGCCCGAAGTACACCTGTCACTGATGTACCTGGCCACCACCGGCCGCCGGGCCGCTCCGGCCCCGCCCCCCACCACGGGGGCGGGCCGGCGCGTCCCCGCCGCCGTCCTCGCACTCGGTGCGGTCAGCCTCGTCACCGACATCTCCTCCGAGATGGTCAGCGCGGTACTGCCGCTCTACCTCGTCCTCGGACTCGGCCTCTCCCCCCTCCAATTCGGCTTCCTGGACGGCCTGATGGGAGCTGCCGGCGCGGTCGTGCGGCTCCTCGGCGGACATCTCGCCGACCGCGGCCACCGGTACAAGCACGTCGCGGGCATCGGCTACGCCGTCTCGGCCTGCTCCCGGCTCGGCCTGCTGCTCGCGGGCGGCGCCACGGTCGGAATCGCGGCGTCCCTGGCCGCGGACCGGGTCGGCAAGGGCATCCGTACGGCCCCCCGCGACGCGTTGATCACCCTCAGCAGCCCTCCCGAGGACCTCGGCCGGTCCTTCGGCGTGCACCGGGCCATGGACACCACCGGGGCCCTGCTCGGCCCGCTCGCCGCCTTCGCCCTGCTCTGGGCGACCGCGGACGCGTACGACGCGGTCTTCGTCGCCAGCTTCTGCGCCGGTCTGCTCGGCGTGCTGCTGCTCGTCCTCCACGTTCCCGGCCACCACCGCCCGGCGGCCGCGACCGCCCCGGCTCCGTCCCGGGGCAAGGCCTTCGCGGCACTGCGCGACCCCGGCTTCCGCCGGATCCTGCTGGCCGCCGCCCTGCTCGGCGGCGCCACCATCGGCGACGCCTTCGTCTACCTCCTGCTCCAGCGCCGACTGGGCCTGGATCCCGGCTGGTTCCCGCTGCTGCCGCTCGGGGCGGCCGCCGGCTACCTGCTCCTGGCCGTCCCGGTGGGCCGGATCGCCGACCGGGTCGGGCGCAGGCTGCCGTTCCTGTACGGGCACCTCGCCCTGCTCGGCGCCTACCTCGTCCTGCTCGCCCCGGCGGGCGGGCCGGCCCCCCTCCTCCTCGCTGCCGTCCTCGCCCTGCTCGGGGTGTTCTACGCGGCCACCGACGGGGTGCTGATGGCCCTCGCCGGGCCGGTGCTGCCCGCCGGGGGCCGGGCGGGCGGGCTGGCCGTGCTCCAGACCGGCCAGGCCCTGGCCCGGATGCTCGCCGCGGCGGGCTTCGGCGCAGCGTGGACGGTGTGGGGGCCGCGGCCCGCCCTGTGGGGGGCCACGGCGGTCCTGCTCGCCGCACTGGCGGGCGGCTGGGCCCTGCTGCCGCGCGACCCGGGCACGGCGGGCGGTCCCGGCGCCCCGGACGCCGCGGGCGTCCCGGACTCCCCGGACTCCCCGGACTCCCCGGACTCCCCGGACTCCCCGGACTCCCCGGAGGAGTACCTGCAATCCCCCACCAGCGAGCGGAGCACCTCATGACCACGCAGCCCACCGACCCGGCTCCCGTACGCCGGCTCGGCACCCGGGCCCGCACCGCCGTCACGGTCGCCGCGGTCGTCCTCCTCGCGGGCTCCACCGCCGGGTACGCCCTGCACGCGGAGAACCGGTCGGCCGGCGGACAGGCGGCCGACGCCTCCTTCGCCCTCGCCGGGCCCGCCCTGTACTTCCGGGACAGCGCCACGGGCCGGGTGGCGCACCAGCCCCTCACCTCGACGGCGGGCGCCGCCGACCGCACCGCGGGCGGTCCCGCCTGCGACCGTTTCCATGCCGCCGGGGGCACCGCCCTCTGTCTGCGCGCCGAGCCGGGGGTGCTGCCGAAGACGTACGCCGTCGTCCTCGACCGGAAGCTGCGCGAGGTGAGCCGGACCGTCGTGCCGGGGGTTCCGACCCGGGCCCGGGTGTCGGCGTCGGGGCAGATGCTCGCCTGGACGGTGTTCGCCACCGGGGACTCCTACTCCGCCACCGGCTTCTCCACCCGGACCGCCGTGCTCGACCGGCGCACGGGGTACTTGGTGAAGTCCCTGGAGGAGATACCGCTCACCATGAACGGTGTCCGGTACCACTCCCCCGACGTCAACTACTGGGGCGTGAGCTTCGCCCGGGACGACAGCCGCTTCTACGCGACCGTCTCCACCAAGGGACGTACGTACCTCGTCGAGGGGAACATGTCCGACTGGTCGGCGAGGACGCTGCGGGAGAACGTCGAATGCCCCTCCCTGTCGCCCGACAACACCCGCGTCGCCTTCAAGAAGAAGGTGTCCGACGACCCGGCGGCGCCCTGGCGGCTGTACGTCCTCGACCTGCGGACGATGGTCGAGACCCCGCTCTCCGAGACCCGCAACGTGGACGACCAGGCGGCCTGGACGGACGACGGGACGGTCGCCTACGCCCTGCCGGGCGCGGACGGCCGCGCGAGCGACGTCTGGACCGTCCCCGCGGACGGCACCGGAGCCCCCCGGCTGTCCGTCGCGGGCGGGTCCTCGCCGGTGGCGGTGGCGGCCGGCGCAGCCGGCGCGGCCGGCGCGCAGTGATCCGCAGGTCTCCGATGCTCGATGATGCTCATTCGGCCGCCACTTCGAGCATCTATTGACATAGACCTGACACTGCGTTGCACTGTGGGCGACTCCCTCCGGCAGTCACGGCCGGAGGGAGATGCCGCCGTGCACGCCTGCAGTGAACACCTGGGGACTCGCCATGCGTCTGCTCGGATTACTGACCGCCTCCGCCCTGGCCCTGGCCCTGGCCGCGGCCTCCCTGCCCGCCCAGGCCGGAGCCGAGCCCCTGCGGGCCGGGGCAGCCGGGGCCGCCGCGGCGCCGCAGACCGTGCCGGCCCTGCGCCAGTGGACCGCCGGCAGCGGGTCGTACGGCTTCACGAGCACCAGCCGGATCGTCGTCGACCCCGCCCACACGGCGCAGCTCTCCGACGAAGCGGCCACCTTCGCCGAGGACTTGGGGGCACTGACCGGGCGTCCGGTGGCGGTCGTCACCGGCAGCGCCTCCCCCGGCGACATCACCCTGGGCCTGGGCGACGGTTCGCTGCCTGCCGAGGGGTACCGGATGACCGTCGGCTCGACCCTCGCCCTCCAGGCCGGGACCGACGCCGGGGCCTTCAACGGCACCCGCACCGTGCTGCAGCTGCTGCGCCAGTCGGCCTCCGTGCCGGCGGGAACGGCGGTGGACTGGCCCACCAAGGCCGAACGCGGCCTGATGATCGACCAGGGGCGGAAGTTCTTCACGGTCGACTGGGTCGAGCAGCACATCAAGGAGCTGGCCTACCTGAAGCTCAACTACTTCCACTTCCACCTGTCGGACACCTTCGGCTTCCGCCTGGAGAGTTCGACGCACCCGGAGATCGTGTCCGCGGACCACTACTCCAAGCAGGACATCGCGGACCTGGTCGCACTGGGGCAGAAGTACCACGTCACGATCGTGCCCGAGATCGACACCCCGGGGCACATGAACCAGATCCTGGCCGCCCACCCCGAGCTCAAGCTCAAGGACGCTTCGGGCACCGCCAGTTCCGAGTTCATCGACCTGTCGCTGCCCGGTTCGTACACCCTGATCAAGGACCTGATCCAGGAGTACCTGCCGCTGTTCCCGGCCCCGTACTGGCACATCGGCGCCGACGAGTACGTCACCGACTACGCCAGGTACCCGCAGCTGCTCGGCTACGCCCGCGCCCACTACGGGGCGAACGCCACCGCCAAGGACACCTACTACGGGTTCGTGAACTGGTCCGACGCCCTGGTCCGCGCGGCCGGCAAGACCACCCGGATGTGGAACGACGGCATCAAGTCCGGCGACGGGACCGTCACGCCCGACGCCCGCATCCTCGTCGAGTACTGGTACAGCTACGGACTCACCCCCCAGCAGCTGGTCGATGCCGGGCACACGGTGGCCAACGACTCCTGGACGCCGACCTACTACGTGCTCGGCGGTGCGAAGCCGGACACCAAGTGGATGTACGAGACCTGGACCCCGGACCGGTTCGAGGGCGGCGCCACCATCAACGACCCCTCGAAGAACCGCGGTTCGCTGATCCACGTCTGGTGCGACAACCCGAACGCCGAGACGGAGACGCAGATCGGCGCCGGCATCATGTACCCGCTGCGCGCCCTCGCCCAGCAGACCTGGGGTTCCCCGAAGCCGGTGGCCACCTATGCGGCGTTCACGCCGATCGTGGCGGCGATCGGGCACCACCCCGGTTGGCCGGGGACCTCCCAGCCGGGCAACCTCGCCCAGGGCCGCCCCACCACCGCCTCCAGCACCGAGACCGCCGGCTTCCCGGCCGTCCTGGCGACCGACGGCGACCCGGGCACCCGGTGGTCCAGCGCGTACGCCGACCCGCAGTGGCTGCAGGTGGACCTCGGCTCCGCCCGGGCCGTCAGCCGTGTGGTGCTGCGCTGGGAGGCGGCGTACGGGAAGGGCTTCCAGATCCAGGTCTCCGACGACCAGAGCACCTGGCGCACCCTGTACTCCACGACCACCGGCACCGGCGGGGTCCAGGACCTGACCGGCCTGTCCGGCTCCGGCCGCTACATCCGGGTGTACGGCACCCAGCGCGGCACCGCCTACGGCTACTCGCTGTACGAGTTCGAGGTGTACGGAGGCCAGTTGAGCGGGACCCGGACCCTCACCGCGGCCGGGAAGGCCCTCGACGACCCGGCGAGCTCCACCGCCTCCGGCACCCGGCTGATCACCTGGACCCCGCACGGCGGCCCCAACCAGCAGTGGCGGCTGACCCTCACCGGCGACGGCAGCTACACCATGGCCAACGGCTCGTCCGGGCTCTGCGCGGACGTGGCGGGCGGATCCACCGCCGCCGGCGCGGCCGTGGTGCAGACGGCCTGCGGCAGCGGCGACAGCCAGCGCTGGGTGGTCACCCCGATCGGCTCCGGCGAGCACACGGTGGCCAACAAGAAGAGCGGACTGCTCCTGACCACCGCGTCGGGCGCGGACGGAGCCCTGGCGAGCCAGCAGGCCGACAGCGGTTCGGTCTACCAGCGCTGGCGGATCAGCTGACGTCGGGCGGCGGTCCGGCCGCCGATACCGAGGCCAGCCGGGCCCCGGGTCCGGTCAGCCGGATCCTCAGTTCCCGCACGGTGAGGGGCTCCACGCGGTGGACGCGGCGGACCCCCACCGTGTGGCCGGAGGCGATCAGCCGGCCGTCCGCCCAGACCTCGTGGCCGTCCACGCGCTGTCCCAGGGCGAGGTCCTCGCGCAGCTCCACGTGGTCCACGCGCACCGGACGGCCGAAGTCCGCGAGGACGGCGTCCCCCTCGACCGTGAGAGCGGCGGGGACGGGATCGCCGAGACGGCGCTGCAACTCCGCGGTGAACGCACGGAGTCGGGCCCGGTCCGTCTCGTCGATCAGTCCGCGCCGGTCGGGCGGTACGCCCAGGAGCAGACCGGCACCGAGCCCCACCGAGGAGTACCAGATCTCCAGCAGGTCCTCCCGGCTCTTGAGGGTGTCCTCGTTCCCCGGTTGCCAGAACCAGTCGCGGCGGAGGGGGACATCGCATTCGGGGGGCAGGTAGGCGGCCGCTTCGAGCGCGGTCTGCCCCTCGTCGTACAGGCTGATGCCCGTGGCGTGCGTGACGTAGCGGCAGGGGTCGGCGGCGAGTCCCTCCTCGTTGCCGATCCAGCGGATCGTGGGACGGCCCATGTTGAAGACCATGGCGTCCGGCTGGTGCCGGTCGATCACGGCCATGACCGCGTCCCAGTCGTACGTGCGCCCCTCGGATCCCGCGCCGTCGAACCACAGCTCGCACAACGGGCCGTATCGGGTGCAGAGTTCGGTGAGCTGGCGGAGGTAGAAGGAGTCGTAGTCGGCGGGCTGCCCGTAGCAGTCCGCGTTGCGGTCCCAGGGCGAGAGGTAGAGCCCGAGGCCGAGGCCCGCCTCCCCGCAGGCCTCGGCCAGTTCGGCGACCACGTCGCCCGCTCCATCCTTCCAGGGCGAGGAGGCCACGGAGTAGGCGGTGGTGTCGGTCGGCCAGAGGCAGAAGCCGTCGTGGTGCTTGGCGGTCAGCACGACGTACTTCGCTCCGGCCTCGGCGGCGGTACGCACCCACTGGCGCGCGTCGAGCTGCGAGGGCCGGAAGGTGGCCGGGTCCAGGGTCCCGTCGCTCCACTCGACGCCGTTGAAGGTGTTGATGCCGAAGTGCAGGAAGATCCCGAATCCGGCTTCCTGCCAGGCGAGTTGTCCCGGCGTGGGCACGAGGGAGGTTTCGCCTGGACCGGCGAGTGGTGCGGAGGTACCGAGGGTCATGGTGGGCTTCCGGGTTTCGGCGGCGGAGGGGGTCAGGCCGAGTGGGCCAGGCTCGCCTGGTGGACGGCGTAGGCGAAGGGGAGTCCTCGGGCGTACCGCTCCAACTCCTCGGCCGCGCAGGCCGCGAGCCTTCCGAGTTCGTTGCCGAGGGATCCTGCGATGTGCGGGGTCAGCAGCACGTTCGGCAGGTCGTAGAGCGGTGACCCGGCCGGCAGCACGTCGGGGTGGGTGACGTCGAGGACGGCGTGCAGCCGGCCGGAGACCAGCTCCGCGGTGAGCGCCTCGGTGTCGACGAGCGTCCCGCGTGCGGTGTTGACGAGGGTCGCGCCGTCGCGCATGAGGGCGAGGCGGCGGGCGTCGACGAGGTGGCGGGTCTCGGGGGTCTGCGGCGCGTGCACCGTCACCACGTCGCTGCGGCCCATCAGTTCGTCCAGGTCGACGGGTTCGACCCGCAGGGCCCTCGCCTCGTCGGCGTCCAGGTACGGGTCGTGGACCAGCACGCGGGCGTCGTAGGAGCGCAGCAGCTCGATGACGCGGCGGCCGATGCGGGAGGCGCCGATGATGCCGACGGTCCTGCCGTAGTTGCCGATCCCGGGGTAGAGGGTGAGCGGGTTCAGCTGCGTGCGGACCTCCCGGTAGGCCCGGGCGGTGGTGAGGACGCGCTTGTTGGCGAAGACGATCGCGGCCACGGTGAACTCGGCGACGGGTTGCGCGTTGGCCTCGGCCGCGCTGGTGACGGTCAGGCCGCGCCGCCAGGCCGCCTCCGTCATCATCCCCTTCACGGATCCGGCGGTGTGCACCACCGCGCGCAGGGCCGGGAGGAGGTCGAGGGCCTGCTCGGTGAGGGGCGGGCAGCCCCAGCCGGTGAGCAGGACCTCGGCTTCGCGCAGTCGGGCGGGGTCCGCGGCGGCGAAGTCGGTGACCAGGAGGTCGGGGTCCAGGAGGGCGGTGGCGCCGAGCCGGGCGAGGGTCTGCTCGTCGAGCAGGGCGGCCTTCGTGTCGGCGCCCATGGCGAGGAGGGTGCGGGGTCGGCGCGGTCCGGCCGGCGCGGGGTTCGTCACTTGACCGCTCCCGCCGTGAGGCCGGAGCGCCAGAACCGCTGGAGGCCGATGAAGGCGAGGGCGAGCGGGATGACGGCGACCAGGGATCCGGTGATCGCGAGGGAGTAGAACTCCGGGTACTGGAGCACGACTTGGTTCCAGCTGTAGATGCCGAGCACCGCCGGGTACAGGTGGTGGTCGTTGAGCATGACCAGCGGGCCGAAGAAGTTGTTCCAGCTCGCGGTGAAGGAGAAGAGGAAGAGGGTCATGAAGCCGGGCATGAGCATCGGCAGCGAGATCGACCGGAAGACGCGCAGCTCGCTCGCTCCGTCGATGCGGGCCGCCTCAAGGACTTCACCGGGCACGTAGCCCTCGGAGAAGACCCGGGCCAGGTACACGCCGAAGGGGTTCACGAGTGCGGGGATGAGGATCGCCCAGTAGGTGTTGACGATCCCGGTCTCGGAGGCGAGCAGGTACTGCGGGAGGGTGATGACGACGGTGGGCACGAGGGTGCCGGTCAGGACGAGGCCGAAGAGCGCGCCCTTGCCGCGGAACTCGTACTTGTCGAAGCAGTAGCCGGCGGCGACGCTGATCAGCGAGGACGCCAGTGATCCGACGACGGAGTAGAGGAGGCTGTTGAGCAGCCAGCGGCCGAAGATTCCGTCGTCGTGGGTGAAGACGGCCCGGAGGTTGTCGAAGAGGTGGAACTCCCCGAAGCCGAAGCCGGCCGTTCCGAAGAGGTCCGCGTGGTTCTTGGTTGCGGCGATCAGCAGCCAGGTCAGCGGCATCAGGGTGTAGAGGACCGCCACCAGGAGGACGGCGTTGACCACGGCCTTGGAGGCCATCGCGCCGGTCCGGCGCGGCCTTCCGGCGGGGTTCCGCTTCCCCTGCGGGGCGGGCGGGGGTGCGGGGGCGGGCGCCGGCTCGACGCCGGGGGCGGCCGCGGGCGGGGCCGAGGGGGCGGTCTGGGTGCTCATGCCGAGTCACCTCGCTTTCCGATCCGGGTGACGACGTAGGAGAGGGTGCCGGCGACGAAGGCCACGATGAGCGAGGCGGAGGAGGCGAGCCCGTAGTCGTGCCGCTCGAAGGCCGCCTTGTAGATGAACATCATCGGGGACCAGTCCGAACCCATCGAGCCGGCCCGCTTCGAGAGGAGCATCGGCTCGCCGAAGATCTGGACCACGCCGACACAGGTGAACAGGAGCGTGAGGAAGACGGCGGAGCGGATCATCGGCAGTTTGATCTGCAGGGCGATGCGCAGGTCACCGGCTCCGTCCATGACGCCGGCTTCGATGACCTCGCGGGGCACGGCCTGCAGGGCGGCGAAGAAGATGATCATGTTGTAGCCGATCCACTGCCACGCGGCGACGTTCACCAGCGAGGGCACGACGCTGCCGGGGGCGAAGAAGTCCCACTGGCCGCCCGCCGCTTCGATCCAGTCGAGGACCGGGCTCAGGCCGGGGGTGTAGAGGTAGGTCCAGATGATCGCCGCGATCAGTCCGGGGACCGCGTGCGGCATGAAGACGGCGAACTGTACGAGCCGCTTGGCCTTGGCCGCGGCCGAATCGACGAGCAGGGCCAGGGCGAGCGCGGCGCCGATCATCACGGGGATGTAGACGGCACAGTACGCGGCCACGTGCAGGAAGGACGAGGTGAAGCCGTGGTCGCCGAGCGCCTTGGCGTAGTTCCCGAACCCGCTGAAGACCCTTTCGGTGCCGCCGAATCCGAGACCGGAGGAGCGCTCGGTGAAGAAGCTCATCCAGAGCGCGTACGCGACGGGCAGGATCAGGACCGCGGTGAAGAGCAGGAAGAACGGGCCGAGGAAGACGAGCACCGCCCTGCCCTGGCCTGGCCGGCGCACGGGCGCGGCGCCGCGCGCTGAACGAATGAGTGGTGCTGCCACCGGATCTCCTTGGTGGTGCGCTGCGGAGGAGCGGACGGGGAAAGGGGGGCGGGGAAGGGAGACGGGGCGGGGCCCGGGGGTGCCGGAGGGCTACGGGCCCCGCGCGGCGCCTACTTCGCGAGGTTGAGCCCCCGGCCCTTGATGGCGGCCTCGGCAGCGGTCTGGCCGGCCGCGAGTCCGTCGGTCAGGGTGCCCTTGAGGGCGGCGTCCTGGATGGCGGTGTTGGTGGCGGTCTGCACCGGGCCCCAGACCCAGCCCGGCACGATGGTGTCGACCTGCGCGCCGGCGATCTCGTAGACCTTGTCGCCGCCGAAGAAGCCCTTGTCGTCGAAGGCCGCGGCGGCGATCGGACGCAGCTCGGGGCTGGCGGGCAGGCTGCTGCTCGGCGCCTTCAGGCTGCTGAGGCGGGCCTTGACGCCTTCGGGGCTGGTGGCCGCCCACGTGGCGAACTCCGCCGCTTCCTTGACGTGCTTGCTGCCCTTGGTGACGGCGTAGCTGGTGCCGCCGAACATGCCGGTGGCCGGGGTGCCCCAGTGCGGCAGCGGGGCGACGCCCCACTTGCCCGAGTCCTTGGCCAGGGCCGTCATCGTGCCGCCCGCGCTCCACGAGGCGCCGATGAAGCTGGCCATGACCCCGTCGGCCTTGGCCTTCGCGAACTCCGGGCCGTTGATCTTCAGGTTCATCACCAGGTCGTCCTTGACCAGGCCCTGCCAGTACGAGGCCACCTTCTGCGAGGAGGCGTCGTTGATGTCGACCTTCCAGCCGTCGCCCTCGGTGCCGTACCACTTGGCGCCGGCCTGCCAGGAGAGCGCGGCCAGCAGCGGGGCGTCGTCGTTGCCCCAGCCGCCTATGCGGACGTTCTTGTCGGCGGCCTTGATCTTCTCGGCGGCCGTCTTGTACTCGTCCCAGGTCTTGGGGACTTCGACGCCCGCGTTCTTGAAGAGGTCCTTGCGGTAGTAGAGGAGGTTGGGCGTGGCGTCGTACGGCACGGCCCAGGTCTTGCCGCCGAGGGTCACCCGGTCCTGGACGCCCTGGGGGAACTTCGCCTTCACCGCGGCCCCGGCCGGGCCGCTGATGTCCTCGAGGAATCCCTGGCTGACGAACTCGGGGAGGGTCGGGTACTCGATGCCCGCGACGTCGGGAGCGTTCCCCGCCTTGATCGCGTTGCTGATCTTGGCGTACCCGTCCGGTCCGCCGGTGATGGCCGAGAAGGTGACCTTGATGTTCGGGTGGGACGCGTTGAAGGCGTCCACCACCTGCTGGGCACCGCCGGTCCAGCCCCAATAGGTCAGGTTGACGGGCTCTTTGGGGGCTTCGGCCTTCGGCGCGGCGCCCTCGCTCCCACCGCAGGCAGTGGCGAACAAGGCCAGCGAGAGGGTGGCGAGGGCGGCGCGGGAGGTACGGGAAGTGAGCTTCACTGCTCTGCTCCTCAGGTGCGAGCCGTCGATGCGGCGAGGTGATGCACATCATTCGGCCAGAGGAGAAGCGAGTCAATAGAAAAGGAAAGTTTGAGAAAGAAAAGCGAAGTAACGGTTAGGCCTCGCTGGACGCGCGCACCCTCAGTTCAGGGAGGATGGCGATCCGGCGCCGCGGACGGCCCGGCTCGCGAAGCCTTCGTACGAGCAACTCCACTCCCGTGACCCCGACTTCGTGCTTCGAGGGGGCCACCGCGCTCAGCGGCAGGTCCGCCAGGGAGGCCACCTCGTCGTCGTACGAGACCAGCGCGACATCGCCCGGCACGGACAGCGAGGCGGCGCGCAGCCGCTGTATCAGCACCATGGCCTCGTGGTCGGGATGGACGAGGGCGGCGTCGACACGGCCCTCCCGAACCGCTGCCACGAAGGCGTCCATGACCTCTTCGTAGGCGGCGTCACCCGCACCGAACTCCTCGAGATCGAGGAAGAGGGCGTGCTCGGCCGTGTCGGGGCCGGCCTCCTCCATCGCCGCGTCGTAGCCCTTCTTGATCCAGGGCGCGGTGGGGGTCCCGCCGCGCATCACGAGGCCGATCCTGCGGCGCCCCGTGTCCAGGAGGTGGCGCACCGCCAGCCTGGCTCCGTACCCGTGGTCCGTGCCGACGTGCTCGGCCGCGGAAGCCTGCTGTTCGGGGCGGCGTTCGATCAGGACGACGGGCACGCCGAGCTCCTCGTACCACTGGCCGCCCGGCTTGCCCTCGCCGGCGGAGGGCGCGAGCAGCAGCCCGTCCACGCCGTCCTCGACCATCCGCGCGGCCTGCGCCTTCTCGGTGTCCACGTCGTACGTGGACACGGCGAGGGTCAGCCGCACCCCGAGGGCGTCCGCCGCTTCCCGGGCGCCCTTGATCACCTCGGGGTAGTAGTAGGCGGAGGAGGGCACGATCAGCCCGAGGACCAGCGGCCGGCCGGATCCGGCGGCGGGGGCGGGCACGGCCGTACGGGCCGCCGCCGGGGCGGCGGTCACCGGGGCGGTCTCCGCCCAGTCCTCGGGCAGCATCGCGCCGCCGTGCACCCGGGCCAGCAGGCCGCGTTCCGCGAGGACTTCGACGTCCTTGCGCACCGTCACCACGGACACGCCGAGCTCCGCCGCGAAGTCCGTGACGCGCATCGACCCCGCTTCGCGGACCCGTCGCAGGATCGCCTGCTGTCGTTCCTCTGCGTGCACGGTGGAGCTCCCCTCAACTGCGTCCCTGGCCGAGGTCAGCGTAGCGCGCGGAAGCCGAATCTTACGTTTCCTTTCGAACGAAAGGATTACATAGTGTCCCCGTGATCGACCGGCGGGGCCGGCGCCGGCGTACGGGCTATCCGGCGTCGGGAGCGGCTGCGCCGCAGTCGGGGTGGCCCCAGCGCGAACCGAGCTTGCCGATCTTCTCCCCCGCCGCGTACTGCTTCCCGCAGGGGCAGGTGCCGGGGAACTTGGCCTTGATGGTCACCCCGGCCCGGCCGGCGGTCGCGCCCTTGGCCGACGCGGCTCCGGCGGGGCGGCGGGCGGAGGTGCTGCGGGCCGGGGTGCTGCGGGCCGGCGCCGGGACGGGCATGGACGCGTGGCCCAGCGCGGTGCCGGCCGGCTCCTGGCTCACGGCGGCGTCGCTGGCCGCCTGGTCGGCGATCGCGTTCAGGTGGTCGCCGTCCTCGCGGTGCGCGGGGACGTAGCGGAACTCCACGTCGCGGTCGGTCAGCAGGGCGTCGATGCTCTCGACGAGCTCCCGGTTGGCCACCGGCTTGCCCGCGGCCGTCTTCCAGCCGTTGCGCTTCCAGGCCGGGAGCCACTGGGTCACGGCCTTCATGGCGTACTGGGAGTCCATCCGCACCTGCACGGCCGTACCGGGGGCGACCGCCTCCAGCAGCCGCTGCAGAGCGGTGAGTTCACCCACGTTGTTGGTGGCCCGGCCGAGCGGCCCGGCCTCCCAGCGCTCGGGGTGCCCGTGGACGTCGGCGATGACCCAGGCCCAGGCGGCAGGCCCGGGATTTCCCTTGGCCGCCCCGTCGCAGGCGGCGATGATGCGATCAGACATCCCCCGATCATGCCTCACCGCGAACGTCACCCGTGCCCACGGATGCCGCCGGGCCGGGGGAAGGGTAAGGGGCCATGGCCCCGGCCGAGGGCGGCTCCGGGTCCGGCTCCGGGTCCGGCGAGGGCTCCGGTCGTTCCCCGTCGTGCTGCCTCGGCAGGAGCCGGTCCAGGAAGGGCGGGAGCCACCAGTTGGCCCGGCCCATCAGGAACATCGCCGACGGCACCAGCACCAGCCGCACCACGGTCGCGTCGAGGACCACGCTCACCGCCAGGCCCACCGCGAGCATCTTGACCACGACGGTGGGCGAAGCCGCGAAGGACAGGAACACCGCGGTCATGATGAACGCCGCGCTGGAGATGACCCGGCCGGTGGAGGCCAGCCCCGTACCGACGGCGAGGGTGTTGTCCCTGGTGCGGTGCCAGGAGCCGGCGATGGCGGAGAGCAGGAAGATCTCGTAGTCCATCGACAGCCCGAAGACGATCGCGAACATCATCATCGGTACGAACGACTCGATGGGGACGGGCTCCGACACCCCGATCAGCCCGCTCCCCCAGCCCCACTGGAACACCGCGACGAGGACCCCGTAGGACGCGGCGGTCGTGAACAGGTTCAGGGCGACCGCCTTGAGCGGGACCACCACGCTGCGGAACACGAAGGTCAGCAGGACGAGCGCGGCGGCCAGCACGATGGCGATGATGAGCGGCAGCCGGTCCTTGACGGTGTCGCGGAAGTCCAGCTGGCCGGCGGTGGATCCGGTGAGGTAGCCCTCGGCGCCGGTGCCCTCGAGTGCGGAGGGCAGCGTGGTGCCGGTCAGCGTCGTGAACAGGCTGCCGGTGCCGGCGCTCTGCGGTCCGGTGGCCGGGGTGACGGTGGAGACGAGCAGCCGGCCGTCGGGGCTCGGCGCGAGCGGGGTGAACCCGGCTATCCCGGCGGTGTCCCGCAGCGCGGCGGTGAGTTCGGCGCCGATCCGGTCGGCCGGTACGGCGGCGTCGTGGAGGTCGGCCACCAGGACGAAGGGGCCGTTGGCCCCGGGGCCGAAGCCGGGTCCCTCGCCCTCGGCGATCCAGTCGTAGGCGGTGCGCGTGGTGCTTCCCGCCCGGTCGGCGCCGTCGTCGACGTGGCCGAGGCGCATCGAGAACAGCGGTACGGCGCACAGCGCGAGCAGCAGCGTTCCCGCGGTCAGGAACTTCCACGGGTGCCGGGCCACCAGGGCGGCGTAGCGGTGCCAGCCGTCGTGGTCGCCGGAGGTCTCGGCGACCGGGCGGCGCAGCGCGAACCGGTCGATCCGGCGCCCGACAAGGCCCAGGGCCGCCGGTACGAGGGTGAGGGCGGCCGCCCCGGTGACGATCACCACGAGGGTGGCGGCCAGCCCCATGCGGCCGATGAAGGTCAGTCCGCAGGTGTACAGGCTCAGCATGGCCACGGCGACGGTGACGGCGGCCACGACGACGGCGCGCCCGCTCGTGGCGGCGGTACGGGCGGCCGCGTCGACCGGATCGTGCCCCTCGAGGAGGTCCTGCCGGAAGCGGGTGGTGAGGAAGAGGGCGTAGTCGATGCCCACGCCGAGCCCGATCATGGTGGCCAGGGTGGGCGCGGCGGTCGCGAAGCTGATGATGCCCGCCACGATGCCGACGATGCCGAGGCCCACGCCGACGCTGACCACCGCGGTGAGCAGGGGCAGCAGGGCGGCGGCGACGCTGCCGAAGGCGAGCAGGAGGATCAGCAGGGCGACGAGGACGCCCGCCACCTCGCGGGCCCTGTCGTCGACCGGCGGCCGGACGACCTGGTTCAGGTCCCCGCCGTACGCGACCTCCACGCCGGAGTCGCGGGCCGCTGCGGTGGCCGCGTCGAGGGTGCCGGTGTACTCGTGCCCGAGGGTCTTGACCTGCCGGTCGAAGGACACCGTGGTGTAGGCGGTACGGCCGTCCGCGCTGGTGACGACCGGGGAGGCGGCGGTGACGTGCGGCATCCGCGCGAGGCGGGCCGCGCTCTCGTCGACGGCTTGGCGGTGTCCGGCCAGGGAGCCGGAGTCGACGTGGAAGACCACGCGTCCGTTGGGGTCCCCGAGCCCGGGTGCGGACGCGGCCAGCAGATCGGCTCCGGTACGGGACTGCGTGCTGGGGAGGCTGATCTGGTCGCTGTAGACCGGGTCGGCGAGCCGGCTGCCGGTCATCGCGCCGGCCAGCAGCAGGAGCCAGGCCGCGATCACCCAGACGGGGTGGCGGGCACAGAAGCCGCCGAGGCGGCCAAGGCGGCCGAGGCTGCTCGTTCGGCCGAGGGGGGAATGCACGTCGCCTCCAGGAAGTGTCAGGACTGACACGAAGCACCTTGACAGAAAATGTCAGGAGTGACAATTGTCAGCCATGACAATTGACAGGGGTGACGGCATTGCTAGTCTTCGACGGTGAACCACGATCCAGATCCGGAGTCCGGCCTGCGCGAGCGGAAGAAGGAGCGGACCCGCACCCTGCTGCGCGAGGGCGCGGCCGCGCTGTTCGCTGAGCACGGCTTCGCGGGCACCACGGTCGCGGACATCGCCGCCTGCGCGAACGTCTCCGAGCGGACCTTCTTCCGCTACTTCGAGAGCAAGGAAGCCCTGCTCCTGCCCGACAGCGTCGACCTGTTCGCGTACGTCGAGGCCGAACTGGCCCGGCGTCCGCCGCAGGAGGACCCGCTCGACGCGGTCTGCAACGCCCTGATCGCCGCGGTCGCCCCGTTCGCGGCGTCCAGCCTCACCGCCCTGACCCACTCCGTGGCCATCGCGGGTGACGAGCGCGTGGTGGCCGCCCAACTCGTGCAGCTCTTCGCCGATTTCGAGGACCGGCTCACGCTCCTGGTCCTGGACCGGCTCCCCGCCGACACCCCCGCGGCCGACCTGCGCGCCGGGGTGATCGCGGGGGCCGCCCTGTCCGCCGTCCGTGCCGTCCTGCGCACCCAACGCCGGCGCCGCGCGAACGGCACCTTCACCGACACCCCGCCCTCCTCGCTCGTGCTGGAGGCCTTCGCCATGCTCAAGCAGATCGGATCCACAGCGCAATGAAGCTCCGACGCACCCCCGCACTCGTCACCGCCGGCATAGCCGTCGCCCTGGCCGGCACCTTCGTGGCCGACGTCGTGGTCGAAAACACCGCCCAGGAGCGCATCGCGCGGGCGGCCGGCTGCCGCCTCCAGGCCCGCGGACCCGTCACCGCGGAACTCTCCGGCACCTTCGCCGGACTCCGCACGCTGACCGGCCGGCTGGGTTCCGTACACCTGGCGGCCGAGGGCGTGCGCCGCGCCGACACCGACATGGACATCAAGGCCGACCTGTACGACGTCACGCGCGACGGCGGCATGAGCGGCGGCCGGGCGACGGCCACCATCCCCTACGAAGCCCTGCAGAAGCGTTTGGCCGACTCGGGGGACGCGGCCGGGGGCGCGGAGGGGCTGACCGTGGGCGGCGACGCGAAGGGACTCACCCTCACCGGGACCGTGGGCGGCCTGGGCCTCCCCGTCACCGTGCACGCGAGCACCAGCGCCACGGCGACCGGCATCACGATCACCCCGACGACGGTCACCGTACTGGGCCGCGAACTGCCGATAGCCACCGTGAGCGGGCTGCCCGGTGCGGCGGGCCTGGCCGAGCGGCTGGCACCCCGGACCGTGGACGTCGGCGAGCTGCCAGAGGGGGTCAGCCTCACCGGCGCACGGACGACCGGCGACGGCCTCACCCTGGACGCCTCCCTCGCGAAGTCCTCCTCGCCGGACACCGACGGGAACCGCTGCATGTCGGCGTAGCTCATCGACCGGACCCCCCGCCCCTTTCCGGTTCGCAAATACCACAAGCCACCGAACCCGCCCAATCCACCGCCCCACAGCAGCCGGAAATTGACTTTACGGATTCTTTAAATTTACCCTCCGGCCATGCGCAAATCTCCTTCCACCGTCCTGTCTGCCCTCTCCCTCGCCTGCCTGGCGCTCGCCGCGGCCGGCTGCTCCGCCGCTACGACCGACAAGGCCGTGGACCAGGTCGACAAGGTCGTGAACGAGAGCTACGAGGTCACCTACGAGGTGACCGGCAAGACCGTCGACTCCGTCTCCTTCCACGACGGAGGGGGCACGGCCACCGCGCCGAACCTCGTGACCGCCGAGCAGCCGGGCGCCTCGTGGACCAAGACGGTCACCCTGCGCGGCATCATGCCCCCGGCGGTCTCCCCCAGCTCGGTCGAGAACACCGCCGACCTGGCCTGCAAGGTCATCTACAAGGGCAAGGTCATCAAGGAGGCCACGGGCGAGGCCGCCATGGCCGGCGGCTGTGTGGCGGTGTCTCCGATCGCCGGGCAGTAGTCCGATCACCGCGCAGTGGTCCGATCACCGCGTAGCGGTCCGCTGAGCACGCGGGAGGCGGGCCGCCGGCCTCAGGGGCACTTCGTACCGCAACAGGCTTGACCTCAAGTCCGCTTGAGGGGTGATCGTCGTCCTCATGACCACGCAATCACCGTCCCGCGCGGCGGACATCGACGCGATCAACCGGCTCGTCGCCACCGTCGAGCACTCCCAGCGGACCAAGGACCCCGAGGAGTTCCTCGCCCTCTTCCACCCGGACGCGATCTGGACGACGGCCCACGGCAAGGTCCTCATCGGTCTCGACGCGATCGCGGAATTCACCCGCAAGGTCCTGCCCGCGGCGGACTGGGACGGCCAGGTCACCTACGAGGTGGTCCACGTGCTCTTCATCCGCCCGGACGTCGCGGCCGTCAAGGTCCGCCAGCGCTACCTGTCCCCGGACGAGGAGAGCGAGGGAGCACCCCTGTACGTGATCACGAAGCAGCCCGACGGCCACTGGCTGCTGACGGCCTGCCAGAACACGGGGGTGCTCGCGGACGCCTCCTGAGCCGGGGCCGCGCGGCACGGTCTCACCAGGGAATCGGCCCGTCCTCGGCCAGGAAGGCGCCCGTCGGGCCGTCCTCGCCCGCCGTCGCCAGGTGGACCGCCATGGCCGCACCCTCCTCCGCCGTACGCATCCCGGTGTGGCGGTTCAGGTCGGTCGCGCAGTAGCCGGGGCTCACCGCGTTGACCAGGATCCCCTCGGCGCGCAGTTCGTTCGCGTAGAGCGCGGTGATGGCGTTCAGAGCGCTCTTCGAGGTGCAGTACGGCAGCAGGACCGCGGAGTAGGCGGACCACGGGCTGCCCGGGTCGGCCAGGTGGGCGAGGGAACCGAGTTCGCTGGACATGTTGACGATGCGTGCGGCGGCGGAGCGGCGCAGCAGGGGGAGCATGGCGTGGGTCACCGCGACGACGCCGAACACGTTGGTCTCGTAGACCTGCCGGACGGCGGCGGCCGGGGTTTCGCTCGGCTTGTGCGGTCCGGCGGCGATCGCGGCGTTGTTGACGAGGATGTCGAGGCGGCCGAACGCGGCGTCGATCTGCCGGGCCGCGGCCTGCACCGAGGACTCGTCGGTGACGTCCAGCGGAACGCACCATACGTCGCCGCCGCCCGCGCGGAGCTCCTCGGCCGCCGCCTCTCCGCGCTCGGCGTTGCGGGCGCCGATCAGCACGGTGATGCCGAGGGCTGCGAGCCTGCGCGCCGTTTCCTTGCCGATGCCCTTGTTCGCGCCGGTGATCAGTGCGGTCTTCCGTGAAGTCGTCATGGCACTCAGCCTCCCCGCACCCACGGGTGCGAGGGAAAGACCGGAACGCTCTGGATCTATAGTCCACGGGTATGAGTGAGCTGGAGGTTCGGGAGCTGAGGTACTTCATCGCGGTCGCCGAGGAACTGAACTTCAGCCGGGCCGCGCAACGTCTGGGGATGGCGCAGCCCCCGCTGTCCAAGGCGATCGCTCAGATGGAGTCCCGGCTCGGGGTGCGCCTGCTGGAGCGCACCACCCGGCAGGTGAAGCTGACCGACGCCGGTCAGGTGCTGCTCGACCAGGCGCGGATCGCGGTGGACGCGGTACACGCGGCGGCCCGGCGAGCGCGCCGGGCCGGTCAGCCGGAACCCCGGCTCGTCGTGGCGGTCAAACCGGGTGGCGATGCGGGGCTGCTGCGGGAGGTCCTCGCCGCCTACCGGGAAACGGGTGCGCATCTGCCGCCGCCCGAAGTCGTCGTCGGCGGCAGCGGGGAGCCGATCGCCATGCTGCGGGACGGCCGCGCCGATGTGGCGCTGCTGCGCAGCCCGTTCGACGGTCAGGGCCTGGATTCCGAGACCCTCGTGGTCGAACCGCGCCTGGCCGTCCTCCCTGCCGCGCACCGCCTGGCCGGACGTCGGCGACTGCGGCTGGCCGACCTCGAAGGCGAACCGATCCCGCGCTGGAAGGGCGCCGCCCCCTCCACCACCGCCTACTACACCGGACGCGAGGACGCAGAAGCAGCCGACGGCCACCCGGGCCCGTGGCCGGCCGGCACTCCCGAGGGGCCGCTCGTGGCCGGCGTCGAGCAACTCCTGGAGGTGGTCGCGCTGGGCCAGGCGGTGGCGTTCCTGGCACGCTCCACCACCGAGCGGCACCAGCGCCCGGACATCGCCTACCGGCCGGTCGCCGGCCTCAGCCCCAGCGCAGTCGTGGTCGCCTGGCCGGAGACCTCCCGCTCCACAGCTGTCGCCGCCTTCGTCCGAGCCGCCCACGACGTCGCCGCCCACCACCCCGACCACATGCCCACCCTGGTCTGACCGGCATATCGGCTCGCGCACGGCATCCGCGTACGGGCAGGATGGCTTGACCGATCCGCCAGTCCGTCAGTGCGCCAACCCCCGTTCGAAGGACCTCCGATGAGCAGCCCGCCGTACGCCCCGGCAGCCCGCGCCTCCCTCGACGGGCTGGTGATGGGCGATGCCTTCGGCGACAGCTGGTTCACGCTCTCCGGTGAGGACGTCGAGGAACAGTGGGCGGCGCGCCGGCTCCGGCCCACCCCGTGGCAGTGGACGGACGACTCCGCCATGGCGTTCGTGCTCTTCGCCCACCTGGCTGCCTGCGGGGAGGTCCGGCCCGATGCTCTGGCGCGGGAGTTCGCCGCCGAGTACGCGCGGGATTCGGGGCGCAAGTACGGGGCTTCCATGCACGAGGTGCTGGGGCGGATCGGCGCGGGCGAAAGCCGGCGCCGTGTCACCGCCGAGCAGTTCGGCGGGCAGGGTTCCTACGGCAACGGCGCCGCGATGCGGGTCGCGCCGCTCGGTGCCTGGTTCCGTGGCGACCCGAAGGCGGCCGCTGCGCAGGCCCGGCTGTCCGCGCTGGCCACGCACGCCCATCCCGAGGCGGTCGCGGGCGCCGTCGCCGTGGCGGTGGCCGCCGCGCTGGCAGCGGCAGGCGCGGGCCACGACGCCCCGGTCCGCGCGGAGTTCCTGCGGGAGGTCGCCGCCTACGTACCGGGCAGCGAGGTCGGCTCGGGGCTGCGGGAAGCCGCGGGTCTCCCCGCGGAGACCCCGGTGGGCCGGGCCGCGTCCGTACTGGGCTCGGGGTGGCGGATCTCGGCCCCCGACACCGTGCCGTTCGCCCTGTGGTCCGCCTCGGGGCACCCGGACGACCTGCCGGAGGCCTTGTGGCAGACCGTCGGCGGCTGGGGCGATCGCGACACCACGTGCGCGATCGCGGGCGGGGTCGTCGCGGCACGGACCGGCACCGGCGGCGTTCCGGCGGACTGGCTCGCGGCGCGCGAGGCGATTCCCTCGTGGAGCGGGTGGACGCCCGAGCAGCAGGCTCCCCAGGGCCTTTCCGGGTAGATCATGCGGTTATTAGGCTGCCGCGATGGAACATGATCGGGAACGGGAACGGGAAGCGGATCGGGACAAGGAACGGGCCAATCACTACGACGGCTTCGCCGAGGCGTACGCGGCGGAGAACGAGAACAGCCTCGTGAACGCCCACTACGAGCGGCCCGCGATGCTGGCCCTCGCCGGAGACGTGGCCGGCCGCCGGATCCTGGACGCGGGGTGCGGCTCGGGCCCGCTCACCGCTGCGCTGCGGGACCGGGGTGCGGTCGTCACAGGTGTCGACTCCAGCGCCGGCATGCTGACGCTGGCCAGGCGGCGGCTGGGTGAGGACGCGGCCCTGCACGAGGCCGACCTGCGCGGCCCCCTGCCCTTCCCCGACGGCGCCTTCGACGACGTGGTCGCCTCGCTGGTGCTGCACTACCTGGAGGACTGGGGGCCGACGCTGGCCGAGGTGCGGCGCGTCCTCAGACCGGGCGGCCGGCTGATCGCGTCGGTGGACCACCCCTTCGTGGCCTACACGTTCCAGAATCCGCGGCCCGACTACTTCGCGGCCGGCAGCTACACCTTCGACTGGACCTTCGGCGGACGGTCCGTCCCGATGAGGTTCTGGCGCAAGCCCCTGCACGCGATGACCGAGGCCTTCGCCACCGCCGGGTTCCGGCTGTCCGTCATCAGCGAGCCGCAGCCCGACCCCGCGGCCCGTGAACTGTTCCCCGAGGGCTTCCTCGACCTTTCGAGCAAGCCCTGCTTCCTGTTCTTCGTCGTCGAGGCACCGGCACGACACCCATGACGTCCGTGATCCGTGACGTCCGCGATCCGTGAGGTCCGCGGCGGATATCGCGGGCGTATCGAAAAACGCATACGCCCTCGCAACGTCCCACCGTCTCCCCTGGGAACATGAACCACAACGCCTCCACCTCACCACCGCCCCGCCGCACGCTCAGGGTCGTACTCCTCGGCTTGGCGGCCCTCGGCTTCGCCGGCCTCCTGTACGTCGTGCGGGGGCCCCTCATGATGTCCGCTCCGAGGTGCATGGCCGGGCAATGGCACGGGTGCCTCGACACCTTCAACGGCGTGGTGCTCATGACCCTCGTCACCGTGCCGTTGTCCCTGCTGGTGGTGTGGGCACTGGCCCGCCGTCGGCGTGCCGCCGGAATCGGCGGCACATCGGCGTGGCGGCTGTCGCTGGCCGAGGTGGGCATGGTGCACGGGACGGTGCCGTGGGTGTGGATGACCATGATGCCGGGCTCCGGGGCCGGGATCGTCCCCGGCCGGTACAGCCTGGTGCCGATACGGGACCTGCTCACCATGGGGCCGCTCGGGATCGGCGGGAACCTGCTGGTCTTCGCCGCGCTGGGGTTCTTCGCCCCGATGCGGTGGGCGGCACTGGCCTCCGTGCCGCGGGTCCTGGCCCTCGGGGCGGGCTGCTCGGTCCTGGTCGAGACGGCGCAGTACGTCCTGCAGCTGGACCGGGTCTCGTCCGTCGACGACGTCCTGGTCAACGCCACCGGCGCCGCCCTGGCCGCGTTCGCGTCGCGCCGCTGGTGGCGCACCACGGCACCGGAGCCGTCGGACCTGCCCCGCCCCTCGCCGGAACCGGAACCGGAACCCGCGGCGGCCCCGACTCCGACGCCGACGGGCTGATCCCCGTACCCGGTGCGCGCCGCGCATACGACGGCGATATGTCCCGGTGCTTAGGCTTCGGACATGCGCGTACTGATCGTCGAGGACGAGCCCTACCTGGCCGAGGCCGTCCGTGACGGTCTGCGGCTGGAGGCAATCGCCGCCGACATCGCCGGCGACGGCGACACCGCCCTGGAACTGCTCGGCGTCAACTCCTACGACCTCGCGATCCTCGACCGCGACATCCCCGGACCCTCCGGCGACGAGGTCGCCCGCCGCATCGTCGCCTCCGGCAGCGGCATCCCGATCCTCATGCTCACCGCCGCCGACCGGATCGACGACAAGGCGTCCGGGTTCGGGCTCGGCGCCGACGACTACCTCACCAAGCCGTTCGAACTGCGTGAGCTCGTCCTGCGGCTGCGGGCGCTCGACCGCCGGCGTGCGTACGCCCGGCCCCCGGTCCGCCGGATCGCGGGCCTGCGGCTGGACCCCTTCCGCCGGGAGGTCTTCCGCGACGGACGCCTCGTCGCGCTCACCCGCAAGCAGTTCGCCGTGCTGGAGGTCCTCGTCGCCGCCGAGGGCGGGGTCGTCAGCGCCGAAGAACTGCTGGAGCGGGCCTGGGACGAGAACGCCGACCCCTTCACCAACGCCGTGCGCATCACCGTCTCGGCGCTGCGCAAACGGCTCGGCGAACCGTGGATCATCGCCACGGTGCCCGGCGTCGGCTACCGCATCGACAGCCGGCCGGAGACCACGCCCGAGGGGGCCGACCGTGGATAGGCGGCGAGCGCCCGGTTTGAGCGTTCGTGCCAAACTCACCTTCAGCTACGCCGGATTCCTCATGGTCGCCGGCGTCCTGCTGCTCGCGGCGGTCTGGCTCTTCCTCCTGCGGTACGTCCCCGATCGGGCGCTCGTCGTCTCCGCGGACACGCCCACCCCCGGCGTCTTCCCCATCCGGTCCAACCTCCTGCGCGTCTTCGCGCCGAGGGCGGCCGCCGTACTCGCGCTCCTGCTGGTGATCGGCCTCGTGGGAGGGTGGATCCTGGCCGGCCGGATGCTCGCGCCCCTGACCCGGATCACCGATGCGGCGCGGACGGCCGGGAACCGGTCGCTGTCCCACCGGATCCGCATGCGGGGCCGCCGGGACGAATTCCGCGAACTCGCCGACGCGTTCGACTCGATGCTCGAACAACTGGAGTCCCACGTCGCCGAACAGCAGAGGTTCGCCGCGAACGCCTCCCACGAGCTGCGCACCCCGCTGGCCATCTCCCGGACGCTCCTCGACGTCGCCCGCAAGGACCCGACCCGGGACCGGGGCGAACTCATCGAACGCCTGTACTCCGTCAACAGCCGGGCGATCGACCTCACCGAGGCCCTCCTGCTCCTCAGCCACGGCGACCGCGCGGACTTCGCCCGCGAGAGCGTCGACCTCTCGCTCCTCGCCGAGGAAGCCGCCGAAACCCTGCTCCCCCTCGCCGAGCAGCGCCGGACCACCCTCGACGTCACCGGCGGGACGGCCCGCACCGACGGCTCCGCCGAGCTCCTGCTGCGGATGGTGACGAACCTCGTCCAGAACGCCGTCGTCCACAACCTCCCCACCGGCGGGACCGTGACGGTCCACACCGGGGAGCAGGGCGACACGAGCGTGCTGCGGGTCGAGAACACGGGCCCCCTGCTCCCGCCGGACATGGTTCCGACGCTCACCGAACCCTTCCGCCGCGCGACCGACCGCGTACGCACGGACGAGCACGCCGGGGTGGGCCTCGGACTGGCCATCGTGCACAGCATCGTCCGGGCCCACGCCGGGACCCTCGACCTCGTCCCGCGCCCGTCCGGCGGCCTCCTCGTCACGGTCCGGCTCCCCCGGCCGACCTAGGCCGTCTAACCCAGGCGGAGGAGTTTCGTGCCGAGGGTCGGTGCGGAGAGGTCCGTCTGGAGGGCCACGGGAACCGTCGGGGCGCCCGGTCCGGTACCGATGGTCAGGACCCCGATCTCAGTGCCGGCCGGCGCCTTCTCGGGGAGTCCCTTCTCGCCTACGGCCAGCGTCAGCTCGAGCCGCTGCCCCGGCACGGCCACGGCGGCCGTGTCACGGGTGGCGACCACCGGGGTCCGGGTACCGAGCCCGTCGTCCACGTAGCCGACGACCTGGCCCTTCTTGACCGCGCCGGCCGAGGTCAGCGCCTCGCGGACCGCCTCGATGACCTTCTTGCTGTTCTGCTTGACCAGTTTCAGGCTGTTGGCGCCGTCGGGGTCGGCGCCGGTGACGTGCTGGTCGAGCATCGTGCCGAGGATCAGCGGGGTCTTGTCGCCGACCGTCTTGTACGCCGCCCACATCAGCGCGCCGCCGGCCGCCGAACTGGATCCGGTTTTGATGCCCTTGATGCTGAGTCCGGCGATGAGCAGGTCGTCGTTGTTGTTGATCAGCGGATCCTGCAGGCCCGGGACGGTGGCGTTGGGAAGCTGCACGATAGCCCGGAAGGCGTCGAACTTCATGACCTCCTCGGCCAGTTTCAGCTGATCGACGGCGGTGCTCACGGTCTTGGCGTCGAGCCCGCTCGGGTCGGTGTACGTGGTGGAGGTCATGCCGAGCGCCTTGGCCTCGGCGTTCATCTTCTCCACGAAGGCGGCCTCGGAGTCGCTTCCGGTGTCCCAACGGGCCAGCAGGCGGGCGATGTTGTTGCCCGACGGGATCATCAGCATCTTGAGCATGTTCTGCTGGGAGAAGCGGGTGCCGGCCGTCAGTCCCTGGACGCGCGATTCGCTCGCCGAGGTGCCGTCCGCGACGGCCTTGGCGTCCACCTCGATCTGCGGGCCGCCCTCGTCCTTCTTCAGCGGGTGGTTCTTGAGGATCACGTAGGCCGTCATGACCTTGGCGACGCTGGCCGTCGGCACGGGCTTCTGCTCCCCGAACGTCCCCACGTCGCCCGCGCCGCCGATCCGTACGGCGGCCTGGCCCTTCTCCGGCCAGGGCACGTCGAAGCGGCCGTCGAGGGCGACGGAGGACGCGGCGCCCTCGTTGGTGAGGACCGCGTCGGGCAGCGGCCGCAGCGCCTGTACGACGGCCAGTACGGCCACCAGCAGGAGCAGCAGCGGCACCCAGATCCGCACCCGCCGGGCCAC
Organism: Streptomyces sp. NPDC104226; assembly: GCF_055584085.1. Lineage (NCBI taxonomy): Bacteria > Bacillati > Actinomycetota > Actinomycetes > Kitasatosporales > Streptomycetaceae > Streptomyces > Streptomyces sp. NPDC104226. The sequence goes on from NZ_JBVJMS010000002.1 coordinate 490,168, forward strand.
GGTCCGGCTCGTGGTCTCGGGCGGCGGCGGAGTGTTGGTGAGCTGCGCGAGCAGATCGAGCGCGGGCAACGGCTGCTCGGTGGTCCCCTCGGGGACGGCTGCCTCCACGGGGGCGGAACCTGCAGCCCCTCCCGTGCCGGGGGCGGTTGCCGGAGTCGCCTCCCTGACCGGGGCGGTTGCCGGAGTCGGGACCGGCCCCACAGCCGGCGCTGTCGGCGCCGGAACCGGTCGTGCGGGTGCCGGGGCGGGCACCGACCGCCGCGCCCATGACGGCACGGGCGCCGACGCCGAGGGCTCCTCGTCGAGCGGCTTGAGGGCGATGAACTGGCTCGTCCTCTCGGAGTCCGACTCCGGACGGGTGCCGGGACCGCCATCGGGACGGGCTGCCGACGTCGAGACGACCTCCGGCTCAGCCACGGACTTGTGCTCGGGCTTGCGCTCGGGCTCGGACTTGGGCTCGGCCCCGGACTTGGGCTCGACCCCGGGCTGGGGCTGGGGCTCGGACTTGGGCTCGGACGCAGACGCGGACTTGGACCCGAACACGGACTCGGGCTTGGGCTTGGACCCCGGTTCGGGCTCGGCCTCGGGCCCGGGCGCAGACGTCGGCTCGGACGCAGACGTGTACTTGGACCCGAACGCCGACTCGGACTCGGGCCCGGGCGCCGGCTCGGAATCAGGCCCGGACTTGGGCCCGGGCGCAGACGCCGGCTCCGACGCAGATGCGGACTCGGACGCAGGCTCGGGAGCAGCCCCGGATGCGACCTCGGGCGCAGCCGCGGGCTCGGGCGCTGGTGCAGCTGCCGGGACGGACGTAGTCGCGGCGGCCGGCCTCGGGGCCGGCACCGTGCGCGAGTCCGGGACCGGAGCGGGCTCCGGCTCCCGATCCGGGCCGAGTGCGGGGCGCTGGGCGGGAGTCGGTGTCTGCGCGTCGTGCGGTCCGGGTGTCCTTCCCGGATGCTCGTCCTTCGTCGCGCCGGGCGTCTCGCCCTCCACCGGTACCGCCGTCATGCCGTACACCGCCTTGCTCGTGCCGTTCTGGATCACCCACAAGTCTCCGTGCCGCATATGCGCAGGTGATGCGCGCTGCATGACCAATTGGTCACAATCCGTCCGGCCGCACCCCGGCCGAACCCTGGCCGGAACCCGTCATCAAACGATCATCAAACGATCACGACCCCATCATGAGCGCCCCGAAGGATCGGCCTTCCCCCCACGCACCGCACCACCCAGGAACCGGACACTGCTCATGCACCCCACCGACCCCGGCCACCCGGCGCCGTCGAGGCGGCGCATGCTCGTCGGCGGCGGCGCCCTGTTCGTCACCGCGACGGCCGCTTCCCTGCTGGCCGCCCGGCCGGGCGGTTCCGCAGCGAGCGACGACGACCGCGGCCGGGGGGCGGTACCGTCCGGGGCCTCCCCCACCGCCTCGCGCGCCTCCGGATGGATGCCCGGGGTGACGAGGATCCCCCTGGAGCGCAACTTCGTCCGTGGCGACCGCGATGCGCAGCGCGGGCTCGTGCTCCATGTCCAGGAGGGCGAGGGGTCGTTGTACGAGCAGTTCAACACCCCGGGGATCAAGACCTCCTCGCACTTCTGGGTTTCCCGGGACGGGGAGACGGAGCAGTACGTGTCCGTCCTGGACCGGGCCTGGGCCCAGGTGGAGGGCAACGGGTCGTGGGCCTCGGTGGAGACCTCCGGTTTCGCCACCCGGTCGCTCACCGAGGCACAGGTGGAGGCCGTCGCCCGGATCTACGCCTGGGGCTTGGGCGTGCACGGCTGGCCGGCGGCCGTCAGCGAGCACCCGGACCGGCCGGGGCTGGGCATCCACGCCATGGGCGGCGCCGCGTGGGGCGGCCACGCGTGTCCCGGCACCCTGCGGTCCGCCCAGCGCGCCGAGATCATCCGCCGGGTGCGCGAGCGGCTGCCCGGCGGTCAGTGAGCCGGGCACGTGCCGAACGGGAGCGCATGCCCCCGCCGGTTCACTGACATGAGGTGTCAGTGAACCGGCCCTAGGGTCCGGGCCATGAACCTCATCGTCGAACTCCGCCAGTACACCCTCCACCCGGGCGCCCGGGACACCCTGATCGACCTCTTCGAGCGGGAGTTCGTCACCGGGCAGGAGGCGGCCGGCATCCGCGTGGGCGGCCGGTTCCGGGACCTCGACGACCCGGACCGCTTCGTCTGGCTGCGCGCCTTCCCCGACATGGCGGCACGGGCGCGGGCGCTGCACGCCTTCTACGGCGGCCCCGTCTGGCAGGCCCATCGCGAGCGGGCCAACGCGACCATGACCGACTCCGACGACGTGCTCCTGCTGCGCGGACCGGGCTTCCCCGCCCCGGCCGCCGCGGGGCCCGTGGTCGCGACCGTCTGCCATCCCCTGGACCTCACGGCCTTCGCCGGCCATGTCGAGCAGCACCTGCGCCCCGCCCTGGCCGCCGCCGGGACCCCCGCGCAGGCGGTGCACGTCTCCGAGCACGCGGAGAACACCTTCCCCGCACTGCCGGTCCGGACCGGTGAGGACGTCCTCGTCTGGTTCACGGCGGGGCGGTCACCGCGCCTGCCGGACCTCTCGTCCCATCTGAAGTCGGCTCCGCAGCAGCTCCGGCTGGAGCCCGTCCGGGGGTTGCAGCCCCGGCCCTGAGCCCTGTCGCCGCGTCAGGGCTGGGGGTGCAGGGCCAGCAGGGCCGAGCGGTGGGAGACCCAGCCCATGAGGTGGAGCCGTTCCTCGTCGAGGACCGGGAGCCCGTCGCCCTCGCTCGCGGAGAGCAGCGGCAGCGCCTCCTGGAGGGACTGGCCGGCGAGCAGGGCCGGCGGGTGGTCCCGTAGGGCCTCGACGGGGGTGTGCTCGGAAAGGCCTTCGTGCAGCGCCCGGGAGAGGGCGGACGCGCGGACGGTGCCCGCGTAGTGGCCGTGCCGGTCGACCAGCGGGAGGCGGCCGGCGTCCGCCTCGATCATCGCCGTGATCGCCTCGCGCAGGCCGGTGTCGGGTGCGAGCGCGGGCGGCGGTGGCCCCATGGCGGCCCGGACCTCGATCGCCGCCGGGCCGGTCAGGTCCAGGTCGACCCCGCGGCGGCGGAGTTTGGCCGTGTAGACGGTGTCCCGGCTGAGCGCGTGGCTGACTCCGGTGGCGACGGCGACCGCGACCATCAGCGGCAGGATGATGCCGTACTCGCCGGTCAGTTCGTAGATGATGACGACGGCGGTGATCGGTGCGCGGGCCGATCCGGCGAAGACCGCGCCCATCCCGATGACGGAGTAGGTCATGGCCTGGCCGGTCACCCCGGGGGCGATGCCGTCCATCGTCTGCCCGAAGGCGCTGCCGAGCATGGCGCCGACGAAGAGGCTGGGCGCGAACACGCCGCCCGAACCGCCGATCCCGATGGTGACGCTGCACGCGACGATCTTGCCGACGAGCAGGACCAGCAGGAATCCGATCGCGTACCCGCCCACCGCGGCCTTGCCGAGGACCGGGTAGCCGACCCCGTACATCTCGGGCAGCGCCAGCAGGATCGCGCCGAGCACGAGGCCGCCGACCGCCGGGCGGAGCCATTCCGGCCGGCCGTTCCAGACGGAGTCGCAGAGGTCCTCCACCCCGTAGAGCACCTTGGTGAAGAGCACCCCGACGGCGCCGGCCACCGCGCCGAGCAGGACGTACAGGGCGTACGCGGCCAACTGGCCGGCGCTCACCGGCGCCAGGTCCAGGAACCGTTCGTCGCCGAGGGCCGCGCGGCCGATCACGCTGGCCGTGACCGCGGAGACGGCGACCAGGCCGAAGGCGCGGGCCGTGAAGTCGCGCAGGATCAGTTCCATCGCGAAGAAGACGCCGGCCAGGGGCGCGTTGAAGGTGGCGGCGATGCCGCCGGCCGAGCCGCAGGCGACCAGCAGCCGCATCCGTTCCTCGCGGACGCGCAGGAGGGATCCGGCGGTGGAGCCGAGGGCGGCCCCGATCTGGACGATGGGCCCTTCGCGGCCCACGGAACCGCCGCCGCCGATGCACAGCGCGGACGCGAGCGATTTCACCACCGCGACCCGGGGCGGGATCCGGCCGCCCTGGCGGGCGACCGCGTACATCACCTCGGGGACACCGTGGCCGCGCGCCTCCTTGGCGTAGCGGTAGACGAGCGGTCCGTAGAGCGCGCCCGCGACCACGGGCGCGAGCAGGACGAAGTACGGGCCGAGCCAGGGCACATACGGGTTGTCGGCGTGGCCGGCGGAGGAGTAGTCCTCGTGGCCGGACAGGGCCCGGGTGAACACCTCGATGAGCCAGCGGAAGGCCACCGCTCCCAGTCCCGCCCCGGCGCCCACGAGCACCGCGGGCAGCAGCATCGCGGCCTGGGTGCGGTTCAGCGCGTCCCGTGCCGCATCCGCCGAGAACGGACCCATCTCCACTCCTCAGGAACCGATCCGCTGCCGATCGCGCGCCCGGCCCCTGACCACGATCCCCGAAGCCCCCATCCAACGGGCCGCATCGCGCCGGGCCCCGGAGGCGGGCCGCAGGTACACCCGCCCGGCGTAGGGGGCGTCGCGGGTCCCTCCCGGGGAGCGGTGCCGCCGGCCGGCCGACCGTGCTGGTCACCGGCCCCGATGCGGTCCAGCACGTGCCGGCCCTCCATCCGCAGCGCTGCGACGAACGCTCGCACCGCGCCCGGCTGCTGGTCGGGGCGGTCGTGATCAGGATCACCGTCGGAGGGCCCGTCCGCGCATTGATCGATCGCCGGCGGGGGCGGCGACGGAAGGTGTGGGCGGCGGGGCTTTTCGATCATCGATTGGCAGGAGGGGAGGGCCTGCGGCCGTGGACCGGTACCCGGGCCGGGACCGGCTGCCGGCCGCCTCGGGACCAAAGTCCCTGGCCGCCCGCCCGGCCCGAGCCCACCCTTTTCAAGGCGTCCCGCGCCGGCGGACGGGCCGGCCGCGGGGCAGGGCCGGGCACGAGCGGTGTGCCGGCCCCGGAGCCGGGTGCCGGATCGTCCCCCGCGGTCCGGCATCCGGCGGCCAGTGCCCTACGGCCTGCGGGTCCCGCGGCTCCGCCACAGCGCGCCGGCCAGGACTCCCGCGATGAGCAGCAGGCCCGCGCCGGCGCCCCCCAGGCCTGCGCGGAGTCCTTCGGGGACGTACGAGCACGCCAGCCGGTCGGCGCCGCCGGATCCCAGGGGGACGCCGAGCAGGCCCTGGTACGAGACCGGGGCGCGGGCCGGGCCGCCGTCGACCGAGCAGCTCCAGCCGGGCGAAGCCGTGGTGGCGAGCACCGCGGTGCCGGCCGAGCCCTTGGGGAGGCGGGCCTCGATGGTGTGTCCGCCGGCCGTGACTCCCGTGGCCGCGCCCGCCTTCAGCCCGGCCACGGCCGCGTCGAAGGCGGCCTGGTCCAGGCAGCCGAGCGCGTCGGACGGCAGGACCTGGCCGTCCTTCGGGGTGCGTACGGAGAAGGTGAAGCGGCCGTCGGCCGCGGCCGTGCCCAGTTCCCGGACCGGGGCGCTGACCGCGGGCGGCCTGCCGGAGAAGCCGGCGAGCCGGCCGCTGTCGTCGGCGCGGACGAGCGCGTTCAGGTCGGGTGCGTGGAGGAAGGCGCGGGCCCCCGGGGCGCACCGCCCCGTGAACGCGGTCCAGGTCTCCGGTCCCCAGCCTTCGGCCCTGGTCAGGGCGAAGCCGGGTCCGGCCGCCGGGGCCGGGGCCGGTGCGGCGGGCCCGGCGGCGCGGGCGAGGGCGGGGACGGTGTAGACCCTGGCTCCGAGGGCGGCCTGGCGCCGGGCCCAGACGGAGCCCACGGGAGCCCCGTAGGCCTGGTCGCTGTGCGGTGCCCGGAGGGTGACCAGGGGCGGGGCGGGCAGGCTGCGGACGGTGACTCCGTCCTCGCCGACCGGTTCGAGGACGGTGCCGATGCCGAGCAGGGCCCGCAGCACGGGGTCTTCGGCGGGCCACAGGTGACGGCCGCCCATGGCCTGGCCCAGGCCGAGGCCCCGTAGCCCGCGCGCGGTCTCCACGCTCACGTAGCTGCTGTAGTAGGCGCCGCCCTGGCCGCCGACCAGGAGCGCGTCGTTGTTCGTGACGAAGACGCCGGGTCCGGCGTCGGCCCGGGTGGCGGGCCAGTTCCTGTGCGCTTCGAGGGCCTGGCGTGCGCCCTTGCCCAGCTCGGTCATGGTCTGGGCGCGTACGGGGCCGCGCCGACGGGGGTCGTCGGCTACGGAGTTGCCGTACACGGAGTACACGGTGCCGGCGAAGACCGAGGCGGCCAGCAGCAGCATGACCCCGATGCGGGCGCGGCGGCGCAGTCCGCGCGCGTAGAACAGCAGCAGGGCCGTGGTGACGGAGCCGCCGATGAGGACGCCGGTGAGGGCTTGGGCGTTGACCGGCGGGAGGTCGTGGGTGGCTGCGACGAGCAGGGCCAGCAGGCTCGCACCGCCGAGCAGGGCCCGGGGCCGGGGCATGTGTGCGAGACAGATCCAGGCGGCCATCGCCAGCATGCCGCTGAGGACGAAGGACTCGCGGAAGGGGGCGCCGTGCGGGAGGGCGCCGCCCTGCCAGAGCTTGGCGGTGGGGGCGAGGACGAAGGAGACCCCGGTCGCCAGCAGGAGCGAGATCCAGGCGAGGCGTTCACGTCCGCGCACCTTCGACTGGAAGGGCAGCGTCAGGACGAGGAGGAGGACGAGCACCCCCGCGTAGACGTTCGGCGCGGGGCGGACCGGGTGGGTGCCGGGTATGAGCATCGAGAGGAAGGTCAGGGGGTCGGTCTTCACGCTGACCACGTACAGCTCGGTGGGCTGGGCCCGCTGGTTGGCGAAGGCGCACACCAGGATGGCGGGGGCCGCGAGGAGCAGTCCGGTGCCGGTCATGGTGACGGCCCGCCACAGGGCCCGGCCGCGGGTGCGCATGTCGGTGTCGGCGAGCAGGAGCCGTACGAGGAAGACGAGCGCGGTGGCGGTCGTGGCCATGGCGGCGGTGTAGAAGTTGGCGAACCAGCACAGGGCGACGAAGAGGCTGCCGAGGACCCAGCGGCGGCCGGTCAGACACCAGTCGGCGGCGATCCCGAGCAGGGGTATCGCGACCAGGCCCCAGGTCCACATCGGGACGACGGTGCCCTCGGCGACTCCCCAGCCGCAGACGGCGTACCCGACGGAGAGCAGCGCGCGCAGCCAGGGAGAGCCGGGGCGCAGGCGGCCCAGGTACACGGTCATCAGGGCGGCGGCGAGGCCCATGCTGCACAGGCTGACGAGGTAGACGGAGAGTTCCGCGTGCTGGCGGGGCAGAAGGCCGCTCAGCAGGGAGAAGGGATTGGAGAGGTAGGTGAAGAAGTCACCGAGGAATCCGACGCCGTAGCCGCTCTGCCAGTTGAAGAGCAGGTCGCCCTGGGCACCGCCGTGCTGGAGGTCCCAGAGGTGGGCGTGGAACGGCACGTATTGGTGGCGCAGGTCGTTGTCGGCGCGCGGGACGGGTCCGAAAGGGTAGACCCCGCGCGTGGCGAGACCGGCGCTGTAAGCCGCCATGGATATGAGCGCGGCCGTGAGAGCAGAAAGGAATGCGAGATTCCGATTCACCCCGCCGACCTGGGACGCAACCTTCCTGGGGCCTCCCCTGGAGAGGCGTTTTCCGGCAGGCGGGAGCGAAGTGGCGGTCATGTGTGGCAAACCCTCGTGCGTGACTAATCGGCCACGGAGGGGCCGCCTATTCCCGCAACCCTATGTACACCGCAGAAGAATTCATGCACCCGGCGCACGAATATGATCGCAATCACGGGAAGGTCCGGTCCAAGCAGCATAAAAAATGGACAATCGACCACTTTTTGGTCGACCGCCCTCGGGGAGCCGCCGGCCGGGGTGCCGGAACCACCGGATCCCGTAGGCTCGTCGGATGGCAAAGTACTTCGACGTACACCCCGAAAACCCCCAGCCCCGCGCCATCGGCAGCATCGCCGACGGCATCCGCGCCGGAGGACTCGTCGCCTACCCGACGGACTCCGGCTACGCGCTGGGCGCCCAGCTGGGCAACCGCGAGGGTGTGGACCGGATCCGGTCCATCCGGCAGCTCGACGACCGCCACCACTTCACCCTGGTGTGCGAGAACTTCGCGCAGCTCGGCCAGTTCGTCGTCATCGACAACGACGTCTTCCGTGCGATCAAGGCGTCCACCCCCGGCAGCTACACCTTCATCCTTCCGGCGACGAAGGAAGTGCCGCGCCAGCTCCAGCACCCGAAGAAGAAGACGGTGGGCGTGCGCATCCCCGACCACGTCGTGGTCCAGGCCCTGCTCGCCGAGCTCGGCGAGCCGCTGCTGTCGAGCACGCTGCTGCTGCCCGACGAGGCGGAGCCGATGACGCAGGGCTGGGAGATCAAGGACCGGCTCGACCACGTCGTGGACATGGTGGTCGACTGCGGCGAGTGCGGGACGCTGCCGACGACGGTCATCGACTTCTCCAGCGGCGAGGCCGAGATCGTCCGGCGGGGCGCCGGGGACACCTCCCGCTTCGAGTAGCGCGATCCCGCCGAGCGGGGCGGCGGGAGGGCCGGTCCTTCCCGCCGCCCGGACGGCGTGTCAGGTGCGCGGGAGCACGACGGGCTTGAGTCCGTAGTCGAGCTCGGAGCCGTCCACGAGGAGGGCTTCCACCGTTCGGGTGGCCGGGTCGATGTCCGCCACCATCCCGTCACCCGAGTAGCGGGGGTAGCCGGAGGCGCCGTTCTGGCCGGTCGGTGCCACGACGGCCGAGCGGACGGCGTCGTCGGCCGACCCCTCCACCACGTGCTCGGGCACCAGCAGGATCTCGTAGGTACGCGGGGTGTGCGGTTCGGTGCTCATCCCCCGACGCTAACCGGCTCCCGCGGATCATGCCGTCCGGCGCCGCCGTCGATGAGCCCCTGGAGTCCGGGCGCGTACAGGTCCGCCAGTCGCCCGGCAGGGGTACGGGTACCCGCGCCATCGGGCCGGTGCAGACTCAGCGTTGCCCCCAGACCCAGCAGCTGGCCCGCGATCAGCTCGGCGCGCAGCTCCCGGTCGGCGCCGGCGAGGAGGGCGGCCAGCCGGGCGGTGACCTGTTCGCGGAAGCGTTCCCGCAGCAGGGTGCGCTCGTCGTCGATGCCGAGGGAGAAGACCACCCGCAGCAGCGGGTCCCCGCGGAGCTCGTCGCGCAACCGGACCGTGGTCAGCACGAGATGGCGGCCCAGGACGGCCGGCTCCGCCGCGAACAGGGCGTCGGCGGCCGGCTGGAAGTCGGCGACCGTGTTGAACAGCCCCTCCTTGCTGCCGAACCTCTTCACGATCAGCGACGGGCTGACGCCGGCGTCGGCCGCGATGCCGCGCAGCGTGACTTCGGCGTAGGGGCGCAGGGTGAAGGCCCTGCGGGCGGCGCGCACGATGGCGGCGCGGCCCGACTCCTCGGCGGTGCTCATAGGCCCTCCCGGACCGCGGGCGCGGACTTCGTCCCCCCGACCGTACCGGCCTGCGCGGACGCGGCAGGCCTGCCCGGCGGCAGGCAGAGGGCCGCAGCCAGCGCGGCGAGCGCGGCGCCGGCCGCGATCAGGAAGACCAGCAGGTACGCGTGCAGGGTGGGGACGCTGCGCCCGTCCGCCAGGAACGTGACCCGGGCGAGCACGGCCGCGACGACGGCGCTGCAGCAGGCCTGGCCGACGGAGCGCATCAGGGTGTTGAGGCCGTTCGCGGCGCCCGTCTCGGTCACGGGGACGGCCCGCATGACGAGCGCGGGCAGCGCCGAGTAGGCGAGGGCGGTACCGCAGGCGACCACCGTGGCGCCGGCCACGATCAGCCAGAGGGCGTGGCTGGTGAAGAACCGGACGAGGTAGCCGAGGGTCATGACCGCCGCTCCGAGGGCCAGCGCGGCCCGGGGGCCGTGGGCGGCGGAGAGCCGCGCCGATACCGGGGACAGCGCGACCATGGCCAGGCCGCCGGGCAGCAGGCACAGGCCGCTCACCACGAGGGAGGCGCCGAGCCCGTACCCGGTGCTCACCGGCTCCTGCACCAGCTGGGCGGTGACCAGGGAGTTCGCGTAGAAGGCGAAACCGACGAGCAGGGCCGCGAGGTTGGTGAGCAGGACGGCGGGGCGCGCCGAGACGCGGAGGTCGACCATCGGGGAGGCGGTGCGCAGCTCGTGGCGCCCCCAGAGCGCTCCGACGGCCAGGGAGGCGGCGAACAGCGCGAGCGTGGGCGGGGCGGTCCAGCCCCAGTCCGCGCCCTGGGTGATCGCGAGGAGCAGGGCGACGAGCGTGGTGGCGAGCCCGAGGGTGCCCGGTACGTCGAACCGGCCCGCGGTGCGCGTCGGGGACTCGGGGACGGTCCACAGGACGAGGAGGACGTCCAGCAGGCCGAGGGCGGCCGAGGCCCAGAACATGGTGTGCCAGTCGAAGTTCTCGACGACGAGGGCCGCGGCCGGGAGGCCGATCGCGGCGCCGATCCCGAGGGTGGAGCTCATGAGGGCGATGGACGGCAGGACGCGTTCCGGCGGGAGTTCGTCGCGGATGATGCTGATGCCGAGCGGGATGACGGCGAGCGCGGTGCCCTGGAGGGCGCGGCCCGTGATCAGGACGGCGATGTCGGAGGTGACCGCGCACAGCACGGACCCGGCGGTGAGGACGCCGAGCGAGCCGAGGAGCACGCGGCGTTTGCCGTACATGTCGCCGACCCGGCCGAGTACGGGGGTGCAGACGGCGCCGGTGAGCAGGGTGACGGTGACGAGCCAGCCCGCGGCGGCGCGGCTGCTGCCCGTGAGGTCCGGGACGTGCGGCAGCAGGGGGACGACCAGGGTCTGCATGACGGCCACGACCGCCCCGCAGAACGCGAGGACGGCGACCATCGCGCGGGGGCGGGGGCGGAGGAGGGGGTGCGTCTTGGTGGACATACGGCTCCCGAACACTGGCCCGACGGAAGGGGTGCACACGCGTTCACCCCCAGGGTAAACGCGTGTGCACCCCCCTGTCCGCCCCGTGGGGCCACCGAGTTCGGGCCGGCCCGCCGAGCGGCCTGGGCCGTCTCTTTCGGATCTTGCCGGCCGGGTCCGCTATGTGCGGCGGGCGCCGTCCTGGGGCCCGGCCGCCTCGGCCCCGGGTGCCGAGGGGTGGCGCAGCAGACCGCGTGCCCACCGTTCGTTGAGGCCCGCGAGGAAGCCGATCGCCCCCCAGAAGAACCAGGTCTTGACCAGGGCCCCGTGCCCGTCGGCGGAGAGGGGGCCGGGCCCGCACAGTTCCGCCGGGGAGCCCGGCGGGGTGAGCAGGGTCAGGATCCCGCCGGCGACGAGGAGGTAGAGGGCGGTGGCCAGGAACCATCCCACCACCACCCGGTACCAGCCTTCTTGGCGCAGCGCGCGGGACAGCTGGACCGGATCCACGGCCGGGCCGGCCCCGCCGGGAGCTCCTGGACCGCCGCCGGCTGCCAGGCCGTCGCGGATCAGCTGCCGGGGATCGCGCAGCCGGACGATCACGCTGAAGACCGCGCCCATCGCACCACCGGCGAAGCAGACCAGCGCCCCTGCCAGGGCCAGCCGCTCCTGGCAGCCGAGGCCCGCTCCGAAGAGCCCGGGCACCCACTCCCCGAGTGCGAAGACCACGAGCAGGATCACCGGACTGATCACGATCCCGCAGGTCAAGCCGGTGTTCAGGCCGCGCGCGCCAGCCGTGGCCGCATCGGCCTCCAGCCGCGCCCCGGCCAGTGCGACGGCCGCCTCCAGCCGGGCCACGTCCGCCCCCTGGGCCACGGCGCGCAGGGCGCGGAGCAGCTCCTCGGTGACCGCGACCCGCGTCCGGCGTTCGAAGGCCCGCTGCGCGGCCGTGTGCAGGCCGTCGAGACGGAGCATCAGCTCCGGTTCGGCGCACCACAGTTCCCGCAGCCGTTCCGGATCGATGCCGGGCACCTCTTCGAGTGCCCGTATTTCCCCGTCGGCCGCGCCGTCGAACCACTCGCGCACATCGCGCAGCATCGGCTTCCCCTCTTCGCACAGCAGTCGCATCCGCCTTCGCCGCGCGAGGATATCCGTCGGCCGGGCGGAGCGCCGCCGTCAGTCCGCGGGCCGGTCCGCGGGCCGCTCCTCGTGCCCGGTCCGGCCCGGCGGCTCGGCGCTGCCGACGGCACGGAAGAGGGCGTGGAGCAGGACCGCGGCGAGCGTGCCCGCCACCACCCCGCTGCCGAGGACGGTCCGGGCCCAGGTGGGGAACCCCTGGTAGAGGTCGGGGGCCACCACCGGCAGCAGTCCGGCGGTGAGGGCCAGCGCGATCACGGTGGAGCCCCCGCCGGCGCCGGGCGCGGTCCGCCCGAGCATGTCGACGCCCATCACCGCGATGATCCCGTAGATCACCAGGGCGGATCCGCCCACGACGGGTGCGGGGACCGCGGCGATCAGCCGGGACACGGGTGCCAGCAGGCCGACGGCGACGAGCAGCACTCCCGCGCCGGCGGTCACGAAGCGGCTGCGGACCCCGGTGAGCCGTCCGATGCCGATGTTCTCGGCGCTCGTGACCATCAGCGAGGTGCCGAACAGTCCGCCGAACACCGAGACCAGCGCGTCGGCCCGGGCCACGCGGGGCACGTCGCGTCCGGGGTCGCCCGCGCGGCCGACGGTCTCGCTGTTCAGGACGGTCTGCCCGGTGATCTCCGCGAGGGTGGTCAGGCTGAAGACGAGGAGGGGCAGCGCGGCGAGCACGTCGAAGTGCGGTGCGCCGTACGGCAGGAGGTGCGGGAGGGTCAGTCCCCCGCCGGCTCCGCCCACGGGCGCGAGGTGGCCGAGGCCCGTCGTGAGCGCGATGAGGGTGCCCGCACCCATGCCGAGGAGCACGGCGGTCTGCCGCCAGATCCCGCGCAGCACCAGCAGGAACAGCACGGTGCAGCCGATGGTGGCGGCGGCCAGCACGGCGGCCGAGGGCGCGGCGTACCCGGGACTCCCGGGGCGGCCGGTGACCAGCTGGGCGGCGACCCGGATCATCGCGATCCCGATGAGCAGCACGGTGGTGCCCATGACCAGGGGCGGGAAGAGCCGGACGACCTTCGCGTAGAAGGGCAGTACGGCGAAGAGCAGCGCCGCGGCGAGGAGCACCGAGCCGGTCGCGGTCGCGGGGCCGTGGTCCTTGGCTATCTGCAGGAAGAGCGCGGTGGCCGCCCCGCCGGGGAGCATGACGAACGGCAGCCGGGCCCCGAACCGCCACACCCCGAGGGACTGGAGCAGGGTGCCGGCGCCGCAGAGCACGAGGGTGGCGCTGAGCAGGGAGGCGGTGTGCGCGGCGCCGAGGCCGAGGGCCTGGCCGGTCAGGAACGTGGTGGAGACGGGCGCGGCCACCATGGCCAGGACGTGCTGCGCGGACAGCGGGGCCAGCCGGCTCAGCGGCAGCCGCTCGTCCACCGGGCTCACCGGGGCCGCGGTCTTCGCTTCCTTCGCCGTCTTCGCCGTCTTCGCGGAGGCGGTGCTCATCGGGCGGCCTCTCTGTTCAGCCAGGGCAGCTCTTCCGCGGTGTACCGGTAGGCGCGGAAGACCGCGTCGGGTTCGGACGGGAACAGGCCGCGGACCTCGGACTCCCGGTAGGCGCCGAAGTGGGGGACGACGTACTCCCAGCAGAGGTAGCCCTCGGGGGTCACCTCGAAGAGGCGGCCGGACGGGGAGTCGGTGACGAGGGTGTTGCCGCCGGCGAGGCGCTGGGCGCTGCCCATGAACGGGGCGAAGAAGGCCTCGCGGGCTGGGTCGTGGTACTCCCAGACGACCTTGCCCGAGGCGCGCTCGACCTCGATGACCCGGGAGTAGGGGACGTCCGATCCGGGACGGAAGACGCCGTTGTCGAACACCAGCACCCTGCCGTCGGCGAGTTCGGTGGGCGCGTGCTGCTGCGAGACGACTCCGGGCTCCGTGCGCCAGAGGATCTCGCCGGTCTCCCGGCTGATGACGACGACGGCGGAGACGCTGCGGAGGCTGGCGAGGACGTTCCCGTCGGCCAGCGGTACGACGCTGTTGATGAGCGGCCAGTGTTCGCGGGCATAGTCGGGGTGCAGGGCGTACTCGGCCCGGTCGAGGTGTTCGGCCGCGCTCCACGACCAGCGTACGGAGCCGTCGGCGTCGACCTCGGTGATGGTGTCGGCCCACACCGTGCCGTCGGCCGCCTCCGAACCGGGCACTCCCCCGAGCACGCCCTCCGCGTCGGCGCCCCGCAGCGGTTCGAGCGCGGTGTAGAGCACGCGGCCGCCGCCGAGGTGGTGGGCGTCGTGGTGCTGGAGCGGATCGCGGTGCTCGTGCAGGACGGTGCCGTCCGGGGTGGCTTCGAGCATCACGCCGCCGCGGTACTTGTGCCACATCGGGAAGAGCGCCTCCTCGCCGGGGAGGACGCCGCTGTAGGCGAGGTTGCCGTTGTCGAGGATCCGGGCGTGCCGGCCGGGGCGGTAGGGCAGCCGCCACTCGTGGACCACCTGGCCGTGGATGTCGATCAGGTACACCTCGCCGGTGCCGGTGAGCGGGGCGAAGAGGGTGTACCCGCCTTCCGAGGCGGCGGGGTCGAGGGCGATGAGACCGGTGCCGCGGCGGCGGCGGAAGTTCTGGTCGACCGGGGGCATGCGGGTGTCCTCCTGGAGGGGTGGGGCGGGTGGGGGCGCGGCCGAGCCGGCACGCTCCGCGCTGTGAAACTTTCTTTGATGCGAGCAAGCTCCTTTGAAGTTAGCGGCGCATTGTTGCCGCACTGTGAAGGGAGTGCGAAGCCCGCGACGGGGTGCGGGAAGATGATCGTCAGTGGAGCGGAACGAGCGGGGTGGGCGGCCAGATGGAAGACGAGACGTCCGAGCGGAGGATCGGTGCGGGCATCCGCAGGCGGCGCAGGGCGCTGGACCTGACCCTCGCCGAGGTGGCCACGCGCAGCGGGCTGTCCTCGCCCTTCCTCAGCCAGATCGAGAACGACCGGGCCCGCCCCAGCATGCGGTCGCTCCAGCGGGTGGCCGACGCCCTGGACACCACGGCCGTGCAGCTGCTGGCCGCAGGTGAGACCCCGCGCCGCGTGGACATCGTGCGGGCCGACGCCGACCCCGGGCTCGATGTCTCCGGGCCGGATCCGACGGCCCGGGTCCGTCCGCTCGTACGCGGCCAGCACCAGATGCACGCGCTGGAGTTCACCGGGGACCACGACGCCGAGCGCGCGTTCCGGCACCGCAACGACGAGTTGATGTACGTCGCGGACGGCGCCGCCGAGGTGGAGGCGGACGGGCGGACCCACCGCCTGGGCCGGGGCGACACGGTGTACCTGACCGGCGGGGTGGAGCACCGCTGGCGGGCCCTGGAGGCGGGTACGCGGGTGCTGCTCGTGGCCGTCGCCGATCACGTCGAGGCCGTCGTGGACCCCCTCGGCTGAGGCGGCGGGGGCCTGGGCGGCCCCGCCGCCTCAGCCCGTGCGCACCTTGCGCAGGGCCTGGTGGACGGACCAGGCCACCGAGACCAGGGGCACCGCCACCACGGCCCCCACGATCCCGGCGGCGATGGCTCCCGCGACCACGGACAGGGCCACCACCATCGGGTGCAGGCGCACCGCCCAGCTCATCACGAGGGGGTGCAGCAGGTGCCCCTCGATCTGGCCGATCACCACGATGAGCGCAACCACCAGGGCCGCCACCAGCGGCCCCTGGGTGGCGAGGGCGACGACCGCGGCCACGCCCAGGGCGACCGGGGACCCGATGAGCGGGACGAAGGCGGCGACGAACTCCAGCAGGGCGAGCGGGACGGCCAGCGGAACGCCGAGCAGGTAGAGCGCGATGCCCACGAGGATCGCGTTGGTCGCGGCCACGAGCACGATGCCATGGGTGTAGCCCGTGAAGGTCCGCCACGCGGCCCCTCCGGCCACGGACACCCGCTCCCGTGCGCCGCCGGGCAGTTGGTCGCAGAACCAGTTCCACTGCCGGTCGCCCGAGTAGGTGAAGAAGACCGAGCAGAACAGCCCGAGGGCCGCCACGGTGAACACCGCCACGACCCGTCCCGCACCGCTGAGCGCCGTACTCAGCAGGGTGGAGCGGTGGCTCGAAAGGTAGTCGCCGATCTTCGACTGGACATCGTCGAGGGCGTGCGCGTCGAGCCGGAACGGCGGCCCCTGGAGCCAGCTCTGGATCCGGCCCAGCCCGTCGCGGAACTCGCGCACCAGCGTGGGCCATTCCCCCGCGACGGCCTCGCCGACCAGCGCGAGGGCGCCGAGCACCAGGATCAGGCTGCCGATCAGCGCGCAGGCCACGGCGAGCCCGCGGGGCATCACCCGGGCCAGCAGCCCGGCGGGCGGCCGCAGCATGGCCGCCGCGACCAGGCCGAGGAAGAGGGCCAGGGCGATCTCGTGGAACCGTCCCAGGACGGCGAACACCGCGTACGCCGCCGCGCCGACGACGAGCAGGCGCCAGGCGTATCCGGCCGCCGTCCGCAGGCCCGGGGCCACCGGGATCGCCGCCCGTCCGGCTGCCCGGTGTTCCGCACCGGCCGGCGTGCGGTCCCGGCCCGTCCGGCCTGCGCCGCGGGGGCGGCCGCCGGGCGGCAGCCGTCGGGCGGGCCGCGTCACGAGTCGCCTGGTCATGTGCGGCCGCACCTCCGGGGTGTGTTGGTCCCCTCGGGCTATCACCCCGGCCGCGGCCGCCCCGTGCGCCGCGCAGCGGGTTCGCCCGAAGGCCTCATCACCGTTGGGCCGAAGGAGCCGAAGGAGCCGATTGGGCCTAAGGGGGCGGAGGCGCAGGCCCGGGTGTTGCCCCTGCTCGGGCTGGTTCGCTGGTCACAGGGGGTTTCCCGGACCGGGCGGCCGACGGGCGACGGGAAACCCGTCGACCCCGGTGCCCGCCGGGGACAGGCTCTTGGTGTCAGCACGGAGCAAGACCCGAGGGGACACCATGCGCAAGATGATCCGCGGCGCCGCCGCGTTCGCCACCGCCGCGGCCGCCGTCGTCGCACTGAGCGGAGCCGCCGGAGCGTCCGGCGCGCAGCCGGCCGACACGTGGGCCGGCTGCCCGGACGGGGCGGTCTGCATCTACCCGCAGAACCAGAACCCCGCCGTCAGCCCGAGCCACGTCTTCTACAGCTACGGGGCGCACAACCTCACCAACCAGTACGGCAACCACTGGGTCCTCAACAACCAGTACGGCGGGGCCACCGCACGTCTGTGCGCCGGCTCCAACGGGGTCAACTGCGGCAACCCCATCGCCCAGGGCACCGGGGTCTACGCCGACCTCGGGCCGATCAACTCGATCACCCTCAACCGCTAGCGGCGAACGGGCCCGTCCGTCAGGCCGTCGGCCTGACGACAGCCCACCAACAGATCGTCCACCTTTTCGACATGCACACACGCGTTCCGGAACCCGGCAGCCGGCCGGGCTCCGGAACGCCTGCGTTTGCCGCCACACCGCACGGACGGCCGGTCCGCCGTCCGACCCCCGCGATAGCCTGGGCACCTGCCTCTCACAGCCTGGGCGCACATTGCCATGGGGGTCGTCTTGGGGGATCCGGACCGCACGAGCGGGACCACGGCGGCCTTTCCCGCCCAGTTGAGAAGGCTGCGCGTGCAGCGCGGCCTGTCGCTCGGCGACCTCGCCCGGCGAACGCACTACAGCAAGGGCTACCTCAGCAAGATCGAGACCGGTGCGAAGCCGGTCACCCTCGATGTCGCCCGCAGCTGCGACCGGGCCCTCGAAGCCGGGGGCGAACTCCTGCGGCTGGTACCGGAGCGCCCGGAGCACGACGAATCCGGGCACCCGGCGGCCGGATCCCGCGACGAGCAGGCCCACCGGCCCGGCCCCTCCCACCCTCCAGGCGCCCCCGGTCCGCCCCACCAGCGCGGTCCGCAGTCGGACGGCGCATGCCCCTACCGTGGCCTGTCCGCGTTCACCCCGCAGGATTCCCGGTGGTTCTTCGGCCGGGAGCGGGCCACGGCCGCCCTCGTCGAGCGGGTCCACGACCGGCTCGGGCACGGCCCGTTGCTCCTCGTCGCCCGGTCGGGCGCCGGCAAGTCCTCCCTGCTCAGTGCGGGTCTGGTACCGGCCCTGCGGCGCGGCGGCCTGCCCGTGGCGGGGGCCGACGGCTGGCCGGTCGTCCGGTTCACCCCCACCGCACACCCGCTGCGTGAGCTGCTCGAAGCCACCGTCAGGGCGGTGGGGGGCGAGCTCGGCGTCACCCCGGAGCAACTGAGCCGCCACCCGGAACGGTTGCTCGAATCCGTCCACCGGCTGGCGGGCGGGACCGCCTCGCCGACCGGCCCCCTCCCAGCGGCGGACGGGCTCCGGCCTGCGACCGTGCGGCCGGTGTTGCTGGTCGACCAGTTCGAAGAGCTGTTCACCCTCTGCTCCGACGAGGAGGAGCGTCGCGCCTTCGTCAGCGTGCTCCTCGCCCTGTCCACCGCTCCCCCGACCGCGGCGCCCGACCCGATGCCCACGCCCACACCCGAGCCCGCGCCCGCGCCCGCGCCCGGTGGTGCGTACGACCCCGCCGTCGTCGTGCTCGGTGTGCGGGCCGACTTCTCCGGGGAGTGCCTGGACCTGCCGGAGCTGGCCGCCGTGTTCAGCGACGGGCTGTTCGTCCTGCCCCCGATGTCCGTGGCCGAGCTGCGGGAGTCGATCACGCGCCCGGCGGAGCTCGCCGGACTCGTGCTGGAGCCGGGACTGGTCCCGCTGCTGCTGCGGGACGCGGGCGTACGGGACCCCGGTGCGGGGGATTCCGCTGCGGGGGACCCCGGCGCCGAGGACCCCGCGGCGCGCCCCGGGGGCGGCCCGGACGCCTGGCCGGGTGAGGCTCCGTCCAGCGCCCTGCCCCTGATGTCCCACGCGCTGATGGCCACCTGGCAGCGGCGCGAGGGATCCACACTCACCGTCGCCGGGTACGCGTACGCCGGTGGCATCCAGGGTGCCGTGGCGCGCAGTGCCGAGCAGGTGTTCGCCCGCCTGTATCCGGCCGAGCAGCGGATGGTCCGGCGGCTCCTCGTCCGGCTGGTGCACATCGCCGACGGAACGGGCCCGACCCGGCGCCGCATGAGCCGCACCACCCTGCTGGAAGGACAGGCGGACTCCGCGCGGGCCGCGGCCGCCCTGGACGCCTTCGTCCGGGCCCGGCTGATCAGCGCCGACAGCGACACCGTCGAGATCACCCACGAGGCCCTGCTGCACGCCTGGCCGCGGCTGCGCGGCTGGATCCACGCCGACCGGGCCGGGCTGCTCGTCCACCAGCAACTGGCCCAGGCCGCCGACGAATGGGTCCGCGAGGGCCGCGACCCGTCCGTGCTGTACCGCGGCAGCCGCCTCGCCACCGCCCGCACCTGGGCCGACGAGCTGGACGGCCGCAGCCGGCTGGGCACCCGGGAGGCCGCCTTCCTCGACGCGAGCCGGGCCGCGCAGGAGGCCCGCCACCGGCAGGACCGGCTCCGGGTCCGCCTGCACCAGCGGATGCTGGCCACCCTCGTCGTCCTGCTCCTGCTGGCGCTGACCGCCGGCGCGGTGGCGTACCAACAGCGGGCGGGGGCGCTCGGGCAGGAGCGGACCGCCCGTTCCCAGGCCCTGGCCGCCCGGTCGCTGTCCCTGTCCGCCGGGCAGCCCGAGGCCTCCATGCTGCTCGCCGAGGAGGCCTACCGGGCCGAGGCGACCCCGGAGGCGCGCGGCGCCCTGCTCAGCACCCAGTCCCAGCCCTTCCTGGCGCGGCTCGGCGGGCACGGCGGGCCGGTCAACGCGGTGGCCTTCGCACCCGACGGCCGGCTGCTGGCGACCGCCGGCTCCGACGGGAAGGTGCTGCTGCGGCAAGTGGCCGACCGGAGCACGGTCGCCGCTTTCACCGCGCCCGGCCGGGTGCGCACCGTCGCCTTCAGCCCCGACGGGCGGACCCTGGCGGCCGGTTCCACCGACGGGCCGGTCCGGCTCTGGCCCCTCGGCGGCGGCGGTTCCGGCGGCCCGGTGTCGGTGCTGCCTGCGAGTACGGCGGGTGCCCGGGCGGTGGCCTTCGCCCCCGACGGCGGCAGCCTGGCCGTGGCCACCGCCGACGGGACCATCCAGGTGCGGGACACCGCCGGGGACCACCGCGAGCGGGCCGTCCTGACCGGGCACACCGCGCGGGTCAACTCCCTGGCCTACGCCCCGGACGGCCGGAGCCTCGTATCGGCCGGGGCCGACGGGACCGTACGACTGTGGGACACGCGGCGGGCGGAGCAGGCCGCCGTTCTGGAGGGGCACACCGGGGAGGTGCTGGGCGCGGCCTTCGCGCCGGACGGGCGTACGGTCGCCACCGGCGGGGTCGACCGTACGGTGCGGCTGTGGGACGTCGACGGGCGGCGCGCGACCGCGACGCTGGCCGGGCACAGCGACGACGTCAACTCCGTGGCCTACACGCCGGACGGCACCACCGTCATCAGCGGGGGCGGCGACGGCACCACCCGCCTGTGGGACGTCAAGGGCGCCCGGCTCACGGCGACCCTGGCCGGGCACACCGACTACGTGCTGGCCGTCTCCGTGGACCCGACGGGATCGGTGCTGGCCACCGCCGCGTTCGACCAGTCCGTCGTGGTCTGGGACCTGCGGGGGCCGGTGCTGACGGCGCGTCCGTTCACCGAGGTGTGGCACGCCGCGTACAGCCCCGACGGGAAGCTCCTCGCCACGGCCGACGCGGCGCACACGGTGCGGCTGTGGGACGTGCCCGAACGGCGGATTCTGGCCACTTTCACGGGGCACGCCGAGACGGTGTTCTCGGTGGCCTTCGCCCCCGACGGGCGCACCCTCGCCTCGGCCGGCGCCGACGGCACCGTACGCCTCTGGGACACCGCGACGCGCGCTCCGCTCGCCACCCTCACCGGGCACACCGGGACCGTGTTCTCGGTGGCCTTCGCCCCCGACGGACGGACTTTCGCCTCGGCCGGCGCCGACGGCACCGTACGCCTCTGGGACACCGCGGCGCGCAGTCCGCTCGCCATCCTCACCGGACACACCGACTTCGCCAACGACGTGGTCTTCAGCCCCGACGGACGGACCCTGGCCAGCGCCGGGGACGATCTGACCGTCCGGCTGTGGGACGTCGCCGGGCGCCGCCCGCTGGCCGCCCTCAGCGGGCACGCGGGAGCGGTCCGGGCCGTCGCGTTCGGCCCGGACGGGCGGACCCTGGCCAGCAGCGGCAACGACGGCACCGTACGGCTGTGGGACGCCGAGCAGCGGCGCGTCACCGCGGTGCTGACGGGGCACACCGGCTCGGCGCGGGGCATCGCCTTCTCCCCCGACGGGCAGACCCTGGCGAGCAGCGGCAACGACCGTACGGTGCGGTTGTGGGACGTGCCCGGGCACCGGCTCCGGGCCGTGCTGTCGGGCCACACCAACGCGGTGTGGGGGGTCGTCTTCTCCCCCGACGGGCGGACCCTGGCGAGCAGCAGCAACGACGGCACCGTACGGCTGTGGAACCCGGATCCCGGCGCCCGGCTCGCGGACATCTGCCGGACGGTGGGCCGCCTCGGACCGCGGGAGCGGCAGGCACTGGTGCCGGGCCTGCCCGCGCGGGCCTCGCGCTCCTGCTAGGGCTCCTGGGTCCCGGCCTGATCCGGGAGACGCGCCCTAACCCGTCCGGGGTTTCCTCGGGGGTTTCCCGTTGCCCGTTCGGGTGGTGCCGCGTCCGGACCTCGACGGGGCGCGGCGGGGGGCGACAGGCTGGTCCACGGATCCGGATCCGGAGCCGGCGGCCAAGTGCCGTTCGGACGGCCGTGCTTCAACCCCACCCCGCCGCGTGAAACGAGGTCTCCCACCGTGCTGCGCCGAACAGGTCTCATCGGAACGCTCCTCGCACTCCTGACCGTGCTCCTCTCCACCCCGGCCGGCCCGGCAGCCGCCGACGACGGCTGCCGGGTGCTGGCCCCCGGGGCCTCGGCGGCGGCCGAGCGCGCCGTCGCCGCGGCCTGCGAACAGGTGGGAAAGGGGGTCTGGTACACCTGGGGCGGTGGTCACGGCCCGGGGCCCGGTGCCACGTACGGGCAGGTGGACCCCACCGATCCGGCGAGCGAGCACGATCCCGAACGGCTCGGCTTCGACTGCTCGGGGTTCGTCCGCTACGCCTACGCGCAGGCTGCCGGCTCGGACCTGCTCGACGGGGTGGCCAGTGCCCAGTACTACACGCACCGCGCGGCCACGCGCTTCACGGCCGCGCAGGGTCTCGCGCCGCTGCTCCCCGGCGACCTGCTGGTGTGGGGCACCTCCCGCGACCTGCACCACATCGCCCTCTACCTCGGGGCGGGCAGGATGGCGGAGGCCCGGCAGTCGGGCACCAAGCTGATGGTCAGCGAGGTCACCGAGGCGCGGCTGTCGAACGGCTATTACGGGGCGGTGCGGGTGGACACCGGCCCGGTCACCGGGCACGTGTTCCAGACCTGGGGCTCCGGTGTCTGGACCAAGGAGCAGCCGGCGACGGCGTCCGCGCGCGTCTACGCGTTCCCCGGTCCGACGACCGTCCGCGTCGCGTGCCAGAAGCACGCGGAGTCGGTGACCTCGGACGGATACACCAATGACGCCTGGTCGTATCTTCCGGACTATCAGGCATGGATGACGAACATTTACGTGCGCGGGGCGGCTTGGCTGGAAAACGTCCCCACCTGTCGTTGATCATCCGTAAGGTCGGAATCGAACCACAACCCCCCAAGCCGGCCGACCCGGCCCATCCGAGGAGCAACGTGCGCACGTCCACGTCCCCGTCGTCCCCGTCGACCCTGCCTTCCCCCTCTTCCCCGTCGTCCCCGGCGCCCTTCTCCCGCTCGCAGCGCCTGGCCGTCGGCGCCGCCCTGCTCGCCGTCGTGGCCGGCGGTACGCTGCCCGCCACCGCCGCCCACGCGGCGACCGTGCCCGGCTCCGCCGCGCAGGCTTCCGTCCAGCCGACCGCCGCGCCCGATCTGGAGGCGCTGGCGCAGGCGTTGCGCAATACGACGGCGGCCGGGGCCCCCGGAGCGATGGCCCGCTTCACCGGTCCGGACGGGGTCCTGTCCCGGGTGGAGGGCGTACGGGACCGGGAGACGGGCGCGGCCATGGACACGCGGGCCCGCTTCCGGATCGGCAGCGTCACCAAGACGTTCTCCTCGGTCGTCCTCCTCCAGCTGGTGGACGAGGGCAAGATCGAGCTCGACCGGCCGGTCAACACGTACCTCCCGGGCCTGCTGCCCGACGACCGGATCACGGTGCGCCACCTGCTCACCCACCGGAGCGGTCTGGCGGACTACACGAACGCGATGTTCGAGCACACCGTGCCCGGCTTCGAGGCGGTCCGGAACAAGGTGTTCACGTACAAGGAGCTCGTCGGGCTCTCGCTCGCCGAGCCGAGGACCACCGAGCCCGGGGTGGCGTACAAGTACTCGAACACCAACTTCGTCGTGGTGGGGATGCTGATCGAAAAGGCCACCGGGAAGCCGGTGGCCAAGGAGTACGAGCGGCGCATCATCAAGCCCCTCAAGCTGAAGAACACCTCATACGTGCACCCCGGCACGACCATCAAGGGTCTGCACGCCAACGGGTACCTGCACCCGGACGAGGCCGGCGCCCCGCTGGTCGACTCCACCGAACAGACCGTCTCCTGGGCGCAGTCCGCGGGTGCGATGATCTCCAACGCGGCCGACCTCAGCACCTTCATGTCCTCCCTGCTCGGTGGCAAGCTGCTGCGTCCGGGCACGCTGGACGCCATGCTCACCGTGACCCCGACCGACGCGACGAACACCCGGTTCTACGGGCTGGGCCTGCGCCGGTACGACCTCTCGTGCGGTGCGCAGGTCTACGGGCACACGGGCACCGTGCAGGGCTTCTACACCTACGCGTTCACCACCCGGGACGGCAAGCGCTCCCTGTCCGCCATGGCGAACACCTCCAACCGGGGCCAGGCCAACACGGCCCTCGGCGGCACGCTGGAGGCCGCCTTCTGCGGTAAGGCGCCGGTCGCCGCGAAGACCACCGCGCGTGGTTTCGCGTTCGCTCCGGCCGCGGCGGAGGCGGACCTCCCCGAGAACCGCTGACGTCGATTCCCGGACACGGGCCCGCTCCCACCCCTTGGCGTGGGAGCGGGCACCGGGAAAGCTGAACTCCGCATTCCCGCACGGGTGTTGCCCGTGTGACCGATGAGGAGGACACGATGGCCGACGCACCGCCCGTGAAGCGTTCCCGCAGGGGGCCGGGCCGGCGGACCCGCAGGATGCTCGCCGCCGCGGCGGGGGCCGCGACGCTGGTCCTCGCGGTCCCCGCGGTCGCGTACGCGGCTCCCCCGCAGGCCCTGCCCGCCAACGCGGACGGGCTGGAGCAGACCTTCCAGCCGGCCTACGACTACGACCGCGACGGCTGCTACTCCAGCCCCGCCATCGGTCCGGACGGCACCCTCAACGGGGGCCTGAAGATGGGCGGCGACGTCAACGGCCAATGCCGTGACCTCTCCGACCTGAACAACACCAACGGCTACTCCCGCGCGAAGTGCAACAACGGCTGGTGCGCCGTCATGTACGCCCTCTACTTCGAGAAGGACCAGGTCTCGCTCGGTCCCGGCAGCGCCGGGCACCGGCACGACTGGGAGCACGTCGTGGTGTGGATCCAGAACAACCAGGTCGCCTACGTCTCCACGTCGGAACACGGGAACTTCAAGGTCCACGCCGCCTCGCAGATCCGCTTCGACGGCACCCATCCGAAGATCGTCTACCACAAGGACGGCATCAGCACGCACTGCTTCCGTGCCGCGAACTCGGGCGACGAGCCGCCGGAGAACCACAAGGGGACCTGGCAGTACCCGGCGCTGGTCGGCTGGAACGGCTACCCGGCCGGGCTGCGCGACAAGCTGAGCCAGGCCGATTTCGGCAGCGCCCTGCTCGGCATCAAGGACGGTCAGTTCAACGGCCACCTGGCCAAGGCCAAGCCGGCCGGGATCCCCTTCGATCCCAACGCGTGACGGGCGTCACGGCCGCGGGACCCGCAGGCCGGGGCCGGAAGGGGGCCGGATAGGGTCATGGCGGGAACGCGCCGCACCGCCGCCCCGCTCCGCCCCTGCCCGGCCGCCGACCGCCCGGCGGCAGCCCTGCCCGGAAACCTGCCTCGATGAGTACCGCACTCCACCCCGCCTCACCCGGCGACTCCCCCGGATCTCCGGACTCGCCCGGATCCTCCGCCCCCGAACCGCCCCGCCGCCGGACGATCGGCGGCCGGGCCCCGGCCCGGCCCACGGCCGCCGCCGCGCTCCACAGCATCGGCGCCGCCACGGCGGTCCTGCTGTGGCTCGTGGCGATCGGAGCCATGCTCCACGAGCCGATCCTCATACCGCCGCTGGCCGCCAGCGCCGCCCTCGTGCACAGCGCGCCCACGCTGCCGCTCGCGCAGCCCCGCGGGGTGATCATCGGCCACATGGTCGGGGCGGCCGTCGGCTACGGGGTGCTGGCCGCGGCCGGGAGCAGTGCCTGGGGGGCCGCCGTGGCCGCGGGTCTCACGCTGGCGCTGGTCATGGCCGCGCGCACCCCGCATTCACCCGCCTGCGCCACCGCCGTGGTGGTCGTGCTCCAGGCCCCGGTGGCGGCCCGGTTCGTGCCGTTGCTGTTCGGATCGGCCGTCCTGATCGTCCTGACCGGGTACGCGGCCTCCCGCCTGCGGCGCAAGGCTCCGAGTTACCCCGCGTACTGGTGGTGACCGTACGTGGTCGCCGGCGTGGTTCGAGATGCGCTCCGGGTGGACTGCTGGTTCGCTGAAAGCCGCCCGGCGTCCCCCCACAGCGCCCAGGAGTGATCATGAGTGCAGGCGAATCCCACGGCCGGTCCCGGCAGCTGCGCGACAAGGCGCAGGAGCTCGACGAGGCCGCCACCCGCTCGACCGACCCGGACGAGAGCCGGCGGCTGCGGGACAAGGCGCGCCGCCTGCGCGAACAGAGCGAGCAGGAGCGCGTCATCGACGACCCGGGCATGGACCTGCGCTAGCGCCCGCGGGCCGGGCCCCGGCTACGGGCCTGCCGGCACTTACGGGGCCGCGGCCGCCGCGGGGGCCTCGTCGAGCTCCCACGCGTGGTGCTTGAAGGCGTGGACGAAGTCGGCGTGGTCCTCCCACTGGCGGGCGATGCCGCGCAGCACGTCCCAGTGGTGCTCCACCGCCTGGTCGATGACCCGGCGGACCGCCGGCTCGGCCGCCTCCCGCTGCTCGATGAGGCCCTTGGCCACCGAGGCCTCCAGCGCCGCGTTGCGCAGGGCACGCAGGGCGCGGGAGGTGTCGTCCATCCCGAAGCCGTTCTCGCTGCCCGTCTCCTCGGCGAAGAGCGGGGTGAGCCGCGCCTCGATGAAGGCGGTGATCCGCTCGAAGTGGCGTACGTCCATCGGGGGCTCCATCTCGGGTCGCTGCACTGTCCGGCGCGAACCGGGCCCGCACCGGCGATCATTATCCCGCAGCCGGACACCCGCTCCGCTCCGGGGTGCGGGCGCCTAGCCTGGCCCGCATGGACGAGCTGAACGAGCTGGACGGCGTGGAGGTCATCGCGTTCGCCGATGCCACGGCCTTCGAGGAGTGGCTGGCCGGGCACCACACCCGGCACGAGGGCGTGTGGGTCAGGCTGGCGAAGAAGGCGTCCGGGATCCCCTCGGTCTCCTCGGACGAGCTGGTCGACATCGGGCTGTGCTACGGCTGGATCTCCGGTCAGCGCCGGTCCCTGGACGAGCGGTCCTACCTCCAGAAGTACGTTCCCCGCAGGCCCCGGAGCCTGTGGTCGCAGGTCAACGTCGCCAAGGTGACCGAGCTGACGGCCCTGGGCCGGATGCGCGAACCGGGACTCGCCGAGGTGCGCAAGGCCCAGGAGGACGGCCGCTGGTCGGGGGCCTACGCCTCCCAGCGGACGGCGGAAGTGCCGCCGGACGTCACGGCGGCCCTCGCGGAGAACCCGGCGGCCCGGGCGGCCTTCGAGGCCCTGGACCGCACCGGGCGCTACCTCGTCGTCCTGCCCCTCCTCCAGGCCCTCACCCCGGAAACCCGCCGGGCCCGCCTCGACCAGGCCGTACGCCTCCTGGCGCGGGGCGCCACCGGCTGACCCCGGGCGGGGCCGGCCCGGCGGGGCTACCAGCGCAGCGGAAGGCGGCTGACGCCGTGCATGAGGGTGCCCGGCAGCCAGGCCGGCGGGCCGGGCTGCGGGTCCTCGGCCAGGTCGGGGAAGCGTTCGAGCAGGGAGCGGATGGCGATGCGGCCCTCCATGCGGGCCAGCGGGGCGCCGAGGCAGAAGTGGAGTCCGTGGCCGAAGGCCAGGTGGCCCTGCGGGGCGCGGCCGATGTCGAACGCCCCGGGGTCCGTGAAGCGGGCGGGGTCGCGGTCGGCGCCGGCCAGGGAGACGAACACGGTGGCCCCGGCCGGGATGACGGTGCCGCCCACGTCGAGGGGTTCGCGGGCGTAGCGGTACGTGGTGTGCTGCACGGGGCCGTCGTAGCGGAGCATCTCCTCGACGGCTCCGTCGATCAGCCCGTCCATGTCCCCGCGCAGGGCGGCCAGTTGGCCGGGGTGGGCGAGCAGGGCCCGTACGCCGTTGGAGATGAGGTTGACGGTGGTCTCGTGGCCCGCGACGAGCAGCAGGAAGGCCATCCCGATGACCTCGTCGGGGGAGAGGGAGTCGCCGTCCTCGTCGCTGGTGCGGATCAGCGCGCTCAGCAGGTCCTCGCCGGGTTCCTTGGACTTGGCCCCGATGAGCTCCACGAGGTAGGCGCCCATCTCCCGGCTCGCGGTGCTGTTCGCTTCGACCGAGGTCGGGGAGACGATCTCGTTGGACCAGTACCGGAACCTGGCCCGGTCCAGGTCGGGAACGCCGAGCAGCTCGCAGATGACGGTCATCGGGAGCGGGAACGCCAGCGCGTCGATCAGGTCTCCGCCGCGCTCCGGCCGGGCGGCCATCGCGTCGAGCAGCCCGTCGGTGATCTCCTGGATGCGCCCGCGCATGCCCTCCATCCGGCGCGCGGTGAACTCCCGCGAGACCAGGCGCCGCAGCCGCGTGTGGTGGGGCGGATCCAGTTCCAGCATGTTGGAGTTCACGGCGCTGAGCTGGGCGTCCGGGAAGTTGCCCGAGGTGCGCCAGTCCTTGGACAGGGCCGGGTGGTTGAGGGCGCGGCGCGCTTCCTCGTGCCCGACGATCATCCAGCTCGGTTCGACCTCGCCGGGGGCGAGGATGATGCGGTGGACGGGCCCCGCCGCACGCATCCTCTCGTAGAAGGCGTACGGGTCGGCATCGAACTCTTCCGCGCTGGCGCTGATGTCCATTACTGGCATCGGACCACGGTACGCCCCCTGGTGGGGCCGGGTGAGGGCGGTTTCCGGACACTCCGGGGCAAGAGCCCGATCACGGTAGTCTGCGGCCTTCGCCACACGACGGAGGGGGACGGCCATGACCACCGCAAACGAGTTAGTCCGGACGACGGTTGAGGTCGTCACCCGGGACGGCGCCGCCGATGCCTATCTGGCCCGGCCCGACGGGGACGGACCGTACCCCGGGGTGCTGCTGTACGTGAACGCCCTCGGGATCCGTCCGCACATCAAGTCGGTGGCGGACCGGATCGCGGCGGCCGGCCACGTCGTCCTGATGCCCAACCTCTTCTACCGGCACGGGCGCGCACCGGTGTTCGAGCTTCCGGAGTTCGTGGACTTCGGGCGGCAGCCGGAACTCTTCGACCGGGTCGGGCCGGTCCTCCAGTCACTGACCGCCGAGCTGGCGATGCGCGACGCCGAGTCCTATCTGGAGCGGCTCGAGGGCCTTCCGGAGGTCGCCGCCGGGCCGGTGGCGATCACGGGGTACTGCCTGGGGGCCCGGCTGGCCCTGCTCACGGCGGGGACGTACCCGGACCGGGTGGCGGCTGCGGCCGGCTTCCACGGCGGGTTCCTGGCCACGGACGCGGCGGACAGCCCGCACCTGGTGGCGCACCGGGTCACCGCCGAGCTGTACTTCGGCCACGCGGACCAGGACCCGACGCTGCCGGCCGAGGAGATCGACCGGCTGTCGAAGGCCCTCTCGGCTGCGGGTGTCCGCCACCGGGCGGAGGTGTACGAGGGCGCCGCGCACGGCTACACCCTGGCCGATACCAGTTCCTACGACGCGGCGTCGGACGAGCGGCACTGGTCGGAGCTGTTCGCGCTGCTGGACCGGACGTTCTGAGCCCCGCGGGCCCGGCGCACTGCCGGGCCCGCGGCGCTTCGTGGTGCCGATGGCCTGGCCGGCCGATCCACCCGCCTGCACCTTTCAGTCCTGCTGAAAGGAACGGTCGAAAACAATCGATGGACCTGAGCGGTGCCGAAGAGCGAGAGTCGGGACATCCCCCCGAGCCCCAACTCCCTTCCTCCGCAACGGAAAGCAGGCTTCCGCACATGCAGATCCCGACCACCGACTTCGCCGCCGCGCCCTACGTGTCGGGCGACCCGTACGCCGACTACCGGGGCGCCGCCTTCGACTTCTCCCACCTGACCGACCTCGCCGACCGGCGGCTCGGCGCGGGGGTCGTCGCCGCCAACGACGAGTTCTTCGCCGAGCGGGAGAACCTCCTGCTGCGCACTCCGGCCGTCTTCGACGTGCACGACTACGGCAACAAGGGGAAGGTGATGGACGGTTGGGAGACCCGGCGGCGGCGCGGGGCGGGCGCGGACGAGCCGTTCCCGACGGACTCCGATCACGACTGGGCGCTGATCCGCCTCGGCTCCCCCGGCATCATCCGCGGGATCGTCGTCGACACCGCACACTTCCGGGGCAACCACCCGCAGCAGATCAGCGTGTGGGCGGCCGCCTTCGAGGGGACGCCCTCGACGGCCGAACTCCTCGGCCGGACGGACGCCTGGGAGGAGATCGTCCCCCGCACTCCGGTGTACGGCCACGCAGCGAACGGGTTCGCGGTCGGGTCCGGACGCCGCTGGACCCACCTGCGGATCAACCAGCACCCCGACGGGGGCATCGCACGCCTGCGGGTCCACGGCGAGGTGCTGCCCGATCCCGCATGGCTGGCCCTGCTCGGCACGGCGGACATGGCCTGCGTGGTCAACGGCGGGGTCGTGGAGGAGGCCTCGGACGGCTTCTACTCCTCCCCGGGGAACACGATCATGCCGGGGCTGTCGCAGAAGCAGGACGACGGCTGGGAGACGCGTCGGCGCCGCGACAAGGGGAACGACTGGATCGTGTACCGGCTGGCCGGGCAGTGCGAGATCCGTGCGGTGGAGGTGGACACCGCGAACCTGAAGGGGAACGCGGCCGGCTGGGTGTCGCTGTCCGTCAAGGACGGCGTGGACGGCGCGTGGACGCAGGTCCTCCCGCGCACCCGGCTGGAGCCCGACAGCCCGCACCGGCTGCCGCTCGCCGCACCGGTCCTGGCCACGCACGCCCGGATCGACGTCTACCCGGACGGCGGATTCGCCCGGCTGCGGCTGCACGGCCGCCTCACGGACGCGGGAGCCGCCTCGCTCACCGCCCGCGCGGCGCGCGCGGCGGGGACGGCGGGCGCGGAGTCCTGACGAGAAGGGGCGGTGGCTCCGGGATCCCACCCGGAGCCACCGCCCACGGACGCCTGGACGCCCCGACTGCTCGACGCCCGGACTACTCGACGACGAGCTCGACGGGGATGTTGCCGCGGGTGGCCCGGGAGTAGGGGCAGACCTCGTGCGCCTGCTTGACCAGCAGGGTGCCGGTCTCGCCCATCAGCGCCTCGGGGAGTTCCACGCGCAGGACGACGGCCAGCCCGAAGCCCGCGCCGTCCTTGCCGATGGAGACCTCCGCGGTCACCGAGACCTCGCTGGTGTCGACCTTGGCCTGGCGGCCGACCAGCCCGAGGGCGCTGGCGAAGCAGGCGGCGTACCCGGCCGCGAAGAGCTGCTCGGGGTTGGTGCCCAGGCCGCTGCCACCGAGGGCCGGCGGCATCGCCAGCGCCAGGTCGATCTGGCCGTCGGAGCTGACGGCGCGGCCTTCGCGGCCGTTGGCGGTGGCGACAGCGGTGTAGATCGCGTCCATCTCGGGGGTTCCTCTCAAGGGGCGGAGGCGGTGCCGCCGTCCGGCGGCCTCGCTCCATCAATATGGCACACAATTCAGTTGTGCACAATTTAGTTGCCGACACGGCGCCCCGGGTACACTGGCCCACATGACCGAGCAATCGACCGACGCCCTCCCCGACCAGGACTTCCTGCGCCTCGACGGCCAGATCTGCTTTGCGCTCGGCGCCGCGAACCGTGCCTTCGGCGGGCTCTACCGGGTCGTCCTGAAGGACCTCGGGCTCACCTACCCCCAGTACCTGGTGATGCTGGTGCTGTGGGAGCACGGGGAGCTGCCGGTCAAACAGCTCGGACAGCACCTGCGGCTCGATTCGGGCACGCTCTCCCCCCTCCTCAAGCGGCTGGAGGCGGCCGGTCTGATCGTGCGCGAGCGCAGCGCTGCCGACGAACGGTCCGTGCACGTACGCCCCACCGAGGCCGGTACGGCCCTGCGCGCGCGAGCCGTCGAGGTGCCCCGGCGCATCGCGGCCGCGACCGGATTCGAGCTTTCCGAGGTCAAGGACCTTCAGGACCGCCTGCGGCGGCTCACCGCCGCCCTCGACGCGGCGGTTCCGCCGGAGTAGGGCGTACGGCCCGTGCGGCGGAGGTTCCGTGCGGGCGCCACAGGGGGTGCTCGCGCCGGGCCCAGTCTGCGGCGACCGAGCCCGTGCGCATGCCGCGCCGGGCCTCCGGATCGCCGACGGCCATCCGGACGTGGCCCAGGACGGCCACGGCCGTCGCGAGGGCCAGCCAGTCGTGGACGAAGGTGGCCCCGGTCCGCCAGGGCAGCGGTGCCAGGTCGGTGAACCACATCAGCAGACCGGTGCCGAGCATCACGAGGGCGGCCCCGGCACTCCAGCTCGCGTAGAGCTTCTGCCCGGCGTTGAACTTGCCCGCCGGGCGCGCGTCCGGCCGGTGGTCGCGGCGCAGGGCGGAGCGCAGCCAGGTGCGGTCGTGCGGGCCGAAGCGGTTCAGCCGACGCAGGTCCCCGCGGAACGCCCGGGAGCCGAGTCCCAGCAGGGCGGGGGCCGGGATCAGCAGTCCGGACCACTCGTGCACGGTGACCACCAGGTGGCGGCGGCCGACGAGTTCGGCGAGGGGCGGCAGGTAGAGGCAGGCCGCGCTCGCCAGGCAGACGCCCGTCAGGATGGCGGTGGCCAGGTGGACCAGCCGGACGGCGGGGCCGAACCGGCCCACGCGGGCGGGGTGCTCGGCCGGGGCTTCAGACGGTCGGGGCATCGTCGCGTCCGTTCGACTTGCCGACCCAGGCGTCGACGTCGTAGCCGAGTTCCTCCCAGTAGCCGGGCCGGACCTCCGGGGTGAGCGTGATGCCCGAGAGCCATTTCACCGACTTGTAGAAGTACATGGGCGCCGCGTAGAGGCGGACCGGGCCGCCGTGGGCGTGGCTGAGCGGCTTGTCCTGCATGTTCAGGGCGACCATGACGTCCTCGCGGCGGGCCTGCGGGAGCGTGAGGCTCTCGGTGTAGGTGCCGTCGAAGCAGGTGAACCGGATCGCGCGGGCCTCGGGGCGCACCCCGGCCGCGTCCAGCAGCCGGAAGAGCGGGACGCCCTCGAAGGGGGTCGCGGGGACCCGCCAGCCCGTCACGCACTGGACGTCTCGGACGATCCGGGTCTGCGGCAGGGAGCGCAGCGCGTCGAGGGTGTACGTGGCCGGGCGCTCGACCAGGCCGTCGACGGTCAGCCGGTAGTCGGCCGGGCCGCGTTCGGGCACCGAGGAGGCGACCGAGTAGTACCGGAACCCGCCGCCGCCCGGCAGCAGTCCGGTCAGCCCGGTCGGGTCCTTGCTCGCGGCCGCGCCCAGCACGGAGTCGAACCCCGACTGGAGCTTCGGCGCGAGGACCAGACCGAGGGCGCCGAGCCCCACCATCCCGAGGACCAGCCGCCGGCCGACGGGCGCCCCGAGGCCGTCGGGGTCCGGGGCGGGGCCGGGGGCGGGCGCGGGGGACCTGTCCGGCTCGGGGTCGGATCGCTGGTCTCGGTCGGGGTGCCGGTCTGTGCTCACGTGGCGATTCGACCACCTGCCCGGTCCCGGCGGCCAGGGTCCGCGCCCGCCCGTCAGAGTTCCGTAAGACGCACGGGTGCACGGGGGTGTACGGGGTGTACCGCGCGCACGCACTCACGCGCCTGCCGCCCGTACAGCCGTCCGGCCGGGCCCGCACTCGGCGGGACCGGCCGGACCGGGGACTACGGGGGCCCGATTACGCGCCGCTCGCCTTGAGCATGTCCTCGCGCTCGACGAGCTTCACGCGCTCGCGGCCCTGCGGCTCGCCCAGCGCCTTCTCCGCGGCGTCGAGCTTGTACCAGCCCTCCCACGTCGTGAAGCGGATCTCCTTCTGTGCGAGGAAGGTCTCGACCGCCTCCGGCTCGGGGGCGGCCGGGGTCAGCAGGTTGCCGGCCGCGTGGTCGGCGAGCAGGCTGGCGACCGTCTCGTTCGCGTCGCCCTTGGTGTGGCCGATGAGGCCGATGGGACCGCGGCGGATCCAGCCGGTGACGTACGTGGACGCCAGGTGCGCGCCGGCCTCGATGACGCGGCCGGCCTCGTCCGGAACGGTGCCGGAGTCGACGTCCCAGGGCAGCTTGGGCAGCTCGTCGGAGAGGTAGCCGACGGCCCGGTAGACGGACTGGACGTCCCAGTCGGTGAACGTGCCGGTGCCCTTGACGTTGCCGGTGCCGTCGAGCTCGGTGCGCTCGGTGCGCAGGCCCACGACCTTGCCGTCCTCGCCGAGGACCTCGGTGGGCGACTCGAAGAAGTGCAGGAAGAGCTTGTGCGGGCGCTCGCCTATGTCGCGGATCGCCCAGTTCTCCAGGGTCTTGGCGACCATGTCGGTCTGCTTGTTCTTGCGGCGCTCGGCGATCGAGCCCTCGTCGTACTCGATGTCCTCGGGGTTGACGATGACCTCGATGTTCGGCGAGTGGTCCAGCTCGCGCAGCTCCATCGGGCTGAACTTGGCCTGCGCGGGGCCGCGACGGCCGAAGACGTGGACCTCGAGGGCCTTGTTCGCCTTGAGGCCGTCGTAGACGTTCGCCGGGATCTCGGTCGACAGCAGCTCGTCCGCGGTCTTGGCGAGGATCCGGGCCACGTCGAGGGCGACGTTGCCGACGCCGAGGACGGCGACCTTCTCCGCCTCCAGCGGCCAGGTGCGCGGCACGTCGGGGTGGCCGTCGTACCAGGAGACGAAGTCGGCGGCGCCGTAGGAGCCGTCGAGGTCGACACCGGGGATGGTGAGCGCGCGGTCCGCGGTGGCGCCGGTGGAGAAGATCACGGCGTCGTAGAAGGAGCGCAGCTCGTCGAGGCTGACGTCGTTCGGGTAGTCGACGTTGCCGAAGAGGCGGACCTGCGGCTTGTCGAGCACCTGGTGCAGGGCGGTGATGATGCCCTTGATGCGGGGGTGGTCGGGAGCGACGCCGTAGCGGATCAGACCGAAGGGGGCCGGCATCCGTTCGAAGATGTCGATGGACACACCCGGCTCGGTGGCCGCCTCGGACTTCAGCAGGGCGTCGGCGGCGTAGATGCCGGCGGGGCCGGCACCGACGATTGCTACCCGCAGGGGGCGAGGCATGGCTGGGTTCCCTTCGAACGACGGATACTCGATCAAGAAGAACCCTAAGCTAAGGGCAGCCTAACCCGGCACCCACCCCCTGGTTATGCCCCCATAACCCAACCTTATGACTTCCCCAAGTGATGGTTGGGGTCGCCGTGAGCCTTGCGGGCCTCCATCTGCCCCTGGAGGAAAGCATCCATATGGGGAGAGTACGGACCACCGTGGTCGAAGAGCAGCTCCGTGATGCGCCGCCATTCCGCGACGGCGGCGCGGGTGGCGGCATCGGCACTCTCCAGGTCGCCCTCGGTCTCCACGGCGGCGGCCTCGGCGGCTTCGAGCGCCTCCTCGGTCTCGTGGTGGGTCAGGCCGGTGGCCTGCTCACGCACCCGGGCGCGGGCCGTGCGCTCCGCGTCGGTGGGGACGTGCGGTTCGTTGGCGGCGTCGTCGGTCACGGCGGTCCTGCCTCTGCTTCCTGGTTCGGGGTGGGCGGGCGTTCCGCGGGGAGCCCGTCCGGGGTCACCAGGCCTCGGTGACGGTCACGGGGTGCTCCTCGCGCGTACGAACCGTGACGGTGCCCGCATCCGCGTCTCCGTACACCTCGTGCCGCCAGGCCGCGAAGACCCGTACGACCCTGCGGGCGTCGTCGCCGCGGCCCTTGCCCGCGGCGCGGGTGGTGAAGGTCACCTCCGCGAGGCCCTTCCCGCGCACCTTGCGGACGCGGACCTCGCCGATGCCGTCCGCGGAGACGAACGCGTCCTCGTCGGTGCGGTGCTCCGCGTAGTAGGCAACGAAGTCCCGCCGCATGTCGAACCACCCGGCCGCGCCGCAGGGTCCCGCGCCATTGGTGGCGGCGCCGCCTCCGGAGGCCCCGTCCGTGGGCGGGCCGGGCACACCGGTGTCCTGATCGGTCGGCGGCCCGGCGTATCCGCCCGTCTCCTCGTCCGTCGGGGGACCGGCGTATCCGCCCGACTCCTCGTCCGTCGGGGGACCGGCGTCGGCGCCCGACTCCCCATCGGTCGGGGGACCGGCGTATCCGCCGGACTCCTCGTCCGTCGGCGGGCCCGCGGGACCGCCCGTCTGGTCCTCCGTCGGGACGTCGGGCGCGGTGGTGGCCCCGGCCGCGCCGGCGTCCGTACCCGTCGTCCCGTCCAGGTCGCAGCGCTCCGGAGCGGGCGCCGCCACGGGAGCGGCCGGCCCGGACGGCTCCCCGGCCCGTACGGTGCCGCAGGCAGCTAGTCCGGCGCACAGGAGCACGGCCAGCCCTGCGAAGGCCGTCCGCCCGGTCCGGGATACCGCAGTCGTCGGTACCGCAGTCGTCGTCATGTCGTCTCCCCCTTCTGCCCGTACAGAGGGCTCCGCCCGGGGCGCGGTTGCCTTCCGGCCCCTCGTTCCCGCAGTCCCGGGTGCGTGGTATTGCTGTGCCGCATGGCGAACCCCCCGACTCCCCCGGTCCCCCGCGCGACGCGGCCCGTCCTCTTCCTCGACGTGGACGGCCCCCTCATCCCGTTCGGGTCCGCGCAGGGCTACCCGGTCTACGCGTCCCCCGGTGCGCCGACCGAGGCCGACGGGCACCCGCTCCTCCCCCGGCTCGATCCGGCGCTCGGGCCGCGGCTCGCCGGTCTGCCGTGCGAGCTCGTCTGGGCCACGACCTGGATGGACGACGCCAACGCCTGTCTCGCCCCTCGGCTCGGGCTGCCGGCGCTGCCGGTGGCGGACTGGCCCGAGCCCTCCGCCGGGGACCTCCGGGGCGGCATCCACTGGAAGACCGCCGGTCTCGTCGCCTGGGCCGCGGGCCGGGCGTTCGTGTGGGTCGACGACGAGATCGGGGCTGCGGACCGGCGTTGGGTTTCCGAGCACCACCCCGGCCCGGCCCTCCTGCACCGCGTCGACCCCCAGGTCGGCCTCCAGGACGGCGACTTCGCCGTCCTGGAGGCGTGGCTGCGCGGCCACGCCGGCTGAGCACCGGTGGCGGCGGGCCCTGCTTCGGTTCCCCTCCGGCATGGGTAGGCTTCCCGCGACACAGTGTGCGGCGGGGTTCGGGGTGGGGTCATGGGGCGTCAGATGCGTGTGCCCGGTGCGGTACTGGCAGCCGTGCTGCTGCTGGCCGGCGCCGGATGTTCCGGAGCGGGGAGCGGGTCCGGGGCGGGTCCCGGCGACGATCCGAAGCCGGGCGGCGGCACACCCGCCGCGTCGTCCGCTCCCGCCGACGGGAAGCCCTCCACCGGTGACGTGCTCCCTGGCATGGTCGGCGTCTCCGTGGCCCGTACCCAGCTGGCCGCGTTGAAGGTGGCGGCCCCGGGAACCATGTCCGGTTACAGCCGGGACAAGTTCACGCACTGGGCGGAGCAGGGCGACAAGTGCGACACCCGCGAGGTCGTCCTCCAGCGGGACGGTGCGAACGTCACCCGGGACTCCCAGTGCAAGGCCGTGTCCGGCACGTGGAAGAGCCTGTACGACGAGGTGGTGGTCACCGAGGCCTCGAAGATGGACATCGACCACATGGTGCCCCTCGCCGAGGGCTGGCGCTCCGGCGCGGCCGGCTGGGACGCCGCGAAGCGCAAGGCCTTCGCCAACGATCTGACACATCCTCAACTGCTGGCGGTGAGCGCCTCCTCGAACCGTTCGAAGGGCGACCAGAGTCCCGACCAGTGGCAGCCGCCGTCGAAGGCGGCCTGGTGCCAGTACGGGCGGGCCTGGACCACGGTCAAGTCCGTGTACGGCCTGACCGTCACCGAGCCCGAGAAGAAGATGCTCTCGACCATGCTGGACACCTGCGCGGCCTGACACCCTCCGCCCGCGCCCCGCGCCCGTTCACCCCAGGACGGCGATGCCCAGCGGACGCGATCCCGCCGCGAGCCGGCGGCTGCTCCCGGTGTCGAGGTCCACGACCGTGATGCCGTTCCAGTAGCCGTCCCGGGTGTAGCCGCCGGTGACGTAGGCCGTCCGCCCGTCCCGGGACACGGCCACGTCCTCGTGCGGCCCGTCCAGCGGGTACACCCGCTCCGAGCCGTCCGGGGAACGGACCGTGAGGGAGGGCCCCTTGCCCTTGCCCGGTTCCACCGCGCCCGTGCCGACCACCAGCAGCCGGCCGTCCGTCGTGACCGCGGCCCCGTGCTGGTGGGTGTCTGCGGTCATCTGCTCCACCGTGCTGCGGCCCGTCCGCGGATCCACCACCGCGAGCCGCTCCCCCTCGAAGGGCAGCAGGAGCATCCCGTCCGCCGGCCGTACGACGGCGTAGTGCGGCTTCAGCCAGGATCCGAGGCCGCCCTCCGTCCCGTACGGGGCGACCTCGATGCGGCGCGGCCCCGCCGGCCCGACGGAGCCGCCGGATCCGACGGGCACGACGGTGACGTCGAAGGAGTCGTGGCCGGTGACGTACACCTCCGAGCCGTCCCGCGAGACGTCCACGTCGAAGGGCCGGCGGCCCACCGGGACCACCGCCGTGACCTCGTTCTTCGCCGTGTCGATGACCTCCAGGACGCCGGTGGTCCCTGGCACGTTGACCCCGGCGTACGCGTGCGCGCCGTCGGGCGACAGCGCGATGCCCATGCCACCGCCCCGGTACTCGCCGCCGGTCACGGGCCCGGTGCCGGTGGTGCGGTACGGGATCAGCGCCAGCCGGGTGCGCGTCCGCGTGTCCACGACGGCGACCCCCTCGGCCGTGGCCACCCAGGCCCGGCCGTCCGCGCCGACCACCAGGCCGTACGGGGCCCTGCCGACCGGCACCGAGCCGACCGCGCCGCGCTCCGGGTCCACGAAGGTGACGGTGTCGGC
Source organism: Streptomyces sp. NPDC104226 (assembly GCF_055584085.1). NCBI lineage: Bacteria > Bacillati > Actinomycetota > Actinomycetes > Kitasatosporales > Streptomycetaceae > Streptomyces > Streptomyces sp. NPDC104226. Next base: position 528,393 of record NZ_JBVJMS010000002.1, read on the forward strand.
CCCGAAGTCGGCGACGAGCAGGGTGCCGCCCGGGGTGGTCTCGGCCGTCGCCAGCGCAGAGGCCGCGGGGGCGGCGGCCGGGGGCGCGTCGGGGGTGGAGCAGGCCCCCAGCAGCAGTGCTCCGGCGAGGACCGCGAGGGCGGTACGGGTTCCCCGTACGCGGCGGCGCGGGTGCGGGCGGTCGTGCTGCGGCATGGGCGTGGCCCCTTTCGGTTCCGGGGGCGGGGCCGGTGGTGCGCCCGCTCCCCCGTACCCATCCTCACCTCGCGCGGCCGCCCGGCCGCTCGGCCCGGCGGCCGACAGCGGGGTCAGCCGATCGGTCGATGCGGGGGGGCTGCTCAGCCCTCGTACTCCGTCAGGTCGATGCCGTGGAGGTTGAGGAGCACGCCGCTCTGCGGGTGGCTGAGGTCCTTCTCGGCGGTCATGCCCAGCTTGCGGATCACGTTCTCGGACTCGTCGTTGCCCGCCCGGTTCACGGCGACGACCCGGTCGAGGCCCCGGTCCTGGAGGGCGAACTCCAGGGTGGCGTGCGCCGCCTCGGAGCCGTAGCCCTGGCCCCAGAAGGAACGCCCGAGCCGCCAGGTGATCTCGGCCGCCGGCAGGACCTCGGGCAGCCACCACGGCATGGACAGGCCCACGGCACCGATCAGCTCGCCGGAGGCGAGCAGCTCCACGGCGAAGATCCCGAAGCCCTCCTCGTCCCACTCGTCCTCCCACCGCTCGATGGTCTCGGCGGTCTCCTCCAGGTCGAGGGTCTCGCCTTCACCGATCCAGCGCATCACCTCGGGGTCGGCGTTGATCTCCGACAGGGGGACGAGGTCGTCCTCGGACCAGCGGCGGAGGAGGAGGCGGGGGGTACGGATCTCGGTCATGGGCCCCATCCTGCCGAACGCGCCGGACATCGGGTAATCGGGTCACGCTCCGGATCCCCCCTCCCGGTCCGCCGCCGGGACGGTGATCGCGTCGAGCTGCGCCCTCAGGTAGACGTGCGAGTCGACCGGCTCGTGCACGACCCGTCCCAGGGGCGCCGCGAGGGACTCCACGCGGGTGTGCGCGTCGCACTCGTAGAAGTAGACCAGCGAGATCAGCTCCTCGGCGGGCACGTCGGCGGGCGGCGGCAGGACCCGGTGGCGGCCGGCCCTCCACCGGTCGCCCGTCCAGCGCGCCATCAGGTCGCCGATGTTCACGGTGAGCGCCGCCGGATCGTACGGGGCGTCCTGCCAGCCCTCGGCGTCGGTGTGGATCTGGAGTCCGCCGGTGCCCAGCTGGCGGTCCAGGACGGTGACGGTGCCGAAGTCGGTGTGCGCGCCGATGCGGAACTGGCCGGGCAGCGGCGGCCCGAGGATCTCGGTGCCGGGGTACCAGTTGACGTTGAACCCCCAGGTGGGGTGGCCGGTGTGGCGGGTGAAATGGTCCGCGCCCAGGCCCAGGGCGGTGGCCAGCAGCTCCAGCAGCTCGTCGGAGAGCGCCCGCATCGCGGCCAGGTACTCCGTCACCAGCGAGCGGAGCTCGGGCACTTCGGCCGGCCAGGCGTTCGGCCGGAACCACTCGGCGTCCACCGAGGCGATCCCCGTCGGCTCCTCCGCCGCCCAGGACCAGGATTCCTTGAGGTCGGGCGGGGAGGCCGCGCCCTCCGCGTAGCTGTTGGCCTCGGCGCCCGGGCCGAGCCAGCCGCGGCCGCCGACCGCCACGGCGTACGGGGCCTTGGCGGCGGCCGGGAGCCGGAAGAAGGTCCGCGCGGCCTCCCGGATCCGCCGGGGCAGTTCCGGGTCCACCCCGTGCCCGGCCACCAGTAGGAAGCCGGCCGTCCGCAGCGCCTCGTCTACGCGGGCGGCCACGAGGCGGCGTGCCTCGGGCCCGCCGGTGCGCCACGGGTCGAGATCGATCAACGGGACCTGGGAACTCGCCATGTGCGACCTGCCTTCCGAGCCGGGGGCGCGGCGGGAACCAGGGCCTGGCCGGGCTCCGCTCAGCCCCTTAGGACGTACCGGACCAGGCCCTCCCCGGTGGCGGCCTCGGTGAAACCGGCCCGCCGCAGCACCGCCCGGGAGGATGCGTTGTCCTCGTCCGCCTCGGCCTCCAGCCGGGTGACGCCCGGCTGCGCGAAGGCCCAGGCCGACAGCGCCTTCAGTGCCTCGGTGGCGTAGCCGTTGCCGCGTGCCGAGGGGACCAGGTCGTAGCCGATCTCGGTGCGGCCCTCCGCGTCCGGGGCGGCGTGGAAGCCCATGCCGCCGATGGCCTTGCGGTCGCTCGCGCGGACGATGACGTACGGTCCCCAGCCCGGCCGGTACGTCCCGTCCTCGCGCGCCTTCGTCACGATCCCGCCGGCCTCCCGGGTGCCGTCGGCGGGTCCGTCCTCGGCCCAGACGAATCCGCCGGTGCCGCCCGCTTGCAGGTCGGCCGCGGTGTTCGGGCTGATCTCGCAGAGCAGTACGCGCTCGGCTCGGACGGGGTCGGCGAACCAGCGCCAGACCGTCTGCCGGGGCAGGCCGGGCAGTTCGCCCCGGCCGGTCGCCCACAGCAGTGTCCGCCAGGAGTCGTCGGCGTCCCCGTGCGGGAGGTGCGGGAAGAGCACGTCCAGGACCCGGGCGGGGAGCTCGGGGCCGGGCTGCCAGTCGTGCACGCCGAACGCGCCGAGCACGTCGCGGGTGTGCAGCAGCAGCTCGATGACGCCCATCGCGGCGAATCCGTCCGGACCCGCCGCCCCGGCCGGATGCCACCCCCGGACCTCGGGCCCGCTGACGGACACGACGGCGGACAGGATGCCGCCGCCGGCCGTGATCATGTCGAGCACCCCGGCCGGGGTGGCGCCCTCGTCCGCCCGGACCTCCAGGGGGACGTAGTCGTCGGTGGCGCGCAGCACGAGCTGTGCGGCGTAGGCGACCAGGCACTCGCCGACGTGCACGGCGGTGTCGTGGCAGCTCCAGTCCAGCCCCGCGGCCCGGGTGGTCCAGTCGCGGTGTGCCACCGAGCGCAGCCCTTCGACGCAGAGCGACACCGCCCTGTCGAGGTCCTTGGAGGTCATGATCGTCATGAGTGGCAGCCTAGGCCGGGTGCCGCCAACGGGATATCCGTGCCCCACGGCCGGTGGTGCCGGTGGCGCGCCTGCGGGCCGGGGCCGGGGCGGGGGCGCTACTGCTTGTGCTCGGACGGCGCGCTGACCGCGCCCCGGTGAAGGGCGGAGCACACGGTGGAGATTTCGACGAGGGACGTCTTCGGGGCCCCGTGCTGGGTGAGCCTGATGGCTCGGGACCTCGGCGCGGCGCAGCGGTTCTACGGGGAGGTCGCGGGCTGGCGGTTCCGGACCGCGCGGCTCGGCGAGGCCTTCTCCGTCGCCGAGCTGGACGGGATGCCGGTGGCCGGGATCGGGGCGCTGGCCGGGGATCTCGCGGTGGCCGTGGCCTGGACCCCGTACTTCGCCGTCGACGACGCCGACGTGGCGGTGGACCGGATCCGGGAACGCAGCGGCACCATCGCCGTCGGCCCGGTCTCCTTCGAGTCGGGGGGCCGCGGGGCGCTGGCGGCGGACCGGGACGGGGCGGTGTTCGGGATCTGGGAGGGGCAGGTCTCCTCGGGCTGGCGCGTCGGTTCGGGGCAGGCACCGGCCTGGCTGGAGCTGCGCACCCGGGACGCCTTCGAGTCGGCGATCTTCTACGGGGAGGTGCTGGAGTGGGCCACCGGCCGCGCCGGGTGCTGCGAGGTCGCCTACGAGGAGGACCGCGTGGTGCTGCGCCAGGAGGGGGAGCCGGTGGCCCGCCTCGACAGCGGTCCCGTGGAGCCGGGTTCGTACAGCCCGTACACCCGGCCGCGCTGGCACGTGCACTTCCGGGTGCCCGCGCTGGAGCCGGCGGTGGAGGCTGCCGTCGCGCTGGGCGGCCGCACGGTGTCCGAGCCCGGGACGAGCGCGAGCGAGCGGTGGGTGTCGCTGCGCGATCCGGACGGGGCGCTCTTCACCCTCACCTCGTCCCGGACGGATGTCGGGACCGAGGCGTAGGCGGGGCTGCGGGAGCCATGGGCCCTACGGCAGTCGGCGGGTCCGGGTCCAGTCGATCAGCTCCGCCGCGGACCAGGTGTTGACCACCCGGTCGGCCGTCACCCCGCATTCCAGGGCGCGTTCGCAGCCGAGGGTCTGCCAGTCGAGCTGTCCCGGGGCGTGGGCGTCGGTGTCGATCGCGAAGAGGGTGCCCGCGGCCACGGCGAGCCGCAGGAGCCGGCGCGGGGGGTCCAAACGTTCGGGCCGGCTGTTGATCTCCACGGCGGCGCCCGACTCGGCGCAGGCCGCGAAGACGGCCTCGGCGTCGAACTCCGACTCCGGGCGGGTCTTGCCGGTCACCAGCCGCCCGGTGCAGTGGCCGAGGACGTCGAGGTGCGGGTTGCGTACGGCGGCGACCATCCGCCGGGTCATGGCGCGGGCTTCCATCCGGAGCTTGGAGTGGACGGAGCCGACGACGAGGTCCACCTCGGCCAGGAGTTCCACTTCCTGGTCCAGCGAGCCGTCGTCGAGGATGTCGCACTCGATGCCGGTGAGCAGCCGGAACGGGGCCCAGGTCGCGTTGAGTTCGGCGACCGTGCGCAGCTGTTCCCGCAGCCGCTGCGGGGAGAGGCCCCGGGCGACGGTGAGGCGCGGCGAGTGGTCGGTGAGCACCGCCCAGTCGTGCCCGAGGGCCGCCGCGGCCCGGGCCATCGCCTCGATGGGGCTGCCGCCGTCCGACCAGTCGGAGTGCAGGTGGCAGTCGCCGCGCAGGGCGGCGCGCAGGGCGAGGGCCCCGGGGCTGGGCGGCGGGCCCGCGGGGTGGGCCGCGACCTTGTCCTCCAGCCCCTGCAAGTACGCGGGGATCGCTCCGCCGAGGGCTTCGCGGACGACCTGGGCGGTTTTCGGGCCGATTCCCTTGACGGCTTCCAGGGTGCCCGCGCGGACCCGTTCGGCCAGCTCCTCCTCGCCCATGCGGCCGACGGCGGCGGCTGCCGTACGGAAGGCCTGGACCCGGTAGGTCGGCTCCTGGGCGCGTTCCAGCAGGAAGGCGATCCGGTCCAGCGCGGCCACCGGGTCCATCGGGCGTCTCCCTCCGCGAAGCGGCGAAACGGCGGAGAGGGGGCCCGGGTGGTGAACCCGTGCCCCCTCTCCGCCCGGGTCAGGCGCCGTCGGCCGGGTCGGCCGCCGGACGGAACTGCAGGGCCAGGCCGGCGAGTACGGCGCCGGCCGCGGCGCTCAGGACCGCGGTGATGCCGGCCCACTCCAGGGAGCCGCCGACCGCGCCGCCGAGCGGGTCGAATCCGGCGACGCCGCCGACCACGTGGAGCACGGCCACGCCGAGCGCGACCACCGCGCCGGCCCGCCACGCCGCGGCCGTGTCCCGTACCGCGAGCAGGGCGCCGGCCGTCAGGCAGAGCAGGGTGACGGCCAGGGCGAGCAGCCCGCCGGGGTCACCGGAGGCCAGGCCCGCCAGATCGCCGGGCACGTGCAGCGCACCGCAGAGGAGCAGTGCGAGGGCCACCGGCCAGCGCAGTATGTGGCGCAGGGCGCCCGTTCCCGGGCGCCGGGCCCCGGCGGTGGACGGGCCCCGGACCGGGGCCCGAGCCGGGGCTTGGGCCTGAGCCTGGGCCTGGGCCTGCGGTGCGGGCCGGTGGACGGGGGTCCGTACCCGGTCCGCCTGGTCGGGACGGTGCTGCGGGGGCTGTTCGCCGGTGCCGAGGATGCTGACGAGCAGGGCCACGTCCTCGATGGGCCGGCCGAGGGCGGCGGCCCGCAGCGTGATGTCGGTTTCGACCAGCTCGTGCGGGGGCTCCCCGAGCAGGGTCACCAGTTCTTGGACCTCGTGGACGGGCCGGGAGACGGCGGCCGCGCGCAGCGCGGCGTGTCCGGGGTTGGGGACCTGGCCGGAGTCCTTGAGGAGGTTCACCAGATGGGTGACCTCCCGTACGGGGCGGCCGGTGGCGGCGGTCTCCAGCACGGTGTGTGCGGAGGCCGCCCCGGGCCGGGCTCCGGGATCGGGGCCGGCCTGGGCCTCGGGAGCGGCCCCGGAGCCGAGGTCGTCGGTGTCGGGGACCGGAGGCCGGACGTCCGTGGTGTCGGGGAGCCGGCGCGGTTCTTCGTACTCTTCGTACTCCGTCGCGGCGAGCGTGATCGGGTCATTCATGGAAAGCTCCGTTCGCCGACGCGCGGGTCTACACATCGCACGCCGGTCATCGTGCGTCATGGGAAGCGCACGCTTTGTTACATTCAGCGGCACCCGACCGCGCTGCGCCATTCGGGGCGGGCAAACGGGGGTCCCCCGCGGTGCCGCGGGCCCGGTCGGCGCAGGCCGTGCGCATGGTGGGGGCATGAAGGGTACGGAGGTACTGACCGACGCGTTCGGCCGGATCCACGACGTGGTGCACGAAGTGGTCGAGGGGCTGGAGCCCGGGTGGCTGGACGCGCGGATCGATCCCGGCGCGAACTCGGTCACCTGGCTCGTCTGGCACCTGACCCGGGTCCAGGACGACCACGTGGCGGATGCGGCCGGCAGCGAGCAGGTCTGGCACGAGCAGGGCTGGGACGAGCGGTTCGGGCTCGCGCTGCCGCCCGGGTCGACCGGCTACGGGCACACCGCGGAAGAGGCCGGCGCCGTCCGGGTCGACTCGGGGGAGCTCCTGCTGGGGTACTTCGACGCGGTCCACGCGCGGACGGGGCGGTTCCTGGAAGGTCTGTCCGCCGCCGATCTGGACCGGGTGGTCGACGAGCGGTGGGACCCCCCGGTGACGCTCGGGGTGCGGCTGGTCAGCGTGATCGGCGACTGCCTCCAGCACGCGGGGCAGGCGGCCTTCGTCCGGGGCGTGCTGTCGAGGGGCCGCTGATGGCGTCCCGCGGCGCCCTCCTCCTGACCCTGCTCCTCCTGACCACCGCCCCGCACACCGGCGCCACCGCCGTCCCGACGGCGGGGTCCGTCGGCGGGGCCGGAGCTCGGGGCGGATCCGGAGCCGTTCACTGGACAGCAGCCGAAACCGAAGCCTGGACCGGGGCCGCAGCCCCGGCCGGAGCCGTGCCCGGGGCTGCGGCCGGGGCCTTTGCCGGGTTCGGAGTCGTCGGCGGATTCGGGGCACGCGCCCTGCCCCGCGCCGGGGCCCGGCCCGGGTCCGGTGACGGGGGGCGGCCCGTGGTCGAGACCGATCGGGGGGCCGTGCGCGGGCGGGAGGGCGACGGGTACCGAACCTTCGAGGGGATCCCGTACGCCGCCCCGCCGACCGGGCCGCTGCGCTGGCGGCTGCCGGAGCCCGCCGTGCGCTGGACGGGTGTCCGGGACGCCGGTGCGCCCGGGGCCCGGTGCGTCCAGCTGCCCGCGGTGGGGCCGGGCGGCCCGAGCGGCTCGGAGGACTGCCTGTTCCTCAACGTCACGGTCCCGGCGGGAGCGGCCCCGGCGGAAGCGGTCCCGCGTACGAGCGGAACCAAGGGGGTCCCGCCCCGGCCCGTGATGGTCTGGTTCCACGGCGGCGGGTTCATGAACGGTGCCGGGGATCTGTACCGGCCGGGCCGGCTGGCGTCGGCGGGTGGAGCCGAGGGCGGGGCCGGGGCCGTGGTCGTCACGGTGAACTACCGGCTCGGGATCTTCGGTCTCCTCGGGCATCCCGCGCTGCACGGAGCTCCCGACTTCGCGCTCGCCGACCAGCAGGCGGCCCTGCGCTGGGTGCGGGCCAACGCCGCCCGCTTCGGCGGCGATCCGGGCAACGTCACCGTGTTCGGCGAGTCCGCGGGCGGCCTGAGCGTCTGCCTGCACCTCACCTCCCCCGCGTCGGCCGGCCTGTTCCACCGGGCGATCGTGCAGAGCGGTTCCTGCTCGCTCACCATTCCCCCGCACGCGTTGCTGCCCGCGCTGGCCGCCTACGAGCCGTTCGTGCCGGAGTCCCGGACCGTGGCCCGGGGCACCGCGGCGGCGGTCCGGCTCGGCTGCGGCCGGCCGACGGACGAAGCGGTACTGGAGTGCCTGCGCGGCCTGGCCCCGGAGGCCCTGGCGACACCGGAGCTGATGCTGCTCTTCTCCGCGGTGTCCTACGGCACCCCGCTGCTCCCCACCGAGCCCCGGCGGGCCCTGGAACGGGGCGAGTTCCACCGGGTCCCGGTGGTGCAGGGCTCGACCCGCGACGAGATGCGGCTCTTCCTCGGGCAGACCCTCGCCGCCTACCCGGTCGCCGGCCCGCAGGGCTACCGGTCCCGGCTGCGCGCCGCGTTCGGGGCCGGGGCGGCCGGACTCGTCGAGGCCGCCTATCCGGTGACGGCCCATCCGACGCCCGCGCTGGCCTTCGCCGCCGTGCTGACGGACGCCTCCTTCGTCTGCCCGCAGCTGCGGGACAGCCGTGCGCTGGCGCGGCACGTGCCGACGTACGACTACGGTTTCGACGACCGGCTCGCGCCGGACTTCACCGGGCTGCCTGCGGTGCCGGACTTCCCGTACGGGGCCGCGCACGGGTCCGAACTGCCGTACCTCTTCGACACGGGGCTCCCGATGAGCGCCGCGCAGCGGGTGCTCGCGGAGCGGATGACCGGCTACTGGACCCGGTTCGCGGCGACCGGCGATCCGAACGCCCCCGGGGCGGGGCCCTGGTGGCCGCGCTCCCCCGCCGTACTGTCACTGGCGCCGGAGCCCTCGGGCGGCATCCGCCCGGTGGACGCGGCGGCCCGGCACCACTGCGGGCTGTGGGACTCCCTCTCCCCAGGACAGGCTCTCGAAAGGGCAGGCTCGTGACCGGTTTGACCGACATCCTCCAGCCGTACGTTGACGACGGGACCCTGCCGGGGGCGGTGGCCCTGGTGGACCGGGGCGACGGCAAGGAGCCCGAAGTGGCCGCCCTGGGCAGCGCGGACGCCGGGGGCGGGGCCCCGATGGTCCGCGACTCGATCTTCCGGATCGCCTCCCTCACCAAACCCGTCACGGCGGCGGCGGTCATGATGCTGGTGGAGGACGGCCGGTTCGCGCTCACCGACGCCGTCACGCCCTGGCTGCCGGAGATCGCCGCACCGCTGGTCGTACGCACCCCCGGAAGCCCGGTCGACGACGTGGTCCCGGCGAAGCGGCCGGTGACGGTGGCCGACCTGATGACCTTCCGTGCCGGGTGGGGCTTCCCCTCCGACTTCTCGCTCCCGGCGGTCGCCCCGCTCTTCGAGGAGCTGCGCCAGGGCCCGCCGCAGCCGCAGGAGGTCGCGGGGCCGGACGCGTGGATGGCCGCGCTGGGGCGGATCCCGATGCTGTACCAGCCGGGAGAGGCCTGGCTGTACAACACCTGCTCGGACGTGCTCGGGGTGCTGATCGCCCGGGTGGCGGGGTGCTCGCTGCCGGAGTTCCTGGCGGAGCGGATCTTCGAGCCGCTGGACATGCCCGACACCGGTTTCGCCGTGCCGGCGGGGCAGTCGGGCCGGTTCACGCACGCCTACCGGGCCGGCGCGGACGGGGGCCTCGACCTCGTGGACGCCCCCGACGGGCAGTGGAGCACCGTGCCCGCCTTCCCGTCCGGTGCGGGCGGGCTGGTCTCCACGGTGGACGACTACCACCGCTTCGCCCGGATGCTGCTCGAGGAGGGCGGTCCGGTGCTGTCGTCCGATGCGGTGCGGCGGATGACCACCGACTGGCTGACCCCGGCCCAGCGGGCCGGCGCGGAGCTGTTCCTGGAGGGCCAGGGCTGGGGGTTCGGCGGGTCGGTCGACGTCACGCCGGCCGAGCCGTGGAACGTGCCGGGCCGCTACGGCTGGCTCGGCGGCACCGGCACCGCCGCCCACCTCGTCCCCTCGACGGGGGCCGTCACCGTCCTGCTGACCCAGCGTGAGCTGGCCGGCCCGTCGCCGGCCCCGGAGTCGATGCGCGCCGTGTGGGCGTACGCGGCCGCCTCGTAGGCCGCGTACGCCCACACATGGGCGCACTCCTCAGGACTCCTGCTCCCCTGCGCTCCGTCAGTGGTTCTCGGTCGGCCGCAGGTCGCGCGGGATGAGCGTCCAGGTGGTCGCCGCGGCGGCGATCGCCAGGACGCCGGCCAGCAGGAACGCCGGGGTGATCGCGAGGGTGTAGGCCTGCGAGGCGGCGTCGAGCAGGGTGCGGCCGAGGCCGCCGCCGAGCAGTTCGGCGGTGTGGGCGGCCTCGCCCACGGAGTCCCGTACGGCGGCGAGCGTCGGGGCGTCCAGGTCCAGCGCCGGGAGGTTGCCCCGGTAGAGCGCGGCAGCGGTGGAGCCGAGGATGGCAACACCCATGGCCGAGCCGAGTTCGTAGCAGGTCTCCTCGATGGCGGCGGCGCTGGAGACCTCGTCGGCCGGGGCCGCGGAGATCAGAGTCACCGAGGCGACGGTGGTGGCGATGCCCGCACCGAGGCCCATGATGGTCAGCGCCGCGGCGAAGGCGGGGTAGCCCAGGCCGGTGAACTGCTGGAGGGTCCAGGGCAGTGCCATGCCCGCGGCGAGGATCACCAGACCGCCGCCGAGCACGTGCCGGATCGCGAAGCGCTGCATGAGGCTCGGGGCGACCATCGAGGCGCAGATCAGCGCGAGCGGGGCGGGCAGCAGGCGCAGGCCGGCCTCCAGCGGGGTGTAGCCCTGGCCGTACTGGAACCACTGGGTGACCAGGAACAGGATCGCGCCCATGCCCACCATGGGCAGGAAGATCGCGGTGGCGGCCACGCTGAAGGCGGGCTTGGTGAAGAGCCGGACCTGGAGCAGCGGGTTGTCCACGCGCAGCTGGCGGCGGACGAACAGGGTCAGTGCCAGGGCGGCGAGGGCCAGCAGGGCCCACGGCAGCGGGTCGGCGACACCGCTCTTGCCGAGCTGCTTGATGCCACCGGCGAGGGCGAGCATGCCGACGATCGACTGGCCGACGCCGGTCCAGTCCCACTTTCCGGCGGAGCGCGGGGAGCGGGATTCGGGGAGGTAGCGCAGGCCGGCCGCGACGATCACCGCGGTGACGGGCAGGTTGAGGAGGAAGGCGGAGTGCCAGCCGTAGTCCTGGACGAGCAGGCCGCCGACGACGGGGCCGAAGGCCATGCCGCCGCCGAAGACGGCGGCCCAGACGGCGAGGGCGAAGGCGCGTTCCTTGGCGTCGGTGAAGACGCTGCGCAGGATCGACAGGGTGGACGGCATGATCGCGGCGCCACCGACGCCGAGGAGGGCGCGGGCCGCGATGACGTGCCAGGCCTCGGTGGAGAGGACGGCGATGAGCGAGGCGAGGGCGAAGATGCCGAAGCCCGCCATGAGGAGCCGCTTGCGGCCCCAGCGGTCGCCGAGGGCGCCGGCGGTGACGAGCAGCCCGGAGAGGGCGAGTGCGTAGATGTCGATGATCCACAGCTGCTGTACGGCGCCCGGCTGGAGGTCGCCGACGAGCGAGGGGAAGGCCACGTTGAGGATCGTGGTGTCCATCGAGATGAGCAGGAGACTGCCGGAGAGGATCGTGAGCACGATCCAGCGGCGCGGGTCCTGCGTGGGGGTGTGCATTTCGGTTCCGTTCACGGTTGTTTCACGGTCGTACGCGGGAAGGGTCCGCGGATGCAGGGCCGCGGGGCGCGGCGTGCGGCTGCGGCGCCGGCTCAGGCCGGCGTCGGCCGGGTTCCGCTGAGGAACGAGGCGAGGACGAGCCGGCCGATGTCGCGTCGGGCGAGGTGCCCGTCGCGGACTCCCTCGGCGGCGGCGTCGAGCAGTCCCCACAGCGAGTACCAGATCCAGTACGCGGGCAGGTCGGCGCGGAGCCGGCCAAGGCGCTGGCCGAGGCCGAGGAAGGCGAGGGCCCGCTCGTCCTGGCGCTGGATCCCGGCCCGGAACTCGGGGTCGGCGAGCACGGTGGCATCGCGCGAGGTGAATCCGTAGAGGTGCGCGGCGGGCAGCAGCCCGGTGACGAGCCGCTCCAGCGCGGCGTCGAACTCCGCCCCGTCCGCGGTGCCGGGCAGGTCGGCGGGTGCGAGACACCCGTCGACCACGTCGATGGCCCGCACGGCGACGGCTTTGAGGAGCGCCTCGCGGGTGGCGTACCGGCGGCTGAGCGTGGCCCGGCTGGTACCGATGCCCGCGGCGATGTGCGCCATGGAGGCACTGTGGTCCCCGGCGAGCACGCGCGCGGCGCCGTCCAGCAGCTCTTCTTCGTTCATCATGCGATCCTCCTTCGTATCAGACGATACAAATTTGTCTCACATGATGCAAATCTGTTGCGTGCCGCGATCGGTCACGGCCGGCCGGATACGGGTGGCGTCAGCCCTGCTCCTCCATGCCCGTGCGGGCCCGGGCGCCCGAGCGGGTGCGGCCGGTCGTCTGGGCGCGTTCCGGGTGGCGGCGTACGTACTCGCGTTCCAGTTCGTCCATCCGCCGGGTGTGCGTGACCAGTGCGTCGTCCGAGCCGTGCAGCAGGGTTTCGTGGCGTGTGCGGTGGATGGCTTCGAGTTCCTTCATCAGGCGGCCCTCTTCGAGTCCGCCCGCCGACGGCCCGGCCTCGCGCGCCTCGTGCTCCGCCATGGCAGGTCACCTCTCCCTCGGCCGGGCCAGGCGCTACGCCCGGCCGCGCTCACTCCATCATCCCGGAAGGGTGGGGATAGACACTGTCTACGCTGCGCTGGTAGACAGTGTCTATGGATCAGTGGGAGCAGCGGGAGCAGCAGGAGCAGCGGGAGAAACGTGGTCCGCAGGAGTCGCAGGACGGCGGGCTGCGTGAGCGGCTGATCGACGTCGGTGTGGAGCTCGTGACGGCCGAGGGGACCGCCGCGCTCGGGCTGCGCGAGATCGCCCGGCGTGCCGGGGTCTCCCACGGGGCGCCGCGGCGGTACTTCCCCACGCATCACGCCCTGCTGTCCGCGATCGCCCGGCGCGGGTTCGGGGAACTCGGCTCCCGCATCCCGGCCGCCCTGGAGGGCCCCGGTGCGGACGACCCGCGCGGGCAGGTACGGGCGTTGGGGCGGGCGTACGTCGGCTACGCGCTGGAGCACCCCGGCATGTTCGAGCTGATGTTCCGCCACGACCTGCTGGACAGCTCCGGGACGGCCGGAGAGGCCGGGCCGGATGAGCCGGAGGAGCCGCAGGCGGACCGGCTGCGCGATTCCACCCTGCCGATGTTCGAGCTGCTCGTCGCCCTGGTCGCCCGGTGCCGGACGGGCGACGAGCCCCGGATCACCGCCGCGGCGCTGTGGGCCAATCTGCACGGGGTGGCGCAGCTGTGGTCCCGGGGCAGTCTGCCGCTCGCCCTCGACGGCGCCCCGGAGGGCTCCCTCGACCGGGTCGTCGATGCCGCCGTCGACGCACACCTGCGCCCGTGAGGCCCCGACTCGCGCTCGGCGTCAGCGCAGCCGGCGCCATGCTCGTCGCCCTCGACGGGACCGTGCTGCTGATGGCGCAGCCCAGCCTGCGGCGGGACCTCGGCGCGAGTCTGGCCGAGGTGCAGTGGACCAGCGGGGCGTACCTGCTGAGCGTGGCCGCCTTCCTGGTCCTCGCCGGCCGGCTGGGCGACCGGTACGGGCACACCCGGCTGCTGTTCACCGGCGCACTCGGCTTCGCGGCCGCCTCGGCGGGTATCGCCCTCGCTCCCGGGGCCGGCTGGGTGATCGCCCTGCGTGCGGCCCAGGGGCTGTTCGGGGCGCTGCTCCAGCCGGCGACGCTCGCCCTGCTGCGGCTCGCGTACCCGCCCGAGCGGATCGGCGGACCGATCGCGGTGCGGACCGCGGCGATCGGGCTGGCCGCGGCGGCCGGGCCGCTCCTCGGGGGCGTGCTGGTCGAACGCTTCGGCTGGCGCGCGGTGTTCGTGGCGAACGTCCCCGCCGCCCTCGCGATCGCGGCGGCGGCCCTGTTCGTACGGGTACCCGCGGGCGCGCCCGCGGAGTCCGGCGGCCGGATCCGGCCCGGCGGGGCAGCCCTCCTCGCGACGGCCCTCGCGGCGCTCGTCCACGCGCTGGCCGGCGTACCCGAACACGGCTGGTCGGGGCCCCGGACCCTGGCCGGGTTCGCCGCGTCGGCCGCGCTGGCGGCCCTGCTCGTACGGTCGGAGCGCCGCTCTGCCCAGCCCCTGGTGCCGCGCCCGGTGGCCCGCTCCGTCCCGGTGACGGCGTCCGTCGCGCTGCTGGGCGTGGTCTCCGCCGCCCTGTTCGGGGCGCTGTTCGGAGCCAGCTTCGCGCTCCAGGACGCGGCGGGGCTGGATCCGCTCGCCACCGGGCTGCGCGTGCTGCCGATGACGGCCGCCATGGTCGTCGGCGCTCCGGTGGCGGGGGCCCTGCTGCGCCGGTTCGGTGCCCGCGCGACGGCGATGGCCGGGACCGGCCTGGTGGCGCTCGGGATCACGGGACTGGGGCCGGGCTGGAGCTTCGGGGTGCTCGGCGCGGGCTTCGCCGCGGTGATGGTGACGGCCACCGGCACGGTGGTCGGGGACGCCCCGGCCGGGCACGCGGGGGTGGTGGGCGGGCTCAAGCAGACCGCGATGAACGTGGGGCCCGCCCTCGGCATCGCGGTGGCCGCGGGGACCGGGGCGTCGACGGCGGTGCTGGCCGCGCTGGCCGCCGTAGGACTCCTGCCCGCGTCACGACTGCCCGCCTCGCAACTGCCCGCCGCTCGGCGGCCCGCGTCACGGCCCGGCGGGGCCGGCCACACGGGCCACGCAGCTGCGGGCCACCTCGTCGGCGAAGGCGCGGGCGAGCGGGGCGAGGGCGGACCAGCGCCGGACGGCCCAGCCGACGGCCAGCGGCGGCAGGGCGGGGACCGGAACCAGCCGCAGCGGCCCGTCTGATCCGGGGACCTGCCAGCCGGGCAGCGCGGGGACGACGGCGTGGCCGAGGCCCAGTTCGGCGAGGAGGAGGGCGGTGTCCCAGTCGGCGGCGCTGGTGTCGGAGCTGATCCGGATGCCCGCCTCGGCGAGGGCTGCGTCGAGGTGGGCGCGGGAGGTGGAGTTCTCCGGCAGCCGGATGTGGCGGACGGAGCCGAGGTCGGCCGGCTCCAGACGGGGACGGGAGGCGAGGGGGTCGTCGGCGCGGACCGCGAGGACCCAGGGCAGCCGCATGACGGGACGCTGCTCGATGCCGCGCACGGGGGCGCCGATGGTGATCCAGGCGAGGTCGAGGTCGTCGGCGGCGAGCGCTTCGAAGCAGCTGCGGCTGGAGTTCTCGGTCTGGAACTCCAGGCTGACGCGGGGGTGACCGCGCCGGAAGGAGACGATCGCCTCGGCCATGAAGTGGCGCACTGTGGTGGCCCCGGTGGTGACGCGGACCGAGCCGCCGTCGTCCCGTACGAGGGCGTCGAGCCGGCGCAGGGCTCCGTCGAGCCCGGCGATCCCGTCGGCGGCGGCCGCCTGGAGGATCAGCCCGGCCCCGGTCGGCGAGACTCCGCGCGGATGCCGCTCCAGGAGCGCGGCGCCGGTCTCCTTCTCCAGGCGGCGGATGTGCTGGCTGACGGCGGACTGGGTGCGGCCGAGGTCGCGGGCGACGGCGCTGAGGCTGCCGGCCCGGCAGACGGCGACGAAGACGCGCAGATCATCGAGGGTCACAACCCCAAGGTATCCCTTGGGGGTTACCAGAAAACCGAAGGATTGACTGGGATGTCGGGCTGTCCGACGATCAGTTCACGGCCCAGGGCGGCAACCCGGTCCCGCCATCGCGAGGGCGGGACCGGGTGTCGACCCGCTGCCGCCGGGTCTCCGGTCTCGGAACTCAGGCCTCGGAGCTCCGAGCTCGTACCTCGGACCTCAGGCCTCTGCCGTGCGGGCGAGCTTGGCCATGACCTCGTCGCGCAGGAGCTCGTACTCCGTGCGCAGGCGGCGCAGTTCGCTGTCCGGGGGTCGGGGGACGACGATCCCCTCGGTGATCTTCTCCTCCGGTGCGAACTGCTCGCGGGTGAGGTCGATCTCTATGCCGAGGCCGAGACGGTTCCACCAGTGGTAGTCCACGCGTTCGCCGTCGACGAGGACCTCGCCGCGGATCAGCTCGCCGCCGAGTAGATCGTTGAGGACGAGGGCGGTCACACCGCACTGGTCACGGGCCGGGTTCTCCCGGGTCCACCGGTCGCGGTACTCGGGCGTGCACGTCTGCTCGCTCCAACTGCTGCGGACGGCACGGTCGATGTCGGTCAGAAGGAAAGGTGTCATGGCGCCCATCCTCGCAACCGGCACTGACAGACATCCATACCCCGGCCGACCGTACGGTCGGGTCGGGCGCGTTCCTGTCAGTCCTGCCGCCGATCAGTCGCGTTTGGGTCAGTCACGCACCGGCCCGTCGTGCGCCGGGTGGGTCCAGAGCTTCTCCCTGGCGAGCAGCGGGAGCACGCCTTCGCCGAACCAGTACGCCTCTTCGAGGTGCGGGACCCCCGAGAGCACGAACTCGTCGATGCCGAGCCGGTGGTACTCGATGATCCGGTCGGCCACCTCCCGGTGGCTTCCCACCAGGGCCGTGCCCGCTCCGCCACGGACCAGGCCGATGCCGGCCCACAGGTTGGGCGTGACCTCCAGGTCGTCCGAGCGCCCACCGTGCAGCGCCCGCATCCGGTGCTGCCCTTCCGATTCGCTGGCACGCAGGCCCTCCTGGACCGACCGGATCGCCTCGGGGCCGAACCCTTCGAGCAGCCGCCGGGCCTCGGCCCACGCCTGCCCGGCGGTGTCCCGGGTGATCACGTGGAGCCGGATGCCGAACCGCGGTCGGCGCCCGGCCCGTGCGGCGCGTTCCCGTACACGGGCCAGCTTCTCCGTCACCTGCAGGGGCGGTTCCCCGAACGTCAGGTACACATCGCTGTGGAGCGCGGCGACCTCGATCGCCTCCGGCGACGATCCGCCGAAGTAGACGGAGGGCACCGGGTCGGGCAACCGGCCGAGCCGGGCGCCCTCCACCCGCAGATGTGCTCCGCCGAAGTCGACCGACTCGCCGCCCCACAGCCGCCGTACGACCTCCAGGAACTCGGCTGTCCTGCCGTACCGGGCGCGCTTGTCCAGGAAGTCGCCGTAGGCACGCTGTTCCCCGCTCTCCCCACCGGTGACGACGTGGAGGAGGAGCCGGCCCCCCGAATGCCTCTGGAAGGTGGCGGACATCTGGGCAGTGAGGGTCGGGGAGACCAAGCCGGGCCGCAGGGCGACCATGAACCTGAGGCGTTCCGTTTCCCGCGCGAGCATGGCGGTGGTCACCCAGGCGTCCTCGCACCAGGCGCCGGTCGGGGTGAGCGCACCGTCGAAGCCCAGTTGTTCGGCCGCCACCGCGATCTGCGCGAGGTAGCGGACGGTGGCGGGCCGCTGCTCCTCCTTGCTGCCGGCGATGACGTCGTGGCCGCCGCCCACCACGTGCCGGCCGTCGCCGTACGTGGGCAGGAACCAGTGGAAGGACAGCATCACCGTTCGCCCGCACCGATCCGCC
The DNA here is from genome assembly GCF_055584085.1 of Streptomyces sp. NPDC104226. Classification (NCBI taxonomy): domain Bacteria; kingdom Bacillati; phylum Actinomycetota; class Actinomycetes; order Kitasatosporales; family Streptomycetaceae; genus Streptomyces; species Streptomyces sp. NPDC104226. Next base: position 545,694 of record NZ_JBVJMS010000002.1, read on the forward strand.
GGTTCGGGCCGGAGTCGTGGGCCGCCAGGAGGTCCAGGACGCTGTCGGCACCGGCGATGTGGCGTACGAGCCGTTCCAGGCCGAGCCCGAAGCCGGCCGTCTGTATCCCGGACCGCTTCTTCCATTCCGCGTACACGCGGTTCGGCTCGCCACCGAGCAGCCGGGACTGCTCGGAGATCTCGTCCGCGTCCTTGGGCCGGAGTCCTCCGGTGGCGAGCTCGCCGTGACCCCCGGGCAGCATCAGGTCGTAGGTCTCCTGGAGCCCGTCCTCACCCTGCTGGTAGAGCGAATCGCGTACACCGAGCGGATAGCGGTGAATCCAGAACGGTGAAGTGAACTTCCCCGTGAGGATCCGCTCCTCCTCATGGGTCAGATCGGTGTTCTGCGGCTCCGTCGGCCCTCTCCCGGCAAGGGTGAGCGCCTCGGCGAAGGAGACGCGCGGGTAGGGGCCGCTCCGCAAGCCGGCCAGGCGCTCCGCCGCCCCGCGGTCCTCGTCCGGGAGAATCGGTTCCAGTTGGCGGGCGAGCCCGCCGAGGATGCCCTCGGTGACCGAGAACACCTCGAGCGCGTCCGCGGCCCGCCACTCGACCACCACCTGGAAGAACGTGTACAGGTGCCTGCCCGACGTGTCCTCGCCCTCCATCAGAAGCCGCAGACACGGGGTGACGCAGTAGATCCGGTCCGCGTGCTCGAGAGCCATCTGCTTCTCCACCGAGTGGCTCACGGGAAGCTGATAGGCCCATCGGCCCTCCACCGAAACGCGGTCGCCCTCGTCCTTCACGTGCGGGCGCGCCCGGTCCCCCAGGACCGCGACGGAGTGCCGTGCGCCCGGCTCGTCCTGCGAGGACAGCAGCGCGGGGAGAATTTCCAGGAACCCTTGATCGAGAAGGCTTCGGCGCAATGCCTGAAGGATTCGGCCGGTCCATTGGTACGACTGCGCGGGCGAGAAGTCCATTGCCACTCCGGTGATGTCGGGGCGAATGCAGGTCGAATGCTGGGCGATTACTGGGCGCGCACTGGTCGAATACAGGTCGAATATCGTCCGGGCGAGCACCGTGCGGTTCCTTTTCAGTTTTGCGCATCACCGGCAAAAGAAAAACGCCAACCCGCCACTATGGCCTGATCCCGCTCCACCGCCTTCTACCTGCACTGTCTTCGATGCCGGGAAGTGAACCACGGCCCGATCAGTGCAATCCGCCACGGCGAGGCCCCCACCGTCCGGCACGGGAGATGAAATGGAGAATTCAATTCCGTAGCCCGATCCGGACAGTTTTCCTCGGCACACCTTTGCCCGTTGCCCGCCGAATGGGTACGCGATAGCGTGAATCATTCCCATGAACTTGTTCGCGTCGAAGCAAGGATGTGCTCATGGCCGAAGTGCGTACGGGTGGCCTCGGATTCTTCGATCTGGACGGGAAGGTGGCTGTAGTCACCGGTGGCAGCAGCGGCATAGGGGCCGCGTGCGTCCGGCGTCTCGCCGAGGCCGGAGCCCGCGTGGTGGTCGGCTACGACTCCGGTGAAGGCCGGGCGAAGGACGTCGTCGCCGCCCTGCCCGGTGACGGCCACGGCGCGATCCGCATACCGCTCGACGACTCCGGCGCCGTACGCCGCGCCGCCGGTCTCGTCGCCGACCGCCACGGCGTGGTGGACGTACTGGTCAACTCCGCAGGCACCACCCGGCAGGTCGCCCATGCCGACCTCGACGGGCTGACGGACGCGGAGTTCGACCGGATCCTGACCGTGAACGTACGGGGCACCTTCTCCGTGATCCGCGCGTTCACCCCGCTGCTGCGGTCCTCCGGCGACGCCGTCATCGCCAACATCTCCTCGATATCGGCCTCCACGGGGCTGGGCAGCAGCATCGCCTACTGCGCCGCCAAGGCGGGCCTGGACGTCATGGCCACGTCCCTGGCGCGCGTTCTCGGCCCGCAGGTGCGCGTTTTCAACCTCTCGCCGGCAGCGGTCGACACCGGCTTCGTCCCCGGCCGCGATCCGGCCGCGGTCCGCACCCAGGCAGAGGCGGCGCCGCTCCGGATCGCCGCGGACCCCGACGACGTGGCCTGCTCCTTGATCGGCGCCGTCACCTCGTTGCGGCTCAGTACCGGCACGGTGGTCGTCATCGACGGTGGTGTGCGCCTGTAGCCGCCGGGCCGCCGTCGAGGAGTTCGGCGAGGACGTGGCGGGCGATGGACGCCATGACCGGGTTCGTCTCCTTGTAGTAGTTCAGTTCCATCAGGGCGATCGACAGGGCCCAGCCGCGGGCGCGCGTCCACATCGCCTCGTCCACGGCCAGTGCGGCCCGGAAGGCGGGGCGGGCTGCGGGCGGCAGGACGTACCAGGCCGCGATCAGGTCGACGGCGGGGTCGCCGAGACCGGCGCAGCCGAAGTCGATGACGGCGGCGAGCCTTCCGTCCGCGAGGAGCAGGTTCCCCGGTTGCAGATCGGCGTGGATCCACACCGGCGGCCCGGACCAGGGCTCGGCCCGCAGGGCCTCCTCCCACAGGGCGGTCGCCGCCTCGGTGCCCACGTCCGCGTCCGCGTCCGCGTCTGCGTCTGCGCTCGTGGCCAGCTCCGCGATCGCGGTGCGGGTGGCGGCGTCCCGGGCCGCCAGGGTCTCGCTGCGGTAGGAGGCCGGGGCGTCCGCCGGATCGGCCCGGTGCAGCGCGGAGACGAACTCGGCGAGGTCCTCGGCCAGGAGGTCCGGCTCCGCGATCCGGCCGGGCACGGGGTTCTCGCCGGGGACCCAGCCGAAGACGGACCAGGACCAGGGGTAGCCCTCGGCGGGCCGCCCCATGCCGAGGGGGACCGGGATGGGGGCCGGCAGGCCCGGGGCGAGCCGCGGCAGCCAGACGTGCTCCATGCCCACGTCGCCGGCCGCGCCCGGCGTCCGGGGAAGGCGTACGACCAGGTCCGCGCCCAGCCGGTACATGGCGTTGGACGTGCCGGCGGAGTCGACGCGCACGACGGACAACCCGGCCCACTGCGGGAACTGACCTGCGATCAGCCTGCGGACGAGGCCGGCGTCGATGTCGGGTTCGTCGGCGTGCATCTTCCCGGCGGGCGTCTTCCCAACGGGCGTCGTTCCGGCAGGCGTCGTTCCGGCGGTCATGAGCACCTTCCTGGACGGGCGGAGGATCGCGCCCCACGGTAACCGCCGGACCGTCAGACCCCGGAGCCCGGCCCGGCTGGATGCCGGGCCGGGCTCGGTGGGGGGTGTCGGAGGGGGTCCTTGTCAGGGGGTGAACGTCCAGCGCTGGGCCGCGGTCGTGGCGCACGCGACCCGGGTGAGCCGGGTGCCGTTGGCCGTGGCGGAGCCGGCCGGGGTCAGGCACTGGCCGGAATTGCGCAGGCTGCCGTCCGGGCCGGTCTGCCAGGTCTGGCCGGAGCTGCCGTTGCAGGTCTGGATCGCGACGGCGCCGGCGGTGGCGGCGTCCAGGCAGACTCCGCCGAGGCCGGTCAGCCGGCCGTCGCTCTGGAGGGTCCAGCGCTGGTTGGGGCCGCCGTGGCAGCTGTAGAGGGTGGGCTGGGTGCCGGGGGTGGTGGCGCTGCCCGGGAGGTCCATGCAGGTGGCCGAGGCTCCGTTGACCAGGGTGGCGGCCGCGGGCAGCGGGGTCGGCCGGCCGGTGAGGGTGATCTCGGCGGCGCTGGTCCAGGGGCCCCGGCCGCCCGCCTCGGTCAGTGCCTTGAGGCGGAGGTAACGGCCCGCCTTGGCGGACAGGGGGACCGACTTGAGGGCCGCGGTGTCGGCGAAGGTGCCGGTGGCCACCGGGGAACCCCAGTCGGTGGTGGTGTCCGAGACGTAGACCTCGTAGCCGCCGATCCGGCCGTTGACGCCGCCGTCCTGGCGGGGCAGGTAGCCGAGGCCGTCGGCCGTGTAGCGGGCGCCGAGGTCGATCTGGATCTCGTGCGGGATCGGGGCGGGGGTGCCACCGGACCAGGCGGTGTGCCAGATCGTCCCGGTGTTCCCGTCGAAGGCGTTGCGGGCTGCGCCGTTCTCGCTGCCGGTCTCCTGGCTGTCGGCGGAGACCAGGGTCCAGGCCGACTGGGGGACAGGGCTGGAGGTGACCGGGATGGGGTCGGCGGCCGGGACGGAGGTGCCGGTGGCCGAAACGCTGAAGGCGGCCGACTTCGTGCCCGTCTTGGTCCACAGGATCCCGCCGCGGTCGGCGGCGTCGAAGAACCAGCCCGTTGCGGCCGCGTCGTAGGCGGCCTTGCCGGTCAGCCGGGTGAGGGCGGCGCCGTCCACGGTGAGCGCCGTGGGGGCGGTGGCCACGTGGAGGCTGAACTCGTAGCCGCGCGAGGCCGGTTTGCCGGTGTAGCTGCCGGCCGGGGCGGAGACGGACACGGTGACCGTGCCGGAGCCCGAGGCGGGGGCGGTGACGTCGACCTGCTGGCGGGCGAAGGCTCCCGTCTGGTGGGCGCGGGTGATTCCGTCGTCCTCGTACAGGCTGAAGGAGGTGGCGCCGCGCGGGTGGATGTCGTAGGTGAGGGTGGAGACGGGCTTCTCCCCCGTGTAGTTCATCTGCGGCCACATCGGGACGATCGCGCCGCCCTTGACGAACAGGGGCAGGGTGTCGAGCGGGGCCTGGTAGCCGTTGAGCCAGCCCGGTCCGGCGTAGGTCTTGCCCGTCCAGTAGTCCGTCCACGTGCCGGCCGGGAGGTAGATGCCGTCGCGGACGGAGGTGTCGGAGACGACGGGCGCGACGAGGAAGGAGTCTCCGGCCATGAACTGGCCGCTGGTCAGGTTCCCGCGCGCCACCGGGTCCTCGGGGTACTCCAGGACCATCGCGCGGGTGCTCGGGACGCCGGTCTCGTGGGCGGTGCGGCTCATCGTGTACAGGTACGGCATCAGCCGCATCTTCAACTGGAGGTACTTGCGGTTGATCGAGAGGTAGGGCTCCGCGAACCGCCAGGGCTGCTTGTCCTGGTAGCCGGCGGACGGGCCCGTCGCGCCCCAGCCGGACATGGTCATGAAGGCCGGGGTGAAGGCCTTCCACTGGAGGTCGCGGGCGTACGTCTTGGGGCTGCCGGCGAAGATCCCGTCCACGTCTCCGGTGGCGTAGTTGAAGCCGGAGAGTCCGGCGCCGGTGATGGCGGGGACGTGCCAGCGCATGTCGTCCCAGGTGCCGTTGGTGTCACCGGTCCAGACGACGGCGTTGCGCTGGGTGCCGGCCCAGCCGTCGACGGTCCAGACGTACCGGCGGGCGTCGGAGTTCTTCTCTATCCCGTCGACGGCCTGCTGCACGCCGGAGAAAGCCGTCTTGTAACCGCCGCCGATCCAGGCGACGTCGGTCTTGACGCCCCGCGAACCGGCCACCCCGACCTCGTCGTTGATGTTGCCGAGGCCCGTCGAGGTCCACAGTCCGGTCTGAAAGCCCTTGGCCTTCAGGGCGTCGACCGTGGACTTCAGGGGCGCGGTGTAGCCGCAGCCGTAGCCGTCGTTGGGCAGGAACCAGCCCGAGGGCATGTCGGCGGCGCGGGCGTCCGTGGCGTAGCCGACGACGTCCGGGGTGGTCTGGTGGCGCAGCCGGTTGTGGTCGCCCTGGTAGGCCGGGTTGGAGGCGTTGAAGCAGTCGGCGTTGCCGAGTTCGAAGCCCCACGCCGGAGCCATGAAGGGCTTGCCGCTGACGTCGGTGTAGGCGTCCAGGACGGTCTTGAGGGAGTCGCCGGTGAAGTACCAGGCGTCGAAGCGCTTCTCGTCGTGGGTGAGGGTGGTGGGCGCGTTGAACCCGTACGAGCCCGGGGCCCAGGTGTTGCGCATCACGCCGTAGTTGTTGGTCGACACGTAGAAGGGCGCGGGGCTGGCGTTGTTGTTCTCGCGCCATTTGTTGTCGACCGCGATCGGGACGGTCTTGCCGCGCAGGGCCCATTCACCCAGGCGCAGGCCCGTTCCGTAGAACTGCTCGTCCGTTCCGCGCGCGAGGTACTGGGTGGTCTGGCTGCTGGTCCAGGAGGTGGGCTGCGTCTCCTGCCAGACGAGGGTGGAGTTGTCGGCCCGGTAGACGGAGAACTGCAGCGGGGTCTTGTTGGCCCGGATGGTCAGGGAACCGGTGGTGATCTTGTAGTACGTGCCCGCGTCGGTCCAGGCGGCGCTCACGGGGCCGAAGTCGGTGGTCGGGGCGAGATCGGTGCCGGCCGGGTCGTTGGTGAAGGCGCCGTCGGGGGAGAGCCAGAGCCGGAAGATGTCGGCGCGGGCGACGACCACCCGGACCTTGGCCCCGCCGGAGGTTGCGATCGTGAAGGTATTCCCGAACTGGGTGAGGCCCGTGGCGTTCCCGGCCGTGGCGGGGGCGGGCGCCGGGGCGGCGGCCGAAGCCACGGAGGAGAGGGGGCCGGCGGAGGCCAGACCGGTCACGGCGAGGGCCGCGGCGAGCAGTGCGGCCGCCGGGGCGCGCCGCCGCCGTGGGGTTCTGCGGATGCGGATGAGTCTCATGGGGCGGCTCCTCGTGCGGTCCGGCTGCGGACACACCATTTGGCATGCACCGGGCAACATAGCGGTCCGGCGGCCCCATTTGAAGGAAGTTGATTGGAATGGCTGGTCAACGAGCATCTTTGAACATGCATCGGCAACCACGCGCCACCCCGCCCACCCCCGTCCACCCCTCACCCGTTTGGCTCACCCGCCCTGCGGCACCCGACCGGCGCCGCGACCCTGGGACGAACTACGGACTTTCCCGGAGGGCCCCGAACCCATGGAACAGGCGCCACAGCCCGCATCGCTCCGCCAGCTCCTCCTCGCCCCAGCGACCCTGCGACTGCTCGTGCTCTCGGCGCTCATCGGCATCCCCGTCTCGTTGTTCGCCTTCGGCTTCGTCAGCCTCGAACACGAGCTCCAGCACTGGGTGTGGCGCACCGCGCCCGACCTGCTCGGGTACTCCCGCGCCCCGTGGTGGTGGGGTCTGCCCACGCTCGCCCTCGCCGGACTGCTGGCCGCGCCGATCATCACGCGGATGGCCGGCGCCGGCGGACACGTTCCCGCCCACGGCCTCGGCGGCCCGCCGACGCTGCCCCGCGAGACCCCGAGCGTGATCCTGGCCGCACTGGCCTGCCTGCCCCTCGGTGTGATGCTCGGACCCGAGGCGCCCCTGATGGCCATCGGCAGCGGACTGGCCCTCCTCAGCATGCGCGCCGCCCAGCGCGCCACCCAGCCCGAGCTGGCCACGGTGCTCGGCATGGCCGGATCCACCGCCGCGATCAGCACGATCTTCGGAAGCCCGCTGATCCCGGTGGTGATGGTGCTGGAGGGAGCCGCCCTCATGGCCGGGGGCCCGCGCCTGTTCGTCCTGATCCTGCCCGCCCTGGTCGCCAGCGGCGTCGGAGCGCTGGTCTTCACCGGCTTCGGACACTGGACCGGCCTCAGCATCGGGGCGCTGACCCTCCCCAAGGAACCGGCCGCCGGCCTGCCCGACGCGGGCGACTTCCTGTGGGGCATCCCCATGGCTGCCCTGATCGGCGTCATCATCGCCCTCGGCAAGTCCGCCGGACTGCGCGTCCACTCCTGGACCGGCACCTCCGCCCTGCGGATCGTCCTGTGCGCGGTGGCCGTCGGCGTATGCGTCACCGGCTACGCGCTGGTCACCGGACGCTCCCCCGAGGAGGTGGCGCTGTCCGGCCAGAACACCGTCGCCCAGCTGGCAGCGGATCCCTCGTCCTGGGCGGTGGGCGCACTGGTGGCCCTCACGGTCTTCAAGGTGATCGGCTGGACCATCGCCCTGGGCAGCCTCCGAGGCGGCCCCATCTTCCCGTCCCTCATGATCGGGGCGGCGATCGGCATCGCCTTCGGCAGCCTTCCCGGCTTCGGCATGGCCCCGGCCCTGGCGGCCGGCATCTGCGCGGCCGGGGTGGCCGGTACCCGGCTCGCCGTGACCGGCGTGGCCCTGACGGCCGCCCTGCTGGGCAAGGAAGCGGTCGCGCTGATGCCGATGCTCGTGCTCTCGGCGGTCACGGCGCTGCTGGCCTCGGCCCTGATCGACCGCGCGCGCCCCGCGGACGCGGCCCATCTCCGGCCCGCCACCGCCGACGACTGAGCCGGGAGGCCGCCCGGATGACCGGCTCTTTGCCCTTTTCATAACCTTTGGTGGCGAACCGTTCCCTTCGTCCGTGACTCTCACTCCCCGGCAGCCATACCGGCGGCCTCCGTAACAGGGCTCAGGAGTCACGCACGATGAAGCACGGCAATCGCCGGGAGGCGCAGCACGGACACGCCCGGGTCCGGGGCCACGCCCCCGACCGGCCCCCCAGGTGGCGGCGGTGGGTGGGAGTGGCCGTCCCGCTGACGGCCGTGGTCGGGCTGACCGTCGGGTTCCTGACCCACCTCTACCGGTCCGACGGCAGCGACGACGTCGGCGCCACCGTGCACCTCGACGAACCCCGCGCCACGGCCGGGGGTAAGGGCGGTGACGCGCCGGGCGACCCGCTGACCCTGATGCCCACCGGACCGGCGCCCGAGCTGAAGGTGTCCGGCATCATCCCGGAGGACGGCAGCAAGGTGATGGTGACCACCCTCACGGGGAAGAAGTCCCAGTTCACCGGCAAGGTCTGGCTCTGGGTTCCGCCGCAGTACCACGACCCGAAGTACGCGCACAGCGGCTTCCCCGTGATGATCGCGCTGCCCGGCGGGCCCGGCTTCAACGAGAACTACTGGAGCGGGAGCAACCTCAAGCTGGAGGCCGACATCTCCAAGTGGTCCAAGAAGGGCACGAGCCTCCCCTTCATCCTCGCCATGCCGGTGCTGAACCCGGCGTCCGACAAGGACGGGCTGTACTGGGACGGCAGCGACATCCCCGGCCAGCCGAAGATGGGCACCTGGCTCACCGAGGACGTCCCCGACCTGGTCCGCGCGACGTTCCGTACGATCAGGTCCCGCGACGGCTGGGCCTTCATGGGGAGCTCCTCCGGCGGGTTCGCCGGGCTCAAGGCGGTGCTGAAGGATCCCGAGCAGTTCCGCGCCGTGATCGCCGGCGGGCCCGACATCGTCCCCGACTCCCGGCTGTGGAACGGCCACCCCGAGGAGAAGGCGGCGAACAGCCCGCCCGAGCTCGCGCAGAAGCTGATCGACCGGGGCGGGCCCGAGGTGGACCTCGCCTTCCAGGTCGGCACCAAGGGCAGCGACATCCAGCTCCGGCCCCCGATCGAGAAGTTCGTCAAGGACTACGGCAAGGGGCCCGTGAAGACGAAGTTCCACGTCGACGAGGGCGGCGGCCACGACGCCTACACCTACGTCCCCGGCATGTACGACGGCGGGCTCATCCAGTGGGTCAGCAAGCTCATGCGAGGGCCCGTCCCCAGCCCGTGACGGGCGGCGGGCTCACGGCCAGGACCGGCGCCGCCGGTGAGCCGTGCCGGTGCCCGCAGGGCTCGAAGACCAGAACCACCGGCTGCCCCGGACGCTGTCGCCAGGAGATGCGTTCCGGGGCGTCCTCGCACACCGGGCAGCACGGCAGCGGGCCCGGCTGATCCGGCCGGCCCGTCGGGCCCATCGGCCGCGCCGGGCTCGGCCGCCCCGGCTCCGCCCGGTACTCGGGGGCGGCCGCGAGCTGCGTGGAATGCGGATCGCTCATGGAGACTCCCTGGTCGTGCGGTTGGACTGCTCGCACTGTGCCATGGACGTGCCCCCTGGCGCACGGGTGAATCCTCCAGTGTTCCCGCGATGTTCCGGCAGGTCAGGGGGTGCGCCCCGGGCTCCTCCCGGTGCTTCCCCGGGACTTGGCGCTCAGTGCGGCCCGCCGGCCACCTCCACCAGACCCGATTCGTACGCGGCGATGACCGCCTGGGCCCGGTCGCGGACGCCCAGCTTGCCGAAGATGCCGGTGATGTGGTTCTTGACCGTGGAGACGCTGATGTCCAGGTCCGCGGCGATCTCCGCGTTGTCGAGGCCGGTGGCGAGCAGCTGCCAGATCTCCCGCTCCCGGGGGGTGAGTTCGGCCGGGACCTCGGCCGTCCGCCTGGCGGGCCGCGCGGGGACCCGTACGTACGTGGAGATCAGCCGGGTCAGCAGGCGCGGCGCCACCGCCGCCTCTCCGGTGTGGACGGTGCGGATCGCGGCGGTCAGCTCCTCCGGGGAGACGTCCTTGGGCAGGAACCCGTAGGCTCCGGCCCGCAGGGCGGCGACCACGTACTCGTCCATGTCGAAGGTGCTCAGCGCCAGGACCCGGCACTCCGGCAGCAGCCGGGCCAGTTCCCCGGTGGCTCCGACCCCGTCCAGGACCGGCATCCGGATGTCCATGACCACCACGTCGGGCCGCAGCCGCTCCGCGAGGGCGACCGCCTCGACGCCGTCCCCGGCCTCGCCGACGACCTCGAACTCCGGCTCGGGGGCCAGGATCAGCGCCAGGCCCCTCCGGACGAGCGGCTGGTCGTCCGCAATGAGCACACGGATCATCCGCGTTCTTCCTCTCCTTCTCCCCCGGGTCCTCGTCCCCTGGGTCCTTCTCCCCCGGGCGCGTCCGGACCGGGCGGCGCCGGAAGGCGCGCCGCCACCCGGAACCCACCGCAGTCCAGGTGGGCCGCTTCCAGGGCGCCGCCCTGCAGGGCGACCCGTTCGCGCATTCCGATCAGACCGTAGCCGGAACCCGATGCCGACCGCGAAGGCGGCTGCCGGTCCCCGGCCCCGTCGTCGCGGACCTCCACCGTCACCTCCTCCGGGTGATACGTCAGCCGTACGCGGGCCCGGGCCCGCCGCCCGGCGTGCTTGCGGGTGTTGGTCAGCGACTCCTGCACGATGCGGAACACCGTCAGGCCGAGGGCCGGCGGCAGCGGGCGGACCGGCCCGTCCACGGTGAAGTCGGTCTCCAGGCCGCCGAGCCTGGCCTCGGTGACGATCCGCTCCAGGTCACCCGTGCCGGGCTGAGGCGGCGGCGGGGTGTGCTCCGGCTCCTCCCCCGCCCGCAGCACGTCGAGCAGTTGCCGCATCTCGCGCAGCGCCATCCGCCCGGACCCCTCCAGGGTCACCAGGGCCTCGCGGGCCACCTCCGGGTCGCGCGCGAGGTTGGCCCGCGCTCCGCCGGCCATCAGCTGCATGGTGGTGATGTGGTGGGCCACGATGTCGTGCAGTTCGCGGGCGATGCGGCGGCGCTCCTCGGTCACGGCCCGTTCGGCGAGCAGGGCGCGCTTGGCCTCGGTCTCCTGCTGCCAGCGGCGCGTCAGCAGCGCGGCGGCGACCACGAGGAGGACGGCGACCGCGTTGCCGAGCAGGCCCATGAACCAGCCCGTCCCGCCGCGGCTGCTGCCGCTTCCGATGACCGTCAGCGGGACGGCCGCCAGGGCGGCCGCGGCGGTGACCGCCGGGCCGCGCACACGGGCCACGGAGAAGAGGGCGACGATCGCTCCCCCGGAGAAGTGCGGGCCCTGCGACGTGATCAGGTTCAGCACCATGCCGAGGGCGAGTACGGCGCAGAGCACGGCGACCGGCCTGGCCCGCCGGGCCAGCAGACAGAGCGCGGTCAGGACCACGAGGACGAGGGCGGGCACCGAGAGCGGCCGGCCGTCGTCGGCCGCGCTGAACGCATAGCCGACGAGGTCCACGACGACGACGGCGATGGCCACGAGGGCGTCGTTGCGGGTCCAGTTCAGGGCCTGCATCCGGCTCTGGACGCGGGCCCCGCTCAAGTTCCGGGGCCCGGCACCACTCAAGGCCCTGGCCCCGTTCAGGTTCGGGTCCAGGTCCCGGTCCCCGGTCAGGTTGCGGTCCCCGTCCAGGGCCCGGGCATCCTGCGGACTCAGGTCCGTTCTGATCATCGGCATATTCCATCTTCCCATCGGGCGGACCCCGGTCTGCGGGCCCCGAGGAGGAGTGCGGACCAGGACCCGAGTCCTGGTCGGGGGCCCGGACCGGCCCCTGCTCCCGGGTGCGAGCTCCTCCCGGCACCCGATGTTTCGGGGTGCGCCCGCTGATGAGCTGGTGAGCAGGCCGGGGACCCCCGGCCACCGCCCCGCTACGGAGGACTCCTTGATCCGCGCCCTGACCGCCTTCGCCACCCGAAGTCCCTGGAAGGTCATAGCCCTGTGGGCGGTGCTGGGCATCGCCCTGACGATCCTCGGCCAGGCGCTGGTGTTCCGCGCCACCCAGACGAGCACCGGTGCGTTCCTTCCGGCCTCCTACGATTCGGCGGCCGCGCTGAAGCTCGCCGAGGAGCACTTCGGGGCCAAGCCCGATGCCAACCCGCTGACCGTGCTGGTGGCCCGGGCCGACGGTGCGCCGCTGACCGCCGACGACGAGCGGCGGATCGACTCCGAGGCGGCGAAGCTGGCCCGGCAGCGGATCGCCATGCCGAAGCCCGAGGACATCCCGCCCGTCCTGGTGCAGGACCGTTCCCAGCTGCCGCGGATCAGCCCGGCGATGACGGCGCCCGACCGGAGTTTCCGGCTGCTGTCGGTCGAGCTGACCGGCCATCCCCTGGATCCCGGGATGCAGGACCTGTACCGGGCCTTCCGGGACCACACCCGGGCCGCCTTCGCGGAGGCCGGCCTGCGGACCGGGTTCACCGCCGGACTCGCGGACACCGTGGACACCGCCGACGCGGAGGAGACCCGGTCGAGGATCGTGGGCTCCGCGATGCTCGCGGTCATCGTCCTGCTGCACGTGCTGGTGTTCCGCAGCGTTCTGGCGGCGCTGCTGCCGCTGGTCGCCGTCACCATCATCGGCGGGGCGGCGGCCGGGGTCGTGGTCGTCGCCGCGCTGCTGACCGGGATCGAGCTCGACGCGTCCACGCCCCAGCTGATCAGCGTGGTGCTGGTGGGCATCGGCATCGACTACTTCCTCTTCCTGCTCTTCCGCTTCCGCGAGCACCTGAGCAGGCATCCGGAGCAGTCGGGCCGGGCAGCGGCGGCCGAGGTGGCCGGCCGGGTCGGTACGGCGATCACCTGTGCGGCACTGACCATCGTCGCCGCCTTCGCCACCCTCGCGGTGGCCACCTTCGGCCAGTTCCGGGTGCTGGGGCCGGCCATCGCCGTGTCCGTACTGGTGATGCTGCTCGGCAGCCTGACCCTGATGCCGGCCGTCCTCGCGGTCACCGGCCGCAGGATGTTCTGGCCCTCGCGGGCCCTGAAGCGTGAGCCCCGTGCGGGTGTGGCCGCCCGGCTGGGCGGCCTGGTGGCGCGGCGGCCGCTGACCCTGGTGGTGGCCTCGGTGGCCCTGCTGGGGGCACTGGCCGCGGGGATGGCCGGGATGCGGATGGACTACGGGCAGAGCAGCGCGGGCGGGAAGCACACGGCTTCGGCGGCGACGGCGGCCGAGATCGCCCGCGCCCTGCCCGCCGGGGTGTCGGATCCGGCCGGCGTGTTCGTGACCGCCACCGACGGGGGCACGCTGACGGCCGAGCGCCTCGGCGGACTCTCCCGCGCGCTGGCTTCGGTCGACGGAGTGGGCCGGGTGGCGCCGACGGTGCTGAGCGAGGACCGGCGGGCGGCCCGCATCGACGTGTTCCCGACCGCGGATCCGCACGGGCAGGAGGCCCGCGACCTGGTTTCCGGCCCGGTCCGGGAGGCCGTGGCCGTGCACCTGCCGAAGGGTACCGAGGCGCATGTCGGCGGTACCGCGGCGGTCTTCTCCGACATCGCGTCCGCCGTGGACGAGGACCTGAAGGTGGTCTTCCCGGTGGCTGCGGCCCTGATCGCGCTGATCCTGTTCCTGCTGCTCCGCAGCCTGCTCGCTCCGGTGGTACTGATGCTTTCCGTGGGTCTGGGCTTCGCGGCCACGCTGGGTGCCTCGACGCTGGTGTTCCAGCACGCGGCGGGCCGGCCGGGCGTGGACTTCTCGCTGCCGCTGGTGCTGTTCCTGTTCGTGGTCGCGCTGGGCACCGACTACAACATCCTGATCACCGACCGGATCAAGGAGGAGATGGACCGGCCCGGTCCGGCCCGTGCGGCCGTGGCCAGGGCCGTGCGCCACACGGCGCCCGCCGTCGCGACCGCGGGCCTGGTGCTGGCGTTGTCCTTCGGGAGCCTGGCCGCGAGTCCGGGATCCGCGACGCAGCAGATCGGCTTCGCCACGGGCCTCGGGATCCTGCTCTCGGCGTTCGTGCTGTCGCTCGTGCTGGTGCCGGCCCTGGCCGCGCTCCTGGGCTGGTCCCTGTGGTGGCCGATCAGGCAGCGCCCGGCCTCCGAGGCGTCGGTGCCGGGCGGCGGCGGGCACCGGGAGCCCGAGCGGATCATGACCGCCTGATCCGCCGGCCGAACCGTGCGGGGGCCGGTGCGCGAAGCTCCGTAGAACGGGCTTCGCGCGCCGGCCCCCGCACGCGCGCGTCGGCGCTCGGCTCAGCTGCGACTCAGGCTCAGGCTCAGGCGAGCTTGGCGACCTCGGGGTGGTCGGCCAGCCAGGCGCGGACGGCCTGCTGTTCCTTGCCCTTCCCGGATTCCTGGATCTTGGCCTCCAGACCGGTCAGCTGGGCCTCCGTGAGTTTGAAGGAGCTCAGCCACTGGGCGACCTTCGGCTCGTCGGCCGCGAAGCCCTTGCGGGCGACGTTGTGGATGCCGTCGCCCTTGCCCCAGGCGCCCTGGGGATCCTCGAGCTTCGTCAGCTCGTAGGAGGCGTACGCCCAGTGCGGCGACCAGAGGACGACCGCGACGGGCTCCTTCTTCTCGTAGGCCCGCTTGAGCTCGGCGAGCATGCCCGGGGTCGATCCGTCGACGACCTTGTACTCGCCGTCGAGACCGTACTGCGGCAGCACCTTGTCCTTGAGGAGGCCCATCGCGCCGGCGCTGGGCTCGATGCCGATGATCCGGCCCTTGAACTCCCCTGCCTTGCCCTTGAGGTCGGCGAGGGTCTTCACGTCCTTCATGTAGGAGGGCACGGCCAGCTCGATGGAGGTCGGCCCGTACCAGGAGCCGAGGTCGTCGAGCTTGTTGCCGTACTTCTTCCAGTACTCGGCCTGCGTGGCCGGCAGCCAGGAATCGGTCTGGAAGTCGACCTGCCCCCCGGCGAGCCCGGTGTAGAGCGCGCCGAGCTCCAGCTGCTTGGCCTCGACCTGGTACCCGCGGCGCTCCAGGAGCTCCTTCCAGAGGAACGTGGAGGCGATGCCCTCGTCCCACGGGATGTAGCCGATGCTGAGCTTGCGGCCCTTGCCGATGTTCTCGACCCCGGCCCCGCCGGCGGCGTTGACCTGCGTCTTCCCGGAGTCTCCGAAGATTCCGAGGCCGCCCGCGACGAGGGACAGCACCACGGCCGAGGCCACGGCGAGGACGGGCTGCGGACGGTGGCCCCACAGCTTGGCGGTGCCGGTGGCGGCGGAGCGCGCCTTGGCGAGGGCGCGGCGGCCGAGCGGGGACACCTGGCGGCCCAGGGCTCCGGTCATCCGGTCCAGGTACATGGCGAGGATGACGATGGAGATGCCGGCCTCGAAGCCGAGGCCGATGTCCACGCTGCCGATGGCCCGGTAGACGGCGCCGCCGAGGCCGCCGCCGCCGACCATGCCGGCGATGACCACCATGGACAGGCCGAGCATGATGACCTGGTTGATGCCCGCCATGATGGTGGGCAGCGCCAGCGGGAGCTGGACCCGTACGAGGGTGTTGCGCGGAGTCGTGCCGAAGGCTTCGGCGGCCTCGACGAGTTCGGCGTCGACCTGCCGGATGCCGAGCTCGGTCATCCGGACACCGGGCGCCAGCGAGAAGATGATGGTGGCGATGATGCCGGGCACCACGCCGACCCCGAAGAAGATGATGCCGGGGATGAGGTAGACCATGGCCGGCATGGTCTGCATGAAGTCCAGGACGGGCTTCAGGGTGGCGCTGACCTTGTCGGAGCGCGAGGCCCAGATGCCCATCGGGATCGCGAAGACCAGCGTGACCAGGGTGGCGACCAGGACCAGCGCGAGCGTGGACATGGCTTCGGGCCACAGGGCGACGGAGTCGACGAGGGCGAAGCCGGCGAAGGCGAGCAGGGCGGCGAGCAGCCCGCGCAGCCACCAGGCGGCGACGGCGAGGACGCCGGCCAGCAGCAGGGGGTTGGGCGCGGACAGGACGGCTTCGATGCCGTCGTAGAGCCCGGTGACGAGCGCGGCGATGGCGTCGAACAGCCAGGACAGGTGGCTCTGGAGGAAGTCGACACCGCTGTCGACCCAGGATCCGAGGTTCAGGCGGGGCATCAGGCAGCCACCTCCGCGCAGTCCAGCGCGTCGCGTCG
This sequence comes from Streptomyces sp. NPDC104226, assembly GCF_055584085.1. Classification (NCBI taxonomy): domain Bacteria; kingdom Bacillati; phylum Actinomycetota; class Actinomycetes; order Kitasatosporales; family Streptomycetaceae; genus Streptomyces; species Streptomyces sp. NPDC104226. Next base: position 561,814 of record NZ_JBVJMS010000002.1, read on the forward strand.
CTCGTCGCCGATGAAGGCGACGAGGCGGTCCTGCGGGACGGAGCCGACGACGGTGCCGTCCTCGGCGGTGACGGCGACGGCGTGCGGGACGCGGGCGCTGACGGCGCACACGTCGGCGAGCGGCGTGCCGGCGGAGACGGTGGGGCAGCCGCAGTCGGGCCGGCCTCCGGGGTCCCCCGTCATGACGGCGTCGGCCGTCAGCACCCGCGAGCGGTCCACGTCCTGGATGAACGAGGCGACGTAGTCGTCGGCGGGGCGGGTGAGGATGTCCTCGGCCGTGCCCTGCTGGACGATGCGGCCGTCGCGCATGACGGCGATGGAGTCGCCGAGCCGCATGGCCTCGTTGAGGTCGTGGGTGATGAAGACGATGGTCTTGCCCAGGCTCTTCTGGAGTTCGAGCAGCTGGTCCTGCATGTCGCGGCGGATCAGCGGGTCGAGCGCGCTGAAGGACTCGTCCATCAGCAGCAGGTCGGCGTCGGTGGCCAGGGCGCGGGCGAGGCCGACGCGCTGCTGCATGCCGCCGGACAGCTCGTCGGGCCAGGACTTCTCCCAGCCGCCGAGCCCGCAGAGGGCCAGCGCTTCGGCGGCCCGCCGTTCGCGCTCGGCCCGGGGGACACCCTGGACCTCCAGGCCGTAGCCCGCGTTCTCCAGCACGTCGCGGTGCGGGAACAGGGCGAAGTGCTGGAAGACCATGCTGATCTTGGTGGAGCGTACGCGGCGCATCCCGGCCGGCGAGAGTGCGGTGAGGTCCTCTCCGTCGAAGAGGATCCGGCCCGCGGTGGGCTCCAGGAGGCCGTTGAGCATGCGCAGCAAGGTGGACTTGCCCGAGCCCGACAGACCCATCACGACGAAGATCTGGCCGGGCTCGACCCGGAACGAGGCATCGATCACCGCCGCCGTCGTTCCCTCGGCGCGCAGCTCGTCGCGGTCGGTCTCGCCGCTTTCGAGTGCGCGGACCGCCTTCGCGACGGCCTCGCCGTTGTCGGGTCCCTGACCGAACACCTTGTACACGTGCTCGGCTATGAGCGTGGACACATACACCCCAAGGTTCGTACCGGAGACGGCCCACCGGCGTGCGTGCGGCCGGCGGGCCGTGGAGCGCGACGGGATCCGCCCGTCACCCGCGCCCGGCCGCCAGCGGCCGGCGGACGGGTGCCGCTCCAGACAGCCCTAGTGCCCCCGCTTAACCCCTGCAAACGGTGAAGTGAGTCATGTCACTTACGCTGCGTCGCCAATCGCATCCACTGCCGCGCCCGCACAACCGGATTCCGCTTGCTGCGGTGACCCGGCTCCGGACCCTTCCGGGTCGGCGAGCATCGAGGCGCGCAGATGGGCGAGCACCCGGGTCAGGAGGCGCGAGACCTGCATCTGCGAGATGCCGAGGGCGGCGCCGATCTGTGCCTGGGTGAGCTCCTCGCCGAAGCGCATCGACAGCATGCGGCGCTCGCGGTCGCTGAGGCGTTCCAGCAGCGGAGCCAGGGTCTGGATGTCCTCGACGCGTTCCAGCGCCGGCTCCTCGGCCCCCATCGTCTCGGCGAGGCTGTGGCCCTCGGTGCGGCCGTCGACCCGTTCGGAGCCCGGGGCGTCGAGGGAGCCGCTGGTGTGGCCGTTGGCGGCGACGAGCCCCTCGATGACCTCTTCGTCGGTGAGCGAGAGGTGGGCGGCGATGTCCGCGACCGTCGGCGGCCGGTCGAGGAGCGCGGTCAGCTCCTCCTTCGCCTTGGCCAGGTCGATCCGCATCTCCTGGAGGCGGCGCGGTACGCGGACCGCCCAACTGGTGTCACGGAAGTGCCGTTTGACCTCGCCGGTGATGTACGGCATGGCGAGGGAGGCGAACTCGACCTCGCGGGCCGGGTCGAACCGGTCGATGGCCTTGATCAGGCCGATGGTGCCGACCTGGAGCAGGTCTTCGAGGTCGCCTCCGTCGCCGCGGCCGCGGAAGGGCCGGATCGCGAACCGGACGAGCGAGATGTTCATCTCGATGAGGGTCTCGCGGACGTAGCGGTACTCGGGAGTGCCTTCGTCGAGCTCGTGGAGCCGGCCGAAGAAGAGCCGCGTCAGCTCGCGCGCGTCCGCGGGGGCGACCTCCCGGGGCTCCGCGATCCGGGGCGGCGGCACGGTGGGCGCGGGCTGGACGGCGGCGGGGCCGGAGGGTCTGCCGGCGGCGGGGCCCTGTACGGGGCCGACCAGCCGGCCGGCGCAGGGGCCCGGGCGGCGGCCGGTCCGGGGACCGGGGACGGAACCCGGCATGGACCCTGCCCCGGGACGGGGAAGGGGGCCGGGGAGGGAGGCCGGCGAGGACTCTGCCCGGGGGCCGGGAAGGGGGCCGGCGGTATGGGAGAACGGGGCGGGTATCGGCACGGGGTCGCTCCTTGGGCTGGTCGGCTTGCGGCGCATGACCTTGACGGGCGTTCACCCTAGCCGGTTCCGCATCCGTTCCCCAGTTCCCTTCTTCGTAGATCAACCGGGTGGATCCCGGCCGCATTTGCGGCAGGGATCCGTTCCGGTCGCACATCGGCCGTCCGGCCGTACTCCCCTCGTCCGTCCGGTCAATTCCCCCCGGCGGCGGGCCCGGTTGCCGCGCCGGAAGGGGCTTCGGGAGCGATGTCGGCCGTGCTGCCCGAGGTGGTGCGGAGCGCCCGGATCAGGGCCTCGACGCCCGCCTCCGCCTTGGCGCGCGGGCATCCCGCGTTGAGGCGTACGAAGCCCGCACCCTCGGGCCCGTAGGCGGTTCCCGGCATGATCGCGACCTTCTCGGTATGAATCAGCTCACGTTGGAGCACCTCGTCGGGCACCCCGAGGGGCCGGAGGTCGATCCAGGCGAGGTAGCCGGCCTTCGGGGGCCGCCAGTCGAGCGCGGGGAAGGCCCGGACGAGGCGCTCCCCCACCATGTCCAGGTTCTGCGCGACGTACGCGTTGAGCGCGTCGAGCCACGCTCCGCCCTCGCGGTAGGCGGCGATGTGTCCGGCCACGGAGAGCACGGCCGGGGAGGAGAGTCCGTCGGCGTCCTTGAGGAGGGTGAGGTAGCGCTCGCAGGACTCCGAGTCGCCGAAGATGCCGTAACTGCCGGTCAGCGCGGGGATGTTGAAGGACTTCGAGGCCGAGGTGACGATGGCCCAGCGGGTGCCGGGGCGGCCGTGCAGCGCCCAGGGGCGGTGCCGGTGGGGGGCGTGCGCGAGGTCGGAGTGAATCTCGTCACTGATCACCGCGACCCCGTGGCGTTCGCACAGCTCCGCCATCCGCTCCAGCTCGGCCGCGCTCCACACGTGGCCGGTCGGATTGTGCGGGGAGCAGAGCAGCAGCACGGTGGTGTCGGGGCGGGCCAACTCCCTCTCCAGGGCGTCCTCGTCGTGGAGCGGGACTCCGCGCATCTCCCGGTCCCGGGCCGCGAGCAGGCGCGGGAAGGCGTCGTAGGCCGGGGTGTGGACGACGACCCCGTCGCCGGGTGAGGACCAGAGGTCCAGGATCCGGCCGAGCTGGTAGAGGACGGCGGGGGCGTAGGCGATGCGCTCTGCGGCGATCGGCGTGTCGTAGCGGGTGGCGTACCAGTGCCGGACGGCTTCGAGGAAGTCCTCGTGGCGCCAGCGGGAGTAGCCGAGGACCCCGTGTTCCAGGCGGCCGCGCAGGGCGGCGAGCACCTCGGGAGCGGTCTCGAAGTCCATGTCGGAGATCGTGAAGGGAAGCAGGTCCGGGGCACCGAAACGGTCCTCGACGTAGTCCCACTGGGTGCACCAGGTGCCGTGCCGGTCGACCGGCGCATCGAAGTCGTACGCGGCGGGGGCGTGGATGTCGGCCATGGGTCAGCCGACCGGGGTGAGCTCGGCGAGGGCGTCCTTCACGGACTGCACCTGGGGACCGATGATGACCTGCACGTTGTGCTCGTCGAGCCGGACCACGGCGATCGCTCCGAGCTTCTTCAGGCGGGCGTCGTCCAGCAGGGCGGCGTCGCCGACCGTCATGCGCAGGCGGGTGATGCAGTTGTCGAGGGCGTGGATGTTGGCCGGTCCGCCGAGTGCTTCGAGGATGGCCACCGGGTCGTACTTGCCGGCGACCAGATCGGCCTTCGGGGCGGCCGCCACCCCGGCCTCCGGGGCGCCCGTGGAGTCCGAGGGCTCGTCTTCGCGTCCGGGGGTCTTCAGGTCGAACCTGGTGATCGCCCAGCGGAAGAGGAAGTAGTACACGGCGAACCAGACCGCGGCGATCACCGGGACCAGGTACCACTTGGTGGTCGTGCCCTGGAGGACTCCGAAGACCAGCAGGTCGATGATGTTGCCGTCGGTGTTGCCGATGTACACGCCGAGGACGGCGGAGACCAGGAAGCCGAGGCCGACCAGGACCGCGTGGACCAGGTACAGCCACGGGGCGATGAAGAGGAAGAGGAACTCGAGCGGCTCGGTGACCCCGCCGACCACGCACGCGACGACGCCGGAGACGAGCAGTGCCTTGATCTCCGGGCGCATGGTGCGCTTGGCGCAGTGGTACATGGCCAGCGCCGCGCCCGGCAGACCGCCCAGGTACGCGGCCATCTTGCCCTGGGACAGGAACTGTGTCGCGGTGTGCGCCGCGCCGGAGGGGGTGGGGCAGGAGAGCTGTGCGTAGAAGAGGTTCAGGGCTCCGCTGACGTTCTCCCCGCAGACCACCCCGGCGCCGCCGGCGTCGGTGAAGCGGAACAGCGCGACGAGGATGTGGTGCAGTCCGATGGGGCGCAGCAGCACCTCGCCCATGCCGAAGAAGAAGGGGCCGAAGACTCCGGCGTGCGCGATGCCGGTGCCGACGGAGGCGATCCAGCTTCCCAGGGTGGGCCAGACGAGCGGGACGAGGAGTCCGACGATGCTCATGGCCAGGGCGGAGACGATCGGTACGAAGCGCAGGCCCCCGAAGAAGGCGAGTGCGTCGGGCATCTGCTTGGTGCGGTAGCGCTTGTGCAGCAGGGCCACGATCACACCGACGGCGACCGCGCCGAGCAGTCCGGTGTCGATGGACTTCACGCCGAGCACGTCGGCGATGCCGTAGTGCGCGATCTCGCCCTTGTCCTCGAAGTCGACGCCGCGCGTGGCGAGGAAGAAGTTCACGGCGAGGTTCATGGAGGCGAAGCCCACGAAACCGGAGAAGGCGGCGACGCCCTTGTCCTCCCGGGCGAGGCCGAGGGGAATCGCCATCGCGAAGAGGACCGGAAGGAACTTGAAGGCGACGAGACCGGTGTTGGACATCCAGGTGAACGCCAGCTGGAGGGGTTCGTTGTCCAGGAAGGAGAGGTTCTGCAGGACGGCCGGGCTGGAGAGCGAGGAGCCGACGCCCAGCATGATGCCGCAGAAGGCCAGGAGCGCCACGGGCAGCATGAAGGTCTTGCCCAGGCCCTGGAGGAATTCCCAGAGCGCTGCCTTCGTCTTCTTCATGGTGGATCTTTCGTCCGGAATAGGCGGGGGTCTCGCATAAAGATTCCGTTCTGTAAACGGATGGCGCTAAGAGGAGAAGGGCCCCAGTCCGTAGGGCCCGATGCCGACCGCGCGGGCCTTTGTGCGGGCGCTCCCGCGGGCCTCTTGTGCGGAGCTTGTGAACGCAGCACTCTGAGCGGACGACTCAGGGGGGTCTGATTTCATGATCATGCGATCGCGTTTACTGCGGCGGTACGGAGCCGTGTTCGCACTTGCCTCGGCACTCGCTCTCGGGGTGGACACCGGCGCCTCGGCCGCCTCGCCGCCGGAGGGTGAGGTCCTGTACGCCGGGGCGCCCGGAGCCGTCGGCGACAGCTACCTCGTCCTGCTGGACCCGGCGCGCGCGCAGTCCCGTACGGAACAGGGCCGGGCGGTGGTCGAACGGTTCGGCGGCACGGTCGGCCGGACGTACGAATCGGCCGTCAACGGGTTCTCCGTCAAGATGACGGAACGCCAGGCACGGCGGCTCGCCGCCGATCCGGCGGTGGCCACGGTGGCGCAGAACCGGAAGCTGCGCCTGGACGCCACCCAGCCGACCCCGCCGTCCTGGGGCCTGGACCGGATCGACCAGCGCAGGCTGCCGCTGAACGACTCCTTCACCTACGCGACCTCGGCCGGGCTGGGCGTGACCGCCTACGTCATCGACACCGGGGTCAACATCGACCACCAGGACTTCGGCGGGCGTGCCCGGTACGGCTACGACGCCATCGACAACGACTTCGTGGCCGACGACCTGCACGGGCACGGTACGCACGTGGCCGGGACGGTCGCGGGCAAGACCTTCGGCGTGGCCAAGAACGCGAAGGTGGTGGCCGTCCGCGTCCTGGACTGGAACGGCGAGGGCACCACGGCGCAGGTGGTCGCCGGGATCGACTGGGTCACCAAGAACGCCGTGAAGCCGGCCGTCGCGAACATGAGCCTGGGCGGGGACGCGGACACCGTGCTGGACACGGCCGTCCGCAACTCCATCGCCTCCGGGATCACCTACGCGGTGGCCGCCGGCAACCAGAACAAGGACGCCTCCACGCACTCGCCGGCCCGGGTCTCCCAGGCACTGACGGTCGGGGCGACGAGCGTCCACGACGCGCGCTCCACGTACTCCAACTACGGTCCGCTGGTGGACCTGTTCGCCCCGGGCGACTCGATCACCTCGGCGGCCTACTGGAGCAACGACTGGAGCACCGTGATGTCGGGCACCTCGATGGCCAGCCCGCACGTGGCGGGCGCGGCGGCGGTGTACCTGGCGCTCCATCCGACCTACACCCCGGCCCAGGTGGCGTACTACCTGAAGGCCAAGGCCACCACGGGCGCCGTGCTCTCGCCCGGCAAGGGCTCCCCGGTGCTCTCCCTCTACATGGGGAACGTGCCGAACAAGGTGGCCGGCAAGCGCTTCGCCAACGGAACGAACTACAACGTCGGGGACCTCAAGACCATCCAGGCCCCGATCACGGTCAGCGGGGTACCGGGCAAGGCTCCGGCCCAGTTGGACGTGGAGGTGTACGTCAAGCACCCGGACTCCGGGACCGTGCGGATCGACCTGATCGCGCCCGACGGGTCGGTGTACCCCATCAAGGACGAGTACACCGACTGGGGCGAGACCAACCTCACCGGCCTGTACGGGGTGAACGCCTCGTCCGAGACGGCCAACGGGGTGTGGAAGCTGAGGGTGTTCGACGCCTTCTCCGGGAACACCGGTTACCTGGACGGCTGGGCGCTGCGCTTCTGAACGGGCTGCGCTTGCGAACGGCGCTCGGGTAGGCGAGGGGCGGCGCGCTCCGGGGCTGACGGCCCCGGAGCGCGCCGCCTTTCGCGGTGGCCCGATCAGCCGTTGGGGACGGTGTCCACGAAGGCCGTGCCCGCGGTGCGGTAGCCGGCGACCTTGGCGGCGACCTGGGCCGGGGTGAGCACCTGGTCCTTGACGTGCAGGACGTAGTCGACCTTCTGGTCGTAGGCCCGCGGGGTCGAGCCCGGCTGCCCGTTCAGGTCGATCAGCCACTGGTTGAAGTTGATCGACATGCCCCGCTCGGGCAGGTACTTGGCGTCGTGCGTGCCGAAGAGCTGGCCGTCGATGTAGTAGGTGATGGCGTTGTTGTCGATGGTGAGCACCAGGTCGTGCCAGCCGGCGTAGCTCTGCCGCGACTCGGTGTGCTGGTTGACGGCCACCCACGGGTCGGCCTGGTACGTCTCCCACGAGGTGGTGTAGAGGATGTTCGAGGGCTCGCCCCAGCCGCCGTTGGGCAGGTACTCGAAGTCGTACTCCGAGTAGTCGTCGGCCAGCGGGGCCTTGAGGTCGTTGATGGGGAAGAAGGTCTGCACGAGGTGGTCCCCGTCCGGACCGTACTTCGGGGCGTCGGAGAACTTCACGCGTGCCGCGTACGTGCCGTTCTTGAACTTCATCGTCTTGGTGAGGATCTCGGTGTGCTTGGTGCTCTCGCCGGTGCCGGCCGTCGAGGTCTCCAGGTTCATGATCGTGTTGCCGCCCTCGGCCGCGAAGGTGACGTTCTCGGGGGCCCAGGTGGCGCCCGGGACCCCGGGGCCGCCCGCGTTGGAGCGCACGCTCCAGCCGTGGGCCCCTATCGCCGGGTCGGTGGAGGAGGTGTAGGTGAAATCGTCGAAGAGGGTGGCTCCGGACGGTCCCGGGTCGGTCGGGGTGGGCGTGGGGGTGGGGTCGGTCGGAGTCGGCGTCGGGTCGGGGGTGTTGCCTCCCGGCGCGGTGCCCCAGACGGTGCCGGTGCCCAGCTTGGCGGTCACCTTGTCCCAGTCGGCGTACGCCGTGCGGGACGCGTCGAAGGAGTAGTCGTCGGACTGGCGCAGCGTCTGCCAGTCGGCGCGGTAGAAGCGCAGCTGCATGTCGCCGGTGTCGGCTCCCGGGGCGAGGCTGCCGGCGCCGCCGGTGAAGGAGATCTCCAGGTAGCGGTCGGCGGTGGCCGTCGGGGTGGCCAGGGTGCCGAAGGTGCCGGTGATGTTGGCGCAGCCCTTGACCGCCCAGGAACAGGCGAAGCGGTACTGGGTGTTCGGACCGTCCGCCTTGAAGTAGTAGCGGAAGGTGACCTGGTTCAGCGCGACGGTGCTCGAGCCGTTGTTGACCACCTTGAACCAGGGCTCCGCCTGGTCGGCGGTGGCCCCGGTCGCGCTGGTGCGGTACTGGACCTTGACGGAGTCGGCCGCGGCGTTGGCCGGCAGGGCCGTCAGTGCGGCCGAGCCGAGACCGGCGGTCAGGGCGATGGCCAGGGCCACGGCCGTACGGCGCTTGCGGGCCGGGGTGTGCGTCGGGGCGTGGCTCGGGCTGTGGCTCGGGGTGTTCATGCTGCGTTCCTCTCGGGGTGGGGGGAGGGAAGGGATCGGCCGCGCACGCCGAGGGCGGCGAGCCGGGTCTGGTGGTGGCCTTGGCGGCGCAGGAAGTCCGGCCAGTCGCGGTGCGCCGACCAGGCGGTGTCGGCCAGGGCGCACAGCCGCGGGAAGGCCAGGTATTCGAGCTCGGCCGGGGTGCTCGCGTACTCGGTCCACAGCTGCGCCTGGGTGCCGAGGACCCGGCGTACGGCCTCGGGTTCCCAGTGCGCGGGGGCCGGGTCGTTGTCGTAGACGCCGCGCAGGTCGAGCACGCCGCCGTCCTGGCCGCGCGGTTCGCCGGGGTCGGTGGACTGCGGGTAGTCGAGGTAGGTGGAGCGGTAGGGGGTCATGATCACGTCGTGGCCGCGCAGGGCGGCGGCCCGCCCGTGGTCGGCGTCGAGCCAGGCCAGGGCCGTGAAGGAGGCGGGCAGGTCCGTGCCGGTCCCGGTCCAGCCGAGCGGGCGGCGGCCGAGCCCGGCCAGGTGCGCCGCGACCTCGCCGAGGAACCAGCCGTGGAGGGCTCCCGGGCCGGCCAGCCCCTCGGCGGCGATCCGGGCCCGGGCGGCCGGGGAGGCCTCCCATTCCGTGCGGGGGCATTCGTCGCCGCCGAGGTGCACGTAGGGCCCGGGGAACACGTCCGCGACCTCGTCCAGCACGCTCCGGAAGAAGTCGAGGACGGCGTCGTGGACCCCGAAGACGTTCTCGCAGACGCCCCATCGGGTCCAGGTGTCCAGCCGGGCGCCGGGCCGGTTGCCGAGTTCGGGGTAGGCGGCGAGGGCGGCGCGGGCGTGGCCGGGCATCTCGATCTCGGGGACGATGCTGACCCCGCGCCGGGCCGCGTAGGCGACGAGCCCGGCCAGTTCCGCGCGGGTGTAGGCGCCCTCGTGCGGGATCCCGTCCCCCGCGGTCTCGGCGCGGCGGCCGCCGGTCTCGGTGAGCCGGGGGTAGGCCGCGACCGGCATCCGCCAGCCCTGGTCGTCGGTGAGGTGGAGGTGCAGGACGTTCAGCTTGTGCAGTGCGAGCAGGTCCACGAAGCGGCGTACGTAGGCCACGGGCTGGAAGTGGCGGGCCACGTCCAGCAGGGCCCCGCGCCAGGCGAACCGCGGCCGGTCGATGATCCGTACGCAGGGCATCGACCAGCCGGCGGCGGGTGTACGGGGCTGCGTGCCCCCGGTGGCCAGCGCCTCGGGCGGCAGCAGTTGGCGCAGGGTCTGCACGCCGTGGAGCAGTCCCTCGGGGCGGTCGGCGCGGAGCAGGACGGAGTCGGGGCCGACGGTGAGGGCGTACCCCTCGGCGCCGAGGGGCTCTGCGCCGGGGGACGGGTTCCCTGGGGTCAGGAGCAGGGTGATCCGTCCGTCGGGGTCCGGGGGCAGGGGCAACCCGGTGGTGGGGGCGAGCAGTTCGCGCAGCAGGTCGGCCGCCGCTCCGGCGCCGGGACCGGCACGCAGTCCGGTGCGGTGGTCCAGGGCGAAGCGGCCGGGCAGGGCGGTGACCGAGTCGGGGCGCGGAACGAGCGCGAGGTCGGGGTGGAGGGGAGCGGCGGCGGGATCGGTCACGGTCTCGGGAGTTCCTCACTTAGTCGCTGCGTCAACTCGTTCGACGAGTACTGGAGTTGACCATCTGACCAATTGGTTAGCTGAGTGGCTAGAAGGTGACACGGCCCACGCACGCCGTCAACCCCGCACGGGCCGAAAAATTTCAACGGACTCCTCGCGCGCCCCCTCCTCCGAGTGGTTAGATGCACATGACCAGTTGGACAGATCAGCAGAGAGAAATGGGGGCGGGCCATGACGAAGGACGCAACCGACTCGTCGGGATCCGTACTCAAGCGCGAACGGGTCCGCGAGCACCTGCTGGGGCTCATCGACATCCGGCGACCCGGCGACGCCATCCCCTCCGAACGCACCCTGTGCGCCACCCTGGAGGTCTCCCGCCCGACCCTGCGCGCGGCGGTGGACGAGCTCGTGGCCACGGGGCTGCTCGTACGCGAGCACGGCCGCGGGATGTTCGTCGCGCCCGCCAAGATCACCCAGGAACTGGCCGCCGACGAGGCCGCCTTCGCGATGCGGCAGGCGGCCGGCCACTGGTCCAGCCGGATCCTGGAGCACTCCACCGTCCAGGCGGGCGCCCGGATCGGCCGCCGCCTGCGCATCTCCCCCGGCGCGAGCCTGCTCTACATCGCCCGGCTGCGCCTGGTGGACGGGGCTCCGATGGCCATCGAGCACCTGCACATCCCGGCCGACCTGGTGCCGGCCCTGACCCCGGCGGAACTGGAGGCCGGGGACCTCTACGAGCACCTGCGCGACCACCACGGCGTGTACGTCCACGAGGCGCAGCAGTCCATCGAGCCGACGGTGGTCAACGAGGGGGAGGCCGGCCTGCTCGACGTTCCGCTGCTCTCCCCCGCCCTGCTCATCGAGCGGCTCACCACCGACTCCACCGGCCGGCCCGTGGAGTACGTGCACTCCGTGTACCGGGGCGACCGCTACCGGATCGTCTCCCGCCTGGCCCTCGGAGTGTCCCCGGGAGCGGGCCGCCCGGGAGGCCACCACCCGGGGATCCCGCCGGGCGACCTCGGCCGCCGGGCGGTCATCACCTCCACCACAACCGGGGACGTGCACACGAGCACGTGATCCGAAGGTGGCACTAGGCGCGGACGAACAGCGCCTTCAGGTCGTGGGCCCGGTCCATCGTGACGTTGACCTGGTTCGCGGTGATCTCGTAGCGCCGCCCGTCCAGCTCCCACGCCGCGATCCGGTACCCACGCGGCGGGGTGGCGGTCACCTTGATCGAGGTCCCCGGCCGGTACGGGCCCCAGGTGTCGGGGCGCAGCCCCTCGCCCAGGGTCAGTGCGTGGCGCGGGCGGGGCTGCGCGGGGGCGCGGTAGCCGGCGACGATCGGGGTGGTCAGCCGGGCGACGGCCGCGTTGTTGTTGTAGGCGTCGCCGAGCGGCTGGCCGTCCCAGGTGTTCTCGGTGTTCGAGTACTGGTTGACGGCCGTGCAGGGTCCGCCGCAGGCCGAGGAGTAGGCCATCAGCGTGTGGAAGCGGCGGTCGGGGGTGATGTAGCCGGTGCTGTAGGGGGTGGTGAGGTAGGGGCGGTAGTCTGCGCCGCCGAACTGCTCGTCCAGGGTGGCGCGGTCGTGCCACAGCCCGAGGTTGTGGCCCACCTCGTGGCCGAAGTTGTACCAGAGCGCCACGGTCCGGTAGTCGACGACCGAGTACGCCTGGTCGTCGGTCTTCTCGCTCGGCGGCTGCGGGAGGTTGCCCTGCCCGCTGCTCGTTCCGTTCGGGACCTCGATCATCAGGGAGACCAGATCGGCGCCGTACTGCTCGCGCAGCGCGGCGGCCGGGGCACCCAGCCGGGGCTCCCTCGGGTTGGAGAGCAGGCCGTGGACGACCGGCGCGGTCTCCTGGTCGGCCGGGGCGTGGTAGTTCGCCTTGTAGGTGGCCACGATGTCCACGCTCGCCCTGATGTTGCTGTCGGCGAAGGCGTGGTTGATGCTCGTCTCGGCGAAGGCGATCCGGGCGAGCATCGCCTCCTCCCCGCCCATGCCCCATTCGGCGCGCGGGGTGTAGCCGACGACCATGTCGATGACGACCGGCTCCGCGGACGCGGCGCGGGTCATCAGCTGCCTGCGCGCCTCGGCGATGACCGCGGGGTCGGGGTTCTCGTACTGCGGGTCCGCGTCGTCCTGCGGGGGCTTGACGTGGAGGTCGGGGTCCTCCTGCGTGATCAGCAGCCGGCCCGGTTCGTTGCGGGGCTGCGCGATGCGGTACGCCGTCGCGCCCAGGTCGAAGAGGGCGTCCACGCCCACGTTGTCCGGGGTGGCTCCGGGGTCGCACACTCCGGTGGTCGACAGCACCACCCGGCGGTGCACCCCGGACTCGACGGGGTGCCCGTCGACCCTGACGACCTCACCGCTCCACTTGACGGCGCCTCCGGCGGGGTCCCGCTCCACGCCGGACTCCACCACCTCGAGGGAGGTGTCGGAGAACGGCCTGAAGGTGTGCCTGCGCGGCGTGCCGAAGGGCTGGTCCGTGCACAGCCAGCGGTAGTCGGCCAGGTCGAGGTCGATGGTGCGGCTGCGCAGCACGTGGCCGGGCGGCGGGGGCTCGGCCGCCGGGTGTGCGGGCGCGGCGGCCAGGGCGGGCGGCAGGCCGAGTGCGGTGGCGGAGAGGGCGGCGAGCAGCCCGGTGGCCAGCCCGAGACGAGAGATGATCATGGCCGTACGAACGCACGCCCGCACCGGCCCGTCCACGCCGACACCCGCTCCCGCCACCGCGTCACCCGGCCACCCCGCCCGGCCTCACCCCGACGGTCCCCGGCCGCGCCTGCTACGTCACGCGGAAGCCGATGGCGGCCGGGGACCGGTCGAAGGTCAGCCGGTCCCAGGTGGGGAACGCGAGATCGGTCACGGCGAGCAGCCGCCCGGAGGCGTCGTGCAGGGTGCGGCGCACGGTGAGCCCGCCGGCCGCGGCGGCCTGGGGCGAGTTGGTCCGGGTCATGGTGATGGTCTCGGCGACCCGGCCGGCCCGCGCGGCCCCCTCCAGCCAGTGGTGCAGGGGACCCAGGTCCACGTCCCGGACGCCCGCGACCAGGCGGTCCCGGTAGCGGGACAGCTCGGGGGTCCGTCCGACGGTGCGGGGGCACAGGTACGTCACCGCGTGCCGCCGGGTCTGGCCCGTCGGGCCGCTCTCGCGGTGGTGGTGCACCAGGGTCTGCTCCCCGCCGCGCATGCCGAGCTGCTCGGCGAGCGCCGGGGCCAGGGTGACGAGGGTCAGCCACGCCTGGGCCCGGACCCCCGGGGGCGTCGGCGCGGCCGCCGGTTCGGGGGCGGCCTCGGCCACCGGCCCGGAGGCCGGGCCCGGTACCGGGCGGCCGGCCGGGGACACCGCCGGGCGACGCTGCGGCGGCGCCGGGAACGCCGGCCGGGTGCCACGGCGCCCGGTGACGACGAGGCCGTCCTCCCTCAGGTGCTGGAGGGCGGCCCGGATGGTCTGCCGGTTGACCTCGTAGCGGGCCGCGAGGCTGCGTTCGGAGGGCAGTTTGGCGCCGGGGGTCAGTGCGGTGAGGTCGAGCTCGCGCCGCAACGCTGCGGCGATCCGCTGGTACTTGGGCATGGCGGCCGGGCCGCCGCCCCGCGAAGGGGAGGGCATGGCTTCTCCTCTGACGGGAGGTCAAGGACTGCGCGGTCTGCTCGACCAACGTAGCATTGGTCTATACCTGTCGAGGAGGGGGGATCCGGTATCCGGACCCCGATTGGCCGGAACCGCATGTTCCCTCAGGGCCGCAGCGGGTTGGGAAGCGGCAGGTAGCGGGAGTCGGCACCGTCCGCGCGGGTCCAGCGCAGCAGCAGATTGGTCTTGGCCGGGAGGCTCGGGGCGGCCAGCAGCGCAGCGACCTCGGGCAGGCCGTGGACGGCGTCGTAGCGCAGGAACTCCGCGCGGGCGGCGGGCCACAGCTCTCCGGCCGCCTCCGGGTGGCTCTCCGCGAGCGCGCCCGCCACCTCGGTCAGGTGGTTGACCACCAGGCAGTAGACGAGGCGCTGCCAGGCGGCGTCCCGGTCCAGGTCCGGAAGGAGTTTGACGCCCTCCGCGTCCCGGAAGAGGGCCTGCGCGGGCATGCCCTGGGCGTCGACGCCGACCAGGGTGTTCTGCAGGTGCGCTTCGAGGACCACGCCGTGCCGGGCGAAGAGGTGCAGCACGGGCGGCACCACCTGGCGCAGGTACGCCCGCCACCACGCGGCGGGGTCGGCCGCTTCCGCCAGCGGGCTGCCCGGGAACCCCTCCGCCAGCGCGGCCGCCAGCAAGGGGGTGATGCCGGGCTCCGCGTGCGCCGCGAGGCCGTCACGGACGAGTACGGCGAGCTCCTCGAAGGCGAAGGCCGCCGTCCGGTAGCCCCGGTCGGGCAGCCAGGCCGCGACCGACCCGGACCGGCGCAGTTCCGCGAAGCCCGCCTCGACCGCCGCGTCCGTGCGGCGCAGTTTCAGCAGGTCGTGCCGCCACAGCCGGCGCACGTCGTTGGTGATCCGCACGTCGAGGCTGAACTTCACGAACAGGTCCCCGGCCGCTCCGTCCCCCGCCCCCGGCCCCGCCCACGGCCCAGTCCCCGCGCCGCCGGGAACGTACAGGGTCCGGATCGAGGCGGTCGGCCAGACCGGCACCCTCCCGGTGCCCAGGGACAGCAGCCTCCCGTCCGCGAGGGCTTCGCGGACGGCGGGCCTGCCCGCGACGAGGTCGAGCTGCCAGGGGTGGGCGGGCAGCAGCCGGTAGCCGGCCGGCGGGCGGGGGCCGCCCAGCGCCTCCGCGAGCGAGTCGACGGCGGCCGCCGCGGCCGGCCCGCCCTCCTCGGCCACCTGGTCCTCGCGCACGGCCAGGAAGGCCAGCGGAAAGCGGGCGTACGCCTCGGGGGCGTACGGCAGCCAGCCGTTGGCCGGCCCGCCGCCCCGGGCCTTGGGGGCCGGGTGGTGGGGGTGCCCCATGACCAGGGACTGCTCGGAGCGGACGTACGCGTCCGCCGGCGGCGGCGTGGCCGCGCGGGCGGCGAGCAGCGCGGCGATGGTCTCGCGGCTGTCGGCGATCTCGACCGGGAGCTCGTCGTTGGACACTCCGGTGTACTGGCGCAGCTCGTCGGAGACGAGTTTGACCAGCTCGGTGTGGGACAGCGGATGCCAGCCGGCCCCGGTCCCCACCTCGGGCCGCGCGGGCCTGCGCCCGGCCCGGACCCGCAGCAGCCGCCCGCTGCCCGACAGCCGGTACGTGCACCAGCGGTCCCCCGCGGAACCTGCGACTCCCCCGGCTCCCCCGGCCCTCCCCGCTCCGGCGGATCCGGCGGCCCCCGCGAGCGGGAGCGGTTCGGCGGCCTCCCTCAGGAGGCAGTTCAGGAGCGGGGCCGCAGCATAGGTGTCGGCGGCGTTGTCGGTGGTGTTGAGGTCCACGGATTCCATTCGGTCCATCCGGAGCGCCGGAGGTGCGCGGGGCGTACCACCGGCCGTGATCTTCAGTATCCGCGATGATGAAGTGATCATCACGTCATCCGAGAGGACCGGGGCCCTGGATCCCAGCATGCACCTCCCCGCCACCGCGGCCGAAGAGGCCGTAGCCGCCGAACTGGCCGGGCTGTCCGAAACCGGCCCCGCCGCACCGGCCGGGTCCGCGTACGCCGCCGCCCTCCCCGGCGCGCGCGCCGCCGTGCTCACCCGGCTGTGGCGGGCGTTCGCCTTCGAGCCGCTGCCGTACGTCACCCACCGGGAGCGGGGTTCCGGTGGGCTCGCGCTCCGGCTCGCCTCGGGCTCCCGGCTGGAGGGCCCCCTCCCCGACCCGTACGCGACGACCTTCTCCGCGGCCCGCGCGAGCGCGCCCCCCGTGACGGAGCTGCTGCTCGACGGCCGGCCCTACCGACGGGCCTCCCTGCTGGTGGCGGCGCTCGGACTGCCGTACGGGGAGGAGTTCGCCGCCGAGCTCGACGAGAGCACGGCCTCCCTCGCCCTGTCCCGCGCCGGTCAGCCGGCCGGCCCGGACGCCGGGGACCCCGCCGCCGGGGACCTCACCGCCTGGGAGTGGGAACAGCGGGTGGTGGACGGCCATCCGTACCACCCCAACTGCCGCTCCCGGCCCGGTTTCACGGTGGCCGAGCAGCTCGCGTACGCACCCGAGCACCGGCCCGTGGTCTCCCTCGGGCTGGCCGCCGTACGGGCCTCGGAGTGCCGGGTGACCGGGGAGTGGCCGGACCCGTGGCGGGAGGGCGGGAGACTCCTCGTACCGGTCCATCCCTGGCAGGCCGAGCACGTGGTGAAGCAGGAGAACGGGCCCGAGGTGCGGCCCGGGCCCGCCGCGCACCCGTTGATGGCCCTGCGCACCCTGTCGACGGCGGACGGCGGCCCGCACGTCAAGACCGCCCTCAGCACCCGCCTCACCTCCTCCGTGCGGGACATCTCCGTCTACTCCATCGAGACGGCCGCCGTGGTCTCCGCCTTCGCCCGGAGCCTGTCGGAGCGGCTCGACGGCCGCCTGCACATCACCCGCACCCTGGGCGCCGTCACCGCCGGCACCCCGGACCTGGCCGCCGTGCTCCGCGAACCGCCCGAGGCGTACGCGGACCGGGGCGCGGGCGAGCGCGTCCTGCCCGTGGCCGCCCTGGCGCTGACCCCGTACGCGCGCTCCGACGCCTGGCGGGCCGGTTTCGCCCGCCTCGCCCTGTCGGTGTGCCTGCGCGTCCTGGACCTCGGGGTGGCCCTGGAGGCCCACGGCCAGAACCTGCTGGTCGTCCTGGACTCCGACGGCACCCCGCGGCGGCTCGTGTACCGCGACCTCGCCGACATCCGGATCAGCCCGGCCCGCCTCGCCCGGCACGGCCTGGCGGCGCCGGCCCTGTCGGGGCGGCTGATCACCGACGACGTGGCCCTGCTGCGCCGCAAGCTCTTCGGGTCGCTGGTGGCGGGGGCGCTCGGCTCCACGGCCGGTTCGGCCGCCGCGCTCGCGGCGGACCTGGCGGCGGCCGCGCCCGGGCTGCCGTCCACCGAGGACACCCGGGCGCTGCTGACGGGGCCGCTGCCGACGAAGGCGCTGACGCTGATGCGGCTGAGCCCGGGCGTGCCGGGCGATCAGTGGGCGGAGCTGGACAATCCGCTGACCGGGGGCTGAGTTCGGGGCGCGGTCGGGCTACTGTCCGTGGGCATGGCATCGACTTCGCACCTGAACTCCGTCCGGTCGTCCTACGACGCCGTCGCCGCCGACTACGCCGCGCTGCTGACCGGGGAGCTGGAGGGCAAACCGCTGGACCGGGCCATGCTGGCCGCCTTCGCGGAGCACGTGCGCGGGGACGGGCCCGGCTCCGGCCGGGCGGTCGCCGACCTGGGCTGCGGCCCGGGCCGGGTGACGGCGCACCTGGACGGCCTGGGGGTACGGGCCTTCGGAGTCGACCTGTCCCCCGCGATGGTGGCGGTGGCCCGCCGGACGTATCCGGGGCTGCGGTTCGAGGTCGGCTCGATGGCCGCGCTGGACATCGCCGACGGGGTCCTCGGCGGGGTGCTGGCCTGGTACTCCACCGTGCACACCCCGCCCTCCGGGCTTCCCGCGCTGTTCGCCGAGTTCGCCCGGGTGCTGGCTCCGGGCGGGTACCTGCTCATCGCGTTCAAGGCCGGCGACCGGAAGCTCCGGCTGGAACACGCGTACGGGCATCCGGTCGACCTCGACGTGTACTGGACCCCGCCCGAGCTGATCAGCGAACTGCTCGCCGGAGCGGGCCTGGCCGAGACGGCCCGCCTGGTCCGGGAACCGGACGCCGCGGAGAAGTCCCCGCAGGGCTTCCTGCTGGCCCGCCGGGCGGGCTGACCCGGCCGGAGCGCGACCGGGCGGGAGGGGCCGGAGTCCGGCCCGGGCATGGGCCGTTCGGGGGGCAGGCCGGCCCCCGTGGGCCCGCCTTCGCGCCGAACGGGCAAGGCGGTGGCAGGAAGGAGGGATGACCCTCCACCGCCGCCAGGTCCTCGCGGGAGCCGCCACGGGCGTCCTGGCCTCGATCGGCGCGACGGCCCGCCGCGCGGACGCGGACTACGGGGCGCTGGCCCGGAGCCTCGACGGCCGGGTGGTGACGGCGGGCGACCGGGACTACGACGAGGCCCGGCAGCTGTTCCAGCCCCGCTACGACGCGGTCCGGCCGGGCGCGGTGGCCTACCCCGCGCACCCCGGGGACGTGGCCGCCTGTCTGGACTTCGCCCGGCGCTCGGCCGTCCCCGTCGTGCCGCGCGGCGGCGGCCACGGCTACGCGGGCTGGTCCACCCGCGAAGCCGGACTCGTCATCGACACGGGCGCCATGGCGGAGGTGGCCGCGGAGTCCGGGACCGGTGTCCGGATCGGCGCGGGCGCCCGGCTCGGGGAGGTCAACGCCGTCCTCGCCGCGCGGGGCCTGGCCGTCCCGACGGGGCTGTGTCCCTCCGTCGGCATCGCCGGTCTCACCCTCGGCGGCGGGCTGGGCCTGTCCTCCCGCGCCTGGGGCGCCACCTCCGACCGGCTCACGGGGGTGACCCTGGTGACCCCCGACGGGACGGTCCGCGAGGTCGCCGCCGACCGCGAACCCGACCTGTTCTGGGCCCTGCGCGGCGGCGGGGGCGGCAACTTCGGGGTGGTCACCGGGTTCCGCCTGCGCACCCACCCGGTCTCCGACTGCGCCTTCGCGGAGCTGCGCTGGTCCGCCGCCGGCTCCCCCGCCGTCCTGCGCGGCTGGCAGCGCTGGCTGGAGGCGCTGCCCGATCCGTTCTGGAGCCAGGTGGAGTTCACCGTCGACGGCGGCCCGGTCGGCGCCCCGGCCGTGCGGGTGCTCTGCCTGGACGGCGGTCGCGCGGAACTGGAGCGGCAGCTGACCCGGCTGTCCGACCTGGTGGGCGGTCCGCCCCGGGAGAGCTGGACCGTCGTACGCGGCTACGGGGACACCGTGCGGGCGATGGCGGGCTGCCTCGACCGGAGCCCCGCCGCATGCCGCCTCCCGGGCAGCCTGCCGGGACACGATCCCCAGGGGCGGCTCGGCCGCGACTCCTACGCCGCCCGGTCCGACTTCTGGGCCCCGGGCGGGCTCACCGAGGCGGCCGCAGCCGCGGCGCTGGCCGCCCTGCGGCGCTACGCCGGGAGCGTGCCGCGCGGCGGGTTCGGCGTGGTGCAGTTCGACGGGGTCTGCGGCGGGGCCCTCAACCGGATCCCGGCGCGCGCCACCGCCTTCGCCCACCGCTCGGCCGGGTTCCTCGCCCAGTACCTCGCCTACTGGCCCGCCGCGGCTCCGGCCGCCGACGTCGGCCGGCACCAGGTCTGGCTGGACGGGCTCTGGCAGGACCTGCGGCCCTGGGCGGGCGGAGCCGCGTACCAGAACTACGCCGACCCGAAACTGACCGGCTGGCGCGAGGCCTACTACGGGCCGAACCTGGCCCGCCTCGAAGAGGTCCGGCGCCGCTACGACCCGGACCGGCTGTTCCGCTTCCCCCAGGCCGTGTAGCCGCCGAGCCGTACGGCCCCCGGCCCAGACTCCCCTACTCCCCTACTCCCCAGCTCTCAGCCCTTCGCCCTCCCTGCCCATCCCCGAAGAAGGAGACGGACATGCGACGTACGTTGACGGTGGCGGCGGTCACGGCCGCCCTGCTGCTGCCCGGCGGGCCCCAGCCCGAGGCCGAAGCCGGCACCGCCCCGGCCAAGGCCCCGGCGACCGACCGGTGGTCGGCCCGGGAGGCGGAGTCCTTCTGGACCCCCGACCGGATGGCGTCCGCGGTGCCGATCAGCCGCGGCGGCGCCCCGGCGGCGGTGGACGGGACCGGCCGCGACTTCGACGGCATCCCGGTGGTCGGCCGGATGTTCGTCATGAAGGGCGGCGGAGCGTACTTCTGCACCGCGAGCGTGGTCGCCTCCCCCGGCCGCGACCTGGTGCTCAGCGCGGCGCACTGCCTGCTGGGGACGGACGCCCGCCAGGTGGCCTTCGTACCGCAGTACACGGCCCAGAACCCGCAGCCGTACGGGATGTTCCCGGTCCTGCGCGACGCGGCCGGCCGCTCCAAGGTGTGGATCGACCCGCGCTACCGGGAGCTCGGCGCCGACAAGGGCGCCGCCCTCGACGTGGCCTTCGCCCAGGTCGGCCCGGACGCCGACGGCTACCCCGTGGAGGACGTGGTCGGCGGGAACCGGCTGGTCACCGGCGCCCCGTACGCGCACAAGCAGGTCTCGCTGATCGGCTATCCGGCCTCGGCCGCCCGGCCCCGGCTGTGCGTGAACCGGACGACCAAGTTCACCAGCACCGATCCGGGGATCCCCGGCTCCTTCCTGCGGATCGACTGCACCGGCTATCCGGGCGGCACCAGCGGCGGACCGTTCCTGACCGGCTTCGACGAGCGGACCGAGACGGGCGACGTGATCGGGGTGATCGGCGGCTGGAAGACGGGCGGGGACACCCCCGACACCTCCTACAGCTCCTACTTCGGCGCGGACGTCAGGAAGTTGTACGAGACGGCTCTCGCCGGGGCGCGGGTGGCGTGAGCACCCGCACCCGGCGGGTGCGGCGCGGGTTGCCCACCGTGCGCGGGGTCGCCGGCAGCCCCTCCGCGGTCAGCGCTTCGGCGGGCGCGAGGCCCAGCTGCCGGCGCAGGTCCGCGAGGGCCGTGTGCACGGGTCCGAGGATGACCTCGGCACGCGGATGGGCGTACGCGAGGGCGTGCGCGGCCGTCTCGATGGCCTCGGCGGCGTCCTCGGCGGCGCCCCGGCTCCACCCTCCGGGAGCGGCGGCGCCCCACGGCGCGAGGGCGTCGTAGAGGTGGCAGGCGGCATCGGCCACGGCGTCGGCCTGTTCACCGACGCCGGGCGCCGCGATCGACGGAAGCTCCATACCCGCTCAACGAGCGGAGCCCGCCCGGGGAACGGAGGCCGCCGCGGTCGCGGCGCCGTCACATGGAGACCGCCTGCAACCAGAGCGGCAGCAGCAGGAGGGAGACCAGGGAACTCTTGATCACGACGGCGGCGGAGAGGTTCACGCCCACGTCGTAGCGCTGGGCGAAGATGAACAGGTTCTGGGGCGTCGGCATCGCCGCGATCAGCACGAGGTACGTGAGCCACTCGCCCCGGACCCCGAACAGCGCCCCGCACACCGCCCACGCCAGCAGCGGGAACGCCACGCACTTGAAGCCGATGAGCGCCAACTCCTCGCGGGTGGTGCCCCGGACGTCGAGGCCGATGCCGCCGAGGTGCAGTCCGAGGGCGAAGAGGGCCACCGGGGAGGCGCTGTCCCCGACGAAGGCGGCCCCGTCGAGGATCACCTCCGGGACGTGCACGGAGAGCAGGTTGAGCAGGATCCCGGCGTTGCAGGCGAGGACCAGCGGGGTGACGAGCGAGGCGCTGACGGCGCGGGACAGGCGTCGTGCAGGGCCGCCCGAGCCGGGGCCGGCCCGGCCCAGTTCCATGATCGCGATGACGACGAGCGACAGCACGCAGACCTGGAAGAGCAGCACCGGGAAGATCGGCGCCGCCGTACCGAAGAAGGTGATGAAGACGGGGACGGCGAAGTAGGCGGTGTTGACCTGGACCCCGGCCATCACGCGCAGCGCCACGGCCCGCGGGTCGCGCAGTCCGGCCGCCGCGGAGGCGGCCGCAACGGCCACGACCGCGAGGGCGGCGGCGGCCGCGTACCCGCCGATGGCCCGCCAGTCGAAGAGGGCGGAGAGGTCCGCGGCGTAGATGTTGCCGAACAGGTAGCAGGGGACCGCGAAGAGGAAGGCGTAGTCGGCGAAGGCCTTGGAGGCCTCGGCTGGGACCACCTTGCGGCGCGCGAGGAGCACTCCGGCGCCGAAGGCCAGCGCGACCGGTATCAGTTTCTCCAGCGCGGCAGCCCCGCCCATGCCTACCCGCTCCCCGCCGTTCCCGATCATCCGTGCCGGGCGCAGTCTATGCCGGGCCCGCTCCCCACCCAGCGACTGCGGCGGCCGGGGCGGACTTGCCCCTGACGTGCGGGTCAGGGTTTAGCTTCGGCGCATCCACCCGCCCCGGCCCGGTGGCGGCCGTCGGGGCCGTCGCCGGCCGCGCCCTGCCGAGGAGCCCCGATGGCCACGGAACTACCCCGTACCGCACGCGAGATCCGGCTCGCCGCCCGTCCCGAAGGACTGCCCGAGCAGGGGGACTTCGCCGTCGTCGAGGTACCGGTGCCGGAGCCCGGTCCGGGCCGGGTGCTCGTCCGCAACCGGCACTTCCTGGTGTTCCCCGGACTGGTCACCCTGATCGGCGACGCGGTCGAGGGGCTGCCCCTGCCCCCGCTGCACGCCGGTGACACGCTGTTCGGGCCGGCCGTCGGCGAGGTGGTGGCCGCTCCTGCCGGCAGCCCGCTGCGGCCGGGCACGCTCGTCACGCACCTGCTCGGCTGGCGGGAGTACGCCCTCGTGGACGCCGCCGACTGCACCCCACTGGACGACACCCTGCCCGACCCGGTGGCGTACCTCGCCCAGGGCTCGGCCCCGTACGGCGCACTGACCCGGCTCGCCGGGGTGCGGCCCGGGGACACCGTCCTGGTCACCGGAGCGGCCGGTGCGGTCGGGACGCTCGCCGGCCAGACGGCGCGGCTGCTGGGCGCGGGCCGGGTGATCGGCACCACCGGCTCTCCGGAGAAGGCCGAGCGGCTGGTGGCGGAGCTGGGCTACGACGCGGTCCTCCTGCGGGGCACCGGGCGGCCCTTCGCGGAGCAGCTCGCCGGGGCGGCGCCCGAGGGGATCGACGTACTCGTGGACACGGTGGGCGGCGAGCAGCTGTCCGCGGCCCTCGGCGCCGCCCGGCACGGCGCCCGGTTCGCCCTGGTCGGCGCGGTCTCGGACCAGTTGGCACCGGGACGGGCCGGCGGCGTCGCCCCGGTGGAGGTCGACTCGTTCCGGCTGGTCGTCAGGGGCGTCTCGGTGCGCGGGTACCTCGGGTCGGAGCATCCGGAGGTGCCGGAGGAATGGAACGGGCGTTTCGGGGCGTGGCTGCGTTCCGGCGAGATCCGCTTCCCCCATGTGCGGATCCCGGGCATCGATCGCGCCCCGCAGGCGTTGCGTGAGTTGGCAGGAGGGTCGCACTTCGGCGCCGTGGTGGTGGAGTTGCCGGAGTAGTCCGGGTTGCCGGGCCGTCGGTGGCGGCGCGGTGGTGCGAGGACACGGGGGTGGCACGGGATGCGGATCGGTGACGCCGCGGCGGCGGCGGGCACGACGCCGAGGGCGCTGCGGTTCTACGAGCAGCGCGGACTGCTCGCCCCGCAGGGCCGCAGCCCCTCCGGGCAGCGGGAGTACGGTCCCGGGGACGTGGCCAGGATCCGGATCATCCGCGATCTGCTGGCCCACGGGTTCACCGTCGAGGACCTGCGCGGCGTGGCCGACCGGCTCCATCTGCTCGCGGCGGACCCGCCGCCGAGCTGCGGTTCCGCCGGCGGGGTGGTCGGACACCGGCTCTCCGTGCTCGACGCGGAGATCGAGCGGCTCACCCGCCTGCGCGAGGCCCTGGCCCGCCGCGCGGGCCTGCCCGGGTCCGCGGCCCCTCCGACGGCGGCACCGGAGCGGCCCGGGCGGCCCACGGGCGGCGGCCGCGGCCGGGGCGGGCCGGGGGCGCATAGGCTGGACCGATCATGAGTGAGCGAGCCCGATCCCGATGGCGATCCCCCTTCCGAGCCCGGTCCGGGTCCCGGTCCGCAGCCGCCGCAGGCGGGCCCGCCCGGCGGGGGGAGTTCGCGGTGGCGTTGCGTACGCCCGCTCGGGCGGCCGAGCCCCTGCTCGCGCAGGCGCCCGAAGCCTGGCAGCGGATGCTGCCGTACGCGGTGACCGCCGTGTGCGTGATGGCGCTGCTGCCGGTGACGATCGCGGTGCTGACCAACGACTACAAGGCGGGCGGCGGCTGGGCCGGGGCGCTGGGCGTGGCCCAGACCCTGCCGCTGCTGCTCGCGGTGACCCGGCCGCGCGCCGCGTGGGGCCTGGTGCTGGCCGCCGACACGGTGGGGGCCGCCGTACTGACCCAGGCCGACGGGGTGGCCGGGCACGCCTGGCCCTGGACCCCGATGGTGATCATCGGCTACCTGGTGCTGATGGCCTGCCTGGGGCTGCGCGAGTCCATCCGGACCCTGGTCGGGGTGTGGCTGGCGACCGGGGTGACCGGGGCGCTGCTGAGCGCCTTCACACCGGACGGGGTGACCAACACGGTCGCCCTGCTGTTCGTCCTGGCCGGGGTGGTGCTCGCGCTGACGGGAGCCCTGCGCGGGCTGGGCGACGCGCGCCAGAAGATCGCCGAGCAGGAGGGGATCAGCGAGGCCGAGCGCGCCCGGCGCACCCTGCTGGAGGAACGTGCCCGCATCGCGCGGGAGTTGCACGACGTGGTGGCCCACCACATGTCGGTGATCACGGTGCAGGCGGATTCGGCGCCGTACCGGCTCCCCGGGTTGGCGGATCCGGTGCGCGAGGAGTTCGCCGCCATCGCGTCGAGCGCGCGCGAATCGCTGGGCGAGATGCGGCGGCTGCTGACGGTGCTGCGCGGCGACGAGGCGAACGGCGCCGACCGGACCCCGCAGCCGGGGCTCGACCGGTTGCAGCAGCTGGTGGAGGCGACCGTACGGGCCGGGCAGCCGGTGGAGCTGGCGCTGGCCAAGGGCGCGGCCGGGGCGGCGCCGCCGGCCGTGGACCTGTCGGCGTACCGGATCGTCCAGGAGGCGCTGGCCAATGTGGTGCGGCACGCGCCGGGGGCTGCGACGCGCATCTCGGTGACCTTCGACGAGGAGGAGCTCCTCGTGCTGGTGGTCAACGGCCCGGCGCGGGACGCGGTGGTGGCGCTGGAGACCTCGGGCACCGGGCACGGGCTGGTGGGGATGCGGGAGCGCGTACGGTTGACGGGCGGGACGCTGGACACCGGCCCGCTGCCCGACGGCGGCTTCCGGGTCGCCGCCCGCATGCCCATCAACACCGCCCCCGAGGAACCAAGTTGACCATCCGCGTGATCATCGTCGACGACCAGGCCATGGTGCGGGCCGGTTTCGCCGCGCTGTTGTCGGCGCAGGCCGACATCGACGTGGTGGGCGAGGCGCCCGACGGACGCCAGGGGATCGAGGTCTCCCGGACCGTCCACCCCGACGTGGTGCTGATGGACGTCCGGATGCCGGAGATGGACGGGCTCAGCGCCGCCCGCGAGCTCCTCGATCCCCCGCCGGGGGTGGTGCACCGGCCGAAGGTGCTGATGCTGACCACCTTCGACATCGACGACTACGTCTACGAGGCCCTGCGGGCGGGGGCCTCCGGCTTCCTGCTCAAGGACGCCCCGCCGGCCGATCTGATCGCCGCGGTGCGGGTGGTCGCCTCGGGCGAGGCGCTGCTGGCTCCGTCGGTGACCCGGCGTCTGATCGCCGACTTCGTCGAGCGGCGGCCCGTGCCGCGCCGCGATCCCGCACTGCGGCTGAACGGGCTGACGCCGCGCGAGACCGAGGTGCTGGAGCTGATCGCGCGCGGGCTGTCGAACCAGGAGATCGCCGGCCACCTGGTGGTGGCCGAGCAGACGGTCAAGACGCACATCGGGCGGGTGCTGGGCAAGCTGGACCTGCGGGACCGGGCGCAGGCCGTGATCTTCGCCTACGAGGCGGGGCTGGTGCGGCCGGGCGACGGCGGCTGATCCGCCTCCCGCGGACGTGCTCCGCCGGGCTCCTGCAGCGGCGCCCACAGCAGGGCCGGCCTCCTCCACCCCCTACCGGGGTATGACATCCGACTTGGCTCCACGGTGCGACGCCCGGTGCGACGCCTCCTTCCTACCTTCCTCCTCGTCACGAGGAGAGGAGAAGGGGCATGCGCCGCTTCGCAAGGACACTGGTCACGGCCGCACTGGCGGCGGCGGTCGTCGCCGGGACCGCGGGATGGGCCTCCGCGGACGCCCAGGCGGTGGTCTCCGGCCCGCTGCCGGGCACCGCTGCCTGGCGGGCCGACTCGGTGTCCGGGCGGCCGCTGCCGGATCCGGCGAAGGCGACGCCGGCCGAGGTCGCGCGGTTCTTCGCCGGTCTGGACGCGGCCCGGGCACGGGATCTCGTACGGGCCCACCCGCTCGTGGCGGGGAATCTGGACGGGGCTCCGCTCCCCCTGCGGTACGAGGCCAACCGGCTGGCCGTACGGGCGAGCGGCGAGCCGCGCTTCGCCTCCCTGGCCGCGCCCGGCCGGCAGATCCTGGCCTTCGACCCGCGAGGGCGGGGCACCGTCGCCGAGGTGTTCGGTGACCTGGAGCGGTCCGCGCACGTATCGGTGATCGTCCCGGGCTCGGACAACGACGCCACCACCTACGACCGCCCGCGGGCGGCGTACACCGGCCCGGCGGGCATGGCCCGTTCCCTGCGGTCCGCGACCGGGGAGACGGCCGCCGTCATCGCGTGGACCGGCTACACCACGCCCGTCGGCGTGGGGCTGGACACGGCCCGCGGGCGGCTCGCGG
Organism: Streptomyces sp. NPDC104226; assembly: GCF_055584085.1. Lineage (NCBI taxonomy): Bacteria > Bacillati > Actinomycetota > Actinomycetes > Kitasatosporales > Streptomycetaceae > Streptomyces > Streptomyces sp. NPDC104226. The sequence continues at coordinate 588,511 of NZ_JBVJMS010000002.1, forward strand.
AGGCGGGCGCGGTCCGGCTCGCCCGGTTCACCGAGGGGCTCGAGGCGGTCGGCGCGCCCGACCCGGTGCTGTTCTGCCACAGCTACGGCTCGGTGGTCTGCGGGCTGGCGGCCCGGCACACGCACGCCACCGACATCGTCGCCTTCGGCTCCCCCGGCATGCGGGCCGACAGCGTCGCGGGGCTGCGCACCGAGGCCCGGGTCTGGGCGGCGCGCGGGCCCTCCGACTGGATCTCCGACGTGCCCAACGTGGAGTTCGCGGGGCTCGGCCACGGAGCCGATCCCACCTCGGCGGCCTTCGGCGCCCGCCGGATCGACGCCGCCGACGTGGCGGGCCACACCGGCTACTTCACCCCCGGCACCCGGTCCCTGAAGGCCTTCGCCGCGATCGCGACGGGAGCGGGCCGATGACCACGATGGACACCGGGCCGGAGACCGGGCAGAACAGCGGGCCGCGGACCGGGCCGGCCCGCGCGCCCGGCGTCCTCACCAGGGTGCGGGCGGCCGCCGGCCGGATCGACGCGAAGACCCCCGCCCACCGGGACCGGGCGATCGACGGACTGCGGGCACTGGCCCTGCTGGCCGTGCCGACCGGGCACTGGCTGCTCGGCGGGTTCACCCTCGACTCCGACGGGGCCCTGCACAACGCCAGCCCCCTCACCGCCTTCGGCGGTCTGGCCCCGGCCAGTTGGGTGCTGCAGATGCTCGGCGTCTTCTTCCTGGTCGGCGGCTACGCCTCGGCGCTCTCCTTCCGGCGGCGCACCGGCTCGGCCGGGGCCTGGCTGAAGGGCCGGATCGTCCGGCTGGGCCGGCCGGTGCTCGGGGTCACGGCGGTGTGGGCGCTGGCCGTGCCCGTGCTGTACGCGGCCGGGGTGCCCGAGGCCACCCTGCGGACCGGGGCGAAGCTGGTGATCCAGCCGCTGTGGTTCGTCGGGGTGTACGTGGTGGTCACCGCGCTGACCCCGTACTGCGTGCGTGCAGCACACCGGCTGGGCGGCTGGGCGGCGGCCCCGCTGCTCGCCTCGGTCGCCGTGGTGGACTTCCTGCGCTACGGGCCCTTCGCGGACTCGGTGCCCGGGTGGGTGGCGCTGGTGAACATCCTGCCGGGCTGGCTGTTCGCGTACCAGCTGGGCGTGGCCTGGGGCGAGGGCCGCATCGGGCGGCGCGGTGGATGGCTGCTGCTGGCGGGCGGGAGCGTGCTGTTCGCGGCCCTGCTGACGGTCTTCCACTACCCGGCCTCGATGGTCGGCGTGCCGGGTGAGGCCCGGACCAACTCGCATCCGCCGTCGCTGCTCGTCCTGGCCCTGGCCGCCGCCCAGTCGGGGGCCGCGATCCTGGTGCGGGACCGGCTGGCGCGGCTGCTGGCCCGGCCGGTGCTGTGGGCGCCGGTGGTCGTGATCAACCTGTCCGCCATGACGATCCTGTGCTGGCACCAGACGGCGATGCTGGCGGCCGCGGTGCCCGGGTCCTTCGCGGGCGGGCTGGCCGGGCTGACGACGGCCCCGGACAGTGTCGGGTGGATCGTGGCGCGGCTGGCGTGGATGCCGGTGTTCGCGGCGCTGCTGCTGGGCATCGCCCGGTACGCGCGCCGGTTCGAGCGGCCTGCGACGGGCCTGACGCGGGCCACGGCAGTGCGCCGGACCGTCGCGGGTCTGCTGGCGGCCGGGTTCGCGGTGTTCGCGCTCGGGTTGGCGTAGGCGCGCGGCCGGAGCAGCCGTACGAAACGAGAGCGCCGCTCCCCGAGGGGAGCGGCGCTCTCGTGCGATCGCGGTGCGGGCGTCGGCGCGCCTCAGGCGATGGAGGCGGCGACGATCGCGGCGACCGCGAGGTTGCAGGAGGCCGTCACCCACACCGCGGGGTGCGGCTCGGGGTCGACCACGATGGCGCCGAGCTTGCCCGGGGTCACCAGGTCCAGCACCAGGAAGGCCACGGCCATCAGGACGAGGCCGAGCAGGCCGAACGCGGCCGTGGAGAGCAGGCCCTTGCCGAAGCTGTCGTACGTGGTCCAGATCGAGGTGAAGACGATGCCGCCGATGCCGAGCAGCGCCGAGGACAGCAGCACGGAGGCGTTGCGGTTGCGCTCTTCCCAGATCTGCTTCGGCAGCTTGCCGGGGGTCAGCACGTCCACCAGGACGATGCCGAGGATGAGCAGCACCAGGCCGACGCCGCCGAATGCGGTGGTGCGGCCAAGTCCGTTGATGATGTCGCTCATTGGGAAGCCGTCTCCGGGGTGGGGTAGGTGGGGTAGGAAGTACGTCGCGTGCCTGTCGGCGCGGTGGCCGAATCTATCGCACGGCATGGCACCCGACCATGGGGAGGTCAGGAAATGGCAGAGCTCAGGGCCGCGCGGGCCGGGGAGGCCGCGGAGCTGACGGCGCTGGTCATGCGGTCCAAGGCCCACTGGGGGTACGGGGCGCAGTTCCTCGCCGCGGTCGCCCCGGAGTTGCTCGTCCGGGACGGGGACGAGGTGCGGCGGCGGATCGTGGTCGCCGAGGGCGCCGACGGGGCGGCCGGCTCCCGTTCCGGCGGCGGCCCGGCGGTCGTGCTCGGGCTCGCCTCCCTGGAAGGGGAGCCGCCGATCGGGCGGCTGGGACTGCTCTTCGTCGAACCGGCCGCCATCGGCGGGGGTGTGGGCCGCCTGCTGTACCGGGACGTGCTGCGGCGTGCCGCCGGACTGGGCTTCCGCCGGCTCCTCATCGACGCCGATCCGCACGCCGCCGGCTTCTACCGGGCGATGGGGGCGGTGGCCTCGCACCCGCAGCCGGGGGCGGAGGGGCCGGGGCCTGATCCGGACGCCACCGGCCGACTGGTGCGGTTCGAGGTGGCGCCCGTGGCCCTGGCCGGCTGGGCGCGGGCCTGGACGGGCGGCAGGGCGGCCGTGCACGTGGGCAATGTCGCCGAGTACAACGCACAGTTCGCGGACGCCTCCCTCGACCGGGAGCAGCGGGCCGCCCACCACTACGCCTGCCTGGCCGCCTTCTACAGTCCGCGGCCTGCCGCGCTGGTGCTGCCGCGCCCGGTGCCGCCTGGCTGGATCTCCCTGCTCGGGCGCCAACTGGACTGGCCCGCCGGGGTGGAGGTGTACGACGGGCTCGCGGAGCGGGATCCGGGCCTGTCGCAGGCCGTACGGGCCCGGCCGGCGCTGGCCGCGCGGCTGACCGGGACCGGGGCGCCCCTCGTACCGTGGGGCCTGACCGCACCCTTCGCGGGCCTGGCCCGGCGGTCCTGGCGGCCGGAGGAGCTGCGGTACGAGTCGAAGTCGGCGGCGCACAGCCTGTTCGGGCGGATCCTCTCGGAGGGCGGGCACCCCTCGATCACGCTGCCGGCCCAGTGGCGGGCGGACACCCGGTGGGCCGCGGTCCGGCTGCTGGCGTCCCGGACCAGGGCGGGGAAGAGCACCGTTCTCAAATCGGAGCACGGGGTCGGCGGATCGGGCACCACGGTGCTGACCCCCGAGCGGGTCCGTGCCGCGGGCGGGGCCCGGGCGGTGGTCCGCGCGCTGCCGCGCGGACCGCTGCTGGTGGAGGAGTACGTACGCGGTCCGGCGGATCCGGCCGAACCGCGGGACCTCACGTACGACGGGTTCGTGGACGCGGGGGGCCGGGTCCACGAGGTCGGCGGGGCGGTGATGGACGTGGCGGACGGCGGGTACCGCGGGGCCACGGTGGGGCCGGGGGTGGTCCCCGGATGGGCGCAGGAACCCCTGCTGGCCTTCGGCCGGGCGGTGGGCACGGAGCTGTCGGCGGCGGGCTACCGGGGCTGGTTCGACGTGGACTTCGTCGCCGACGGGGCGGGCCGGCTCGCCCCGACGGAGACGAACCTGCGCCTGACCGGGCCGTCCGTCGCCTTCGTGGTGGCGGCCCGGCTCGACGAGCTGCGGGGCGCGGGGCATTTCGTACGGATCGCCGACCGGGTGGAGCTGGGAGCCCGGCTGCCGGAGGCGGCCTTCGGCGAACTGTGCGAGCGGCTGTCCCGCCGATGCGCCGCGATGGGCGCAGTGTTCCTCCCCGCCATCCCCACCGGAGCCTTCGAGCCGGCGCCCTGGATGGGCGCCCTGGTGGCCGCGACCGGCAGGGAAATGCTGGACGCGGCCGAGCGGTTGGTGCGGGCGGAGGCGATGTCCGTCGGGGCGATGTTCGAGCAGGCCGACGGGGCTCAGCCGGCCGGATCGACGGTCCGGGCACTGTCCCGGGCCGACGCCGAGCCCGAGCCCGAAGCCGGCCCCGAGCCCGAGCCCGACGCCTGCCGCGGAACCGGTGCCGATGCGGATGCGGATGCGGATGCGGATGCGGCCACCGTCGCCGGGTCCCGGTCCTCGTCGAAGACGCTGAGCGGCGGACGGGAGGCGTAGACCGCCACGATCCCGGCACAGACCATCAGCGGGATGTTGAAGGCGTAGACGAGCGCGGCCTGTTGGGGCCAGTCCTGCTTGGCCGCGAGCCGGTAGAAGTTGTCCTGCGGCCACCAGGCGGCCAGCAGGTAGACGATCGCCAGATGGGCGGCCGCCGTGATGCCGGGGCCGCGGCGCCCGTGGCGGCGCATCAGGGAACGCCCGACGAACAGGAACCCCACACCGGCGGCGAACGCCCAGGACTCGACCAGGTACAGGACGAAGAAGAGCGTCGCGTAGGGATTCGGGACGCCGTAGAGGTCCGTGGAGCCGGGCCAGAGAACCTTGGCGAGGATCAGGAGGAGGCCGCCCAGCAGAAGCAGGCCGAGCACGGCGAGGAAGCCGAACCCCGCCCACCCCGGGACGCCGGCCCCCGTGGACGCCCGCACGTACTTGCTCCCGGTTCCACGCCCGCCCCCGCCGCCTCCCGCTTCGTCCCCGGCGCGACCCGGCGGCAGCGGGAGCGCCTCCCGCTGCTCGCGGCCGGCCCTGTCCCGGGGGATCCTGCGCAGCCGGAACACGGCGCCCGGCATCACGGCCCCCGGGAGCCTGCCCGCCAGGTGGCGGCGGAGCTCCCCGCTGTCGGGGAGGTCGGAGCCCGGGGGCCAGGTGTCGTTCTCCGCGGCCGGGGCGAGGAAGGCGACGAGCACCGGCCGCGCGTTCACGCCCGTACCGGCGCCCTTGACCTCGGCCAGGAGTGCGGAGCCGACCGCTTCGTGGCTGCGGATCGCGGCCTCGACGGGATGCGGGTCGAGGGCCTTGCCGTCCACCGTGAGCCGGTCGCGGATCCGGCCGCCGTACGCGAGCAGTCCGTCGGGGCGGAGCACTCCGAGGTCACCGGTCGGGATCGGTGCGCCGCCACCGGGCACGGCGAGGTGGATCTCCCCGTCCCGTACGTCCAGTCGGCAGCCCGGGAAGGCGGTTCCGATGAGCGAGAGCTCCTCGGCCCCGTCCAAGGGGGCCGCGAGCTGCGGGAGTTCGAAGCGGGCGCCGAGGCCCGCCGCTTCGGTGGGCCCGTAGACGTTGAGCAGCCGGGCGCCGGGCCGCAGCCGGGCGAGGAGGGCGGCCTGCTCGTCGAGGTAGAGGCGGTCTCCGGAGACCGTGACCATGCGCAGGGACCGCAGCCCCCCGTCGGGGCGGTGCAGGGTCCGCGACAGGGAGGCCTCCCCGTCCCGTACGAGGAGCTGAGTGGCGGCGCCCGGGTCGGTGTGCAGGACGGTGACCCGCTCGGCGTCGACGGCGCGGCGCAGCGACTCCGGGGTCCAGCGCGGGGCTTCGGGCAGGACGAGGGCCCCGCCTTCGCACAGGGCCCGCGTCCATCCCGCGGCGAAGCCGGTGAGGTCCGGGGCGGCGGTGATCAGGTGCCGGTCTTCGGGTACCGGCCCCGCGACGCCGGCCCAGCCCTCGTGGGCGGCGAGGAACCGTTCGTGGGAGAGCGGGACGGCCCGCCGGTCCGTCCCCCCGGTGAAGAGCACGGCGGCCGTGTCCCCCCGCGGTGCCCGGTCCGGCGGGTCGGTGGACAACCCGGCGGTGGCCACCGCGTACTGACCGTCGGTGCGGATCACCCGCAGGTCGCCGCCGTCGTCGAGGCGGGCCTGGTCGGCGGCGTCGGCGAGCAGGGCGAAGGGGCGGGCGGCGGCGAGCTGGCGCTGCCCGGTGCGCGGGTTCTCCACGTCGATGACGGTGTAGGCGGCGCCGGCCTTGAGGATGCCGAGGAGGAGGACGAGGAGCTCGGCTCGCGGGGCGGAGCACACGGCGACGACGGCCCGTTCGGGCAGTCCGCAGTCGAGCAGGTGGCGGGCCGACTGGTTGGCGCGTGCGTCGAGTTGCCCGTAGGTGAGGCTCTCGGTGCCCGCGGCCACGGCCTGGGCTCCCGGGGTGTCGCGGGCCCAGCGTTCGAAGCGGGAGAGAACGGTGTCGCCGGTGGGCCGGCCGGAGTGCGTGAAGGGCTCTGATCCCTGCGTCATGGGCCGATTCTGGCACCGGGCACCGACACGGACGAGGGGTGCGAAAATCCCTCGTACGAGCGACGGTTGATCCACTATCGTCCTGCGCTGGTGCCAACTGGCCCCGGTGGACAGGTTTCGAATGGTCGGAGGCCACATGGCCAAGGAAATCCAGGTGACGTACGACTGCGCCGATCCGGGCGCGCAGGCGGAGTTCTGGGCTCAGGCGCTGGGCTATCGCGTCCAGCCGACGGGGGGCTCCGCCGACTGGGCGGCCATCTCGGATCCGGACGGCAAGGGGCCGCGGCTCTACTTCCAGCGGGTCCCGGAGGCCAGGACGGAGGCGAAGAACCGCCTGCACCTGGACGTGCGCTCGGCGCCCGGCCTGAAGGGGGACGAGCGCATGGCCGTGCTGGAGGTGGACGCGGCGAGGCTGGAGAAGCTGGGCGCGAAGCGGCTGTACCGCCTGGAGTCCGACGAGGAGAACGAGGGGATCATCGTGATGACCGATCCCGAGGACAACATCTTCTGCCTCGACTGACGGGGCTTCGGTGGGACCGGCGGCACGGCCCCCACCTGCGAACAGGTAATCTGATCACGAAATTTTGCAATGGTGAACATGCTTGGATTTGGGGGGCCGGTGTTCCGTCACCGTGTCATGATCTCAGCCGCCGTCGCCGCGGCGTCCGTCGGCTTCGTACCCGTCACCGCCCTGGCCGCGCCGACGCCTGCGCCCACTGCGCCCGCGCCGGCCGCGAAGGGCCCGTCGGACGGGACCGCGGCCGCGAAGGAAGCAGCCGGGAAGGCCGTCTCGAAGGAGATAGCCGCGAAGGAAGCGGCCGCGAAGGCCCGGTCCTCGGCCGCGTCCGGCCCGGGCACGCGAGCCCGGCAGAGCACGTACTTCGACGTGTCGATGGGCACGAGCACCTCCGACGCCCTCTCCGCCGGGCTGGCCACCGGCGTCAGCACCGACCTGACGTACGGCGTCGTCCGGTACGACATCGACTGGGGCGACGGCGTCGTCACCACGGACTTCGGCCTCGTCGAGAACATCGTGTACGCCGATCACACCTACGCCCGCGCCGGCGCCCACACCATCACGATCAAGGCGACCGGACCCGGCGGCGAGACCGCCGTCACCACCGAGACGCTGGTGATGGAGGGCTCCGAGTTCACCCCGCACGCCCCCACCCGCCTGCTGGACACCCGTGACGGCACCGGTACGGGGACCGCCGCCGGCCGCCCCGTCGGAGCCAACGGCACGACCCGCGTGAAGATCGCCGGCAGTGGTTCCATCCCGGCCGGGGTGACCGCCGTGGCCCTCAACATCACGGTGACCAACGCCGCGACCGCCGGGCACGTCATCGCGTACGCCTCCGGCACCGAGCGTCCGGCGACGTCGAACGTCAACTTCGTGAAGGGCCAGACCGTACCGAACCTGGCGATCGTGCCGGTCGGCGAGGACGGGTACGTGGAGCTGGCCAACCGCAGCTGGGGCTCGGTGGACCTGATCGCCGACGTGACCGGCTACTTCAGCCGGACCGCCGCCGCCGGCTTCACCTCCGTGGAGCCGACCCGGCTCGTCGACACCCGCCAGTCGCTGGGTGCGCCCATGGGCGCGCCCGGCCCCCAGAAGACCTTCGGCGTCCAGGTCGCCGGAGCGGCCGGGCTGCCGACCACCGGCGTGACGGCCGTGTCCCTCAACGTCACCGTGGTCGACCCGGGGAAGGAGGGCCACCTGACCGTCTTCCCGGGTGGCGGGCAGGCTCCGTCCACCTCGAGTGTGAACTTCACCGCCGGGCAGACCGTCGCCAACGCGGTGATCGTTCCGGTCGGAGCGGACGGCAGGATCAGCATCCGCCACGCCTCCTTCGGGAACTCCAACGTGGTCGTGGACGTCACCGGCTACTACGGCGCCGACGGCGAGGCCGCCTACCTGCCGGTGAAGCCCGAGCGCCTGACCGACACCCGGGCCTACGGCTGGCCCCTCCAGGCGCTCGACTACGAGAAGCAGATCCGCTGGGGCGCGAGCGGCCTGGAGGCCCTCGTCGTGAACACCACGGTGACCAACACCGGGAGTGCCGGTCACCTCACGGTCGCCCCCGACCCGAACACCAAGAACGACTACCTCAATGGCACGGCGAAGCGACCGACCCCGCCGAACACCTCGGTCCTGAACTGGACGAAGGCCACGACCGTCGCGAACCTGGTCCAGGCGGGCACCGGCAACAACGACATCGTCGACTTCTGGAACCGCGGCTGGGAGCCGACCGACCTGATCGTCGACCTGTTCGGCGAGTACAAGAGGAAGTAATCCGCACCGCCTGGTAGCCGCCCGCGGCTACCAGGCTCCCGTGCGGCACGCACGCCTCCACCCCTTGACCTCAACCTTGGTCGAGGTCCTACCGTTCCTCTCATGGATATGGAAGTCACCGCCTGGACCTCGCTCCACAGCGCGATCAACGCCCAGCAGGACCGGCGCCCGCTCTCGCGGGCCGGGCTGCGCCGGATCGCCGCCTTCGCCCGCCCGCACCGGCGCGGGCTGACGTTCTTCCTGCTGCTCAGCGTGGTGACCGCGCTGCTCGCGGTGGCCACGCCGGTGCTCGCGAGCCGCGTGGTCACCGCGATCGTCGACGGCCGCGAGGGCGGTACGGTCACCCGCCTCGCCCTGCTCATCGCGCTGATCGCGGTCGCGGAGGCGGGTCTGGGGCTCGTCCTGCGCCGGCTGTCGTCCACCCTCGGTGAGGGGCTGATCCTGGATCTGCGGACGGCGGTCTTCGACCACGTGCAGCGGATGCCGGTGGCCTTCTTCACCCGGACCCGCACCGGGGCCCTGGTCAGCCGGCTCAACAACGACGTGATCGGTGCGCAGCGCGCGTTCAGCAACACCCTGTCGGGGGTGGTGTCCAATACCGTGACGCTGCTGCTGACCCTGACCGTCATGCTGGGCATCTCCTGGCAGATCACCTTGCTGGCCCTCGTGCTCCTTCCGGTGTTCGTGCTGCCCGCCCGCCGGATGGGCGTGCGGATGGCGGCCCTGCAGCGGGAGGCTTCGGCGCTCAACGCCTCGATGGGCACGCAGATGACCGAGCGCTTCTCGGCGCCGGGCGCCACGCTCGTCAAACTGTTCGGGCGGCCCGACGAGGAGTCGGCCGAGTTCGCGGCGCGCGCCGCCCGGGTGCGTGACATCGGGATCCGGACGGCGATGGCCCAGTCGGCCTTCATCACCGCCCTCACCCTGGTCTCCGCTCTGGCCCTCGCGCTCGTGTACGGGCTCGGCGGCCACTACGCACTGGCCGGCACCCTGGACGCGGGCTCGGTGGTCGCCCTCGCCCTGCTCCTGACCCGGCTGTACGCGCCGCTGACGGCGCTCGCCGGGGCGCGGGTGGAGGTGATGAGCGCGATGGTCAGCTTCGAGCGGGTCTTCGAGATCCTCGACCTGAAGCCGCTGATCGCCGAGAAGCCGGACGCCCGCCGGGTGCCCGAGGGGCCGGTGGCGGTCGAGTTCGACAGGGTCTCCTTCGGCTACCCCTCCCCCGACAAGGTGTCCCTCGCCTCCCTGGAGGAGGTCGCGACCCTCGACGTGCGGGGCGGCACCGAGGTGCTGCACGAGGTGTCCTTCCGCGCCGAGCCCGGGCAGATGATCGCCCTGGTCGGCTCCTCGGGCGCCGGCAAGTCGACGATCGCCCAGCTGCTGCCCCGGCTGTACGACACGGACGAGGGCGCGGTCCGCGTCGGCGGGATCGACGTACGGGACCTCACCGCGGACTCGCTGCGCGCCACGCTGGGCATGGTCACGCAGGACGGCCACCTCTTCCACGAGTCGGTACGGGCCAACCTGCTGCTGGCCCGCCCGGAGGCGGGCGAGGACGAGATCTGGGAGGCCCTGCGCCGGTCCCGCCTCGACGGGCTCGTGGCCTCGCTCCCGGACGGGCTGGACACGGTCGTCGGTGAGCGCGGCTACCGGCTCTCCGGCGGGGAGCGCCAGCGGCTGACCATCGCCCGGCTGCTGCTGGCCGGCCAGCGGGTGGTGATCCTGGACGAAGCCACCGCCCACCTGGACTCCACCTCGGAGGCGGCCGTCCAGGAGGCCCTGGCCGAGGCCCTGTCGGGCCGGACCGCCGTGGTGATCGCGCACCGGCTGTCGACCGTACAGGCGGCCGACCTGATCCTGGTGGTGGAGGACGGCCGGATCGTGGAACGCGGCACCCACGCCGAGCTGCTGGCGGCGGGCGGACGGTACGAGGAGCTGTACCGGACCCAGTTCGCGGGGGCCGGCCAGGACGGGGACACGCCGACGGCGCAGGCCGTCCCGGGCGGCGCGGCGGCGGTCTCCGGCGGATGATGGCCAACGGGGCGGCCGGCACCGGCCGCCCGGAACCACGCAGACACCGGAGTCAGGGGAAGCCGATGGACATCAAGCTGGAACTGGTTGCCGTACCGGTCACCGACATCGACCGGGCCAAGGCCTTCTACGAACGCATCGGCTTCCACGCCGACCACGACATCACGGTCAGCGAGGAGATCCGCTTCGTCCAGCTGACCCCGCCGGGCTCGGCCTGTTCGATCGCCATCGGCAAGGGCCTGACCCGGATGACACCGGGTTCGCTGGACAACATGCAGGTCGTCGTCGCGGACATCGAGGAGGCCTTCGCCGACCTCAAGGGCCGGGGCATCGAGGTGACGGAGATCGAGGACATGCCCTGGGGCTCCTTCGTCTACTTCTCCGACCCCGACGGCAACGGCTGGGCGGTCCAGCAGACCACCCCGCGCACGGCCAGGACGGACTGAGGGGGGCGGCTGCGTGTGCGGTCGGGGCTTCGCCGCCCCCGGTTCAGGTGCCGTTCACGCCGGGCTTCCCGGGCCTGCCTAGCCTCCCCCTGTCCACCCCCCGACCTGAAGGGAATCCGGTGTCCTTCACCGTCTCCGCCCGTCGAGCAGTGCTCCCCGCCGCGGTCCTGGCCGCCCTGGCCGTCCCGGCCGCGCCCGCGCAGGCGGCCTCCTTCTCCGTCTCCGCGACGGTGGAGACGGCCCCCGTCTCGCACAGCGGCGACGCCGCCGACGACCCGGCGATCTGGGTGCATCCCACGGATCCCGCCAGGTCCGTCGTCGTGGGCACCGACAAGAAGGGGGCGCTGGAGGTCTACGACATGACCGGTGCCCGGATCCAGCGGATCAGCGGCGACTACGGCAACAACGTCGACCTGCGCGGCAACATCGTCGTCACCGCCGACGACGAGGCCGCCGGCGGCAACGGTGCGATGCACATCTACCGCATCGACCCGGCGACCCGGCAGCTCAAGCGGCTGAAGGACGTGCCCACCGAGGTCACCGCCCACGGCATCTGCCTCTACACCTCCCCGGCCTCCGGGAAGCTGTACGCCTTCCCCAACTCCACCTCCGGGCGCGTCGAGCAGTGGGAGCTCGCGGTCAGCGGCGACTCGGTGACCGCGACCTCCGTGCGCCTGTGGGACGCGGGCTCCGCCGTCGAGGGCTGCTACGCCGACGACACCACCGGCAAGCTCTACCTCGGCGAGGAGGACGTCGGCGTCTGGATCTACGGCGCCGAGCCCGCCGCCGGGACCACCCGCACCAAGCTCGACTCGACCGGCTCCGCCGGCCACATCACGGCCGACACCGAGGGCATCACCGCCGCCGGCAACCGGATCTACGTCTCCTCCCAGGGCAGCAACGACTTCACCGTCTACGACCGCACCACGCACGCCTACCTGGGCCGCTTCTCCGTCGCGGGCGGTACGGCGGCCGACGACTGCGAGGACACCGACGGCATCGACGCCTCGGCGGCGAACCTCGGCCCGGCCTTCCCGCAGGGCGTCTTCGTCTGCCAGGACGGCTCCAACGGCGCCCCGGGCACGAGCGGCAACCAGAACTTCAAGCTGGTCCCGCTCCAGCGCATCACGGCGAACTTCGGCTGACCCGCAGGGGAGCCGACGGCCCGTAGCCGGGCTCAGCTCTCGTACGGGTGGGGCCGGGTGCGCAGGAGGTGGCCGTGCCGAAGGCCCTCCCGGAAGGCCGCCTCGTACCCCTGGTCACCGAGCGCCCCGCGCGCCGTACGCTCGAACTCCGCCCTTACGGAGGCCAGTTCGGGCGTACCGCGCTGCGGGTGGCCGACGGCCTGCCAGTAGGCGTGGCCGGTGCCGTACGCGCGCGCCGCGCCCGCCCCGTCCCCGGTCGCCGCGCGGGCCGCGGCGAGCAGGTCGAGGCCCAGGGCCGTCCCGAAGCTGTCGCCCAGCTCGCGCTTGCTCTCCAGCATGGCGCGGGCGTGGACGGCGGACTCGGCCGGGCGGCCCTCGAAGAGGCAGATCAGGGCCAGTTGGTAGTCGGCGTAGGCCCGGGTCCAGTGTTCGCCCCGCTCGGCGCAGCCGGCGCGCAGCAGTTCCGCCTCGGCCCGGGCGTCGGTGAACAGGCCCGTGCCGGTGAGCGCGAAGACCCGTACGAGGTGGCAGCGGATCCGGGGCCCCGAGTCGAAGGGGGTGCCCGGGAAGGCCTCCAGGGCGTTGTCGGAGACGATCCGCGCGGCCAGCGGCCGCCCGGCCAGCAGGTGGCTCAGCCCCAGCAGGTACGCGGCGTCCAGCGCCGGGCCCCCGTCGTCGTCCGGGTCCTCGTCGAGCCCCGCGGCCAGGGACTCGCAGCCGACGGCGATCCGGTGGGCCTGCTCGTGTTCGCCCTGGAGCAGCAGGGTCACTCCGAGGGCCCACAGGGCGCGCACCCGGATCCGCGGGGCCACCTCCTCGGGCCGTGCGGCGGCCAGCGCCCGCTCCAGGTAGCCGCGCGCGGCGTGCAGGTGGCCGCAGCAGGCCCAGTAGAAGCCGACCCGGGCGGCCAGGTCGAGGGCCCGCTGCGGGGCGGTGGCCAGGTAGTGGTCGAGGGCCGCGCACAGGTCTCCGTGCACCGCCTCGACGCGCTGGTACCCGCTCCGCTGGGCGGGGCCGAGCCAGTCCCGTTCGGCGGCGCGCACGAGCTCCGCGAAGTACGCGGCGTGCGCCTCCCGCAGTGCCTCGCGCTCCCCCGCCTCGTCGCGCCACATGGCCCCGTACTCCCGGATCGTGTCCAGCATCCGGTACGAGCCGTCCGCGCCCCGGCGTACGACGGACTTGGCGACCAGGGCGTCCAGCAGCGGGGGGACGTCGGTCTCCGTGAGCGGGGCCGCGGAGCAGACGGCGCGTGCGGCCGCCAGGTCGAAGGGTCCCCCGAACACGGACAGCCGGAGCCAGAGCAGCCGTTCGCGCGGTGCGCACCACTCGTGGCTCCAGCCGATGGCGGTGCGCAGCGCGCGGTGGCGCGGCGGCCGGACGGAGGCGACCTCTGGGGCGGGTGCGGATGCGGGGCCGGGTGCGGACAGCGGGCCGATCCTGCGGGCCAGTCGTGCGGCCAGCTCCTCCACGGTGTGGTCGGTCAACTGGGCGGCGGCCAGCTCCAGCGCGAGGGGGATCCCTTCGAGACGGGCGCACACGGAACGGGCGGCCGCCAGCCTGGCCTCGGTCCAGGGCGGCGCCTGCCCGGGGGCGGCAGCGGCGGCCCGCCGGGTGAACAGGGCGAGGGCCTCCTCGGCGCCGGACGGGTCGACGGCGTGCGGCAACGGGCCGATGTCCAGGACCCGTTCCTCAGCGAGCCCGAGCGGCTGCCTGCTGGTGACGAGCAGGACGAGGTGCGGGGCCGCGTCGAGCAGCTCCCGTACGAGGCCTCGTACGGCGGTCACCAGGTGCTCGCAGCAGTCCAGTACGAGGAGCAGCCGGCGCCCGCCGATCCACTCCCGCACTGCTGCGGCCGGGGTGCGGGCGGTGTGGTCGGCGAGGTCCAGCGCGTCGGCCACGGTGGCCACGAGCAGCCGCTCGTCGGGCAGAGGCGAGAGGTCGGCCCAGTGGACCCCGTCGGGGAAGGAGGCGGGTGCGGCGGCGCCGGCACCGCCGTCCGCCCCCGCCCCCAGCCCCGCCGCCGCGCGGCGGGCCAGGCGGGTCTTGCCGACGCCGCCCGGCCCGGTCAGGGTGATCAGCCGTTCCTCACGCAGAGCCCTTGCCAAGAGGGCCAGTTCGCCGGCCCGTCCCACGAAGGAGGCGGATTCCGCGGCCTCGTACCCGTCACCATGTCCCAGCACCCGCCCAGTGTGGCGCACGGGACGGGTGCCCGAAGGCGGTTGCTCCGTCCCGGATCAGGCCGCCGGGGGCGGGGGCGGGACCGTTCCGGGCTGCGGGTGCACGGGCGCCCAGGGTGCGTCGCAGGTGACGGCGCGCCCGTTGGTCCCGCAGTGGGTGTGGTAAAGCGTGCCCGTCTTGGTGATGGCCTTGACCTTCACGTCGTTGCCGTTGATGGCCAGGGCCACCGTGCAGACGTCGGCGGGGTAGCCGGTGACCGGTGCCACGGTGAGGTCGGTCCAGCTGAAGTCGCCCCACTGGCCCGCCATGTCGCGGGTGCGGCGGCCGAGGTAGGTCTTGCCGTCCTTGAGGACGAGTGCGAACTCCTCGGAGTTGTTGGGCATCTGGTTGTCCACCGAGGCGCAGGGCCCGAACGGGCCGGGCACCCCCTGCGGTCCAGCCGGTCCCAGCGGGCCGAGCGGCCCGGTGGCACCGGTCGGGCCCGGTGCGCCCTGCCGCCCGGGCGGTCCCGCGACCCCCTGCGGGCCGGCGGTGCCGGGAAGCCCGGGCAGCCCCTGCGCGCCCGCTGGCCCGGCCGGCCCCGCGGCCCCTTGCTGCCCCTGCGGCCCGGCCGCCCCGACGTCTCCGGTCCGCCCGGCATCCCCCTTGGGCCCCGCATCCCCCTTCCGCCCGACGGCCCCCCGGTCTCCCTTGGGCCCGGCGACCCCCTTCTCACCCTGCTCCCCTTTGAGCCCGGGCGGACCGGCATCACCCTTGGCGCCCTGCTCCCCCTTGAGCCCGGGCGGACCGGCATCGCCCTTGGCGCCGGTGCTCCCCTTACCGCCCGGCTCGCCCCTGGGACCCGGAGGGCCCGCGTCGCCCTTGGGTCCGGCGCCGCCCTTCTCGCCCTTGGCACCCTTCGGGCCCCTTGGACCTTGCGCCCCGGCCGGAGCCGGGCACGGGTGGCCGCCTTCGGAGGCCGCCTCGGCGCGCGGCCGCGCACAGTTGGCGTCGGGGCCGCCGGGGCCCGACCCCGGGGCGCCGACGGCCCGCAGCGACTGCGGAGCGTTCACCGCACCCTGCGCCGGGTCCGCGCCACCGCCCGAAGGCGGCGCCGACACCACACCACCGCCGGAGGCCACCGCAGCACCCTCGAGGGCCGACACCACACCACCGCCGGAGGCCACCGTTTCACCGCCGGAGGCCAGCGCCACCGCCGGGGACGCCAATCCGCCCAGTGCAACGGCCACCGGCAGGACCAGGCCCCCGGCCAGCCGGGCCCTTCGTCCGGTTCTTGCTGTGGAAGACATGCGAGTACCCCTTCGCCGCACGGAAATGGTCGTCTGCTCCGGCCGAAGCGAGGGGGAGCATCTCCCGGAAGCGGGTCCGATGAAGATCAAAAACGCTCATTCCGCCGCAGCGTCAACGAGTTGGTCCAACGACACGCGGTACGCGTACGCCGGACGGCGGGGGCACCCGCACCGCCACCCCGGCCCGACCCGGCCGGCACGGCCACCCCGTCCACCCCGCGGTCCGCGGTCACCGCACGTGCAGTCCGAAGCCCCCGCGGCCCGCGGGCTCCAGCCCCTCCTTCAGGTGCAGCGAGGGGATCTCGTAGTCGCCGAAGTTCTGCCGCCGGAAGGCGATGGGCTCGGTCGACTCCAGCGTGAGCAGGCGCTCCACCCACGCCTTGGCCACGTCCGCGTAGCCCTCTGCGCCCATCCGGTCGGTTCCGTACAGCACGAACGGCGGCAGCGGCTCGATGCCGGGGTAGTACAGGATCCCGTGGTGGATCGGGAACAGCAGGTCGTCGATGGGGCCGTTGATCCCGCGCGCCGCGTAGTGCGACTCCGGGCCGCCCGCGGTCACCGACAGCAGGGCCCTGCGGCCCGCGAGGGTGCCTTCGCCGAAGCGCTCCCCGTACTTGGTGTCACTGTGCTCGCCGACTCCGTACGCGAACCGGTAGGTGAACACCCGGTCCACCCAGCCTTTGAGGATGGCGGGCATCGAGTACCACCACAGCGGGAACTGGAAGATGATCGTGTCGGCCCACAGCAGGTTCTCCTGCTCGGCGCGCACGTCCGGGGTGAGCACCCCGGCTTCGAAGGCCCGGCCCGAGTCCAGGGCGACCTTCAGCGGGCTCGATGCGTGCGGGCCGTAGTCCTCGGCGTCCACGACCGCCTTCCAGTTCATGGCGTACAGGTCGCTCACCCGCACCTCGTGTCCGGCGCCCTCCAGCGTGGACACAGCCAGGTCCTTCAGCGAGCTGTTGAGCGACTTCGGCTCGGGGTGGGCGTAGACGATCAGCGTCTTCACGGGAACTCCTCGGGATCGGATGCGTCGATCCTGCGCCCCGCGGCGCCCGCTGTTCAGGGGCGCGCCTTCCGTCGGACCGGACTTCCTGGTACCGGCAGGGCCACCCTCGCGGGCGCCGCCGCGGTCATACTGGGCCCATGGACGATCTTGCGGGCTTCCTGCGGACCCGGCGCGCGCGGGTCGACCCGGCGGCCGTGGGCATACCCGCCGACAGCCGCCGCCGGGTCGAAGGCCTGCGCCGCGAGGAGGTCGCCCACCTGTCGGGTGTCAGCGTCGACTACTACGTGCGCCTGGAGCAGGGCCGTGCGACCCAGCCCTCCGAGCAGGTCCTCGACGCGCTCGCCCGTGTCCTCGGCCTCGACGAGACCGAGCGGGAGCACCTCGACCGGCTCGCCCGGCAGCGCCGCCGCCGCGCGAAGGCGCCGGGCGGCAGGATCCGCCCGGAAGTGCTGCGCGTCCTCGACCTCGTCGCCGGTGCACCCGCGCTGATCATGGACCACCGGCTGAACGTGCTGGCCGGGAACGGCCTCGCCGGACTCCTCTTCGGCCGGCCGGTGCCGGGCCTGAACATCGCCCGGAACCTCTTCCTGGAGGAGGGCGAGCACGGCCTGTACGCGGAGTGGGAGCACTGCACCCTCGACGTGGTCGGGCACCTGCGCCTGGCCGCGGGCCAGTACCCCGACGACCCCGGCCTGGCCTCGCTGATCGGCGAACTGGCCATGGGCAGCGAGCGCTTCCGCCGGCTGTGGGCCCGTGCGGACGTGCGCGCCCGCACCCACGGACGCAAGACGTACCGGCACCCGCTGGTCGGACTGCTGGAACTGCACCAGGAGAACTTCGCGTTGCCGGGAGAGTCGGGCATGGAGCTGCTGGTGCTGTCCGCAGCCCCCGGCAGCCCCGCCGAGGACGGCCTGCGCCTGCTCGCGGGCCTGGGAGCGAACGGCTCCGGCGGCACGGACGGCGTGGACGCCGTGGACGGCTCCGGCGTGCATCCCCCGGTGAACGCCCGGGTGCGCGACTAGGGCGTACCTGGGGGGGGACCCGGACCGGTCCCGCATCTACGGGGCGAGCACGTCGAGTTCCTCCAGCGCGCCGACCGCGATCTGCCGGGTCAGCGCCTCCGCGGCGGCCGCGTCCCCCTCCCGTACGGCCTCGGCCACCCGCACGTGCAGGGTGACGGCCGCCGGGTCGGGGTCGTGGAACATCACCGCGTGCCGGGTGCGCCCGGTCAGGACCTCGGCGACGACGTCGCCGAGCCGCGCGAACATCTCGTTGCCGGAGGCGTTGAGCACGATCCGGTGGAAGGCGATGTCGTGGTGGAGGTACTCGTCGAGCTGGTGGCCGCGTGAGGTGCGGACCATGCCCAGGGCCGCCTCGGTGAGGTCGGCGCACTGCTCCGGGGTGGCGCGGGCCGCCGCGAGTCCGGCAGCGACCGGTTCGACGGCCGAGCGCAGCACGGTGAGTGAGCGCAGCTGCCGGGGGCGGTCCGCGCCGGCGAGGCGCCAGCGGATGACGCGCGGGTCGTAGACGTTCCACTCCTCGGTGGGGCGGACGGTGACGCCGACCCGGCGGCGGGACTCGACCAGCTGCATCGATTCCAGTACGCGGACCACCTCGCGGACCACGGTCCGCGAGGCGCCGAAGCGTTCGGCGATCTCGTCGGTGCGCAGCACGCTGCCGGGCGGGTGCTCCCCCGCCGTGATCGCCAGGCCGAGTGTGTCCAGTACGCGGGAGTGGAGCCCCTGGCCTCCCGGCCCGTCCGGTCCGCCCGGCCCTTCAGTGGTCATGGCGTAAGCGTACGGTGACGCCCGGAGGGACAAAAGATGTGATGTTTTACCGAGCAGACCTTGAATAAGTACTACGTAATGCGATTCAGTGGTGCCCAGGCCTTCGGGCCGACGTCAACGAGGACGAAGCACGACGAGAAGAACGAAAAAGAGGTGCGCGATGACGCGCGTCATTGTGGTGATGGGTGTGGCCGGGACGGGAAAGACGACCGTGGGCCGGCTGCTCGCCGACGCGCTCGCCCTCCCCTACGCGGAGGGCGACGCGTTCCATCCGGCGGCCAACGTCGCCAAGATGTCCGCCGGCGTCCCCCTGGACGACGCGGACCGCCGGCCCTGGCTGGACTCGATCGGCGAGTGGATGCGCAACCGGGCCGGTGTCGGCGGCGGGGTCGTCTCCGCCTCCTCCCTCAAGCGGGCCTACCGGGACCGGCTCCGGGCCGTGGCCCCGGACACCGTCTTCGTCCACCTCACCGGCGACCGGTCGCTGATCGAGGAGCGGATGGCCGCGCGCAAGGGGCATTTCATGCCCACCACGCTGCTGGATTCGCAGTTCGCCGCTCTGGAGCCGCTCCAGGGCGACGAACTGGGCGTCCTCGTCGACGTGTCCGGGACCCCGGAAGAGATCACCGCACGGGCCCTGGCCGCACTGCACCGCCTGCCGGCCCCGGCCGCATGAGCGCACGGGCCGCCACCCGGGCTCCAACCCGGTCCCCCGCTCCGCCCCTTGCCCGCACGTACGCCGCAAGAACGAAGGAACCGTCACCGTGACCAGTCTCAGCGTCGAGACTCTGGCAGCGGCCGCCACCGAGCCGATCACCTCGGCCGGCAACACCCAGCTGGGGATAGCCGTCCTCGCGGGCATCGCCGTCATCGTCCTGCTCATCACCCGCCTCAAGCTGCACGCCTTCCTGGCGCTGACGCTCGGTTCGCTCGCCCTCGGGGTGTTCGCCGGTGCTCCCCTGGCCAAGACCGTCGCCAGCTTCACGGCCGGGCTCGGCTCCACCGTCGCGGGCGTCGGCGTGCTCATCGCGCTCGGCGCCATCCTCGGGAAGCTCCTCGCCGACTCGGGCGGCGCGGACGAGATCGTGGACACCATCCTGGCCCGCGCCAAGGGCCGGGCCATGCCGTGGGCGATGGTGCTGATCGCCTCGGTGATCGGCCTCCCGCTCTTCTTCGAGGTCGGCATCGTGCTGCTGATCCCGGTGGTCCTGCTGGTGGCCAAGCGGGGCAACTACTCGCTCATGCGGATCGGTATCCCCGCGCTGGCCGGCCTGTCCGTGATGCACGGGCTGATCCCGCCGCACCCGGGGCCGCTGGTCGCCATCGACGCCCTGGACGCCAACCTCGGCCTCACCCTCGCGCTCGGCGTGCTCGTCGCCCTCCCGACCGTCGTCATCGCGGGTCCGCTGTTCTCCCGGTACGCGGCCCGGTGGGTGGACATCCCGGCGCCCGAGCACATGGTCCCGCAGCGGCCCTCGGAGGAGCTGGAGCACCGGCCGCGCTTCGCGGCGACGGTCTTCACCGTGCTGCTGCCCGTGGTCCTGATGCTGATGAAGGCCCTGGTCGACATCGTGGTCAACGACCCGGCCAACGCGGTCCAGCGGGTCACCGACGTGGCGGGCTCGCCGCTGATCGCCCTGCTCGCGGCGGTGCTCGTGGGCATGTTCACCCTCGGCCGGGCGGCCGGCTTCACCAAGGCCCGGCTGTCCTCGACGGTGGAGAAGTCGCTGGCCCCGATCGCGGGGATCCTGCTGATCGTGGGTGCGGGCGGCGGTTTCAAGGCGACGCTGATCGACGTGGGCGTCGGCCAGATGATCATGGACCTGTCGGAGAACTGGGCGATACCCACCCTCCTGCTGGCCTGGCTCATCGCGGTGGCCATCCGCCTGGCGACCGGCTCGGCCACGGTGGCCACCATCTCGGCGGCCGGCCTGGTGGCCCCGCTGGCGGCGGGCATGTCCTCCACCGAGACCGCCCTGCTCGTGCTCGCCATCGGAGCCGGGTCGCTGTTCTTCAGCCACGTCAACGACGCCGGGTTCTGGCTCGTGAAGGAGTACTTCGGCATGACGGTCGGCCAGACCCTCAAGACCTGGTCGGTGATGGAGACCATCATCTCGGTGGTCGGCCTGGGCTTCGTCCTGCTGCTGTCCCTGGTCCTCTGACCTCGCTCAAGGTCGTCCGGTATCCGGCCAGTCGGCCTTCCGGTGCCTGCCCCGCGCCCCCTCCCGGGAGGCGGGGCGGGCCAGTTGGGCCGCCGCCAGGTCGAAGCCGCCCGCCGCGGTGGCGCAGCGCTCCGCCAGGGACTCCACCTCGGCGCGGAAGGCGTCGCCCCCCGGGCCCTGCCAGCGCAGGTCTCCGGCGGCGCGGCGCAGCCGCTCGGCGTGCGAACGCAGGGCGGCCGAGTGGGCGCGCAGGCCCTCGGCCGGGGCCGTACGGGGCTCGGACCGGGGCAGGGGCCCGGCGGTGTCCGTCACTGGGGCCGCCCCGGAACGTAGACGTCGGGATGACCGGGCAGCCGTACGAGGTGGCTGCCGGTGACGCGGCCCCCGAAGGCGGCGAGGGCCGCCGCCGGACCCGGCTCGGGGCCGGAACCCACCCAGGTGACCCGGTACACGGTGGTGAACTCCCGGCTCCCGGCGAGCCGTCCGGCCGTCCGTGCGCCCGGGCCGTGGCCGAGCAGGGCGAGTTCGGTCCCGGAGGGCACGAGGCGGCGTACGGTCGCGGCCACGTGCCGGACGTGCGCGGCCGGCTCCTCGTACGGGGCATCCGCGCGGCCGGAGTCCGTTGGCGGTCCCGCGAGTTGGAGCACGCACCGCTCGACCCCGTCCGGTCCGACGACCTGCTGGACCAGGACCGCGCCGGGGGATCCGCCGATCCGGTCGGCATTGCCCCGGTACCCGGCCGGGGTGCCGGTGGTGTCCAGTTCTGCGAGGAGACGGCTCCCCGGCTCGGAGCAGGCGGGGCCCCGGTCGAAGAACGCCCGCAGGGCGGCGCCGATCCCCAGGAGCGGTTCGGCGGCCACGGCCCTGCCGGTGGCGACCTGCCAGCCGGCGTGGTCGTTGAACGGGTTGTCGTCGGTCAGGGCGTTCCAGGCCAGGATGTCGGCGAAGGAAGGGTTCAGCAGCGCGAAGGCGGGCCCCTCCCCGCGTCGGCGCACGAGCTCGCGGAACGCCCGCGCGGCGTCCGCCTGCCGGTCCTCCTCGACCGCGAGGAACACCTCGGCGGCGTCCGGGTCCGCCGTCCTCGCCGGGTTGCGCGTGCTCTCGGCCCGGATCCGGCCCCTGAGGCCGCACACCGCGAGGCTGACGGCCAGGCTCTCCCGGCCGGTGAAGACCCCCGCGAGCCATCCGGCCCGCGCCACGCCCCGTCCCCGGGCCGCCCAGCCGAGTCCGTCCGGGTCGCAGAGGGCGCGCAGCAGCGTACGCCAGGCCGCGCGGCGGCGGCTGCCGAGGCCCAGCGCGGTGACCGGGAGCCGGGAGCCCAGGGCGAGCCGGGAGGCGTAACGGCCGGCTTCGCCGACGGCGTCGGCCGCCTCGGCCAGCTCCCGGCACAGGGCGCCCAGTTGGTCGGCGTCCGGGTCGGTGGGCGCGGAGGTCGCGGAGGTCCCGGGGGTCGCGGCGTCGGACATGGATTCCTCGTCGGGTCGGGTGAACGTCGGGCAGGACGGGGCGGGACGAACAAGTCGGCGGACAGGGCGTGCGGGGAGCCTGGAGGCGGGCGAGCCGGGTCGCCCGCCGCCGGGTGCGGGCAGGGCCGGTGACGGGGTCAGCGGCAGCGTCCGCCGGCATGGCTGAAGGGGGCCATCCGGACCTCCCGGTCCGCTTCGCGCGAGGCCCGGCGACCGGGCACGAAGGCCTGCACGGCGGTCACGCGTTCGGGGTCGCGCCGGTGGAACAGCACGGGCAGCACCACGCGGGTCCCGGCGGGATGCCGGACGCCCCGCCATTGGGTCTCGGCCCGGGTGACCCGTATCAGGTCGGGCACGGCCGGGTAGAGGCACAGCGATTCCCGGACCCAGGCCCGCAGCCGGGGCGGCGCGCCGAGGAGCAGCAGGGTGCGCAGCAGGCCTAGGTCGAAGGCCGCCGGCCACTGGCGGACCTGCCCGTCCGGGTCCCGCACGGCCCGGTCGGGTCCGGAGGCCGGGCCGACCGGCCCGGAGAAGGGTTCCGCGTGGCGGCGGGCCCACCCGATGACGGCGTGCGGCTCCGCGAGGGCGGCGTACGCGGCGATGCGCGCGCCGGCCTTCTCGTGGAAGCGCCCGGGCCGGCGGCCGGGTTCCGCGTCCTCGGCGGCCGCGTCGCCGAGGCCGATGCGCCGTGCCGCACGTGCCGCGGAGTGCCGGCCGCGGGCGAGTTCGAGGGAACCGCCGGCGGTCAGGCGCCGCGCCTCGTCGGTGAGGACCAGGAGGAACGCCTCGCAGGAGGGGTGCACGGTCAGGCCCGCCGCGAGCACGGAGTCGTCGACCGCCCGCCGCTCGTCGCGGAGCCCGGCGTGGGCGCGGCCGACCGTGCCGAAGGCGGCCCGGCCCGGTGAGCCGACGGGTTCGGCGTGGAACTTCCGGACGCCCTGAGGGTCGAGGATCAGCAGGGCGGTGCCGGACAGCCCCCGTACGAGCACGGGCGCCCCGCCGTGGCGGTGCCGCAGCGCCCGCGGGGTGGCGGCGGACCAGCGCGGCCGGTCCGGCCCCGCGTGGCCGCGCGCCGCCCGCGCCGTCATACGGGCGCCTCCGCGGCCGGGGCCGGGGGCGTGCGCGCATCGCGGGCGGTCTCGTGAGCCGTACCCATGGGTGTACCTCCGCGCGGCCTGGAGTCGACGTTCGGTGATCTCGCGCTCACCGTACGTCGACCGTCCCGGCTCCGCGCTCCGAGGACCACGAGGGGGGTACGCGAGCCCACGGGCGGGCTACGGGCGGGACGGTACGCCCGGTTCGGAGCCGCGACCGGCATCGGGGCCGGGATCGGGGTCGAGGTCGACCAGGAGTGCGGCGATCTCCGGACCGGCGGCGAGGTAGTCCGTGAAGGCCTCGTTGTGCAGGGCCCAGGGGGAGCGTCCGAGGCGGACGAGGCCGATGGCGGCGGCCGGTGCGAGGCCGCCCTCCACCAGGCACTGGGCGACGACCAGGCCGGAGCGGTTGTAACCGGAATGGCAGCGCACCAGGATGCGCCGTCCGGAGTCGAGGGCCGCGCGGGCGGCCGCGGCGAGCCGGAGGACGGTGTGCAGCTGCGCACCCGTGAGCGGGGCGTCGGGGATCTCGCCGACCAGGTGTTCCACGTGGAGGTCGGGGCCGTGGCCGGGGCGGGTGAAGAGGCTGATCACGAGGTCGAACTCGGCTCCGACGACGACCGGGCGCAGCTCCCCGGCAGGGTCGGTCCAGTAGTGGCCGCCCATCCACAGCCCGGGGGCGATCTCGTCCCAGGGACTCTGCGGACCGGGTACGTCACGGTCTTTCTGCCGGGTCTTCTTCATCGAACTCCGAAGATACAACGGCGTTGCCCTGGAGGGGAGTTCAGGCGAAGACGGCTTCGCGGAAGGCGGTACGGAGCGGGGCCGACGGGGTGGTGGGGAGGAGGGCCGCCCAGCGCCGCCCGCGTGGGGAGATCCACAGGGCGGGGCCGTCGCCGTGGGACCAGGACCCGTGCGCGCCGGGGTGCCAGAGGAGGCCCCGGGCGGGCAGGAGTTCCCCGGTGCGGATGCGCAGGGACTGCTCGGTCCAGGCCCGGCTGACGGGTCCGCCCGCCGGGGCGAGGAGGTGGCTCAGGAACCGGCCGAGGTCGGCGGCGGAGGCGTTCAGGGTCCCGTCGGGGGCGAAACCCGTACGGGTCATGCCGAGCGGCCCCCAGATCCGTTCGGCGGCAACCTGGGCGAGGGGGGTGCCGCACAGCCGCTCGGCGAGCCCGGTGAGCGCGGGCGACACCCCGGAGCCGTGGGTGAGGAGATGGTGTGCGGTGGTTCCGGCGGGCAGGCCGTCGCCCGCCCCGTAGGCGGTGAGCGGGGTGTGCAGGGCCAGCTCCCCCGCGTCCACGAGCATCCCGATGACGGGCCAGACGACGAGCGCCCCCACCAGCCCACCGGCATCGGCCGCGCCGCTGCGTCCATGGCCCCGGGCCCCGGACTCGGCGGAGGCTCCGACGCCGGACTCTCCCGCGATTTCGGATCCGGCCCCGGATCCGGGTCCCGACCCGGCTTCGACCACCGCGTACGGCCCCTCCGGGCCTCCGATCGCCCAGCCGGCCCCCGGGTCCGCGTCGCGGACGAGGGCCCCGATCCGGTCGGCGCGGTCGGCGCGGTCGGCCGGGACGGGCTGCGTGCCCGGCTCGCGCCGCTCGGCGTGCGTGACCGGCTCGGCCGGCTCGGCCCGGTCGCTCTGGAGCGTCATGGTCAGCCACGGTACGGCGCCCGCCGCACCGGTCCCGCGCGTCGCGCGGTCCGGTCGCGGCGGGCCACCCGAATGCCCCGCACGCGCCCGGTACGGCCGGTCAGGTGCGGGGCCGTCGGCCGGTCCCCTTGGCGGGCCCCGCCCGTCAGGGCCGGTCCGCCCCGGCCGTCTCCTCCCCGCGCTCCGCCGGAGGCTCCGCGCGGATGCCCGCGACCACGACGGTGATCAGGCAGAACGCGATGAGGATCTCCGCCCAGAGGAAGGCGAGGTAGTCGAGCAGACAGCCGATCGGCGGTGTGCCCGGGGCGGTGTTGCGGAAGGCCGCCAGGGCGAACAGGGTGGCGGCCATCCAGCCGAGGGCGGGCCAGGTGAGCCCCTTGCGGCGGGTGACGAGGAACCATCCGCCGATCAGGACGGACACGGCGAGCGCCCACATCGCGATCATCATGAACACCGCGAACACGAGCACGCTGTTGGAGCGGGCGAGCCCGATGTCGAGGACGGCCGCGCCGTCGTCCGCCGTCGTGGCCTCCACCGTGGACGCGAAGAGCACGTCGTTGTTGGAGAACAGGACCCGCACCGGAACCTTCTCGTGGCCCAGTACGGCCGCGAACTGCACGTCCGCCCCGTAGGCGTCGAAGGGGTAGTCCGTGATGGAGCCGCCCGTCAGGGCCACCGGCACGTCCAGGGTGGAGATGCGCTGGTGGGCCTTGAAGGTCAGGTCCCCGCGGGTGGCCGTCGAGGTCTGGAGGGTGAGGTCGTCGGCCGGGGCGATCCCGCCGGCCTCGGCCAGCGCCCCGCGGGGCGTGACCAGGACCCGCAGCACCAGTTCGCGCCCGGCGGCGTCGACGCGCTGGATCGTCGCCTCGACGTCCACCCGGTCCGGATCGGCCCGGCCCGCGGTGTGGACGGTGTCCTGGGCCTGGCGTTCGCCGAACTGCAGCCAGGCGCCCACGCCGACCGCCGCCACGATCGCCACCAGGAACAGGACCGGGAGCAGCGTGGAGCGCCGCCCGGACGGGCGGCGCCGCGCCGCGCTCACGCGGCGGGCTTGCCGGGCTCGTCGTGGGTAGCGCAGTGGATGCCGCCACCGCCCGAGGCGATGGTGTCGATCGACAGGGGCACGATGTCCCGCTTGGGGAAGTGCTCCTGGAGGATCCCGCGGGCCCGGTCGTCGGCCTGCCGGTCCCCGAACTTCGGCATGAAGACGGAGTCGTTGGCGATGTAGAAGTTGGCGTAGGTGGACACGAAGTCGTCGCCCTCACCCGTGATCTTGTCCAGGTCGGGCTGCGGCAGGTCGATGATCTCGAACTTCCGGCCGCGGGCGTCCGTCGCCTTCGAGAGCACCGATTTCGCCTGGTCGGCGGAGCGGGACCACGAGTCCTTCGGGGTGTTCGGGTGGGCGCGGTCCAGCAGGACGACGCCGGGCGCGACGAACCGTACGAGGCTGTCCACGTGGGCGTCGGTGATGTCCTCACCGCGTACGCCGGCCAGCCAGACCACCTTCTCGACGCCCAGGCTCTGCTTGAGCTCGGCCTCGATCGTGTCCCGGCTCTTGCCGCGGTTGCGGTTGTCGTTGACGATCGAGCTCTCGGTGATCAGCAGGGTGCCCTCGCCGTCGGTCTCGAAGGAGCCGCCTTCGGCCACCAGCGGGGCCTGCACCCGGGGGATCCCGTACTTCTGGAGCAGGAGGCGCCCGACCTGGGCGTCGTTCTTGTGCTCCTGCTTGTTGCCCCAGCCGTTGAAGTTGAAGTCGACGCCGAGGACCTTGCCCTCCTCCTCGACGAAGACGGGGACGGTGTCGCGCACCCAGAAGTCGTCCACGGCCAGCGGGATCACCTCGACCTCGGAGCCGCAGGCCTTCTGTGCCGCGGCCACCTGCTCCGGGCGGGCCATCATGACGACCTCCTCGAACCCCCCGACGGCCCGGGCGATCCGCGCGATGTCCTCGCGCACGTACTTGAGGTCCTCCATCCAGACCGCGTCCAGGGCGGGCCAGGCCATGAAGGTGCGGGTGTGGCTCTCCCACTCGGCGCCGAACCGGCGCTTGGCCCCGGCCGGGGACGGCGAGGTGGAGCCCTCGGGGGCTTGGGCGCTCGGGGCGCTCTGCGAGGGGCCGCAGGCGGCGGCACCGAAGGCCACCGCGCCGATCCCGGCGAAGGTGCGGAGGACGGTCCGGCGCGTGGGGGGCAGGTGGGACACGGGAGGACTCCGATCAAAGGCTGGCGGGACGACTGCATCCGGCCAGGACGGGCACGGGGCACGGCACGGCACGGGCCGACGCTCCCGGGCCCCTGAGACAAGGGTGCGCCCTCCGTCCGCGAAGGGCGGTCACGCGGGGCGGATGGCGCGGGAACGTGTCGCCCACTCTGACACTGACTGAAAATTCAGTCAATTCATGGCACGATGCGCGCAGGCCCCTGCCGCATCGCAGGGCATCTCGCCCCGCACCGTCGAAGGAGCCACCGCATGTCCGAACAGCACTCCGGCACACAGCCGACCCGTACGGCACTGTCCGCAGACGATCCCGACGAGATCGGCGGCTACCGCCTGCACGCCCGGCTCGGCTCCGGCGGCATGGGCGTGGTCTACCTGGCCCATACGCCCGGCGGCCGCCCCATCGCGCTGAAGGCAGTCCGCAGGGAGCTGGCCTCCGATCCGGAATTCCGCCGCCGGTTCGCCCAAGAGGTGGCCAGCGCCCGCCGGATCCACGGGCTGTTCACGGCCCAGGTGATCGACTCCGGGGTCGAGGACCCCACGCCGTGGCTCGCCACCGCATACGTGTCCGGCCCCTCGCTGCACGAGGTCGTACGGCGGCACGGGCCGCTGCCGGCCCGCACGGTCCTGCTGCTGCTCGCGGGCATGGCCGAGGCGCTCCAGGCCATCCACGGGGCGGGGGTCGTCCACCGCGACCTGAAGCCGGCCAACGTGCTGCTCGCGGAGGACGGCCCCCGGGTCATCGACTTCGGCATCGCCCGCGCGGCCGACGCCGCCGCGCTCACCGGCACGGGGATGCGGATCGGTACGGCGGCGTTCATGGCGCCCGAGCAGGCCCTCGGCCATCAGGCGACGCCGGCGACCGACGTGTTCGCGCTCGGGACCCTGGCCGCGTACGTCTCCTGCGGGATCACGCCCTTCGGGAACGGGCCGGAGTCCAGCGCGCTCTACCGGGTCGTCCACGAGCATCCCGACCTCACCCGGGTGCCGCACGAGCTGTACGGGCTCGTCTCGTGGTGCCTCGCGAAGCGACCCGAGGACCGTCCGCAGCCGGCCGAACTGATCGCCTCCGTGCGGGCGCACCCCCTGGTGTGCGGGCGGCCGGAGTTCACCGACGGCTGGCTGCCCCGGCAGGTCCGGGAGGAGCTCGGGGGCGGGGGCGACACCGCCCGGCCCGCCCCTGCGCCGTTCCGGGCCACCAGGCCGGCCACCGCACGTCCGGACCCGGCGGGCGCCGCTCCCCCGCCCCCCGTACCCACACCGGCATCCGTCCCCGAACCGGGCCGCGGCGTGCCGGGCCGCGGACGCCGGTTCGCGCTGCCGGCCGCCCTCGCGGTGGCGTGCACCCTGCTGGCCGCTGCCGGAGCCCTGTACTACCTGGACGACCCCGCGGACGAGCCCCCGAGCACCGGCCCGGCCGACCCCGCCGCCGCGTACCTGCCGGGCTACGCGGAGGTCAGGCTCACCGCGCCCGACTCGGGATACGAGTTCGACCTGACGGCCGGGAAGGTGGTGCCCGCGGATACGGCCGCCTGGTACCTGGCGCCCGACGGCCAGGCCCTGGTCCCCTCCGAGGAGTCGGAATCCTTCGTCTCCGACTCCGGGGAACTGACCCCGGCCGCCTGCCTCCAGGGCATCGAGACCCGCCCGGCCTCCTCCCTCCCCTTCGCGGCGCTCGGGAACTCCCGGCCGTTCTGCGTGCGCAGCCCGGACCGGAGCCGGATCGCGATCGCGAGGTTGGCCGGGGCCCCGGCCGACGGCTCCGTCACGATCCTGGTGGACCAGTACCTCAGGAGCTGATGCCCGGGGTGGCAGGGGTGCCACGGCGAAGGGCGGGGCGCCCGGAGGCACCCCGCCCGTTGTGCTGTCGCCGGAGATCAGGCCGTGCCCGAGGTCAGGCCTTGTCGGGCCGGTCCGTCACGCGCAGGGAGTTCAGCAGGGGTTTGCCGAAGCCGGTGTGGGTGACGAAGCGGACGTTCAGGGTGCCGTCCGTGACCGTGACCGTGTAGGTGCGGGTCAGGGCCGTGTACGAGCCCGCCTCCAGGGCGATGTCGAGGGAGGGCAGTACCTGGGTGCCCTCCGCCAGGACGTCGAAGACGCGCTTGTTCGGCTTGGTGGAGGAGAGCTCCGCGAAGCCCAGTTCCACGGTGTAGGTGCCGTTGGGGACGTTGTCGAAGCGGTACTCGTACATGCCCTCGCGGGCGTTGCGGAAGAGCTTCTGGTCGTCCGTACCGGCGATCGTACGGCTGGTGGACCGGTCCGAGGCGTTGCCCTGGTAGCCGTACGAGCCCGCCGTGTACTTGCGGTCCGGGGACCAGCCGTCGCCCAGCGCGTCCGTGCTCGCGCTCGTGGATCCGGCGTCCAGGGCGACCTGGTAGCGCGGCACGACGAGCTTGACGGGGACGGTGAGCACCGGGGTCCGGCCGCTGGCCGAGGTGATCTTCAGGTCGGCCGTGAGGACGGTGCCCGGGGCCAGGCCCGTGGTGTCCACGGACAGGGTGAGCGGGGCCTTCCCGCCCGTCGGGAGGTTCCCCGAGCCCGGGGTGACCGTCAGCCAGGCCGCGTCCTCGGCCGCCGTGAAGGCCGTACCGAGACCGGGGTTGGTGAGGTCGAGGGTCCGGGTCCGCTTCTGGCCGGGCGGCAGGACGATCTCCACGGCCGTCTTCGAGGGGGTCGCCTTGCCGGTGCGCAGGGACCGGGTCACCTGGGTGACATCGGCCGCCTTGACGTCCACGGTGGCGGACGCGGGCTCGTACTGGGCTGCGGTCAGGGCGAGTTCCCGTGCTCCCGAGGGGCTCTGGACCACGTACCCGCCGTCGGCCGCGGTGGTGGCGGAGACCGCGGTGGCGCCGGTGCCGATGGTCACGGTGGCTCCGGCGACGCCGTTGCCGTCGTTCGCGTCGAGCACCCGGCCGGCCACCACACCGCTCTTGGTGGTGCGGAAGGAGACGGACAGGCCGTCCGTGATCACGGGCGTGTTGAAGGAGTACCGGAAGGCGTCGGTGCCGGTGGCGTTCTCCACGCCGACGGTGGCGGTGGAGCCGCCCTTGATGCCGGTGCCGCCGGTGCCCCGGTAGGCGTACCGGACGGTGCCGTCCTCGCCGATCGCCGCCGAGAAGGAGAACTTCTCGGACTGCGCCGACCAGTGCGACACCTCGCGCCATTCGATGACGTAACTGCGGTGCGGCGCCGTGCCGGTGACCGCGGTGAAGACGCCGGACCCGCTGCCTTCGGCGCCGACGACCAGGTCGTCCCAGAAGGGGTAGAGCGCGGCGTTGGGCGTGGCCGCGCTCGGGATGTCCCCGTTGACGTCCGCGGTGTTGTTGCCGCCGAAGCTGACGGTGCCGTTCGTGCCGATCCAGGCCTGCCCGTACGTCTTACCGTACAGCGGCAGCGGGAAGGGCAGGTCCACGCGCTCGGTGGTGTTGTCGCCGGTCAGCGCGAGCCGCCGGTCGCCCGGCTGGTACGGGCTGCCGGTCGCGGCGGCGCAGGCGTAGCCGTAGCCGTCGGTGCGCTCGGGCAGGTTCACCGAGACGGTGGTGTCCCCGGCGACGGTGACCGCGGCCGCGCCTGCGGTGAGGCAGCGGGAGGAGTGGGTGGCGTTCACGGTGTAGCTGCCGTGCGGCAGGGTGACCTCGAAGCGGCCCTGGGCGTCGGTGGTCGCGGTCACCGGGGTGTCCGCGACGGTCACCGCGGCACCCGCGACGGGGCCCGCAGCCGAGGCGACGGTGCCGGTGAGCTTCCCGGAGTCCGCCTGGACGAGGTCGATGTCGCCGGTCGCGGTGGCGTTCTCGGTCACCGCCACGGTCGCGCCCTGCTGTCCGTAGCCGAACTTCGAGGCGGTGACCGTGTACGAGCCCACGGACAGGGTCGGGAAGCGGTAGGTGCCGTCGGCCGCGGTGGTCGTCGTACGGTCGATCGGGCCGTCGGCGGCGACCTTCACCCCGGCGACGGGCTGTCCGCCGGAGCGGACGGTGCCGGCGAGCGCGCCGAGGGCTCCGCGCGGCGCGGCGGTGACGGCGGCGAGCACGTCGAGCTTGCCCTCGCCGAAGACGTTGTTGTCGGCGGCGGTCCCGCCGCACTGGCTGCTGTCGGTGTCCAGCGCGGTGCCGTCGAGCAGCGCTTCGGTCTGCGCGATGTCGCCTTCGAGGGCGGGCGCGGCCGACCAGAGCAGGGCCACGGCGGCCGCGGTGTGCGGGGAGGCCATGGAGGTGCCGGAGAAGGACGCGTATCCGCCGCCGGGGACGGAGGAGCGCACGTTCACCCCGGGGGCCGCGATGTTCGGCTTGACGATCCCGCCGGGGCCGGCGCCGCGCGAGGAGAAGGAGGCGATGGCGCCGTTGATGTCGAAGGCGCCGGAGCTGTAGGAGCTCGCGTAGTCGCCGGGCGATCCGCTGGTGGCGCAGCCGGGTCCGGAGTTGCCGTTGGAGAAGGCCGGGAAGATGCCGGCGGCCCGCCAGGTGTCGACGATCTGCTGGTACCAGGTGTCTCCGCCGGGGCCGCCCCAGGAGTTGTTGACGATGTGCGGGGCCAGGTCGGGGCGCGGGTTCTGGCCGTTCAGGTCGGTCGGGGCGACGATCCACTGGCCGGCGGCGAGCAGCGAGGCCTCGGAGCAGGAGGTGCTCTCGCAGCCCTTGGCGGCGATCCACTTGGCGCGCGGGGCGACGCCGGTCTTGTTGGTGCCGCCGTCGTCGCCGACCATCGTGCCCATGGTGTGGGTGCCGTGGTCGTTGTTGTCGCAGGGGGCCGCGGTGGGGCACACGCCGGCCGGGTCGAACCAGTTGTAGTTGTGGTCGTAGGACCCGTCCGCGGCCCTGCCGCGGTACTGGGCGGCCACGGCCGGGTGGGTGTGGTCCACGCCGCTGTCGATGTTGGCGACGACGATGCCCTCGCCGCGCACGCCGAGCTGGTCCCAGACCTGTGGTGCCTTGATCCGGTCGACGTTCCATTCGACGGCGTCGGCCGCCGTCTTCTCCCGGGCGCCCTCTTCCGGCTTGGCCAGGGCGATCCGGTCGTCGGCGTCGATCCGGGCGACCTCGGGGCGCTGGGCCAGGGTGGTGGCGAGCTTCTCGGTGCCGACGACGCGGACGGCGTTGACGATCCAGTACGAGGTGTACTCGGCCTGCGTGCCCTGCAGGGCCTTGATCACCTCGGTCTGGCTGCGTGCGGCCTGTTCCTTCTTGAGCCGCAGCACCGTTTCGGCCTTCGCGGCGCGGGTCGGCTGGGCGGCCGCGGCGGTCAGGTCGGCGGCGCTGTCGAGGTAGACCCAGAAGACGGCCTTGGCCGAGCCGTCGAGCTGGGCCCGCAGGCTCGGCTCGATCTTGCGCTCGGCCGCGCCCGGGGTGGGGGCCGGGTCGGGGGCGGCCGCGGCCACGCCCGCACCGAGGGGCAGGAGCAGGGCCGCGGTGAGGGCGGCGAGCCCTGCGCGCAGGGCTCGTAATCGTGCTCGGGAGGTTCGTCGGCTGTCGCTTGGGGCCACGTGTGTCTCCTCGTACGCCGTGTGCAGAACGTGCGGAAAGGGTGTGCGTGACGTGCGCGGGCCATGGTGCGGGAGATGTCATGGACCCTACAAGAATGCCTAATGAGCCGTATTCCGCCCGGAACCGCCTGCGGCCGGGCGGCCGGGTGGCCGTTCCGGGCCGCGCGGGCCAGCCTGGGGGAATGTCTGAGGGAACATCCGTCCCCGCCCCGTCCCCCGCCCCCGCGGTGCGGCTCGGTACCGCGCAGGGCCGGTGGATCGTGCTGACCACCGTGCTCGGGTCCGCCATGGCGCTGCTCGACTCGACCGTGGTCAACGTGGCCCTGCCCGCCATCGGGCGGGATCTCGGTGCCGATCTGGCAGTGCTCCAGTGGACGGTCAACGCCTACCTGCTGACCCTCGCGGGTCTGATCCTGGTCGGCGGAGCGCTCGGGGACCGGTTCGGACGGCGCCGGATCTTCGTGCTCGGAGTGGTGTGGTTCGCGGTGGGCTCCCTGCTGTGCGGGATCGCGCCGAACGCCGGGGTGCTCATCGCCGCCCGCGCCCTGCAGGGGATCGGCGGGGCGCTGCTGACGCCCGGTTCCCTCGCGCTGATCCAGGGTTCGGTCCATCCCGACGACCGGGCCCGCGCGGTCGGGCTGTGGTCGGGCTTCGGCGGGGTGGGCGCGGCCGTGGGGCCCTTCCTGGGCGGCTGGCTGGTGGACGGGCCGGGCTGGCGCTGGGTGTTCCTGCTGAACGTGCCGGTGGCCGCGCTCTGCGTCCCGGTCGCGCTGCGGCACGTACCGGAATCACGGGATCCGGCGGCGCACGGGCGGTTCGACGTGGCCGGGGCGGCGCTCGGGGCGGCCTCGCTCGCGCTGCTGACCTACGCGCTCATCGAGGCCCGGTCGGGCACCGCGCTGGTGGCGGGCGCCGCCGTGGGCGGAGTCCTGCTGGCCGGGGCGTTCGTGGTGGTCGAGCGGCGGCGGGCCGATCCGATGGTGCCCCCGGACATCTTCTCCTCGCGCCGGTTCACCGCCGTCAACCTGGTCACCCTCTGCGTGTACGCGGCCTTCGGCGGGTTCTTCTTCCTCGTGGTGCTCCAGCTCCAGGTGGTGTCCGGGTACTCCGCCCTGGGCGCCGGTGCCGCCCTGCTGCCCACCACGGCCCTGATGCTGCTGCTGTCGGCCCGCTCCGCGCAGCTCGGGGAGCGGATCGGCCCGCGGATCCCGCTGACCGTCGGGCCGCTGCTGTGCGCGGCGGGGATGCTGCTGATGCTGCGGGTGGGCCCGGAGGCCTCGTACGTACGGGACGTGCTGCCGGCGCTGCTCGTGATGGGCCTGGGCATGGCGGCCCTGGTGGCACCGCTGACGGCGACCGTCCTGTCCTCGGTGGATCCGGGGCGGGCGGGCCTGGCCAGCGGCATCAACAACGCGGCCGCGCGCGCCGCCGGGCTCCTCGCGGTGGCCGCGCTGCCGCTGCTGGCCGGGATGGGCCCGGACGCGTACCTCTCGGCCGGGGCCTTCGACGCGGCCTTCGGGCGGGCGATGTACTGGTGCGCGGGGGTGCTGGTGGTCGGGGCCGCCGTGGCCTGGACGACCGTACGCTCCCCCGCGCCCGGGGCCTGTCACCCGCAGTGCCGTACGAACTGCGCGGTGACCGCTCCGCCGCTCGAACCCCCGGGAGCGGCGGAGCGGTGACCCCTTCGGCGGCCCGCCCCTACCAGGGGCTCGGCGCCGGCGGGACGACCACCGGCGGGCGGTCGTCGCAGGTGATGGTGTTGGGCAGTTCCCAGCCGGCCAGCCAGGGGCCCGTGGTGCCGCCGCCGTCGTTGCCGCCGCGGTCGACGAGGGTGAACTCCGAGCCGGTGGCGGGGAAGTTGAAGGAGCCGCAGTTGTTGACGCCGACGGCCCCGACGCCCCGGGCGTCGACGTTCTCGAAGCTCGCTGAGCCGGCCACGCGCGCGCTGACCACCGAGGTGCCGGTGCCGTCGACGCGGACGTCCTTGAAGTGGACGTTCTCGATGCGCACCTTGTCCTTCACCGGCCAGTCGCTGACCAGCATGATCGCGTTGTAGGTGCTGTCGAGGAAGGAGTTGCCGGTGACCTGGATGTCGGCCTGGTCGATGCTGCGGTCCAGGGCGTAGAACCAGATCGCGCCGAGCCCGATGTTCCAGTTCAGCTCGTACGTGCCGGAGCGCACGGTGGTGTTGCCGTCGATCCGCAGGCTGCCGGTGAAGGGTTCGGCTCCGAAGCGGGAGCCGACATGCAGGGCGCTGCCCTCGCGGACCGGGTCGGCCACGAGGTTGGCGGTGACGGTGGTGTCGGCGCCGCCGTAGATCGCGATGCCGTTGGCCAGGGTGGGGCTCTGCACGGTGTTGTGGTCGAAGGTGTTGCGGGCGTTGGTGGTCTTCTCGGCCCACATCGCGAGGCCGTCGTCGCCCGTGTTGCGGACGAAGTTGTCCTGGACGAGGGAGTCGGTGACTCCGGTGTGGAAGTTCAGGCCGTCGGCGATCTGGTCGGTGATGACGTTGCGGGTGACCTTCACGTTGCTCATCGGGCCGTCGAACCAGAGGCCGACCTTGGTGTGGTGGATGTAGAGGGAGTCGATGGTGGAGTCGCTCATCGCACCCCCGACCCCGTTGACCTGGTCGGTGTCCACGCGTTCGCGGACGTCGCCCTCGATGGCGAAGCGGGAGAGGTGGACGTTGCGGCTGCCGCCGTCCGCGGCTTCCTTGCCGTAGAAGCCGACACCCTTGCCCTTGACGGTGGTGTACCAGCTGCCGGCGCCGGTGATGGTGACCCCGTCCACGATGATGTGGCGGTTGACCTGGTAGGTGCCCGGCGGCAGGTAGACGGGGAGCCGGTGGCGCTTGGCGAAGGCGATCGCCCGGTCGATGGCGTCGGCGGAGTCCCGGCGGCCCGTCGGGTCCGCGCCGAAGAGGAGCGCGTTCGCGGCGGCCACTTCCACGTGCGGGGCGCCGACGCGCTGCGAGTCCAGCAGGTCGATGACCGTCCAGGCCGCGGGACTCCCGGCCGGGACGGTGAGCCGGACCTTGTCGCCGGCCCGGTAGGTGCGGCCCAGGAGCAGGCGCTGCTCGTCGTACATGTGGGTGGGCCGGAAGGGCTTGGCGATGACCGGTGCCGGGGTGGTGGCCGCCGGGACGCAGCCGCACTCGGTGATCCACCAGTCGGGGTGCAGGAGGCCGGCCTGCGGGTCGTTGCTGAAGGGGTACTGGTTGTACAGCCAGGAGTACTGCGAGGTCAGCGTCATCGAGCGGCGGTTCTTGCCGTTGACGGTGACGTCCAGCGGGGCGGTGATCCCGCCACCGGCGGGGGCGTCGGGAAGGCTGTAGCGGACGGTGACGGCATCGGCCGCGGCGGGCAGGGTGAACTCCACGTACTGGCCCGGCACCAGCTTCACCGCCTTGCGGCCGGAGGCCTCGGCGGGCAGGGAGTACGCGGTGCGGTCGGGACCGATGACGGTGCCGGAGGTGGCGGCGTTCTCCGCCTCCTGCTCGGCGAAGTCCACCCGGGCGCCGCGACCCTCGGCCAGTGCGGGGTCGAGGGCCGCCCGGGTGACGGCCGTGGGCGCCGCGGGCTCCGCGACGGCGGGCCGGGCCTCGGCCGCACCGGCGCCCAGGGCGCCGAGGCCGAGGGCGGACGCGGTGAGCGCCGCCAGGACGGCGGCGGCGCGTGCGGCGGCCCGGGCGGGGACGGGTAGGGCGGCGACGGGTCGGGTGGGGACGGGTCGGGTGGGGACGGCTGTTCCGGCCGGGACGGCCGTACTGGCTGCTGCGCCGGCTGCGGCTCGGCTCGCGACTCGGATTGCGGCTCGGCTTGCGGCTCTTCTTGGGGGCATGGCCGGGACAGTAGGACCCCGCACACAAACACGGCAAGTCTTGTGCAGGATTCTTCTTCATCCTGTCGAGTTCTTCCATGGATCCGTGCTGTCGCTGACGATCGACACCTCGGTCTACCGTGGGTTCGGGAGGGCCCCATGTGCTGGAGCGCGACGGCCGATCTGACGGCGGGCACGGTCATCACCGCCGTCGGGATCGCCTGCCTGGCCCGGACCCGCCGCCTCCGGGACCTGCCGGTCGCGGCGCTCCCGCTGATCCTGGGCGTGCACCAGCTGATCGAGGCCGCCGTCTGGCGCTCCGGCGGCGGCTGCGGACCGGCCACGACCGCCTGGGCGGTGATCGCCCTCCCGCTGCTGCCCGTATGGGTGCCGTTCGGGGTGCTGCTCGCCGCCGCGCCCGAGCTCAGACCCCGCCTGCGCCTGCCGGCCGCCGCCGGACTCGCCACCGGCGCGTACCTCGCGTACTGCCTGGCGACCCGTCCGGTGAGCGCCGAGATCCGCGGCCACACCCTCGGATACGCGGTGAGCATTCCGTGGATGCCGCTGGCGCTGGCGGGCTACCTGTTCGCCACGCTCGGCTCCCTGCTCCTCTCGGGGGACCGCCGACTGCGCCAACTCGGCACCCTCCTGGCGGCCGGCGCCCTCGTCTGCGCCGTGCTGTGGAGGCTGGAGTTCGCATCCACCTGGTGCGCCTTCGCGGCGGCCGCCTCGACGCTGATCCTGGTCTGGACCGGCGGTCGCGCGCGTTCCTCTTCTGTACGCGAGGGTGCCCGGCGGGGTGCGCCGAGCCTGTAACACCGGCCCGGGCGCGGAACAGGGGCGCCCGCCGAAGGTAAAAAGATTCGCTCGCCGATCACGGGCCCACCTTGCGGTTTGTCGCTTTTCGGCCCCGGAGCCCATGGAATGCAGCCACGACGGAGTGGCTGGATGCACCGAGGGCAGCACCACCCCGGGGCGGCGCGGCGTCCCGTCGCGCGTTCGACTTCTGACGTGGCGCATTCGGGCGGAAAGAGCCGCTCCGCAAGCACCTCCACCGAGCCCCTCCGGTCACTGCGGGGTACCCCTTCCGACACAGCGCGTGGTCGTTCCCAGCGTCCGGTGGGACCTTCGAACGCCCTCCCGCAGGCCTGCGACCGACACCACCGGCGACCGCCACCGCCGAAATAAGCCTTGACGTATCTAGTGACTTCGCAAGCGCTCGGCAGTAGAACTCGTTCTCATTCCGCCTAGAGTGAGGAAGCTCACATGAGCGACAAAGGCCTGCACAAAACCAACCAGAACGGTGTCTCCCGTCGAGGATTTCTCGGTAGAACCGGTTCCATCCTGGGTGCAATGGCCCTTGCGGGTCAGATCGCCCCGTCTCAGGCCCAGGCCGCCCCTGCCGGCGCGGCCGCCGCCGGCCCGATCGACAACGGAGCGCACGTACCGGCCCTCGTGATCGGTACCGGGTACGGCGGCTCCGTCGCCGCCCTGCGGCTCGCCCAGGCCGGCGTCGACGTCCACATGATCGAAATGGGCATGGCCTGGGACACCCCGGGCTCGGACGGCAAGATCTTCTGTAACACGACCAAGCCCGACTACCGCGCCTACTGGCTCCGGACCAAGACCAAGGCGCCGCTGAGCAACTTCCTCGGCTTCCCCATCGACTCGGCCGTCCCGCGCTACACCGGCATCCTGGACGCCGAGGAGATGGGCGGGATCATCGTCTACCAGGGCCGTGGTGTCGGCGGCGGCTCGCTGGTCAACGGCGGCATGGCGGTCACCCCGAAGCGCTCCAACTTCGGCTCCGTGCTGCCGACGGTGAACGCCGACGAGATGTACGACACCTACTACCCGCGGGCCAACGCGGGACTCGGAGTCGGCCTGATCGACCCGGCCTGGTTCGACACGGTCGACTGCTACCAGTTCGCCCGCGTCGGCCGCAAGCACGCCCAGCGCGCCGGGTTCCCCTTCGTCTTCGTCCCGGACGTGTACGACTGGGACTACATGAAGCAGGAGGCGGCCGGGACCGTCCCCAAGTCCGCCGTGGACGGGGAGATCCTCTACGGCAACAACGCGGGCAAGAAGTCCCTCCAGAAGACCTACATCGCCCAGGCGAAGGCCACGGGCAAGGTCACCATCTCGCCGCTGCACAAGGTGACTTCGGTCTCCCCCGCCTCCGGCGGCGGGTACACGGTCGTCATCGACCAGATCAACACCACCGGCGACACCGTGGGCACCAAGACCGTCGTCGCGGACAAGGTGTTCTTCGCGGCCGGCAGCGTCGGCACGAGCAAGCTGCTGGTCCGCCTCAAGGCCACCGGCGCCCTCCCCAACCTGAACGACGAGATCGGCAAGGGCTGGGGCGACAACGGCAACGTCATGTGCGGCCGGGCCAACCACATGTGGGACCCGACCGGCAAGGTGCAGGCGTCCATCCCCTGCGGCGGCATCGACAACTGGGACGCGGGCGGCGCCTTCGCCGAGGTGGCCCCGCTGCCGACCGGCATCGAGACCTACGCCTCGTTCTACCTGTCGATCACGAAGAACCCGAACCGCGCGCAGTTCACGTACAACGCGTCGACGGGCGGGGTCGAGCTGAACTGGCAGACCTCGTGGAAGCAGCCGTCCATCGACATGGCGAAGACCATCTTCGACAAGATCAACAAGAAGGAGGGGACGATCTACCGGACCGACCTCTTCGGCACCAACAAGATCTGGGGCGACCACCTCACCTACCACCCCCTCGGCGGTGCGGTCCTGGACAAGGCCACCGACAACTACGGCCGTCTGCACGGCTACACCGGCCTCTACGTCATCGACGGCGCGCTGATCCCCGGCAACACCAGCGTCAACCCGTTCGTCACCATCACGGCGCTCGCCGAGCGCAACATCGAGAAGATCATCGCCACCGACCTGTAAGGGCGGCGGACAGCACGAAGACCGGGGCCGTCGGATTCTCCGACGGCCCCGGACCCGTGTGCCGACCCGTGTGCCGACCCGTGTGCCCACCGCACGCGCTCCGCGTGCGGTGGGCCCTCGCTCAGTGGCCCGGCAGCACGCAGACGCTGTCGAGGCCGAGCACGTGGTTGAGCCGGCCGAAGGCCAGCCAGGAGCCGATGCTCATCGTCAGCTCCACGATCTCCACCTGGCTGTAGCGGGCCGTCATCCGCTCCCAGAACTCCTCGTCCAGGCCGTGGTGGTCCAGGCAGTACCGCTCCGCGTACTCCGCCGCGAGCCGGGTGCGCTCGTCGAACCGGTCCGTGGTCCGCCACTCGGTGACGGCCTCGGGGAACTCGTCCTCGACCTTCTCCCCGTCCCGGTCGGTGCGCCAGTCCAGGCAGAAGATGCAGCCGTTGATCTGCGCGACGCGCAGCCGTGCCGCCTCGAACTCCCGCAGCCCCAGGGTGGTGTGCGCGTACACCGACAGGGAGAAGTTGGCGGCGGCCATCCCGATGCCGGGCACCAGATCGCCCCACACGTACTCGATGGGGTGCTGGCCTTCGGGGATGTCGATCCTCATGACAGTTTCCTTCCGAGTTTGCCGACGGCGGGGCGCAGGGGGACGTCCAGGGCGTCGTAGAGGCCCGGTTCCGCCTCCACCAGCCAGTCGATGGCTCCGACGAGGCGCCCGACGGCGGTGGCGTTGCCTCCGGCGGAGCGGTTCTCGCCCTCGTCGGTGGCCTCGATGGTGACCTCGATGTGCGGGCGGCCCTCGATGATCACCCGGTGGGCGCCGTCGCCGCCGTCGGGCGGGGTAGGCCAGTCGGGGGCGCAGGAGGCGTGGATGCGGGTGACGTGCTCGATGACGATGCGGGGTTCGCCCTCGACGATCCCCTGGACCTCGAAGCGGATGGCGCCCTGGGTGCCCCCCTCGAACTCCCCCATCGTCCGCGTGGTGACGGTGGTGTCGAGGGCGCGCCGCTCCACGGTCTCGCGGATGTCGTCGAGTTCGACACCCAGCGCCCGGGCCATCATCCGTATCTGCCCGCCCCACACCATGGTCGGGATGGACGGCATGAGCATCATCGGCTCGAAGTCCATGGGCTGGCCCATGCCGATGAGGTAGCGGACGGAGTCCGGCTGGTCGTAGGTGGAGTAGTCGAAGATCTCCTGGCAGCGGATCACGTCGATCCGCGTGCCGAGCCCGCTGAGCAGCAGCGGGAGCACGTCGTTGCCCCAACCGGGGTCGACGCCGGAGGCGAAGAGCGAACCGCCGCCCTCCGCGACCGCGGCGGTCACCGGATCGAGGAACTCCGGTGGGGCGCTGCGGTAGTCGTAGAGCGGATAGAGGGCGGGGCTCACGACGACGGCACCGGAGCGGATCGCCCGGGTGATGTCGGCGAGCGCGTCGTCGGGGCGGATGTCGCCGGACGCCGCGTAGACGACGGCCTGCGGACGGGCCGCGAGGACCGCCTCGATGTCGTCGGTGGCCGCGACGCCCGTCTCGTAGTCGAGTTCGCCGAGTTCACCGGCGTCGCGGCCGACCTTCTCTGGATTGTGGACGATGACGGCGGCCAACTTCAGCGCCGGATGGGCCTCTACGGCACGGATGGCCAAACGGCCGACGTTGCCGGTACCCCAGACAACCGTGGAAATCATGCGCGGAGGGTAGCTTCAGGACCTGTAGGTTCCTAGAGCCGTGTACGGAAATTCCGGCCCGCTGTCACTGGTTTTGCGCACCCAGCACGAACAGCAGGTAGATGAAGAACGCGAACAGGTGGCCCACGAACAAATAGGCGATGAGCCGGATGATGAGACCGCGCGGGAACTTCGACTGCTGTGCTTGCTTCGCGTCCTGCGCGGTCGCGTTCTGCACGGTCGCGTTCTGCGCCTGTGCGTCCTGCGCGTTCGTGTCCTGCGCCTGTGTGTCCTGTGCCTGTGTGTCCTGCGTGTCGGGCATGGCGTACGGCTCCTCGGCTATCGGTGGTGTGTGGTCGTGCCGGTGCCGCCGCCGAGACACAGGCCGGCGAGGCTGCTCTGCAGCAGGGTGTGGACGAACAGCAGCTCCGCCCCGGCGGCCCCGGCCGCGCCGATCCGGTGCGCGGTGAGCGAGTCGAAGTGGGCGCTGTCCCCGGGCTCCAGCAGGTACTCGGTCTCCCCCAGGTGCAGCCGCAGCCGCCCCTGCAGCACGTACAGCCACTCCTCCCCCGGATGTACGCGGACCAGCTCGCCCTGGCTGCGGCCGTAGGGGACGTGCACGCGCAGCGCCTGCATCCCGCGGCCGGAGCCGCCGGCCTGCCAGTAGGTCCAGCCGTCCGCCTCGCGGGCGCCCGGGCCGCCGGCCCGTACGATGGGATCGGCTACGGCCGGGGTCTCCCCGAGCAGCTCCGAGACCGTCGTGCCGTAGGTACGGGCGAGCCCGAGCAGCAGCGGCAGCGAGGGCTGGCGGCGGCCGGTCTCCAGCCGCGACAGGTGCGCCGGCGAGAGCCGGGCCCGGGCGGCGGCGGCCTCCAGGGTGAGCCCGGCCCGGCGGCGCAGATCGCGCAGCTGCGGGGCCACGGTGGGCAGCTCGGCTTCGGTGCCGGTGGCGCCGGGGGACGGGTCGGCCGCTTCGTCGGGGCCGGGGGCAGGACCGGTTGTCATGCCCCGATTGAGCCAGATACTTACCTCCCTGGCAATCCACCTTGCCTCTGAGGCAAATGACCCTGTCGCGGTTACTGGTCCGCGCCGAGCACCGTCTCCACCGTGTCCGCGTCCTGTGCCCGCTTGTCGGGTCGGTGGCGCAGGACGCGCGCGAAGCGCAGGGCGACACCGGCCGGGTAGCGCGGGGAGCGCTGCAGGCCGTCGTAGGCGATCTCCACCACCAGTTCGGGGCGCACCCGGACCGTGTGGCCGTCGTCCTCGACCGCGAGCTCGCCGAGCCGTTCGGTCTGCCAGCGCAGCATCTCGTCGGTCAGTCCCTTGAAGGTCTTGCCCAGCATCGCATGGCCCCCGTCGGCGGTCCGGGCACCCAGGTGCAGATTGGACAGGAGCCCGGTGCGGCGGCCGTGGCCCCGTTCGACGGCGAGCACGACCAGGTCGAGGGTGTGGACCGGTTTCACCTTGAGCCAGTGCTTGCCGCGCCGGCCGGCCGCGTAGACGGAGTCGAGGGCCTTGAACATCACGCCCTCGTGCCCCCGGCTCAGGGTCCGCGTCCAGAACTCCTCCGCCTCGGCCGCCTGCGCCGCCGGGTCCTCGACCACGAGCCGGCCGACCCGGAACTCCTCCGGTACCAGGGCGGTGAGCTCCGCGTACCGTTCGCGCACCGGCAGATCGAGGAGTACGCGGTCCCCCGCCACCAGCACGTCGAAGAAGTAGGGGACGACCGGAAGGGTCCGCCGGGCGGCCTCGACGTCGGTGCGGGAGCCGACCCGGCTCGCCACCTCCTGGAACGGCACGGGGCGCCCGTCCGCGGGGGAACGTCCGATGACCTCCCCGTCGAGGATGAACCGGTCCCCCGCGAAGGAACGGGCCAGCTCGGCCACCTCCGGCAGCCGGCCGGTGATCTCGTCGAGGGAGCGCGTGTACACCCGGACCTCGTCCCCCTCGCGGTGGACCTGCACCCGGATCCCGTCGAGCTTCTCCTCCACCGCGCACGGCCCGAGCGCGGCCAGTGCCCCGGACACCGACTTGGCGGTGTTCGCCAGCATCGGCTGGACGGGCTGCCCCACCCGCAGGGTGACCTCGCGCAGGGCCGCCGCCCCCTCGGCGAGCACGGCCGCCGCCACCCGGGGCAGGGAGCCGTCGAGCATCGCGGCCCGGCGCAGGGCGGCGGCGGGCACCCCGGCCGCGGCGGCGACCCCGTCCAGGGCCACGGCGTCGAGCGCGCCTTGGCGCACCTCCCCGCCGAGGAGGCTGCGCAGGAACCGCTGCTCGGCCTCGGTGGCGGCGCCGAGCAGCGCGTCCAGGATCCGGCGGCGTTCGGCCTGGGCCCCGGTCCCGGCGACGGCGGCGAACCGGGTGACGGCCTCGTCGACGGCCGTCACCGTCAGGGTCGGTTCCGCGGCCGGCGGCGTCTCCCGGGCCAGCGCCCGCCAGCCGATCCCCGGGCGCCCCTGCGGGAGCCGTCCCGCGAGGTACGAGACCACCAGCGCGGCCTCCTCGGCGGGCGCGGCGGCGAACAGCTCCGCGAGCAGGGCGGTCTTCCCCGACCGGGCGGAGGTCTCACCGACCTCCCGGGACACGCGCGCGACCTCGGCGAGCAGCATGCGGCCATCCTCCCGCCGCGACGCGCCGCCCGCACCTACAGCCTGACCCCGGCGAATTCCGACCTCGCCGACGTCCGCGGCACGGTGCCCGGTCCGCAGGCCCAGGAGGGGGCCGGGGCGCAGCCCGGGAGGGGCCGGGGGGCAGCCCGGGAGGGGGGCCGGGGCGCAGCCCGGGGGGTCCGGGCACAGCCCGGAGGGACCGGGCGCAGCCCCAGGGGGCAAGGGGGCCGGGCGTAGCCCCGGGGGGTCCGGGCGCAGCCCGGGGGGCGGGCGCAGCCCGGGGGGCGGGCGCAGCCCGGGGGGCGGGCGCAGCCCGGGGGGGCGGGCGCAGCCCGGGGGGGCGGGCGCAGCCCGGGGGGGCACAGCTCCGGGGGGGCGGGCGCAGCCCGGGGGGGGGTCCGGGCGCAACCCCGGGGGGTCCGGGCACAGCCCCGGGGGGGGTCCGGGCGCAGCCCGGGGAACGGTGGAAGGGTGGGGCGGGGACGGCCCCGCAGGGCGGCGTCCGCGGCGCGGACCGCGCCCCCGCATACCGCAGCCGCGGTACACGCGGCGGCCCGCGTACTCCCTGAGGACGTCGCCGGTTCAGCCTGCGGGATCGCGGCCCCCGCCGCCCCTGCGCTTAGGGTTCCCCTATGAAGCTCCGACTGCCACGGCGCCGCCGAAGCCGCCTGCTCGCGGGCGCGGCCGCGCTCGCCGTCGTCGCGGGGGCGGGCACCCTCACGGCCGCCGCCGCTGCCGGCGACGACCCGTCCGTGCGCCGCGAGGACAAGGTCCTCGACATGCCCGGCGCCGGGATCGACATCTCGTACTTCACGGCCGGGGAGTCCGGCGGGGGCAACCGCCCCGCCGTGCTCCTCGCCCACGGTTTCGGCGGCAGCAAGGAGGACATGCG
Organism: Streptomyces sp. NPDC104226; assembly: GCF_055584085.1. Lineage (NCBI taxonomy): Bacteria > Bacillati > Actinomycetota > Actinomycetes > Kitasatosporales > Streptomycetaceae > Streptomyces > Streptomyces sp. NPDC104226. The sequence continues at coordinate 633,015 of NZ_JBVJMS010000002.1, forward strand.
CCCGCAGGCCGAGCGCCTCGCGCGCGACGGCTACGCGGTGCTGACCTGGTCGGCCCGCGGATTCGGCCGCTCCGGCGGGAAGATCGGGCTGAACGACCCCGCGTACGAGGTCAAGGACGTCTCCCGGCTGATCGACTGGATCGCTGCCCGGCCCGGCGTGCGGCTCGACGCGGCGGGAGATCCGCGCGTCGGCATCGCGGGCGGTTCCTACGGCGGGGCGGTCTCGCTGCTCGCCGCCGGCACCGACCCGCGCGTGGACGCGATCGCCCCCTCGATCACCTACTGGAACCTCGCGGACTCCCTCTTCCCCGGCGACGTCTTCAAGAAGCTGTGGGCGGGCCTCTTCTTCACCACCGGTTCCGCGGGCGGGCTGCAGCCGGGCGCCTCCGGCCCGGCAGCCTCCGGTCCGGGCGCGACCCCGCAGGCGGCCCCGGCCGCGCCCGGCTGCGGGCGCTTCCAGCCGGAGCTGTGCGCCATGTACGAACGGGTCGCGGTGGCCGGCAAGCCCGACCCCGAGGCCCGCGCGCTGCTGGAGCAGCGCAGTCCCTCTGCGGTCGGCGGCGCGATCAAGGTGCCGACCCTGATCACGCAGGGCCAGGACGACTCCCTCTTCCCGCTGGACCAGGCCGACGCCATGGCCCGGGCTATCGCCGCCAACGGTGCGCCCGTCTCCGTCGACTGGGCGGCCGGCGGCCACGACGGGGGCATGCGCGAGGCGGACCGGGTCGAGGACCGGGTGAAGACCTGGTTCGACCGGTACCTCAAGGACGACACGGCCGTGGACACCGGCCCCGCCTTCCGCGTCTCGCGCTCCGGCGGCATCGACTCCACGGACGGCCGGGTCACGCTGCGCGGAGCGAGCGGCTCCACCTATCCCGGGCTGCTGTCGGGGCCGCGCGAGTTCGCCCTGACCGGCCGGGAGCAGACCTTCGCCAACCCGGCGGGCGGGGCCCCGCTGGCGCTGTCCGCGCTGCCGGGCATCGGCGGGCAGCTCGCCGCTCTCGGAGGCGGCCTCTCGCTGGACTTCCCCGGGCAGAACGCCCGGTTCGAGTCGGAGCCGCTGACCGCCGAGACGCGGATCACCGGGACCCCGACCGTCACCCTGAAGGTGAGGTCTACGGCCGCGGACGGTTCGGCCGTGCTGTTCGGCAAGGTGTACGACGTCAGCCCGGACGGCCGCCAGCAGGTGCTGCCGAGTCAGCTGGTGGCCCCGGTGCGGGTGGAGGGCGCGCAGCAGGACAGGACCGTCGAGCTGCGGCTGCCCGCGATCGACCACGCGGTCGAGGCCGGGCACCGGCTGCGGCTCGTGGTCGCCGCCACCGATCTCGGCTACGCCTCCCCGGCCGCGCCGGCGACGTACACCGTCTCGGCGCAGGGCCCCCTGGCCGTGCCCGTCGCGGGCGGCGTGCGCACGGCGTCCTCGGGGCTGCCCGCCTGGACCTGGTGGATGCCGCTCGGGGCCGCGCTGCTGGCCGCGGGGCTGGTGGGGATCCGGAGGACCGGCCGGGGGCCGGGCGGGACGCGGGCGGGCGTAGCGCAGCCCGACCCGGCGCTGGCCGACGTACCACTGGAGATCACGGGGCTGACCAAGCGCTATGCCAAGGCGCAGGACCGCTACGCCGTACGGGACCTGTCCTTCCGTGTCGAGAAGGGCCAGGTGCTCGGCCTGCTCGGGCCCAACGGCGCGGGCAAGACCACGACCCTGCGGATGCTGATGGGCCTGATCACTCCGGATGCCGGGGAGATCCGGGTCTTCGGGCACCAGGTCCGGGCCGGCGCGCCCGTGCTCTCGCGGGTCGGGGCCTTCGTGGAGGGCGCCGGCTTCCTGCCGCACCTGACGGGGCGCGCCAACCTGGAGCTGTACTGGCAGGCGACGGGCCGCCCCGCCGCGGACTCCCACATGGAGGAGGCCCTGGAGATCGCTGGGCTCGGCGACGCTCTGGAGCGGGCGGTGCGCACGTACTCGCAGGGCATGCGCCAGCGCCTCGCGATCGCGCAGGCCATGCTCGGCATGCCGGACCTGCTGATCCTCGACGAGCCGACCAACGGTCTGGACCCGCCGCAGATCCGCGAGATGCGCGACGTGATGATCCGGTACGCGGCCGGCGGGCGGACGGTCATCGTCTCCAGCCACCTGCTGTCGGAGGTCGAGCAGTCCTGCACGCACCTGGTGGTCATGGACCGCGGGCGGCTCGTCCAGACGGGCGAGGTCGCCGAGATCACCGGTGGCGGGGACGTCCTGCTGGTGTCGCTGGCCGGGCCGGTGGACGAGGCGGTCGTCGGGAAGATCGCCGCGCTGGAGGGAGTGGAGTCCGTGGCGAGCGCCGAGGACGGTCTGCTCGTACGGCTGGACGGCGCGAGCGCCGCCGAGCTGATCGCCGAACTCGTACGGCTGGAGGTGCCGGTGTCGGGAGTGGGGCCGCACCGGCGGCTGGAAGACGCGTTCCTCACCCTGATCGGAGGTGCGGCATGAACACCGTGACGGATGTGGACGCGCACGGGAACTCGGACGGGAACACCCGGAACCCCGGGAACGCGGAATCGCCCGCGAACGGCGACGTGACGCCGGACGGCATCGGCCGCGAGGTCGCCCACGGCTACCGGGCGAACCGGACGCTGCCGCTGCGCGTGGAGGCGCTGCGGCAGTGGCGCCGGCGGCGGACGCTGGTGATGGGCGGCATCCTGGCCGCCCTGCCCTTCATCCTGATGATCGCCTTCGCGGTCGGCGGCGGACCCGGCAGCCGGGGCGGCGACGACGGCCGGATCACCCTCATCGACACGGCGACGGCTTCGGGCGCGAACTTCGCGGCCACCTGCCTGTTCGTGTCGGCCGGGTTCCTGCTGGTGGTGCCGGTGGCGCTGTTCTGCGGGGACACGGTGGCCTCCGAGGCCAGCTGGTCCTCGCTGCGGTACCTGCTGGCCTCGCCCGTGCCCAGGGCCCGGCTGCTGTGGAGCAAGCTGGTGGTGGCCCTGGGGTTCAGCCTGGCCGCGATGGTGCTGCTGCCGCTGGTGGCGCTCGCCGCGGGTACGGCGGCCTACGGATGGGGGCCGCTGGAGCTCCCCGCGGGCGGCTCGCTGCCGGCCGGGGACACGATCGGGCGGCTCGCGATCGCCGTGGCGTTCGTCTTCGTGTCGCAGCTGGTCACGGCCGGGCTGGCGTTCTGGCTGTCGACGCGGACGGACGCGCCGCTGGGCGCGGTGGGCGGGGCCGTCGGTCTGACGATCGTCGGCAACGTGCTGGACGCGGTGACCGCGCTGGGCTCCTGGCGGGAGTTCCTGCCGGCGCACTGGCAGTTCGCCTGGGCCGACGCCTTGCAGCCGCAGCTCGAATGGGGCGGGATGATCAAGGGGACGGTGGTGTCGGTGTCGTACGCGGTGGTGCTGTTCGCGCTCGCGTTCCGCGGGTTCTCGCGCAAGGACATCGTGTCCTGAGGTCCGACCGTCGGGGGCCGGCGGGGACGTCGGGGGGCCGTCGGGGGCCGACCCCGACGGCCCCGCCCCGCGGGCGGTCGTCGTCAGCCCGCGGCAGCTCCCGCGACGGCGTCGACCTCCGCCAGGAGTTCGGCGTCGAGCGGCCGGTCCGCGACGGCCGCGTTGGCCCGTACCTGCTCGGCCGACGTGGCACCCGCGATGACGGAGGCACAGCCGGGCTGGGCGGAGAGCCAGCCGATGGCGAGTTCCAGGACGGTGCGCCCGTGCTTGTCGGCCAGCGCCGCGAGCGCTTCCACGGTGTCGAGGCGCTCGTCGGTGAGGTAGGCGTCGCGGCCTTCGAGGCGGGAGCCCGCGGGGACGGGAGCGCCGCGGCGGATCTTTCCGGTCAGCAGCCCGTTGGCCAGCGGGAAGTACGGCAGGACGCCGACTCCGTAGTGGAGGGCGGCCGGGACGAGCTCGCCTCCGCCGACCGCTGGAGCAGTGACCATTCGTTCTGGGCCGATACGAAGGGTGCCGCGCCGGTCTCGCGGGCCACGTGTGCGGCTTCGGCGAGCTGCCAGCCGCTGAGGTTGGAGTGGCCGATGTAGCGGATCTTGCCTTCGGTGACGAGTTCGGTGAGCGCGGCGAGGGTTTCGGCCACGGGAACGGCCGGGTCCGGGCTGTGGAGTTGGTAGAGGTCGATGTGGTCGGTCTGCAGGCGGGTCAGGGACGCTTCGACGGCGCGCCGGATGTAGGCGCGGCCGCCTCGGGAACCGGCGGCGGGTCCGTAGCCCATGTCCACGCCGTCGAAGCCGAACTTGGTGGCCAGGACGACCTGGTCCCGGCGGCCCTTGAGGGCCTCGCCGAGGTGGGTTTCGGAGCCGCCGGCGCCCCCGTAGATGTCGGCGGTGTCGAGGAGGGTGATGCCCGCGTCGAGGGCGGCGTCGACGACGGTGCGGGTGGCCCGGGCGTCGAGGCGCCCGCCGAAGTTGTTGCAGCCGAGCCCGATCACCGAGACCTGAAGACCTGAACTACCCAGGGGGACATGGCGCATGGTTCTCGTTCCTCCGCACTCGTCAGGCACATGATCGACAGGACGGAAGTGTAGGGCGCCCTCCGGGTCCCCCGGACCCCCGAAGGAGGGGACGGGGCCGCGCGGACTTCTGCCGGGACGTGCGGGGCGGGCGCCCTCAGAAGAGCCCGGCGAGGCGCTTTCCGATGGCCCAGCCCTCGTCCACGGAACAGACCCCCAGGCCGGGGTCGGCCGCCGCGGCCGCCTCGGCCAGTTCGGTGGTGGCGTAGAAGTTCACACGATCGCAAAAGACTTCGCGGATGTCGGCGCCCGTGGCCGGAGCCAGGGTGAGCGCCGCGGTCGCGGGAGTGAGCCCGCTGACTCCGTCGGGGGTGACGGTGAGGGAGATCGGGGTTCCGGTCGTGACGCAGCGGCCGGTGACCCGGCTGGCCTGCTCCTTGAAGACCACCGGGAACATCAGGACGTCCATGACGCACCAGCCCGTGACGCGCTGCCCTTGGAGGTCCATGGCGTAGGGCCGTTCCGGGTTGAGCGAGACCCCGGCGCCGATGATGTCCCCGCCCTCGTCGACCTCCAGGTCGAAGTCCATGGCGCGGAAGCGGTCGAGGACCTCACCGGCCGGCCAGCCCAGCAGTTCGCCCGCCACAGCCGGGGAGAGCGGACCCCGGGTCAGCAGCCCGCCCACGAGGCCGGCCCCGGCGGCCATGAGCTCCACGCCTTTGGGCGAGGTCCACTTGGCGACCAACTGATCAGACAGGTCCTGGACATGGGGATTCACGGTTTTCCTCCTCTATTGGTGGATTTTGCCCCTCTTCCAGGCTATCGGACCGTGGGGCGACGCGGCGGGCGTGAACTACGACACACTTCCGCGAGGACTGGATCGCCCCCGCCCCGTGTCGGTCCCGCCCCCGCGAGCGGGGTTCGTGACCATCGGGACCTCGGATCTCACCGCAGGAGCCGTCACATGACCCACCCCGCCTCCGACTCCACCGTCTCCCTTCCGCCCGTGGGCCGTCGGCCCGTGACCGTGCTCGCCATGAGCGCCGGGACCCGGGACGCCGTCCTCGGTGACACGGTCCTTCCGGAGCTGGCCCGGGTGGCCGATGTGGTCCCGGGGCTGCTCGTCACCGACTTCGGCCCGGCCCGCTCCGAGGCCGCCCTGCGGGAACGGCTGGCCGTGGCCGAGATCCTGTTCACCGGGTGGGGCTGCCCGCCGCTGGACGCCCGGGCGCTGGAGCTGATGCCGCGGCTCCGGGCGGTCGTGCACGCCGCCGGCAGTGTCAAACACCATGTCACCGAAGCCTGCTGGGAGCGGGGACTGCTCGTGTCCAGCTCGGCCGCCGCGAACGCCCTGCCGGTCGCGGAGTACACGCTCGCCGCCATCCTGCTCTCCAACAAGCGGGTGTTGGACTCCGCACACGCCTACCGGACCGCCCGCGGCGATGTCGACCCGCTGCGCCGCTACCCCGCCGCCGGCAACTACCGCCGTACGGTCGGCCTGGTCGGCGCCTCCCTCGTGGGCCGCCGCGTGCTGGAGCTGCTGCGCCCCTTCGACCTGCGGGTGCTCGTGCACGATCCGTACGCCGATCCGGCCGAGCTCGCCGTCCTGGGCGCCGAGGCCGTCCCCCTGGACGAACTGCTCTCCCGGAGCGACGTGGTGAGCCTGCACGCTCCCGAGCTGCCGCAGACCCGGCGGCTGCTGGACGCGGACCGGCTGGCCCTGATGCGGGACGGGGCCACCCTCGTGAACACCGCCCGCGGCTCGCTCGTCGACACCGCGGCGCTGACCGGCGAACTGGTCTCGGGGCGGCTGCACGCCGTCCTCGACCACACCGAGCCGGAGGTGCTGCCCGCCGACTCCCCGCTGTACGACCTGCCGAACGTGCTGCTCACCCCGCACGTGGCCGGTTCCCTGGGCGGGGAACTGGACCGGCTGGCCTTGTCGGCGGTCGAGGAAGTGGGGCGCTACGCCCGGGGCATCGCCTTCCGCCACGCCGTCGACCGGACCCGGCTCGGCCGCTCCGCCTGAGCCGGCCCCGGCCTGGGGATCAGAGCGGCCGAGCTGCCGCGCGGACCAGTCGCTCCAGGTACTCGCGGCCCGGCCCGAGCCGCTCCGGCAGTGCGCCGGCGTCGGGGTGCCAGCGCTTCTCGTACTCCCAGCAGAGCCAGCCCCCCGGCGGTACGAGGGCCACCGCCTCGGTGAGCGGCAGCGCCCCCTCGCCGAGCCCGAGCGGGGTCAGCTCCTGGGCGGACGCCACGTCCTTGACCTGGACGTACCCGAGGTGGCGGGCGAGGGCCCGGCTCGACTCGGCCGGCGACTCGCCCCCGAGCCAGGTGTGCAGTACGTCCCACAGCGCGCCCGCGCCCGGATGCGCGACGCGGTCGAGGACCCGGGCCGTGGCGGTCGCGGTGCGGTGCGAGTCGTGGGTCTCCAGCAGGATCCGGACCCCGTGCCGCTCGGCGAAGGGCGCGGCGGCCCGGAGCCTGCGGACCGCATGGTCGTCGGCGTCGGCCCGGGGTGGGTCGCCGCCGCCGGGGAAGACCCGTACGTGGGGGGCTTCGAGGTCGGCGGCGAGCCGGACCAGGGCCTCGATCTCGGCAAGGACGGGCTCGTCGGAGCCGGGCGCGGCCACCCGGACGTAGCCCGCGACTCCGAGGACGGTGACGCCGGCGGAGGTCAGGGTGCGCAGGCCGGCCGCGCGGTCGCCGGCGGAGCTGGCGGGATGCAGGGGCTCCTCCGCGTGCGCCCGCAGTTCCAGGCCCTGGTAGCCGTGCGTGGCAGCAAGTTCGGCGCTGCGCGCCAGCGGGGTGCCGGGCAGGCCGAGGGTGGAGAAGGCGTACCTCACGGACGGCCCCCTTCGGTGGCGGGGAGCCTGACGGCGGTGGGTGCAGTGGCGGGCGGTGGTGCGGTGGAGGCGCGCACCGTCAGCTCGGCGGGCAGCGTGGTGATGCCGCCGGGGGGCAGCGCCCTGCGGCCCGTGACGAGCTGGGCCGCGAGCACCCCCGCCTCGCGCAGCGGGACCCGGACGGTGGTGAGGGCCGGTGCGGTGTCCACGCAGACGGGCAGGTCGTCGAAGCCGGCCACGGAGACGTCCTCGGGTATCCGCAGGCCGGCCTCGCGCAGGGCCGCGGCGACACCGGTGGCGACGGTGTCGTTGGCGGCGGCCACCGCGGTGAAGGGCGCGCCGCGGCGGAGCAGTTCGCGGGTGGCGTCGTATCCGGCGGACCGCTCGAACCCCGCGTGCACGGTGAGGCCGGCGCAGTGCGCTGGCAGTTCGGGGTCGTGGTCGCGCAGGGCGTCCCGGTGTCCGGCGAGGCGCTCCCGGGTGGTGCTCAGCCCGGGCGGGCCGGCCACGTAGGCGATGTGCCGGTGGCCGAGCGTCAGCAGGTGCTCGGTGAGCCGGAAGGCGCCGCCCCGGTCGTCGAACATGACGGTGGCGACGGGGAGTCCGTCGGGCAGGGGCAGCGGGGGCCGCCCGCAGAGCACCACCGGGGCGCCGGTGGCCGCGATGCGGGCGAGCCGGGCGGCGAGCGCCCGGGTGTGCTCGGGATCCTCCACGGCGCCGCCGGTCAGGACGACCCCGCCGGCCCGCTGTCCTTCGAGGAGGGCGAGGTAGTCGAGCTCGGCGGCCGGGGCGCCCTCGGTGTTGCAGACGACGGCGAGCCGGCGCGCGCCGCCCTGCCCGCCGGGGGCCAGGGCGCTCTGCAGGGATCCGGCGAGGATCCCGAAGAAGCTGTCCGCGACGTCGTGGACGAGGACGCCGACCAGGTCGGAGGTGGCGGCGGCGAGGGCCCGCGCGGGGCCGTTGGCGATGTAGCCGAGATCCTCGATCGCCTGCTCCACCCGGGTCCTGGTGCCGCCCGCCACCGGATACCCGCCGTTGAGTACGCGCGAGACCGTGGCGGGCGATACGCCCGCGTGCGCCGCCACTTCGGCGAGTGTGACCGCCATCGTCCCCTCCTTCCGTTCCGTCCCGGGTCATCGTCTCACCCGGTGTGTGGATCTCCATAGTCGCCGATGGAGAAAGCGCTTTCTATCACCCGTAAGAGTCTTGCACCGCGACGTCACGCGGCTCTAGCCTGAAGGCGGAGAAAGCGCTTTCTATGCTTTCTGCGTCGCTTCCCGGGAAGTTCGGAAGCTCGGAAGCCCCGCACAAGGAACACCGCAACAAGACGAAGGAGGGGGACACCGTGCAGCGCAGGACGATCAAGATCGCCATGAACGGCGTCACCGGGCGGATGGGGTATCGCCAGCACCTGGTCCGCTCCCTGCTCGCACTGCGCGAGCAGGGTGGGCTCGACCTCGGCGACGGCACGGTGCTGTGGCCTGAGCCGGTGCTGGTCGGCCGACGCGAGGAGGCCCTGCGGGCCATCGCGGAGCGGCACGGCCTGGAACACGTGAGCACCGACCTGGCCGCGGTGCTGGCCGACCCCGAGGTGGAGATCTACTTCGACGCCCAGGTCACCGGCGCCCGCGAGGCGGCCGTGCGGCAGGCCGTGGCGGCCGGCAAGCACGTCTACTGCGAGAAGCCGACCGCCCTCACCTTCGAGTCCTCGCTGGAGATCGCGCGACTGGCCGACGCGGCCGGCGTCAAGCACGGGGTGGTGCAGGACAAGCTGTTCCTGCCGGGCCTGCTGAAGCTCAAGCGGCTCATCGACGGCGGCTTCTTCGGCGAGATCCTGTCCGTGCGCGGGGAGTTCGGATACTGGGTCTTCGAAGGCGACTGGCAGTCCGCCCAGCGCCCTTCCTGGAACTACCGCTCCCAGGACGGCGGCGGCATCGTCGCCGACATGTTCCCGCACTGGGAGTACCTGCTGCACGAGCTGTTCGGCCGGGTCCGTACGGTGCAGGCGCTGACGCGCACCCACATCGGCCGCCGCTGGGACGAGGAGGGCAAGCCGTACGAGGCCACCGCGGACGACGCGGCGTACGGGATCTTCGAGCTGGAGGGGGGCGCCGTCGCGCAGATCAACTCCTCCTGGGCGGTACGGGTCAACCGCGACGAGCTCGTGGAGTTCCAGGTGGACGGGACGCACGGGTCGGCGGTCGCCGGGCTGCGCGGCTGCCGGATCCAGCACCGGGCGGCGACTCCGAAGCCGGTGTGGAATCCGGACCTGCCCCTGACCGAGAACTTCCGCGACCAGTGGCAGGAGGTCCCGGACAACACCCCCGCCGACAACGGCTTCAAGGCCCAGTGGGAGCTGTTCCTGCGCCACGTCGTACGGGACGAGCCCTGGCAGTGGGACCTGCTGGCCGGCGCCCGCGGGGTGCAGCTGGCCGATCTCGGGCTGCGTTCCTCCGCGGAGGGCCGACGGCTCGCGGTCCCGGAGGTGGCGCTGTGAGCATCCGGCTCCCCTCCGCGGACGGCGGGCTGCGCCTCCACGCGCCGGTGACCGCCCCGCTGGCGCCGTTCAGCTGCGGCCCGGCCCGCAGCCGCACCTTCTACTCGGCCGCGCACGTGGTGGCCGACCCCCTCTCCGCCTCGGCCGAATCCGGACCGGTGATCGACTGGGAGTCCACGCTGGCCTTCCGGCACACGCTGTGGGCGCAGGGCCTCGGGGTCGCCGAGGCCATGGACACGGCGCAGCGCGGGATGGGCCTGGACTGGCCGGCCGCGGCCGAGCTGATCCGCCGTTCGACCGCCGAGGCCCGGTCGGTGGGCGGCCGGATCGTCTGCGGGGCGGGTACGGACCAGTTGGCTCCGGACACCGCGCACGACCTGGCCGCCGTCACCGCGGCGTACGAGGAGCAGCTGGCGCTGGTCGAGGAGTGCGGGGCGACGGCCGTGCTGATGGCCTCCCGGGCGCTGGCCGCGGCGGCGGGCGGCCCGGAGGACTACCTTGAGGTGTACGGGAGGCTGCTGCGGCAGAGTTCCCGGCCCGTGGTCCTGCACTGGCTCGGGCCGATGTTCGACCCGGCGCTGGCGGGGTACTGGGGGCACGCGGACCTGGACGCGGCCACGGACGTCTTCCTGAAGATCATTTCTGAGTATCCCGAGAAGATCGACGGCATCAAGGTCTCGCTGCTCGACGCGGGGCGCGAGGTGGAGATCCGGCGGCGGCTGCCCGCGGGCGTGCGCTGCTACACGGGCGACGACTACCACTATCCGGAGCTGATCGCCGGGGACGGCGAGCTGGCCAGCGACGCCCTCCTGGGGATCTTCGATCCGATCGCGCCGATCGCGGCGCGGGCGGCGCTCGCCCTCGACCAGGACGATGCGGCCGGATTCCGGGAGCTGCTGGATCCGACGGTGCCGCTGTCCCGGCACCTGTTCGCCCCGCCGACCCGCTACTACAAGACGGGCGTCGTGCTCCTGGCCTGGCTCGCGGGACACCAGGAGCACTTCGCGATGGTCGGCGGGCTGCACGCGGCCCGCTCCCTCCCCCACCTGGCCACCGCCTACGAACTGGCCGACGACCTCGGCCTGTTCCCGGATCCGGAGCTCGCCGAGGCCCGGATGCGACAGCTGCTCACCCTGCACGGGGTGGCCGCGTGAGCCCGGCGGGGGCGCCGGCCCGGTTCAGCCTGAACCAGGAGACGATCCGCCAGTGGTCCCTCCCCGAGCTGGTGGCCGGGTGCAGCGCGGCCGGGGTCGGCTCGGTCGGACTGTGGCGCGATCCCGTGCAGCGGTTCGGGGTGCGGGAGACCGCGAAGCTGGTCGCCGGGGCCGGACTGCGGGTCAGCTCGCTGTGCCGGGGCGGCTTCTTCACCGCCGCGGATCCGGACGGGCGGGCGGCCGCGCTCGAGGACAACCGCCGTGCCGTGGAGGAAGCCGCCGAACTGGGCGCCGACGCGCTGGTCCTGGTCTCGGGCGGCCTGCCGGACGGAGACCGGGACCTGGCGGGAGCCCGGCGGCGGATCGTCGACATCCTGGGCGAGCTGGTCCCGTACGCCGCGGGGCACGGGGTGCGTCTGGGGATCGAGCCGCTGCACCCGATGTACGCGGCGGACCGCTGCGTGGTCTCCACGCTCGGTCAGGCCCTGGACATCGCCGAGGAGTTCCCGGCGACGCGGGTGGGGGTGGTCGTCGACTCCTACCACCTGTGGTGGGACGAGCGGCTGCCGTCCGAGGTCAGGCGGGCCGGAGAGGCCGGGCGGATCGTGTCCGTCCAGGTCGCCGACTGGGTCACGCCGCTCCCCGAGGGCGTGCTGCTGGGACGGGGACAGCTGGGCGACGGCTCCATCGACCTGAGGGCATTCCGGGAGCTGACCGACTCCGCGGGGTACCAGGGGCCGGTAGAGGTGGAGATCTTCCATCCCGGGCTGTGGGCGCGCGACGGCGAAGAGGTGCTGCGGGAGGTGATCGACCGCTACCGCGAGCACGTCGCATGAGGTGAAGGGGGGTGCGTGAGCCGAAGTACACGGGGGCCACAGCGTTTCGGGCGCGGCAGCGTTTCAGGCGCGGCAGCGATACCGGGGCGAAGCAGCGTTTCAGTCAAAGGAGACTGTGATGACAGATGTGTGGAGCCGCCGTGCCTTCCTCACGGCGGTCGGTGGCGGCGTGGTGCTGCTCGGCACCCCCGCCTTCCCCGCCACCGCCGGGACGGTGACCTCGGTGCACGCCGCCATGCGCGCGGTGTGGCAGGGCCTCGTCCTCGGGAGCGTGTCCTCCCCCACCGCGGAGCCGTTCCGCACGCGGCTGGCCGCGCTGGGCGCGCAGGCCGGCCAGTGGCGCTCCTCGATGGCCCCGGCGACCGGTTCGCTCTGGCCCGACCAGGTGTTCACCACCGACCCGGAGTGGATGGCGCAGAGCTACTACCGGCTGCGGAGCATGGCGGAGGCCTACGTCAGACCGGGGACGGGGCTCACCGGTGACGCCGCGCTGCGTACGGCCGTGCTGACCGGGCTGGACCATCTGCACGCGCAGGTCTACAACGCCGGGCAGGCGCGGTACGGCAACTGGTGGTGCTGGCAGATCGGCGCTCCCCAGGCGCTGCTCGACACCGTCGTCCTGATGTACGGCCAGCTCTCCGCGGCGCAGCTCACCGCCTACTGCGCCGCCGTGGACCACTTCGTACCGGATTCCTCGGTCGGCTCGTACACGGGGACCAGCACCGGGGCGAACCGGGTGGACCTGTGCCGGGTGCTGGCGCTGCGCGGTGTGGTCGGCGGCGACGACGCGAAGATCGCCCTGGCCCGGGACGCGCTCACGCCGGTGTTCCCGTACGTCACCTCCGGCGACGGGCTCTACCGGGACGGCTCCTTCATCCAGCACACCTACGTCGCGTACACCGGCTCGTACGGTTCGGTCATGCTCGGCGGACTGGGCATGCTGTTCGGCCTGTTGAAGGGGACGGCCTGGGAGGTCACCGACCCCGGCGCGCAGATCGTCTTCGACGCGGTGGAGCACGCGTGGGCTCCGTTCCTCTACAACGGACTGATGATGGACGCCGTATCGGGCCGGGCCCCGAGCCGCGGTGTCCAACTGGCCGATCCGCTTCAGGCGCAGCTGGACGACCACACCCGCGGCCACTCGGTCCTCGCGGCGATCCTGCTCATCGCCGAGGGCGCGAGCTCCGCCGAACGGACGCGCTGGCGCGGACTGGTGAAGGGCTGGGCGGCGCGGGACTACTACGGCCCCCCGTTGTCGGACGCCACCCAGAGCCTGTCGGCCCTGGCCCGGCTCTCCGAGGTCTCGGCGGACGCCACGGTCACGGCGGTGCCCGAGCCGGTGGCGCACCGGCTGTTCCCCTCGATGGACCGGGCCACGCACCGCAGGCCGACCTGGGCCGCCTCCCTCTCCATGGCCTCGAAGCGGATCACGCACTACGAGACGGGCAACGGCGAGAACCTGCGCGGCTGGCACACGGGCAGCGGCATGCTCTCCTGGTGGGGCTCCACCTACGGGAACGGCCAGTACTCGGACGCGTTCTGGCCCACGGTCGATCCCTACCGGCTGCCGGGGACCACCGTCTCCCGCAAGGCCCTGGCCGACGGCGCCGGGGGCGACTGGGGTGCCTCCCGGCCGGACGTCACCTGGGTGGGCGGCACGACCGACGGGGAGTTCGCCTCGGTGGGCCAGCACCTGAAGGGGCTGGGCAGCACGCTCACGGCCCGCAAGTCCTGGTTCTTCCTCGACGACACGGTGGTCTGCCTGGGCGCCGGGATCAGCTCCACGGACGGCGTCGGCGTCGACACGGTCATCGACAACCGGAACCTGGGCGCGACCGGCGCCCACGCCCTGACCGTGAGCGGTACGGTCCAGCCGGCCACGCTGGGCTGGACCGGCTCCTTCCCCGGCCCCGGCTGGGCGCACGTGGCGGGTTTCGGCGGCTACGTGATGTCGGGGCCGGGCACCTTCCGGGCGCTGCGGGAGGCCCGCACCGGCCGGTGGAGCGACATCAACCGGGGCTCTTCCACCACGGTCCTCACCCGCCGCTACCTGACCCTCTGGTACGACCACGGGACGAACCCGGCCGCCGGCAGCTACGTCTACCAGCTGATGCCGGGAGCCTCGGCTGCCCAGACCTCGGCGCGGTCCGCCACCACCGGATGGCTCACGGTCCTCGCCAACAACCCGACCGCCCAGGGGGTGGCGGTGGGCTCGCTCGGCTTCACCGGGGTGAACTTCTGGCAGGCCGCGACCGTCGGCGCCCTGCAGGCGAGCGCGCCGTGTTCGGTCACGGTGCGGGAGCTCGGCGACGGCACGGCCGTGGTCTGCGTCTCGGACCCGACCCGCACCCTCACGGGGCTGACCCTCGTGTGGAACCGGCCCGTCACCCAGGTGCTGTCCCAGCCGGCGAGCGTGGTCTCGGCGGGCACCGGGAGCGCGCTCCAGCTCGGCTTCGGCAGCCTCACCGCCCTGGCGGGAGCGAGCCAGGTGGTGAAGGTGAGGCTGGGGTGATCTGCGGCCGCGCGCGCGGCGGCAAAGCGGGGCGGTGAAGCAGAGCCCACGGCGTGACATAGCGTGACCTGCATGGATCAGGAGCACATATCCGGGGACGGCGAAGGCGCGGGCAGGCGGCGGTTCCTCGCCCTGGCGACGGGGGCCGCGGCCACCGCCGCCGGGCTGGGGGCCGTGACCGGCTGCGCGGGCGGGGACACCGGGGCGGCGGACGGGGCGGGGCCCGGCGGGAGCCGGGAGCCGTCCGGTCCGCCGCAGGAGAAGGAGGGGCCGCACGGCTTCGACGTCCGGGCCGAGAACGCCCGCCCGGGGAACGCCGACTGGCAGGTCGCCAAGGCCGGCCCGGCCCGCGCCATCGAGGGCTTCGCCGACCGGGTCAGTGTGCTGCCCGGCGAGTCCTTCGGCCTGCACGTCTCCACCACGGCGCCCCGGTTCACCGTCTCCGCCTACCGCATGGGCTGGTACGGCGGCGCCCGGGCCCGCCTGGTCTGGCGCTCCGAGGCCCTGCCCGGGGTGCGCCAGCCCGACCACACGGTGGACGCCTCGACGCGTACGGTCCGCACCCGGTGGGCCCGTAGCACCACCGTCGAGACCAAGGACTGGCCCGAGGGCTGCTACCTGCTGCGCCTCGACGCGCAGGGCGGCGAGGGCCAGCGGTTCGTCCCCGTCACCGTGCGGTCCGCCGCCACGGCCGGACGTACCGTCGTGGTCAACGCGGTGGCGACCTGGCAGGCGTACAACCGCTGGGGCGGCTACGGCAGTTACGACGGCCCCAGCGGCGGCTATGCCTCGCGCTCGCTCGCCGTGACCTTCGACCGGCCCTACGAGTACGACGACGGCGCGGGCCTCTTCCTGGTGTACGAGGCTCCGCTGCTCGCACTCGCCGAACGGCTCGGCATCCCCCTGGCGTACACGACCACCACCGACCTGGCCCGGGAGAAGCGGCTGCTGGACGGGGCGGCGGCGGTGCTCTCCCTCGGCCATGACGAGTACTGGTCGCCCGAGCAGCGGGCGCACGTCACGGCGGCCCGGGACGCGGGCACCAACGTCGCGATCCTGGGCGCGAACTGCTGCTACCGCCGGATCCGGCTGGAGGCCTCCGAGCTCGGTCCGGACCGCACGGTGGTCTGTTACAAGTCCTCCTACGAGCAGGATCCCGGCTTCAAACGGGGACACCCCGCCACCGTCGACTTCCGTTCCCCGCCGGCCGCCGACCCGGAGAGCTCGCTGCTCGGCGTGATCTACGACGGTTACCCGGTGGACGCCCCCTACGTGGTGACCAACCCGGGCCACTGGCTCTTCGAGGGCACCGGCGCGAAGGCCGGCGACAGTTTCCCGCACCTGGTCGGGGTGGAGTACGACAAGGTCAACACCGGTTTCAGGACCCCGCGCCCGATCGAGATCCTGGCCCACTCCCCCGTGGTCTGCGACGGCCGCCCCAGCCACCAGGACACGGCGTACTACACGACGCCGAGCGGCGCCGCCGTCTTCGCGACGGGGACGATGCGCTGGGTGGAGGCCCTCGACGCGAAGGGGGACGGCCGCAGCGGAGCCAACCACGGACTGGACGCACGCTCGGGCGCCCTGACCACCCGGGTCACGGAGAACCTGCTCCGCGCCTTCGCCGCCGGGCCGGCGGGACGGACGCACCCGGCACAGGACAACGTGAAAGCGGTGTACGGGGCCTAGGCCGTACACAATCCGCTGGACTCCCCCCGTAAGGGCTGTTTAGGATCATGTCGCGGCATCGCGTGTCGGTCACCGGCTGGGTGAGACATGGAGGTGCCGGGACATGCCTTTCGGAGGCATCCACTCATGGCTGTTCAGCTCAACCACACGATCGTCCACTCCCGTGACCACCGGGAGTCCGCCGAGTTCCTGGCCTACCTCCTCGACCTGGAGGTCGGAGCCCCCTGGGGCCCCTTCATCCCGGTCGAGATCTCGAACGGCGTCACCCTGGACTTCGCGAACATTCCCACCGGGTCCATCACGCCTCAGCACTACGCCTTCCTCGTCTCGGAGGCCGAGTTCGACGACGCCTTCGAGAAGATCAAGCGGGGGCGGATCACCTACTTCGCCGACCCGCACGGGCAGCGCCCCGGCGAGATCAATCACAACGACGGCGGCCGCGGTGTCTACTTCGAGGACCCCTCGGGCCACGGCATGGAGCTGATCACCGTCCCGTACGGCGGCTTCAAGGAGTAGGTCCGCCTTCCTCCGGGAGGTAGACGATGGTCGGCGCCCCCGTCGTCGGGTGGACGCCGATACGGGTGCGGACTCCGTAGACCTCGGCCAGCAGGCCCTCCGTCAGCACCTGTGCCGGGGTGCCCGAGGCCACCACGCGGCCGCCCGCCAGGACGTACAGGCGGTCGCAGTACATCGCCGCCAGGTTGAGGTCGTGCAGGACCAGCAGGGCGGTGGCCGGCAGGGCGCGGACCAGAGCGAGGACCTCCAGTTGGTAGCGGATGTCCAGGTGGTTGGTCGGTTCGTCCAGGGCGAGCAGGCCCGGGTCCTGGACCAGGGCCCTGGCCACCAGGGCGCGCTGGCGCTCGCCGCCCGAGAGCCCGTCGAAGCGGCGGCCCGCGAGGGCCGCCGCGCCGACGGTCTCCAGGGCCCGCGCGACGCGACGCACGTCGTCGGGTCCGTCCTGCTCCCAGAACCGCTTGTGGGGGCTGCGCCCCATGGCGACCACCTCCCGCACGGTGAGCCCGAACGTACCGGCCGCGTCCTGGGGCACCACCGCCACCCGCCGGGCCCGGTCCTTGGCGCCGAGCGAGGCCGCGTCCACGCCGCCCAGCAGGACGCGCCCGCCGGTCGGGCGCAGGGCGCCGTAGACGCAGCGCAGCAGTGTCGTCTTGCCGCTCCCGTTGGGGCCGACGACGCCGACCGTCTCGCCGGGGCGGGCCGTGAGGTCGATCCCGTGCAGCAGCGGCTGCCCGTCGATCGCGTACCGCACGGCCTCGACGGCGAGTTCCGCAGGCCGAGCCTCTCCCGCGGGGCCCACACGGGCTTCCGGTCCTGCCTGTCGCATCCGTCCCGCCGTCATCCCACGACCCCTTCGGTACGGGTGGACCTGCGCAGCATCCACAGGAAGAACGGCCCGCCGACCAGTGCCGTGACCACGCCCACCGGGATCTCCTCCGGTGCGGCGGCGGTACGGGCGATCAGGTCGGCCAGGGTCAGGAACACCGCCCCGCCCAGCGCGGCCACGGGCAGCAGCGCCCGGTGCCCGGCGCCGACGGCCATCCGGGCGGCGTGCGGGACCATCAGTCCGACGAAGCCGATCGCCCCGCTGTAGGCCACCAGTACGCCGATGACCAGCGAGGTGAGGACGAACACGGCGGCCCGGAACCGGCCCGTGTCCAGGCCGAGCGTCTGGGCGCCCTCCTCGCCCGCGAGCAGCAGGTCGAGCGGCCGGGCCAGGGCGACGAGCAGCCCGGTGCCGAGGAGCAGGGCCGTGGCGGGCAGGGCCAGTTCGCTCCAGCGCGCCCCGCCCAGCCCGCCGAGGGTCCAGAACAGCACGCTGCGGATCTGATCGGGATGGGCGGCCAGCACCAGGACCAGGCTGGTCAGGGCGGAGAGCACGTACTGGACGGCGACTCCGGCGAGGATCAGCCGGCCGGTGGTCATGGTGCCGCCGCGCCGGGCCATCGCGTAGACGGCGACGAGCGCGCCCATCGACCCGGCGAACGCGGCGAGCGGTACCGCGGCGCCGCCCGCGGAGCCGAGGAAGCCGGCGCCGAAGACGATCACCAGCACCGCCCCGGCCGAGGCCCCGGAGGAGGCCCCGAGCAGGAACGGGTCGGCGAGCGGATTGCGGACGAGGGCCTGGAGCACGGTTCCCGCGACGGCGAGGCCCGCGCCGACGACGGCTCCGAGCAGGACGCGCGGCATGCGGACGTCCCACACGATCGCCCCGAAGGCGCCCGTGCCTCCTGCGGGTCCCGGCCCTGCGAGCACGATGTCGAGCACCTGGCCCGGAGGGATCCGTACCGGCCCCAGGGCCAGGCCCGCCAGGGCCGATGCGGCCAGCGCGGCGCCGAGCAGGGCCAGTACGACGGGGGTACGGGTGAACGCGCGGGCGGCCCGGAGCCTCACGGGGCGGCGGGGTGGAGCTGGCCGCCCAGCGATTCGACGGCGTCGGCGACGCGTACGCCGAGCACGGCCGAGGACAGCGGCAGCACGACGAACCGCTGGTTCTTGACGGCGGGGACCTGCGCCAGCGCCGGGTCGTTGAGCAGGCGCTGCTTCTTGGCTTCGACGGTGGTGCCGCCGTAGTCGTAGATGAGGACGACCTCGGGCCGCCGCTCGATGACCTTCTCCCACGACACGTCGCCGAAGGTGTCGTCGAGGTCGGCGAACACGTTCGTGCCGCCCGCCAGCGCGACGATCTCGTTGCCGATGCCCTTGCCGCCCGAGGTGAAGGCGGAGGCCTCGCCCGAGTCGTAGACGAAGACGGCGGGCTTGGCCCGGTCCTTCACACGGGCGCTGACGGCTTCGATGCGGCGCTGTTCGTCCGCGATGAGCCGTTCGCCGCGCTCGGGCACGCCGAAGGTCCGGGCCACCTCGGTGATTTCGGTCCTGAGCTGGTCGAGGCCGACCTTGCCCTCGGTGCAGTACTCCACGCTGAGCCGGGAGTTGATGCCGGACTTCGCGAGCCCCTCGCGGTCGCGGCCCTGCGCCTTGTCGAAGGCGCTGGAGTAACCGCCGTACACGAAGTCGGGGTTGGCTCCGAGGAGGATCTCCTTGGAGGGGTACTCCTTCGCCAGCACCTTGATCTTGTCGTACGCGGGCCGGTAGGCGGGCAGTACGGCGTCGTCCAGGTAGGCCGTCCCGACCGTCCTGCCCTCCAGGCCGAGGGCCAGGAGGATCTCGGTGGCGTGCTGGTTCATGGTGACCGCACGCTGCGGCGGTGCCTGATAGGTGCTGGTGACACCGCAGTTGGTGACCGTGTACGGGAATCCGGGCGCGGCGCCCGCCTCCGCCTTCGCGTCCTGCGCCGGGGATGATCCCGCGCAGGCGACCAGCGGTATCAGGAGGGGGACGGGCAGGAGTGCGCGCAGCAGCGCACGGGGGTGCCAGGACATGGCGAAGCCTCTCCGGGGGATCCGCGTCCCCTGGTCGAACGGCCGAATGATCGGCCCGAAAGAGGCGGTGCGTCAGTGTCTGACTCCCGGGTCCCCGCACGGGGACGACCGGTCACAGTGGCGGGACCGCACCGGATTCGCACCGGTTTCCTGTCCTGCACCGCCTGGATAACGCGGCCCAGTCTGCCAGAAGGGCGTGTCAGCGGTGCGCGCGCACCGCATCGGCGACCCGGGAGGCGAGGGTGCGCAGGGCCTCGTCGGAGGGTGATCCCGGTTCGGCCGTGTAGAGGTAGAGGGTCTGGTCGGGGTCGTCCGGGAAGGCGAAGGACTCGTACTCCAGGGCCAGTTCGCCGACGACCGGGTGCCGGAAGCGCTTGGTCCCGTGGGTGTGTTCGAGCACGTCGTGCCCGGCCCACCAGCGCCGGAAATCCGCATCGGCCGTGCCCAGTTCCTCGACGAGCGGGCTCAGATCCGGATCGTACGGGCGCCGGCCCGCGTAGAACCGCAGCGCGGCGACGGCTGCGCGCGCGGCCCCCTCCCAGTCGGCGAAGAGCCCGCGGGCTGCGGGGTCAAGGAAGAGGAACCGCGCAAAATTGCGCCCGCCGCCACCGGGTGCGCCCGCCTCCGGGGGGTCGGTCTCCGCGGCTCCGAAGTCGGCGTACAGCGCCTCGGCGAGCCGGTTCGCGGCCAGGACCTCCAGCCGGTGCCCCATGATCATCGCCGGGGTGCCGTCCTCCAGGGCGTCCAGCACCCGGTACAGGCCCGCCCGGACCCGCTGCGGGCCGCCGGCTCCCGCGCGGCCGGAGGCTCCGGCCGCCGCGCCGGCGGCGCGCCCGGGCCCGGGGGCCGGCTGCGGCCGGGCCAGGCCGAAGAGGTGGGACCGCTCGGTCGCGTCGAGCCGAAGCGCCCGGGCCACGGCGTCGAGGACCTCGTCGGAGACGTGCTGGGTGCGGCCCTGCTCCAGCCGCGTGTAGTAGTCGACGCTGACCCCCGCAAGCTGCGCGACCTCCTCCCGCCGCAGCCCGGGCACCCGCCGCCGCCCCGGATGCGCGGCGGCCCCCACCTCCTCGGGCCCGATCCGGGCACGCCGGGAACGCAGGAAGTCCCGCAGGTCCGAACGGGGCTCGCGCCCGGCGCTGGCGTTCATGCCCCCAGGCTAGGTGCTCCTGATCACTCCTGGCCCCAGCAGACCCTGCGGGGTGCTCCGGCCGCTGGGTGAGGACCCGTAGCCTGACACGTGAACGTTCTGGAAGGATCAATTCCACAGGGGTTGACGCAGGCATGTGCCAGGCGGATCGTGGGCGCCTCAGCCGACCGAACGCTGGAGGGCCCATGACCGACGAGTACCGCACCCGAGTGATGACGCTGTCCGACGGCACCCCCCTCCGCACAGTCCTCGGGGGAGCAGACGCGGACCTGAGTGATGCCGAGATCCTCGAGCGGTACCCGCGCGTGGCCGAGATCCTGGCGCGCTGGGAGCTCGACGACGCCGGGCCGACCGCCTGACCAGTGCGGACGACCCTCCCGACCTACCCGCGGGAGGTTCCCCCCGCCTACCACGCCGCCCGTTGTCAGTGGGCACGGCTAGCGTGGACACATCACATCGGCTCTAGCTAGCGGGGATGCTGCTGCGCCGGTTGTACCGCCCGTCGGGCCCTTCGGGGACAGCGACCGACGGGCGGACCCATGCCGGCTACCCGGGCTCGGCGAGCAGCCGGGTGGCAGCCGGGGTCAGTTCGACACTGCTCCACCCGCGGTCCCGCCGGCTGAGCAGGTGCCGCTTCTCCAGCTCACCCAGCTGGTGCGCCACGCTGCTGGACGAGGACAGGCCCACCGCGGCACCGAGCTCCCGGACCGTCGGCCCACGGCCGTGCACGGCGATGTGCCGGGCGATCGCTTCCAGGATGAGGCGTCGGCGGGGCTTGAGGGGGATCATGCGGGGGCCTGCCGGACGTGCGGGCGTGTGCGGTGGTGCATGACTCCAGTAGCGCACGTGTTCGAATATCGATGCAAGCCGAGCCGCAGCCGCACCACAGTCCGGCGCAGCGACAACCTGGACCGACAGCAAGAAAGCCCAGGCAGACTATGTCTGACCTGGGCTTTTCCTTGCAGGGGCGGCAGGACTCGAACCTACGACACTCGGTTTTGGAGACCGATGCTCTACCAACTGAGCTACGCCCCTTCGGTGAGACCAACCATGCCATGCCGCACTCCGAAGATCCACTGAATTCGGTGGTCAACCGTTGAGAATTTCGCCCCGTGTGCGGGCGCCCGCCGATGTCAGCCAGTCGATGAGCTGATTGTCTTCACTGGTCAGGGCCATGTCGAGGGGGGTCTGGCCGCCGTGGCCGAGCCAGTTGATGTCCGCACCTTGGGACAACAGGTATCGCGCCGTGGACAGTCGGCCCCCGTGACACGCTCCCCAGAAGGCGCTGGTGATCTCATCCGGATCCGCCCCCGCCTCGACGGAGTCCTCGACCGTGGCGAGGAGTCCGAGGGTGGCCGCGTCCTGCAGGGTGGGGCGGGCTCCGAGTTCGAGGAGTCGGTGCGCCGCCCGCCACTGCCCGAAGCCGGTCGCGTCGGCCAGAGGGGCGCCGCCTCCCAGGACGGAGCCCGGGGCCTCCAGGTCGGCACCCGCTTCGACCAGGGCGTCGATCGCGGTGACGTCGTCGTTGCTAGCGGCCCAGTGCAGGGGGGTTTCCCGGTGCGCGCCGACGAAGCGGGCTCCCGGGTCGGCTCCGGCGGCGACGAGTGTACGGATCACCTCCGCGGTCCGCGGGTAGTGGCCGGGCCAGTCCACGGCGAGGTGCAGCAGGCTCCGCTCGCCCGCCGCCTCGCCCCGCTTCACGATCCGGCCCCCCGCCAGCCCGGGGTGCGCGGCCAGCAGCCGCCGGAGTCCGTCCAGGTCGCCGCCCCGGATCGCGGCCGTGACGGCTTCGGCGAGCGGGTCCTCCGATGCGAGACAGAGCATGGGGGCAAGAGTAGGGGCCCCCGGTCGGCGCGGCCTGCTGGATTCCGAGGGGGCATCGCTTCGCCGGTCCGCTCCCAGCAGAGCAGAGGAGCCCGGTGCGGCCGGTTCCGCCGGGACGGCTTCCCCGAGGCCGTGGCCCTCGACCTCGGCTCCATGGCCACCGGCCTCGTCGTCTTCCGGCTGCCGCGGGACTCGGGCATCGCCGCGGTCCGGTTCGTCCTCGACGGCGGGCTCGCCAACGAAGTCGCCCAGCGGCGCCCGGCCGGACGAGGCCCCCCGGACCCGCCCGGACGCCCTCCCGAACGCCCTCGCGAACGCCCTCCCGTCCGTACCGACTTGTCCCGCCCCCTTGACCCGCTGTGGTCCAGACCAATAGTTTCCGCATGCACAGCGCACGCGCCCCGGCACCACTCACCGCATCCGCAAAGGAAGCCCATGCGCCGCAGCATGCTCGGCAGGCTGGCAGTCGCCGCCTGCTCCCTCTCCCTGCTGACCGCCTTCGCCCCCGCCCACGACGGCTCCGGCCACGAAGGCTCCGGGCACGGACGCTCGTACAAGAAGGTCGGCTACTTCACCCAATGGGGCGTCTACGGACGGGACTTCCAGGTCCAGGAGCTGGAGAAGAACGGCAGCGCGAGCAAGCTCACGCACATCAACTACGCCTTCGGCAACATCAGTGCGGACGGCAAGTGCTTCACCGGCAACATCCCCGGTGAGGCCGACGCCTGGGCCGACTACGTCCGTCCGCTGGACGCCGAGAACTCCGTGGACGGCGTCGCCGACGACTGGGTGCAGCCGCTCGCCGGCAACTTCAACCAGCTCCGCGAGCTCAAGGCCAAGCACCCGAACCTCAAGGTCCTGATCTCCCTGGGTGGTTGGAGCTGGTCCACGCACTTCTCGGACGCCGCGCTCACCCCGGCCTCGCGCAAGGCCCTCGTGTCCTCCTGCATCGACCTGTACATCAAGGGCAACCTCCCGCAGGACGGCAGCCGCGGCGGCGCGGGTTCGGCCGCCGGCCTCTTCGACGGGATCGACCTCGACTGGGAGTGGCCCGGCTCCGCGGGCGACACCGACACCACCTACCGCCCCGAGGACAAGAAGAACTTCACGGCGCTGGTGGCCGAGTTCCGCTCGCAGCTCGACGACTACGCCCGCAGCCAGAAGCGGAAGGCGAAGTACGAGCTGTCCGCCTTCGTCCCGACCGCCCCCGCCAAGATCGACGCGGGCTTCGACGTCCGCCGGATCATGCGCGACCTGGACTTCGTGACCCTCCAGGGCTACGACTTCCACGTCTCCGGCGAGGCCAAGACCGCCCAGCAGTCCGCGCTGTACGCACGGAACGACTTCAGCGTCGACGGCACCGTGGACGCCTGGGAGCGGCGCGGCGCACCCGCGCACAAGCTCGTGATGGGCATGCCGTTCTACGGGCAGGGCTGGACCGGGGTCAGCGGCGGCGGGGACGGCATGGGGCAGCCCGCGACGGGTCCGGCGCCGGCCAAGTGGGCGAACGGCTACGCGGACTACAAGGAGCTCAAGGAGCTTGCCGCGTCCGGTACGTACAAGCTCCACCGGGACCGCCGAAACGGCAGCGCCTGGCTGTTCGACGGCACCAGCCTGTGGACGTACGACGACCCGCAGGTGCTGCGCACCAAGACCCGGTACATCCGCGAGGAGGGCCTCGGCGGCGCGATGTTCTGGTCGCTGGACGCGGACACCGCCGACGGTGAGCTGATGACCGCGGTCGACGAGGGCCTGCGCGGCCGCTGACGGCCCCGCCCCCCGAACAGCGCCGCCGGGTCGTGGAAATGGACGCGGCCCGGCGGCGCCCCAACCCTTACGCTCCCCCGCATGAGCATGAGGACGAAGACGGTACGGGCGGTCAACGCGCTCACCTCCCACTGGGCCGGGCACGCGGCGGCGGACGGAACGGGCACGGTGTTCACGGCCGCCGGGGTCTGGCCGCTGCTGGCCCTGCTCGCCGACGGCGCCGCAGGCCCCGCCCGCACCGAGCTGGAGCAGACGCTCGGCATACCCGCCGACACGGCGGCCGAGGCCGCCCGGGAGCTGCTGACCGCCCTGGACGGCGTACGGGGCCTGCGCGCGGCCACCGGCTTCTGGGCCGCGCGGGACCTCCCCCTGGAGGCGGCCTGGTCGGCGGGGCTCCCCGCCGGGACCCGGGGCACGCTCACCGGAGACGAAGCCACCGACCGCAAGGCACTGGACAGTTGGGCCGCCGAACACACCGACGGCCTCGTCGAGCGGATGCCGGTCCCCGTCGACGAGGAGACGCGCTTCGTGCTCGCCTCCGCCCTCACGCTGCGCACACGGTGGATCCAGCCCTTCGAGCCCTGGACGACCGAGATCGGCGAAGGCCCCTGGGCGGGCCGGGAGGTGCAGGGCCTCAGCCGCAGTACCACCCTCCTCGACCGGGTCCGCGTGGCCCGGGCGCCGGGCGGCCCGGTCACCCTGCTCGAGGTGGTCGGCGACGGCGGGGTGGACGTGCACCTCGTCCTGGGCGAACAGCAGGCCCCGCCGGGACCGACCCTCCGGGCGGGCATCGCGGCCGTCACCCGGGCGATCCCGTCCACGGGCGCGAGCCTGCTGCCCGAGGGGAATCCGGGGCCGGGACTGCACATCCGGAGCGTCCGCTCGGACACCCCCGAGCACTGGCTCCGCATCAGCACGGTGGCCTTCGAGGTGGAGGCCGACCACGATCTCCTCGACCCGGCCGCACTGTTCGGCCTGGAGAGCGCCCGCGACACCCGCACGGGCCACTTCCCGGGCATCAGCGCCGAGCCGCTCGCCGTCGGCTCCGCCCGGCAGTCGGCCGTGGCGCGCTTCCACTCCGAGGGCTTCGAGGCCGCCGCCGTGACGGCGTTCGCGGCTGTCGCCGGATGCGCGATGCCCCGGTCGAGATACACCGTCAGGCAGGCCCGGGTCGCCTTCGAGCGCCCCTTCGGCTTCCTCGCCGTCCATCGGACCTCCCGCCTGGTGCTCGCCGCGGGCTGGGTGGCGGACCCCCTACCGCCCGAGGAGCGGGACCACGCCGCGGAGGAGGCGGAGGCCTGGGCGGAACTCGATGCCGAGGAAGCGTAGGAGCCCGAGGAAGCCTAGGAGCCCGATGCGGCCGAGGAGGCCGAGGAACGGGACTGAGCCGCTCCCGCTCCGCCCGGCCCTCCCCCGTACGCTCCGCTCCATGGACAACTCGACGGTGGAGGCGGTCAACCGCCTGACGACACGCTGGGCGGCCCGGTGGTCGGCCCGGTCCGCGGACGCGGCCGAAGGCACGGTGTTCACGGCGGCCGGACTCTGGCCGCTGCTGGCCCTGCTCGCGGACGGCGCGGACGGGCCGGCCCGTACCGAGCTGGCCGAAGCCCTCGGCATACCCGCCGACTCGGCGGCCGCAGCCGCCCGGGAGCTGCTGACGGCCCTGGACGGCGTACGGGGCCTGCGCGCCGCCGCCGGCCTGTGGGCGCGGCGGGACCTCCCGCTGGAGGAGGCCTGGGCGGCCCGGCTCCCCGCCGGGACCCGGTCCGCCCTCAGCGGGGACGAGGACACCGACCGCAAGGCACTGGACGCCTGGGCGGCCGAACGCACCGGCGGCCTCATCGAGCGGATGCCGGTCGAGGTGGGCCCGCACGTCGAGCTGGTCCTCGCCTCCGCGCTCGCCCTGCACCTGACCTGGGAACAGCCCTTCTCCGAGCGGCCGGTGCAGCCGTCGCACGGCCCGTGGGGCGGGCGCTCCCTGCGCGGGCTGGCCGTCACCCACGCCTTCCCGGAGCGGATCCGGGTGGCCCGCGGCCCCTCCGGCCCCGTGACCCTGCTCCGCGTCCCGGGCGCACCCGGCGCCCGCGGTGCGGACGTGCACCTGCTGCTCGGCGAGCCCGGGGCCGCGCCCGGTGACGTCCTGACGACCGGGATCGCCGAGGTCACCGGCGCGCTCGCCTCCTCGACCGCGAGGGAGCTCCCCGAGGGCGACGCGGGTCCCGGGCTCTCGCTGCGCACGGTGGAGTCGACCACGCGCGAACCCGTGGCCCGGATCGGCACGGTGGCCTTCGACATCCGCGCCGAGCACGATCTGCTGGAGCACGCCGAGGCGTTCGGGCTCGCCGCCGCAGCCTCCGCGGCCGCCGCCCCCGGCTCCTTCCCCGGCATCTCCGCCGTCCCCCTCTCCGTCCGCTCCGCCCGTCAGTCGGCCGTGGCCCGCTTCCACGCGGAGGGGTTCGAAGCCGCGGCCGTCACCGCCGTCGGCATGTTCCGCGGGGCCGCGCGGACCCGTTCGTACCGGGTCCGGCAGGCCGAGTTCGAGGTGGACCGGCCCTTCGGCTTCCTCGCCGTCGACCGGGACTCGGGACTCGTGCTGTTCGCGGGCTGGGTCACCGACCCCGGTACCCTCACCCGATGACTTCCGACAAGATCACCGCGGCCGCATCCGGCACCTGGCTGCTCGGCGACCTCCCGGTCCGCCGCATAGGCTTCGGCGCGATGCGCCTCACGCACCTCGCCGACGGCTCCCCCAGCGACCGGGAGCGGGTGACCGGGGTGCTGAGGCAGGCGGTGGAGCTGGGCGTCAACCACATCGACACGGCCGCCTTCTACTTCTCCCCGACCCGCTCCGCCAACGAGCTCATCAACCGGGCCCTCGCCCCGTACGCCGACGAGCTGGTCATCACGACCAAGGTCGGTCCGGGCCGCGACGCCGCCGGCGACTGGTGGTGGGCCACGCCCGGGCAGTTGCGCGGGCAGGTCGAGGAGAACCTGCGCCAGCTCGGCCGCGACCACCTGGACGTGGTCAACCTGCGCGTCCCGCGCCAGGCGACGACCGGTTCGATCGCCGATCACTTCGGGGCGCTCGCCGAGCTGCGCACCGCCGGGCTGATCCGGCACCTGGGCGTGTCCAACGTACGGCCGGACCACCTCGCCGAGGCGCGGGCCATCGCGCCCGTGGTCTGCGTGCAGAACGCGTACGGGGTCGGTTCGCCGGCCGAGGAGCACGCCTTCCTCGACGCGTGCGGCGAACAGGGCATCGCCTTCGTCCCCTTCTTCGCGATCGCGGGCGCCGGCAAGGAGGCCGGAGGGGTCACCGAGGAGGGCCCGGCGGTACGCGACCTCGCGCGGGCCCACGGGGTGTCCCCGGCCCAGCTCCGCCTGGCGTGGACCCTGAGCCGGGGAGCGCACGTCCTCGCCATCCCGGGCACCGGGAACCCGGATCACCTGACCGAGAACGTCGCGGCCGGCGCGCTGCGGCTGTCGGCCGAGGAGACGGCCCTGCTCGAAGCCGCGTAGACACGCGGCGGCGTAGCCGCAGCTCATGGCGTCGCCTGTCCTGTGCCGAGGAGCTGGTCGCGGTGGGCGGCCGCCAGGGCGGCCATCTCGGCGAAATCCGGGATGCGTCCGGTGCCGCCGCGGCCGGACACGGAGAGGGAGGCGGCGGCCGTCGCGTACGCGACGGAGGCGGCGAGGCTGTCGCCCAGGGCGAGCCGGGCGGTGGCGGTGCCGGTGAAGCAGTCCCCGGCTCCGGTCGCGTCGACCGGGTCGGGGTTGACCGGGACGGGGTGGTACGCCGCGTGCGTGCCGTCGTGCAGCAGCAACCGGTCGGCGCCCGCGGTGACCGCGACGGTACGCGCGCCCAGGGCCCGGTAGCGGGCAGCGGCCTCGGCCGGGTCGTCGGTGTCGACCAGGGCCAGGGCGTCGGCCGGGCAGGAGGTCTTCAACAGCCCGGCCAGCGGGGCGATGCGGGCCAGCAGGGTGCGGGCCTCGGCCCGACTGGTGAGGCGGGAGCGGAAGTTGGGGTCGTAGGAGAGGTGCCCGCCCGCTCCGTGCACGGTCTCGGCGGCGAGCAGGACGGCTTCGCGGCTGCTCGGCGACAGGGCTCCGGTGATGCCGCTGGTGATGAGGGCCTTGGAGTTGGCCAGCAACTCCCGCCAGGAGTCGATGTGTTCCGGGGAGAGGGTGGAGCCGGCGCTGCCGGTGCGCCAGTACACGAACGCCCGGTCTCCCTCGGTGTCGGCGCTGAGCAGGTAGGCGCCGTTCGGGCGCGGGGAGCGGCGTACGTGGGAGACGTCCACGCCGAGCTCGGCCGCGCGGGCCAGCAGCGGGACGCTCAGCTCGTCCTCGCCGACGACGGCGAGGAGGGCGGTGCGGGCTCCGGCGGCGACGGCGGCGGCCGCGGCGTTCAGGGCGTCCCCGGAGAAGGAGATCCGGGCGGGGGTGCCGTCGGCGGCGTCCCGCAGGGCCGTCCCGGCGTGGATCTCGACGAGGACCTCGCCGAGGACGAGGACGTCGTACCCCTGCGGGACGGACGCGCTCCGGCTCGTGTTCCCGGGCCCGGTCACGGACGCCGTCCCGGGCCCGTGCAGTCGTCGCAGCAGGGCTGGGCGAGGTCGGCGAAGACGGCGGCCAGTTCGCCCGGGTCGGCGGGCAGGCCGCTGCCTATGCCGACGGCGGCGGCCCCGGCGGCGAGCCAGTCGCGGACCTCGCCGGGTGCGATCCCGCCGGTCGGGATGATCAGGGCCTCGGGAAGCACGGCCTTGAGGGAGCGGATGAACTGCGGGCCGCCCACGTGGGCCGGGAACACCTTCGCCGCGCCGGCGGACCGTACGGCCGAGGCGATCTCCCCCGGGGTGAAGCCGCCTTCGATGAAGACGGCGCCGCGCTCCCCGGCGACCTCGCGGACCTCGGGGGCGGGGTAGGGCGAGACGAGGAAGGCGGCGCCCGCGTCGAGCGCGGTCCGCGCGGCCGCGGCGGTGGTGACGGTGCCGACTCCGATGAGGGCGGGCCGCCCCTGCGCATCGGTGAGCGGCACGGTGCGGGCCACGGCCTCGGCCCAGCCGGGGGTGGAGGTGGTGAGTTCGACGGCGCGGCAGCCTGCGGCCAGCAGGGCGGTGGCGTGGCGGACGGCCTCGTCCGCGTCGGCGTTGCGCAGGACCGGCAGCAGTCGCTGCGCGGTGATGGCCGCGTACGGGTGACAGGACAAGGGACCCCCATTTGTTCCACGTAATGGAACTCGGTATCATGTAACGGAACTTCTGCTGCAGACCATACCCACCTCTGGAGATCCCTTGTCCACGGATGAAAGGCCCGAGAGCGAAGAGGCCGGAACCACCTCCCGTGGCGGCCGCACCTCCGCCGCGGGCACGGCGCTGGAGAAGTCGATGCGGATCCTGGAGGCCGTGGCCGCCCCCGGCGGCCCGCACCGGCTCACCGATGTCATGGCGGCGGCGGCCGTGCCGAAGTCGAGCACCTTCCGCATCCTGGCCTCGCTGATCGAGCAGGGCTTCGTACGGTCCGAAGGCGAGAGCCGCTACGGCGCCGGCCCCCGGCTGCGCGCGCTGTCCGCCCTGGTCGCCGGCGGGGAGCCGGCCGGCATCGAGCAGATCCTGCGGGAACTGCAGGAGGCCACGGGGCAGGCGGTCCATCTCGCCCTGCACAGCGGGGAGACCATCACCTACATCAGGAAGCTGGAGAGCGAGCAGCCCTTCCAGACCGCCTCGCGGGTCGGCATGCGGATGCCGCTGCACACGACCGCGATCGGCAAGAGCATCCTGGCCCACCTGCCCGGGGCACAGGCCCGCGCGCTGGTCGCCTCGGCCGGGCTGCCGCGCCGCACGCCGAACACCCTCACGACGCCGCAGGCCCTGGAGGCGGAGCTGGCAGCCGTACGGGAGCGGGGGTTCGCCCTGGACGACGAGGAGAACGAGGCGACCATCCGCTGCATCGGCGCCGCGATCCTCGACACCGGGGGCCGCCCGATCGGCGGCGTCAGCATCACCACCGTCACGTTCCTGGTCTCCCGCACGGAGATCGAGGCCTACGCACCCGCCCTGCTCGCGGCCACCCGAGCACTGGCCCCGCTGCTGTAGGCAGTCGACTCAGGGGCGGCCGCCGGGATTCGGCCGACAAGATCCGAAAGGGACGGCCTAGTCGGCCGTCGGGGCCCGGTCGGCGGTTCGGGCGAGTAGGTCCCGGGCCGTCCGCAGGTGTCGGTGGCCCGGTTCCAGGACGGACTCGGCCCGCGCGAGGGCGCCGGTCAGTACCGCGGCCGCCTCGGTGGCCCGGTCCAGGGCGAGCAGGGCGCGGGCCCATTCCAGGCGGGAGTAGAACGCGTGCGGATGGTCCTCGCCGAGCACCCGGGTCCGGTCGGCGGTGAGCTCCGCCCAGGCCTCGGCCGCCTCGGCGGGGCGGCCCGCGCGGGCCGCCAGCGACGCCATGCTGCTCCGGACCGCGAGCGTGTGCGGGTCGTCGGGCCCGATCCCCTCGGCGGCTTCGGCCTCTGCCAGCAGGCGCCCCAACTCGGCTTCCGCTGCGGCCGTCTCCGCGGCCCGGAACCAGATCAGGCTGCGCCGGGTCGCGAGCACCTGGGGGTGCCCGGCGCCCTGGACCCGTAAGCGATCGGCCAGCAGCAGGTCCAACTGCCCCGCAGCCGCACGGTGATCACCACCCTCCCCGGTGAAGTAGGCCAGCTGGTGACGGGCCGCCAGGGTGTCCGGATGGTCGGGCCCCAGTACCTCGGCGACCTCCACGAGCAGCTCCGCGAACTGGGCCGCGGCGGCCCGGTGGTTCCCTGACTCGCCTACGAAGAAGGCCAGTTGATGGCGTGCCGCCAGGGTGTCGGGGTGCCGGGGGCCGAGCCGGCCGGCGCGCCTGCGGGCGATCCCGGCGAGATCGGCGGCGGCCCGGCGGGGTTTCCCGGAGTCTCCTACGGCGATGGCCAGCGGCAGTTCGGCGCCGGGGACCCCGCCGTGCGAGGCGAGGCAGAGGGCCTCGACGGCCCGCGCGAGGCGGCCCTCCTGATGGGCGACGAGCCCCATGTCGTAGGCGTCGGCGGGCTCCACCAGGGGCAGCAGCCCCCGCCACAGGTGGTCGGGCACGGGGCCGTGGCCCGGCGCGTTCAGCAGGTAGTCGAACGCGGTGAATCCGGCCCCGAAGTTGCCGATGAGCAGCCCGCTCGTGGCGTAGGCGGCCGCGCAGGCCCAGTCCATCGCCTCCGCGAACGGCTCGGGCTGGAGGTCCCCTCCGCCCCGGGCCTCCAGGTAGGGGGCGTGCAGCTCGCGCAGCCACGCGCGGCTCACGGGGCGGCGCAGTCCGGCCCGGCGGCAGTCCACCGCCGCCGCGACCACGGCGGCGCCGCGCGGATTGGCGCCCGGGGCCCAGGCGTTCTCCCAGGCCGCCAGGAGTTCCGGGCCGGCCGCCAGCACCTCGGCCACCCCGAACCGCTCGCCCGCGCGCAGCGCGGCCCCGATGCGCGGATCGCCCCGGTGGGCGGCGGCCCGGCCGCGCTCCGCCCGGGACCAGTGCCGGGGCAGCCTGACCACCACCGCCTGGTGGAGCAGGTCGCGCTGGGCCCGCCAGGCGTCCCGGTCGGATCCGGTGAGCCGGCTCTCCTCACGGGCGTCGTAGCGCCGGTACTCCTGGACCCGCATCGTCGCGATGACCACCGCCGTCCCCAGGGAGGCGAGTTGGGCGGTGCTGAGGCCGCCGGCTCCGAGGTAGTCCTCCAGGTCGTCCAGCCACAGCACGGCGCGGCGCCGCCGCCCGGCGATCCGCACCGCTTCGGGCAGGGCGGCGCGGGAGAGCGGGCGGAGGAAGGCGTGCCGCGGGTAACGGCTGCGGGCCACCTCGTAGGCGAGCCGGGTCTTGCCCGCCGTGGACTCCCCCACCACGAGGACGAAGCGGCTCTGTTCCAGGGCTGTGCGCAGCCCCGGTTCGGCGTCGCGCCGGATGTACGCGGGCGGGGCGGCGGGCGCCTCGGCCGGGTGGGCTCCGGCGAGTTCGGGGCGGTCCACCTGGCGCAGCAGGGGGATCCGGCCCGCCGCCGTACGGAGCACCTCCCCGGCGGCCCGCGGGTCGGCGCCCTCGCCGGACGGCCGCATCAGCTCGGCGGCGAGTCCGGACAGCGTGGTGACGGCCGCGCCGATCCCGGCGGCCCAGGGCCCCGAGGTCCACACCGCCGCCAGCGCCACCGCACCTGCTCCGAGCCCTACCGAACCGAGGTATCCGGCCCAGCCCCTCGCCCGGCCGGATCCCCTCAAGAGCAACGCCGACATGCCGCCCCCAACACGTCCCGTGGGAGCCCCATTGTCACCCCGGACCGGGGCGGGTGAACCCCAACGGAGCTACTGCGGAGGGAAGTTCGTCAACGACTTCGGGGAGTTCGGCGGAGTTCAGTACGTGACGAAGATCCGGCGGGCTGGGCCGTCCACCCTGATCCGGCCCCCGACGGGGACCACGATCTGCGGGTCGGTGTGCCCGAGGTCGACGTCGAAGACGGCCATGGTGCCGGGGGCGTACTCGCCGAGGGCCCGCAGGACCGCTTCGCGCTGCTCGCGGCGGTAGCGTTCCCGCTCCTCGGCGTCGAAGCGGTTCTCGAAGGACCAGCTCTTCGCCCGGCCCATCAGGAAGGCGGGGAACTGCCGCAGCAGTCCGCGCTCCCCCATGTTGCGCAGGATCCAGTAGACGTCACGGGCGCTCGGCATGTCCTCCGAGGTCTCCAGGAAGAGCACCCCGCCGGCGTACTCCTCGACGGGCCGCACCGCGCGGTCGGCCATCAGCAGCCAGGAGAGGATCTCCAGGTTCCCGCCCCAGCCCTCGCCCTCGACCACCCGGTCGGCGTTGTGCCAGGTCCAGCCTCCGACCGGTTCCAGGTCCGGTTCGGCGTCGAAGGTGCGCGGGTCGTCCCAGGGGCCGTTGACGTCCCCGCTCGCTCCGGCGGCGGTCAGCTCGTACTCGCCCGAGGTGAACAGCGCCGCGCGCAGGGACTCGGCCGTGAGCGGGTTCATGGCGCCGGGCCGTCCGAGCTCGACCATCACGGAACCCCCGTGGTAGGCGACCAGCCCGAGGCTCCGCAGGTGCAGGAGCAGGTTGGTGTTGTCGCTGTATCCGAAGAACGGCTTGGGGTTGGCGCGCAGGAGATCGGCGTCGAGGTGCGGGAGCAGCGTGATCTGGTCGTCGCCGCCGATGCTGGCGATGACGGCCTTGATCTCGGGGTCGGCGAAGGCGGCGTGCAGGTCGGCGGCCCGCTCCCGGGGCGTCGCGCCCATCTTCCGGGTGGTCGGGTACTCCACCGGCTCCAGGCCGAACTCCTCGCGGAGCCTGCGCAGCCCCAGCTCATAGGGCTGCGGGAACAGCTCGGGCAGACCGGCCGAGGGGGAGAGCACCGCGACGCGGTCTCCGGGGCGGGGCTTGGCGGGGTAGCGAGGATCCGTCATCCGAAGATCCTAGAAGCACACCGAACCACCACCGAAGCGGTTTTCCGCGGCCCCGCCCCGGTCGACGCGCGACTCGAGGTGGCCGTCGGCGCCGATCACTTCCGCCGCTTCGGGCCTCCAGACCTTCCGCATCCTTCCCTATCGGAACTCATTCACACTACAACCGCACCCTTTAGGGTAGGATTCGGAGTCATGAGCGACGAAGGACGCGAGCTGTACTCGGTCGGCGAGGTGGCGGAGCTGCTGGGGCTGCACGTGCGCACCGTACGGAACTACGTGCGCGACGGGCGGCTCAAGGCCGTCCGGATCGGCAAGCAGTACCGGATCAGCCGGGCGGACTTCGAGGCGCTCACGAGCGTGCCCGATCCGGCCGACGAGGTTGCCGACACCCCCCGGGAGGCGCCGCGGCGGCACCTGGAGGTGTCGAGCATCGTGCAGATCGACGCGATCGGCCCCGACGCGGCGGACCGGCTCGCGACCCTCGTCACGGCGAGCGCGCAGTCCCCGAGGGACACCCCGGGCACGCTGCGGGTCCAGACGGTCTACGACAAGGAGCGGGCCCGCATGAAGATCGTGGTCCTCGGCGACGCGGCCACCACCGCCGATCTGCTGCACCTGGTCGACGGGCTGCTCGGGCCGGGCAACGGCATGGGGGACGAAAGCGACCGAAACGACGAAAGCGGGGCACACCGTGGCTGACCTCCTCGTGGAACACCACGGCGTCCCCGTTCTGGTCTGCGCCGCCGACGGCCCGCCGGTCGTCACCGAGCAGGACGCACTCGACCAGTTGATCGGCGGCGCCTTCTACCGGACCGACATCGTCGCCGTCCCGGTGGAACGCCTGGACGCCGGCTTCTTCGACCTGCGCAGCGGGCTCGCCGGGGCGATCATGCAGAAGTTCGTGAACTACCGGGTCCGCCTGGTGGTCGTGGGCGACCTCGCGCACCATCTGGAGGCGAGTTCGGCCCTGCGCGACCTCGTCCGGGAATCGAACGAGGGCCGTCACATCTGGTTCCTGCCCGATCTCGACGCCCTGGCCTCCCGCCTCGGCCCGGCGCCTGCCGAGGCCGGGAAAACAGGGCCGGGCGCTCCGGATTCCGCATCCGCGGAACGGATCGACGGATAAGCGTTATCGGAGTCCCCCTCGACGGTCTCCCAGGTATTGGGCATCATCGAGCGCCGGTACGGACAGGGACTTTTCTATGAGCACTCAGCACACGGCAGCACTGGTGGCCGCGGCCCGCGCGGGCGACCCGCGCGCCCAGGACGACCTGGTCAGCACCTATCTGCCGCTGGTCTACAACATCGTCGGGCGGGCCCTGAACGGGTCCGTAGACGTGGACGACGTGGTCCAGGACACGATGCTGCGGGCACTCGACGGGCTGGGCGGCCTGCGCGACGACCACAGCTTCCGGTCCTGGCTGGTCGCGATCGCCATGAACCGGGTGCGCGCCCACTGGCAGGCCCGCCGGAGCGCCCCCGGCGAAAGCGGGCTGGAAGCCGCCTGGGAGCTCGCCGATCCGGGCGCCGACTTCGTGGACCTGACCGTCGTACGGCTCCAGCTGGAGGGCCAGCGGCGCGAGACGGCCCGTGCCACGCGCTGGCTCGAGCCCGACGACCGGGCGCTGCTGTCCCTGTGGTGGCTGGAGTGCGCCGGGGAGCTGACGCGCGCGGAGATGGCGCAGGCGCTGGAACTGTCCCCGCAGCACACCGCAGTGCGGGTGCAGCGGATGAAGGCGCAGCTGGAGGCGGCCCGGGTGGTGGAGCGGGCGCTGGGTGCCCAGCCGCCCTGCGAGGACCTGCGGGCCGTGGCGGCGAGCTGGGACGGGCAGCCCTCGGCGCTGTGGCGCAAGCGAATAGCCCGGCACGCCCGCGAGTGCCTGCGGTGCGCCGGGCTGTGGAACGGCCTGGTTCCGGCCGAAGGCCTGCTGGCCGGGCTGGCGCTGCTGCCGGTCTCCGTGGCGCTGCTCGCGGGCGTACGGGCGGCCCTGGACTCCGGCTACGCCTCCGCGGGCCTGGCCGGCGCCGCCACGGCGTACGGTCCGGGCGGCTCCGCCGCCCCCGACGCCGGCCACGCCGGCCACGCCGATGGCGGCAGCGGCCTCGAAGCACAGTTCGCCTCGGCGGGCGGCCCCGGCGACGGGCGCGCCTCGCTGCGCAAGCAGCGGCGCACCCGGGGCCGGCGCCGGGTGATCGGTGGCGCGGTGCTCGCCGCCTGTGTCGTGGGAGGCGGGGTGACGTACCTCGCCGCCCGCCCCGACGGCGGGTCCCCCGAGCTGCCTCCGGCCGCGCTCGTGGCGCCGGAATCGGGAACCGCACTGCCGCCCGAGGCGGCCTCCCCCACCCCGAGCCCCTCGGAGTCCGCCTCTCCGAGCGCCTCGCCGAGCCCGAGCCCCAGCCCGAGCTCGACCCCGACTCCGAGTCCGACCCCCACGCCCACCCCGAAGCCGAGCCCGAAGTCCACCCCGCCGAAGAGCCCCGCTCCCGCCCCGCCGGGCGGCAGCACCGCCGCCCAGGTGATATCCCTGGTCAACTCCGAGCGGGCGAAGGCCGGCTGCGGGCCGCTCAAGGACGACCCGCAGCTGCGTGCGGCCGCCCAGGGGCACTCCGACGACATGGCGCGGCGGGACTTCTTCTCGCACACCAACCCGGACGGCGCGGACCCGGGCAAGCGGACCACCGCCGCGGGGTACCGCTGGTCCACCTACGGGGAGAACATCGCGAAGGGGCAGCGGACCGCGGCCCAGGTGATGGACTCCTGGATGAAGAGCCAGGGACACCGCGAGAACATCCTCAACTGCTCCTTCAAGGACATCGGCGTGGGCATCCACCAGGGCGCCGGCGGCCCGTGGTGGACGCAGAACTTCGGCGCCCGGATGTAGGGCCCTCCGCCACGCTCCGCCCCCGCCCGGCCACGCTCTGCCGTACCCCCGTCCACGCGATCTCCCCGCAATGATTCAAAATGGGGGCAAGATAGGAGCTGGAAGCAAACCGGCAGATCAGGGTGGAGGTGGGGCGCATCAGCAGGCAGAGGCTCCGTCCGCACCAGCGCGAGGCCGTCGACGCCGCCGTGCGGGCGCTGGAACTGCCCGCCGGACGCAGGGTCCCACGGACCGGGCTCCGTACGCAGGTGATCATGGCGACGGGCTCCGGCAAGTCGCTGGTCGCCGTGCACACGGCCGAGGAACTGCGGGCCGGACGCGTCCTGGTGCTGGTGCCCTCCCTGGACCTCCTCGTACAGACGGCGGCGGCCTGGCGCGAGGGCGGCCGGACCGGCCGCGCCTTCGCCGTGTGCTCGCTGCGCGGCGAGGACGCGGGGGTACCCACCACCACGGACCCGGCCGAGCTGGCCGGCTGGGCGGGCCCGTCCGTCGACCGGGTCACGGTGTACGCCACGTACGCCTCGCTCGGCCTGGGCACCATCGAACGCGCGCACCACGAGGGTCTGCCCGGCTGGGACCTGATCGTGGTCGACGAGGCGCACCGGACCTCGGGACGCATCGGCAAGCCCTGGGCGGTGGTGCACGACAACGTGCGGATCCCCTCGGTCCGCCGGCTGTACATGACGGCCACGCCCCGGGTCTGGCAGTCCGCCGAGGATTCCGCACCCGCCGAGGGCGACGAGTCCGCCGAGGGTTCCGGCCGGCCGGAAGGGGTGCGCGGCCGGGGCGACCTCGTGGCCTCGATGGAGGACGATCCCGACGGGCCGTTCGGCGCGCGCTGCTACACCCTCACCCTCTCGGAGGCCGTCGACCGGGGCATCTGCGCGCCCTACCGCGTGGTCTGCGTGGACGTCAGCGATCCGGAGTTCCAGGCGGCCGTGCTGCTCGGGCCGGACGGGCGCTCCGACTCCGTGCGCGGGGTCAGGCTGGCGGCGCTCCAGACGGCGCTGATGACGGCGGCCGTGAGGCAGGGGTTCCGGCGCACGCTCGTCTTCCATCACCTGACCAAGGAGGCCGAGGCCTTCGCGGCCGGTCTGCCGGCGGTCGCCGCGCGGCTGCGCGCCACGAGTTGGGCCCCGCGGCCGGTGTACCCGCGCAAGGTCTGGGCGGACTGGCTGTGCGGGCAGCACACGGCGGCGCACCGGCGGCGCGTCCTGGCCGCGTTCGCGGACGACCGGGTCGCGGACAAGGCCTTCCTGGGCAGCGTCCGGGTGCTGGGCGAGGGCGTGGACACCAAGGAGTGCGACTCGGTCTTCTGGGCCGACGTACGGGGTTCCATGCCCGACCTGGTGCAGGCCGTCGGCCGGGCGCTGCGCATCCGGCCCGGGGAGGGCAAGGTCGCCTCCCTCGTGGTGCCGGTGCTGCTGGGGCCCGGCGAGTCCCCGGAGACGATGCTGACCTCGCGGGCGTACGGGGACCTCGCGCGGCTGCTGGAGGCGCTACGGGCCCACGACACCCGGGTCGTCGAGTCCCTGGCGCAGCCCCAGGCCCCGAGCCGGCGCACGGCCACGGGCGGCGCGGAGTCCGTGGGCGGCTCCGGGCTGCGCGGCGGCGCGGAGTCCCTGCTGAGCTTCTCCACCCCCCGCGACCCGGCGCTGCTGGCCGCCTTCGTCCGGCTGCGCGTCCTGCACCCGGAGCACGAGCACTGGCGGCGCGGGGTGGAGGCCGCCCGGATCTACGCCGGGCTCGTCGGGGACCTCAAGGTGCCGTTCGCGTTCAAGGTGCCCGCGGAGACGCATACGCCGACGCGGGCGCAGGCCGACGCCGGTGCCGCCGAGGGGGAAGGAGCGGGTGCTCCGTGGCCGCCGGGGCTGGCCGGTTTCCCGCTCGGCCAGTGGATCGCGGACGCCCGGCGCACGTACCGGCGCGGGGCGCTCGGCCACCGCCGGGTGGCGCAGCTCGGCGAACTGGGCATGGTGTGGAGCCACTTCGACGTGGCGTTCGAGGAGGGACTCGCGGCGGCGAGCGGCTGGGCCGCCGAGCACGGGCACCTGCTGCCTCCCGTGGACGCCACCTGGCGCGGCGCCCCGGTCGGGGTCTGGGTCAAGAACCAGCGGGCGGCGGCCCGCCGCGAGGGCCCCGGAGCCCTGTCCGAGGAGCGGCGGGAGGCCCTTGAGGCCGTCGACGCCTCCTGGTGTCCGGCCTGGGAGATCTCCTGGCAGCGGGCCTTCCACCTGACCCGGGTCCACCTGGACGCGGGCGGCCGGCTGCCGACGCGCCCCGGGGAGGCCGTGGTCCAGGGCGAGGACCTCGGCGTGTGGCTGCGCGGCCAGCGCACGGCCTGGGAGCGCCTCGCCTGGGCGCAGCGCTGGCTGCTGGAGCACACCCTCGGGGTGACTCCGGCCGAGGGTGCGGACCGGCCGAAGCCCCGGGTCGCCCACGCGGACGCGTGGGCGGCGCACCTGGAGGCGGCCCGGCGGTTCCACGACCGCGAGCGGCACCTTCGGGTGCCGCGCGCGCACGTGGAGCGGGTCGGCGACCGGGACCTGCGCCTGGGCTCCTGGATCGCCAACCAGCGCTCCCGCGCGGCGTCCCTCACCCCGGAGCGGACGGCCGCGCTGACGGAGCTGGGGATGCGCTGGCCGTCGTCCTGAGCTCCGTGCCCGCCCCGGGGCGGGCACGGAGGAGCAGGTCCGGAGCCCGCCGGCCCCCGGTCAGTGGTGGAAGCCGGACCGGGGCGGGGCCGCGGGCACGGGCTGCGGGTGCGCGAGGAGGTGTTCGACGGCGGCGCGCAGGTCGGAGACGAGCAGGGCGATCTGGTCCCGGGTCACGCCGTGCCGGATCAGGACCCGTTGGATGACCGTGTCGTCCCGATCGGCCGGCAGCGGGTACGAGGGCACCTGCCAGCCGCGCATCCGGAGCCGGTCGGAGAGGTCGTAGAGGGTGAAGCCCGCGCCCTCCGGGTCGGTGAGCCGGTACGAGACGGCGGGCAGTGCGCCCTGGCCGTCGTAGAGGAGGGTGAAGGGGCCGATGGTCTCGATCTCGCGGGCCAGGTACTGGGCGGTGTCGGCGCAGGCCTGCTGGACCCGGCGGTAGCCGCCCCGGCCCAGGCGCAGGAAGAGGTAGTACTGGGCGATGATCTCGCCGCCGGGCCGGGAGAAGTTGAGGGCGAAGGTGGGCATGTCCCCGCCGAGGTAGTCCACGGAGAAGACGAGGTCGGCCGGGAGCAGGTCGGCGGTGCGCCAGACGATCCAGCCGACGCCCAGCGGGGCCAGGCCGTACTTGTGCCCGGAGGTGTTCACCGAGGCCACGCGCGGCAGCCGGAAGTCCCAGACCACGTCGGGGTGGAGGAAGGGGGCCACGAAGCCGCCGCTGGCGGCGTCCACGTGGATCGGCACGTCCCAGCCGCGCTCGGCCTGGATCCGGTCGAGTTCGGCGGCGATCTCGGCGACGGGCTCGTAGACGCAGGTGTAGGTGACCCCGAGGATGGCGACGACGCCGATGGTGTTCTCGTCGACGTTCGCGGCGAGCTGCTCGGGGCTCAGGCCGGTGGCCCCGGGCAGCAGGGGCAGCTGGCGGAGCTCGACGTCGAAGTACCGGGCGAACTTCTCCCAGCAGACCTGGACCGGCCCGCACACCAGGTTCGGCCTGTCGGTGGGCAGTCCGGCGGCGCGGCGGCGCTCGCGCCAGCGCCACTTGAGGGCGAGGCCGCCGAGCATGGCGGCCTCGCTGGAGCCGGTGGTGGAGCAGCCGGTGCCGGTGGTGCCGGCGGGGGCGTTCCACAGGTCGGCCAGGATGTTGACGCAGCGGCTCTCGATCTCGGCCGTCTGCGGGTACTCGTCCTTGTCGATCATGTTCTTGTCGAGGCACTCGTTCATCAGCCGGTGAACCCCGTCGTCCGACCAGGTGGTGCAGAAGGTGGCCAGGTTCTGGGCGGCGTTGCCGTCGAGGAGCAGCTCGTTGTGGAGGAGTTGGTAGACCACCTCGGACGGCGAGTGGTCTTCGGGCATCCGGTACTTGGGGAGGATCTCGCCGCTGAGGGCGGACGCGAACACGTCCGTGTCGGCGTCGCGGGCACGCAGGTCCTTCGTCTCATGGAGAGCCATGAACGGACTATAACGGGATGACATCGGGCATATCGCCTCGAATCTCACTCCCGGACACCCTCAAGACCGGACCTCAGAGGCAAGATCGGCCGCAGCTTCCAGCCGACTCCGCGATGTGATGCCTCCCATATCCACCCCGAGCGACCGCAGGATTTCCTGTCCATTAAGCTTTTTCACACAGGTCTTCCCGTCCGGACCGGTGGAGCCAGTCCGGACGGGAAGATCATCCAACTAGTTCGACCGGCAACTTATCCGCGCATGTCCGGATAACGGCCCTGCGTTCTCGGTGCCCTGATACCTCTTCGGGCCATGAACAAGATCACCCGCCGACAGGCCTTAGGCACCACTGCCGGCGCGCTCACCGCCCTCGGCCTCGCCGGCGCCACCGCGCACGCAGCCGCCACCGCATCCCGTACGGCCGCCCCCGCCAACCCCGCGGGACCCTCGGGAACCACCGACGAGGTCTACCAGGGCCGCCGCATACGGATCGTCCCCGCCTCGGGCGGCGGGAACGACCACGGCGGCCACCACGGGGGCCACCAGTCCCCCGGCCTGCCGACCGTCTTCATAGACGACCGCGAACTGCACGTGATGCGGAACGCCGACGGCAGCTGGATCAGCGTGGTCAACCACTACGAGACCTTCTCCGGCCCGCTGCCCCTCGCCCGGGCCGCCGTGCGCGAACTACAGGGCGCCGCCCTCGTCCCGATGGGCGGAATGTGATGACGATCCGCAAGAACCAGGCCTCGCTCACCGCCGACGAGAAGCGGGCGTTCGTCGCGGCGCTCCTCGAACTGAAGCGCACCGGCCGCTACGACCGCTTCGTCACCACGCACAACGGCTTCATCATGAGCGACACCGACTCGGGCGACCGGGTCGGCCACCGCTCCCCCTCCTTCCTGCCCTGGCACCGCCGGTTTCTTCTCGAGTTCGAGGCGGCGCTGCAGGAGGTTGATCCGGCGGTGACCCTTCCCTACTGGGACTGGACGGCCGACCGGACCGCCCGCTCCTCCCTCTGGGCCCCCGACTTCCTCGGCGGCACCGGCCGGGCCCGTGACGGGCAGGTGCTCGACGGCCCGTTCGCGTACGCGGCGGGCAAGTGGGAGATAGCCGTACGGGTCGACGGGCGCTCCTACCTGCGCCGCGCGCTCGGCACCGGCGTGGCCCAGCTGCCGACCAGGGCCGAGGTGGACTCCGTCCTCGCCATGCCGGTGTACGACGCGGCGCCCTGGAACAGCTCCTCGAGCGGCTTCCGCAACAACCTGGAGGGCTGGCGCGGGGTCAACCTGCACAACCGGGTGCACGTCTGGGTGGGCGGCCAGATGGCCACCGGGGTCTCCCCCAACGACCCGGTGTTCTGGATGCACCACGCCTTCGTCGACAAGCTGTGGGCCGACTGGCAGGCGCTGCACCCGCGGTCGCCGTACCTGCCGGCCGCCGGCACCGCGAACGTCGTGGACCTGAACGACACCATGCGGCCGTGGAACGACGTGACCCCGGCGGACATGCTGGACCACCGGAAGTTCTACACCTTCGACACCGAGCCGCTGCCGGCTCCTGCCGGGGCGGCCGCCAGCCAGCGGTAGTGCAGTTCGGGGCGGCCGACCTGGCCGTACCGGGGGGTGCGGTCCGCGCGGCCGGTGTCCACCAGGTGCTCCAGGTACCGGCGGGCGGTGATCCGGGAGATCCCGGCCGCCTCGGCCGTCCCTCCCGCGGTCAGCCCCTCGGGGGCCGCCCGCAGGAGG
This sequence comes from Streptomyces sp. NPDC104226, assembly GCF_055584085.1. Classification (NCBI taxonomy): domain Bacteria; kingdom Bacillati; phylum Actinomycetota; class Actinomycetes; order Kitasatosporales; family Streptomycetaceae; genus Streptomyces; species Streptomyces sp. NPDC104226. The sequence continues at coordinate 675,302 of NZ_JBVJMS010000002.1, forward strand.
GCGGCGACCCGCTCCAGGGTCGGGCCGCCGATCCCCTTGGGCAGTTCGGCCGGCCGGGGCGAGCGCAGGGCCGCCATCGCGCGGTCCACGTCGTCCTGGCCGGCCGCCTCGCCCGCCGCGCTCGCGCGGAACTCGGCGTAGCGCAGGAGCCGTTCGCGCAGGGTGGGGAAGGCGAAGGGCTTGAGCACGTACTGCACCACCCCGAGCGAGACGCTCTCGCGGACGACCCCCAGGTCCCGCGCCGAGGTCACCACGATCACGTCGGCGGGGTGGCCCGCGGCCCGCAGGCCCCGCGCGAAGCGCAGCCCGTGGCCGTCGGGCAGGGTCAGGTCGAGCAGCAGCAGGTCGATCCGGGTCCGCTCCAGGACCCGGGTGGCCTCGGCGAGGGAGTGGACGACCCCGACGGCGGTGAAGCCGGGCACCCGCCCGACGTAGAGCGCGTGCGCGTCGGCGGCCACCGGATCGTCCTCGACGACGAGGACCCGCACCTCGGACATGCTCATGCGTCCCCTTCCCCGCGCGGCTCCCTGCGCGCCGGCAGCCGTACGGTGAACCGCGCACCCCCGCCCGGCAGTTGACCGGCGTCCGCGCTCCCGCCGTGCCGGTGGGCCACCTGCCGCACCAGCGCGAGGCCCAGGCCCCGCCCCTCACCCTTGCCCGACCAGCCGCGCCGGAACACGTCCGCTCCCTCGGGAAGTCCGGGGCCGTTGTCGGCCACGCCGATCAGCACCCCGCGCCCGTGCGGTCCGGCCGGCCCGTCGGGGCGGATGGTGACGGAGATCCGGCCGCCGGGAACGCCGGTGAGGGCGTCGACGGCGTTGTCGACCAGGTTCCCGAGGACGGTGACGAGGTCCCGCGCGGGCGGGCCGCCCGGCCCGGCGTCGATGGCTCCGCTGTCCGGGGTGACGACCAGCTCGACCCCCCGTTCGTGGGCCTGCGCGGCCTTGCCGAGGAGCAGGGCGACGAGCACGGGCTCGCCGACGGCGGCGATCACCTCGTCGGTCAGGGCCTGGGCGAGGGAGAGTTCGGCGGTGGCGAAGTCCACCGCCTCCCGGCTGCGGCCGAGTTCGATGAGGGAGACCACGGTGTGCAGCCGGTTGGCCGCCTCGTGGGCCTGCGCGCGCAGCGCCCGGGTGAATCCGCGCTCCTGGTCCAGTTCCCCGGTCAGCGACAGCAGTTCGGTGTGGTCGCGCAGGGTGATCACCGTGCCCCGGCGGCCGCCGCCGGCCACGGGCGCGCTGTTGAGCACGAGCACGCGGTCCGCCGTCAGGTGGACCTCGTCCACCCGGGGCCGGTCGGAGAGCAGGGCCCCCGTGAGCGGGGCGGGCAGGCCGAGGTCGGCGACGCCGGTCCCCTTGACCTCCCCGCGCAGGCCGAGGAGTTCGCGGCCCGCGTCGTTGACCAGGGTGATCCGGCGGCGTCCGTCGAGCATCAGCAGCCCTTCGCGGACCCCGTGCAGGGCGGCCTGGTGGTAGTCGTACATCCCGCTCAGCTCGGCCGCGTTCATGCCGTGGGTGTGACGGCGCAGCCGGGCGTTGACCACATAGGTGCCGGCCCCGCCGAGGGCGAGGGCCCCGCCCGCCACCCAGGCGAGGGCGGAGAGCCGCGCGGCGAGGCGGGCGCTGACCGAGCGGACGGTGATGCCGGCGGCGACCATCCCGATGACCCGGCCGTCGTCGGTGATCGGGGTGACCACGCGGAGGGAGGGGCCGAGGGTGCCGGTGTAGGTCTCGCTGAAGGTCTCGCCCCGCAGGGCGGGGGCGGTGTTGCCGAGAAAGGGTTCGCCGATGCGCATCGGGTCGGGGTGGGTCCAGCGCCGTCCGTCCGGAGCCATGATCGTCACGAAGTCCACGCCCGCGTCGATGCGGACCCGCTCCGCGTAGGGCTGCAGGGCGGCATGGCCGTCCCCCCGCGCCGCGTCCCGTACCGACGGGGAGTCCGCGACCGCGCGGGCCACCGCTCCGGCCTGGTGCCGGGCGGCCTCTTCGGCCTGGTCGCGGGCGGTCGCGTACGCGAAGACGGCGCAGCCGGCGACGACCGCGGCGACCAGCACCACCTGCATGGCGAAGAGCTGGCCGGCGAGGCTGCGCGGCGGCCGGGGAAAGCGGAACATGGCGCTCAGTGTGCACCCGGGCGTGAACTCAATGAACGCAAGGGTGACCGGGGTCACAGCGGCGGGCGATGGTCCTCCCGGGACGCCTTCGCCATCAGGGAGGCGAAGGGCACTACCAGGAGGCATCGTGGCCGCCAGGCGCGACAAGACGCATTATCTGTACATCGCCGTGATCGGCGCGGTGCTGCTCGGCATCGCCGTCGGGTTCGCCGCACCCGGCACGGCCGTGGAGCTCAAACCGCTGGGCACCGGGTTCGTCAACCTCATCAAGATGATGATCTCTCCGGTCATCTTCTGCACGATCGTGCTGGGCATCGGCTCGGTGCGCAAGGCCGCCAAGGTCGGCGCGGTGGGCGGGCTGGCGCTCGGCTACTTCATGGCGATGTCCACGGTGGCACTGGCCATCGGGCTGCTGGTGGGCAACCTGCTGGAGCCCGGCAGCGGGCTGCACCTGACCGAGGCGGCCCGGCACGCCGGCGAGGCACAGGCCAAGGCGGGCGGCGCGGAGAGCACGCCGGAGTTCCTGCTGGGGATCATCCCGACCACACTGGTGTCGGCCTTCACCGGGGGCGAGGTGCTGCAGACGCTGCTGGTGGCGCTGTTGTGCGGGTTCGCGCTGCAGGCCATGGGCGCGGCGGGCGAGCCGGTGCTGCGCGGGATCGGGCACGTGCAGAAGCTGGTCTTCCGCGTGCTCGCGATGATCATGTGGGCGGCACCGGTGGGCGCGTTCGGCGCGATCGCGGCGGTGGTCGGGGCGACCGGGATGGACGCGCTGAAGTCCCTCGCGGTCATCATGATCGGCTTCTACACGACCTGCCTGCTCTTCGTCTTCGTGGTCCTGGGCACGCTGCTGCGGCTGTGCACGGGGATCAGCGTGTTCGCCCTGCTGCGCTACCTGGGCCGGGAGTTCCTGCTGATCCTGTCCACCTCCTCCTCGGAGTCCGCGCTGCCCCGGCTGATCGCGAAGATGGAACACGTGGGCGTCTCGCGGCCGGTGGTCGGCATCACGGTCCCCACGGGCTACTCCTTCAACCTGGACGGGACCGCGATCTATCTGACGATGTCCTCGCTCTTCGTCGCGGAGGCCATGGGCAAGCCGCTGGCCCTGGGCGAGCAGATCTCCCTGCTGCTGTTCATGATCGTGGCCTCGAAGGGCGCGGCCGGGGTCACGGGTGCGGGCCTCGCCACGCTCGCCGGAGGGCTCCAGTCGCACCGGCCTGAACTCGTCGACGGCGTCGGCCTGATCGTGGGCATCGACCGGTTCATGAGCGAGGCGCGGGCGCTGACGAACTTCGCGGGCAACGCGATCGCGACCGTACTGATCGGCACCTGGACCAAGGAGTTCGACCGGGCCCGGGCCACCGAAGTCCTCGCGGGACGGATGCCGTTCGACGAGAGCACGCTCACCGACGACGGGCACGACCTGGGCACTGCCGTGCCCGCCCAGCCGGAGGCCGCCAAGGACGGCGTACCCGCCTGACGGGGACGCCTCGCGGACCGGCCGGGGCAGGGCTCGCCCCCACGGTGCCCAGCCCGGCCGGTCCCGACACCTCATGCGGGAGCCGTTTTTCAGCCAAGATCGGTTGAACCGTCTAGCTGTAAAAGGTACTTCCATATCGGGGCACGCTTCTGACATCTTGCGTCCACCACTCGTTTCGTACGGCCCGGTAGGTGCCACCCGCACCGCCGGGCCGTCTTCGGAGGACGCATTGATACCCCACATATCCAGCCGACCTCGACGCACCCTCGTACTGGCGGCCGCCCTGGCCGCCCTGGCCTTCGGGGCTCCGGCCGCGCTGGCCGGTACGGCGCCGGTCTCCCCGGCCGGCATCCCCGGCACCTCCGCCCCCGCCAAGGCCCAGGCCCCGGCGCCGACTTCCCAGAGTGCGACCTGGGCTGCCGGCACCCGCGCCTACGTGGTGATCACCGCCGCCGGTGACAGCTCCGCGGTCCGTTCGGCCGTCACGGCGAACGGCGGCACGGTCTTCTCGTACTACGACCAGATCGGCGTGATCGTCGCCCACTCGACCTCCGCGACCTTCGCCGCCACCATGCGCGGGGTCAGCGGGGTCCAGAAGGTGGGCGCGACGCGCACCTCGGACGTCCCGGCCGACGCCTACAACCCGGCGCTGCCCGCCAACCCGTCCCAGTCGACGACCCCCGCCGGCGAGCCCGTACGGGCCGACATGAGCCAGATCAAGGCCGACCAGGCCTGGGCCGTGACCACCGGTTCGGCCTCCGTCAAGGTCGGCATCCTGGACACCGGCGTCGACGACCAGCACCAGGACCTGGCGCCGAACTTCAACGCCGCGGACTCGGCCTCCTGCGCCTACGGCAAGGCGGACACCCGGGTCGGCGCCTGGCGCGACGTGGACACCCACGGCACGCACGTGGCGGGCTCCGTGGCCGCCGCGAAGAACGGCAAGGGCGTCGTCGGCGTGGCACCCGGCGTGAAGATCTCCTCGGTCCGCGTGGCCGAGCCGGGCACCTCGCTGTTCTTCGCCGAGAACACCATCTGTGCCTTCGTGTGGTCCGGCGACCACGGGTTCAAGGTCACCAACAACAGCTATTACACGGACCCCTGGCAGTTCAACTGCCCGGACAACATCGACCAGGCCGCGATCATCGAGGGCGTCAAGCGCGCCCAGGAGTACGCGGAGAGCAAGGGCTCGCTCCAGGTCGCCGCGGCGGGCAACGAGAACTACGACCTCGCCAACAAGACCACGGACTCGGCGAGCCCCAACGACTCGACGCCGACCACCCGGACCATCACCAACGCCTGCCTCGACATCCCGACCGAGCTCCCGGGCGTGGTCACGGTCGCCGCCAACGGCACCGGAACCACCAAGGCCTCGTTCTCCAACTTCGGCCAGGGCGTCATCGACGTCGCGGCGCCGGGCAGCAACGTCTACTCCACCGCCCCGGGCGGCGGTTACAGCACCAAGAGCGGCACCTCGATGGCCACCCCGCACGTGGTGGGCGTCGCGGCGCTCATCGCCAGTGCCAACCCCACCTTCACCCCGGCGCAGATCCGCACCGCGCTGGCCACCCAGGCCAACGACACCGCCTGCCCGTCGGACACCCGGTGCAAGGGGACCACGGCCAACAACGGGTTCTTCGGCGAGGGCCAGGTCGACGCGCTGAAGGCGGTCGGCGGCTCGACCCCGCCTCCCGGCAAGTACTTCGAGAACCTCACCGACGTCGCGATCGCCGACAACGCGACCGTGAACAGCACGATCACGGTCAGCGGGGTGACCGGCAACGCGCCGGCCACCCTCAAGGTGGGCGTGGACATCAAGCACACCTACATCGGTGACCTCAAGGTCGACCTCGTGGCTCCGGACGGTTCCGTCTACGTCCTGAGCAACCGGGCCGGCGGCAGCACGGACAACATCATCCAGACCTTCACCGTCAACGCCTCCTCCGAGGTCGCCAACGGCGTCTGGACGCTGCGCGTGAACGACAACGCCAGCCAGGACACCGGCAAGATCGACGCCTGGAACCTGACCTTCTAGCAGGCCGGCCGACTCTCAGGCCGGCCGGCTCCTGCCCGCTCGATCAGCGGTGCAGGACGTCGGCCAGCCAGTCGAAGACGAGGTCGCAGTGCTGTTGCGGGGCCATCGGGGAGCAGTGCAACTGCGCCCCGGTGGCCTCGGTCAGTTTCACGTACTCGCGCCGGGAGCGGAGCAGGTCGTACATCTGCTGCGGCTGGCCCGGGTAGAACTGTTCGAAGTCGTAGTCCAGGACGAGCGTCGGGGCCTTGATCCTCGGGACGACGGCGGTGACGTCGAGGCTCATGGCGAGCTGGGCCGGGGTCCACAGGTCGGTGAAGATCCGCCCGGCACGGGCCGCCCGCAGTGCCTCCTTCGAGAAGATCTCGAACCGCTTCTTCACCGTGAACGCGAGCTGCGCGGTCAGTTCGGGGACCACCTCCTCGTTCCACACCCGGTTGGTCTCCGCCTTGTCGGCGGTCACGATGTCGCGGAGCTCCTTGTCGAAGCCCAGCCACGGACTGACGCAGCCGGGCTGGCAGACCAGGGCCGCGATGCGGGGTTCGAAGGCGGCGGCGCGGGCGACGAGGTTGCCGCCCATGCTGAGGCCCGTGAGCGCGATGCGCGTGCGGTCCACGTCATCGCGCCGCTCCAGCCAGTCGATCAGCGGACCGACCACCTGCTCCCAGCGCGGGGTGAAGGACATCTCCTGGACGAAGAGGAGCTCGCCCTGGCCCGGGCCGTCGTACACCAGGGCGTTGAAGCCCCGGTCCAGGGCGGCGGACACCCCGTAGGTCCACATGTCGACGTTCTGGCCGTCGCTGCCGTTGGTGAGGATGACCGTGGGCCGCGGGCCGGACTTCTCGTGCCCCTCCGGCCGGAAGAACCAGACCGGCAGCCGGGTCCTGCCGTACGGGACCTGCGCGCGGACGGCGGCCGGGGAGCAGAGCCGGGCGAAGTCGTCCCAGCCGCGGCGCCCCGCGAGGTAGACCTCCTTCTCGTCCCCCGGCCGGTCGGTGCCGAGGACGTAGAACAGGGCCTGCGCGTAGTACTGCGCGGCCCGCAGCGAGCGGAACCTGCGGGTCTGCGAGGAGGTCTCGCGGCCGTGCCGGGCGGCGGGAGCGGCGGCCGGGGGCGCTGCGAGACGGTCGCCCCAGTCCCGGAAGGTGTCGGTGAAGGTCTGCTCGGACAGCCCGGCGGTGTTGATCGCGTTGACGGCGGTGAGGACCTCCCCGACCTCGGAGGCGCGCATGCCGGCGGCCCCGAGGGCGAAGAGTCCGGCGAAGTTGAAGCCCGAGTCGGCGAAGAGCTTCATCGCTCCGGGCGAGGGATCGGGGGCGGCGGCGGCCGGGGGCGCCGCCGGAGCAGGTGCCGTCGCAGCGGACGCGCCCGGCGCGGGGGCAGCGACCGCGCCGCCGACGGCCAGGGCTCCGGCCCCGGCGGCGAGCCCGGTCAGAGCCGCGCGGCGGGACACCCCGCGTGCGGGGGCGGGTTCTTCGGATGCGGTGCGATCGTGACTCATGGCAGGGAAGGTAGAAGCGCCGACGGGCGCGTCGCCGTGCGCCACACGCTCCGTTGCTCCGAACGGCCCCGGAGTGCGGCCTACCTGGTCCGCAGCACGCAGTCCCCACAGAGTCCGCCGCCGGGCACCTTGTAGTACAGGCAGCAGCTGCGGCGCACGAAGGCCACCCCGAGGCCCGGTTCGTGGAGATAGGTGCCGGTCCCGCCGAGCGGGCCGCCGTCGGCGAGCAGCCCGGCGGCGAGCCCGGCCGCCGCTTCCCCCGGTACCCGATCCGTGAGCACCCGGACGGCTCCGACCAGCCCGGAGGCGGCGTTGCCGCGCAGCACCTGCGGCGAGACGCCGTACCGCTCGCGCAGCGCCGTGTCGAGCACCGCGAGGTGGCCGAGCACGGAGTCCGCAAGGGCCCGCGCCGGGCTGTCCCCGGGGAGTTCGGCGGGCTCGGGCAGCCACAGCTCCAGCGACCCGGCGCCGGGCAGCCGCCACCACAGCCGGTCGGGGGCCAGGTCCGGCACCCGGCCGGACAGGACGGCGCAGCCGAGCCCGAGCGACCAGAGCCGCGAGGCGATCCCGAACTGCGCGGTCGAGGCCGCCACCCGCCCGGGCCCGCTCCCGATCCGCCGGCCGACCTCCGCCACGTAGGCCCCGAGCTGCTCCCCGTACAACGCGTCGAGCGGCCGGAAGCCGGGGCCGGGCGGCTCCTTCCCGTACGCCACGGTGAAGAAGGGGCCGACGGAGCGCAGTTCCCGCAGGACGTCGTCCACGTCAGGCTCCGTAGCCGTCGTCGGGGAGGTTCGGGTCCGGCTCCGGGCAGGCGCCGTGGTGCAGTCCGTACGTGCCCGCCTTCTCCAGCGGCCAGTCCGCCGTGACCGGGTCCTCGTCGTCGGGCGCGACGAAGACGAAGTCGGCGATGATGCCGGGCGCGGGATCGGTCAGGAGCGTGCGCTGGTCCGGCAGGGACGGCGACCACTGCGTGCGCCAGGTGATGCCGGCGGCCGTGAGGGCGGCGGTGAAGCGCGACTCGGTGACCGGTTCGGTGACCGAGTACCCCGGTGCGCGGCCGGTCCCCGGGATCTCCAGTCCGTCACGCCAGACGGGTACGAACATCCGGTCCAGCAGCCGGCACCGGCAGAAGACGATCTCCAGGCCTCCGTAGCAGAACCAGTGCGGCCAGCGCCGCTCGTCCTGGACGCGCCCCGACCACTCGGGCTCCCCCTTCGCCTCGACGAGATCGGGCAGCCGGGCACCGACGAAGAAGTCTCCGAACCTGCCGGTGGCGGCGAGGCGGACGAGGTCGGTCGACAAGGGATCCATCCGAGCATGATCCCAGGCCGCCCCCGCGCGCCCCGGGCCGGGGAGCGGCACCGGGCGACGGGGCGCACGTGCCACGGCCCGCGGATCCTCCGGATCCCGCGGGCCGTGGCACGTGCAGCCGGGGTTCAGGCCTGGGTGAAGGCCGCGACCTCGAAGTCGGACATGTCGAGGCCGCCCTGCTTGGTGTCGTCGTTGGCGAAGACGAAGGACTCGATCGGGACGTCCCGCTCGGCGCTGAGCTGGGCCACCAGTTCCTGGAGGACCACGGTCTCCAGGACCACGCGGACCGCGTCGGCGGCCTTGGGGAGCCGGACGACGTAGAGGTTGTCGGCGACGTCCACGTCCACGGTGGTGAGGAGCAGCGTGAGGTGACCCGCGCCCGCCAGCGAGCGGGCCAGCTCGATCTCGCGGCCGTCGCCGTAGACGAGGTGGAGGGTGTTGCCCGCCGACTCCATCTCGCCGTGCAGGTAGTTGCGGGTCGCCGAGTGCGCCGCGGTCATCCGCACGACCTCGCGCAGCAGCAGGGCGCCTTCCTCGGCGGAGGCCCGGGAGGCCCCGGCCGCCACGCCGTCGGAGGCGATGCAGCGGGCGCCCCGCTCCCGCAGAGCCGCCACGACCTCGGTGGCCTGCGAGTGGACCGCGGTGGTCTGCTCGGCGATCTCGCCCCACGGGTCGCCGTCACGGCCCGCGACGGCCCCGGCGATCAGGTCGAGGGCGACGATGGTGCCGGTGTAGCCGATGGTCGAGGCGTACGAGTCGGGCTCGTTGCCGAGGTCCACGGTGAGGTCGGCGAGGTCGCCGAGCGGCGAGGGGACCACGTTGAGCAGCGCGGTCTTCGTGATGCCGGGGGCGGCGCACTCGAAGGCGGCGATGGTCTCGGAGCTGCGGCCGCCCTGGGAGACGGCGATCAGGCAGTCGGTGTCGAAGCCGGCGGTGCCGGTCTCGATCTCGCTGGACAGCACGCGCTGGGTGACGATCCCGGCCTCGCGGAGCTGCTGTACGGGGACGGCGAGGGCGGCGTACGAGGCTCCGATGCCGGTGAACAGGGGGCGCTCGGCGGCACGCAGCCCGGCGAGCTCCGGGGAGGCGAGCTGGGTGCGGACGCGGTCGGCGATCCGGACGAGGGCGGCGCCCTGGTCGGCCTGGCCTTCGAGGAACGTGATGCGGGATCCGGACATGGTGGGGGGTCCTTAGCGAAGTCGGGGGGGCGCGGGCCCCCGCCGGTACGGGCGGGCGGGGGCGGGCGGTCGGGCGGGGCGGTCGGGCGGAACGGGGGCCGGTCGGGGGGAGCCGCCGGCCGGGGCTCAGGAGGCGTCGGCCTTGGTGAGCGGGTTGCCCTCCTCGTCGCGTTCGCGGCCCGGGGTGGGGAGGTCGAACTTCACGATCGCCCAGCGGAAGAGCACGTAGTAGATGGCGGCGAAGGCCAGGCCGATCGGGATGAGCATCCAGGGCTTGGTGGCGATGCCGTAGTTCACGATGTAGTCGATGGCACCGGAGGAGAAGCCGAAGCCGTCGCGGATGCCGAGGGCGTAGCAGACGGCCATCGAGACGCCGAAGAGGAAGGCGTGGATCGCGTAGAGCAGCGGGGCCACGAACATGAAGGCGAACTCGATGGGCTCGGTCACGCCGGTGACGAAGGAGGTCAGGGCGACGGAGATCATCATGCCCTTGACCATGGTCCGGTTCTCGGGGCGCGCTGTGTGCGCGATGGCCATGGCCGCGGCCGGGAGCGCGAACATGTAGATCGGGAAGCCGCCGGTCATGAACTGGCCCGCGGTCGGGTCGCCGGCGAGGAAGCGGGCGATGTCTCCGTGCACCTCGGTGCCGGTGGCCGGGTTGACGAAGCTGCCCGCCTCGAACCAGGGGAAGACCGAGAAGAAGTGGTGCATCCCGATCGGGATGAGGGCCCGGACGACGAGACCGAAGAGGCCCGCGCCCCAGGCACCGGTGCCGACGAGCCACTCGCCGAAGTGGAAGAACCAGCTGCCGACGGTCGGCCAGACCACTCCGAATACCACTCCCATGCCGACGCCCGCGAAGGCGCTGAGGATGGGCACGAGCCGGCGGCCGCCGAAGAAGCCGAGCCAGTCGGGCAGCTTGGTCCGGCTGAAGCGCTGGTAGAGGAGGGCCGCGACCAGGCCCATCACGATGCCGCCGAGGACCTTGGCGTCGAGCGGCTCGCCGTCCACCCCCTTAGGGAAGGCGGGGCTGGCGAGTACGGCCTTGAAGACCAGGTAGCCGACCACGGCCGCCAGGGCGGTGGAGCCGTCCGACTTCTTGGCGAAGCCGATGGCCACGCCGACCGCGAAGAGCAGCGGCAGGTTGGCGAAGACGGTGTCACCGGCCGCCGCCAGGACCATCGCGAGCTTCTGGATGATCATCGGGAAGTTCTCGCGGCCGAGCAGGTCGGCGCCGCCGAGGCGGGTCAGCAGGGCCGCGGCCGGCAGCGTGGCCACGGGCAGCATCAGGCTGCGGCCGATGCGCTGCAGGACCGGCATGATCCGGCCCGGCTTCTTTCCGGCGGCCGGTGTGACCGCGGCGGTGGCCGTACTCATCTGGTGCTCCTCGTCGAGCGGGGTGGTGGGGACGACTCGAAGGTAACCAGTGGTTTTGGATTGGTCAACAGTGGTCCGCAGTGGTCTTTCATAAAAAATCAACACGCGGACTTAGGTCCCGTGAACACGTGGCCACGCCCGGGCCGGAAGCCGGGTCGAGTGGTAGCAAGTGGTATGGTCGACCTCATGATCGACGACGCTGCCATCGCCGACGCCACCTCCGCGCACACCCGCGCCGCGGACCCCCTGTGGGCCCAGGCCGCGGACCGCATCCGCGAGGAGATCGCCCGGCGGGGCCTGTCCGAGGGCAGCAAGCTGCCGCCCGAGCGCGAGCTGTGCACCCGGCTGGACGTCTCCCGCGTCACCCTGCGCCGCGCGCTCGCGCGCCTGGTCGAACAGGGTCTGGTCACCGCCTCCCACGGGCGCGGCTGGTTCGTCGCGGCGCCGGTGGCGCCCGCACCCGCCCGCGAATGGCCCAAGGACCTGGAGTCCTTCACCGCCACCGCGCGGCGCAAGCACATGCGCGCCAGCTCGGTCGTGCTGCGCCACGACACCGTCACCGCGTCCCTGGACGACGCCGACCGCCTCGACGTGCCCGCCGGCACCCCGCTGCTGCGCCTGGATCGGGTCCGGCTGCTCAACGACGTCAGGATCGCCGTCGACCGGACCCTCGTCGTCGCCGAACTCGCGCCCGACCTCGCCCGCACCGACTTCCGCGAGACCTCCCTCTTCGAGGAACTGCGCCGCTGGGGCGTCGAACCCGACCGCGCCGAGGCCACCATCGAGGCGCGCAACGCCGACGGGGAACTCGCCGGTCACCTGGGCATCGCCGAGGGCGCGCCCGTACTCGTACTCGACCAGACGGTGTACACCAGGCAGCAGCGGCCGCTGCTGCTGTCCACGGTGGAGTACAGCGGGGACCGCTACCGGCTGCGCACCACCCTGCAGACAGACTGACACCGCCCGTCCGGCGCGCGGTAGCCCCGTTCGGCACCTTCCGGAGCCCCGTTCGGCACCCTCCGGACAGCCGAAAGCCCCGGCCCGGGGCGGTCGTCCGCCCGGGCCGGGGCTTTCGGGCTCCGGTCAGATTCCCGCGAGGAACTCCAGCAGGGCCCGGTTGAAGGCCTCCGGCTGTTCCACGCCCGGCAGGTGGCCGGCCCGCTCCACCACGGCGAGGACCGAGTGCGGGACCAGTGCGTGCAGGGACTCGGCCTCGGCGACCGGGGTGTAGACGTCGTCGCGGCCGACCACGATCAGGCAGGGCACCTCGGCCGGCAGCGCGGCGAGCACGGGGGCGTAGTCGGGCCGCTCGGCCCGCCCGCGCAGGGCCGCGGCCGCCCCCTCGGGGTCGGTGGCGTACATCATCCCGGTGACCTTGGCCGCGGCCTCCGGCATCCCGGTCACGTTGTAGGGCGCGAGCATCTTGTCGATGACCTCGTCGGTATAGGGCTTCATTCCTTCCGTGAGGAGCCGCTCGGCAAGGTTCCGGCGGAAGGTTTTGCCGTCTTCCGTTTCCGGCGGAGCAGAGGTGTCGGAGAGAACGAGGGCCCGCACCCGACCCGGGTGGCGCAGCCGCATCTCCATGGCGATCTGGCCGCCCATGGACACACCGCCGACGACCGCCTGTTCGACGCCCAGACGGTCGAGCAGAGCGGCGAGATCATCCGCGAAGTCCGCGAGCAGCGTTTTGCCCGGCAGCACCGGACTCTTCCCGTATCCGCGCAGGTCAGGGGTGATCACACGGTAACCGGCCGTGGTCAGTGCGGCCGTCTGGGGGGCCCACATCGAGTGGCTGAACGGATGTCCGTGGATCAGGATTACGGGGGCTCCGTCGCGGGGACCCAAGTCCTCGAAAAAGAGTGTCACGCCATTGCCAATTTGGGGGTTCATGGAAGGACTCTAAGGGGCTACATTGAGCCACTCGCGTTCACCTGACAGCCCGTTGCCTTTCACCCGTGTTTTGCACGGGGGGCGACGTCAGGGACGCAGACTGTGCAACCACCCCACCGCCCAGAAGGACCGAAGGCTCCGTGCCCGTACCCGTACTCCTCGCCGGCCGCTCCGTGCGGCTTGAGCCCCTCGCCCCCCACCACACCGAGGCCTTGGCCCTGGCCGGGGCCGAGGATCGTACGACTTACGCCTTCACTCCCGTACCTCACGGGTTGCAGGCGTCACACGAGTACATCGACCGTGCCCTCGCCGATCAGGCGGCGGGTCGATCGCTCCCGTTCGCGGTGGTCAGAGCCACCGACGGTCGGGTGGTCGGTTCGACCCGGTTCCTGGAACTCGATTACTGGCAGGGGCCGCTGGTGTGGCCCGCCGTGCCGGGGGTCCCGTTCGGCGATCCGGCTACGGCGATCCCCGATGCCGCCGAGATCGGCAATACCTGGCTGTCCCCGGCGGCCCAGGGCACCGGCATCAACACCGAGGCGAAGCTGCTCATGCTCCGCCATGCCTTCGAGACCTGGGGCGTGCGGCGGATCTCGCTGCGCGCCGACGCCCGCAACGGACGCTCGCGCGCCGCGATGGAACGGCTCGGGTTCACCAGCGAGGGGGTCCGCCGGGCCCATTCGCGGGGCCTGGACGGCGCCGTGCGCAGTACGGCCTTCTACTCGATCCTCGACGAGGAGTGGCCGGCCGTGCGGTCGGTCATCGAGCTGCGGCTGTCGGCCGCGGCGCAGCGCAAGCGGCGCCGCAAGACGCTCATCCCGGCGTAACGGTCCTGCTCCGAGGCCCGGCAGGGCCCGATCCAGGCCCTGCCCCCGCCTGAAGCCTGCCCCCTGCCCCGCCCCCTCTTCCCGGTGTCAGCCGAGGAAGGCGGGGGCGAGGGCCGAGGTCATCAGCCGGGCCGGGGCCCCGCCGCCGTCGGCCGGCAGGGAGTACAGGTCGGCGCCGAAGTCCCCGGGCAGCGAGTAGACGACGGTCTTGTCGTCGGTCCACACCACCTGGTCGTCGACGCTGCGCTCCTCGGCGAGCGGAGCCTCGGCCATCGTGCCGAGGTCCAGGACGTACAGCCGCCACGGCGCGTCCGCCGACAGGCCCGGCACCCGCTTCTTGAACACCAGCCGGGTCCCGTCGGGCGACAGGGACGGGCATTCCACGTTCTCCCGCAGCGTGGTCACCGTGCGTGCCGCGATGTCGCCGCGGACCAGGTGGGTCTGACCGCCGGTGGCGAGCGTCGCGTAGAAGGTCCGTTCGTCGGCGGCGAAGGTGACCCCCCAGAAGTTGACGTCCGCGTTGCGGTAGGTCTTGCCGTCCTTCTGGATGGTGAAGTCCTCCAGTGAGGCGTCGTACGTCCCGCTGCGCAGGTCCAGCAGGGAGGTCCGGGTCGAGAAGTTCGTACCGGCGTACGAGTCTCCGCCCACGAAGACCGTCCAGGCGACCAGGTGACCGCCGGGCGAGACCCTGGCCCGGGTCGGGATGCCGGCCAGCGGCCGGGAGGCGACCTCCTTCAGCCGGGCGTCGAGGACCACCGCCTTGTAGCCGTCCTGCACCCCGGCCTTGTCGGCCTGGAGGCAGACCCCCGTGCCGGCGGCCGCGTGGAAGCGCAGGCAGCTGACCCCGGAGGCGGTGCGCGGACCCTCGGGCGCGCCGGCCGCCGCCGTGGCGAGCTCGTCGCGGTGCGGCCCCCAGGCCATGTTCCGGAAGACGATCCGCCGACCGCCGTCACCCCCGGCGAGGGAGACCTCGCCGGGGGTGACGGACGGCCCGCCGGCCTGGACCCGGTTCTTCTCCTCGGCGCGCGAGGAGGCCCGTACGACGGCGAGCGCGCCTACGGCGGCGAGCAGCACGACGGCGGAGACGAGGATCAGGATCCGGCGCTGGAGGGGCATGGGTGGCGGCCCTTTCGGAGGTTACGGGGGGGGGAGGCGCGACGGTCGGGGCGCGGTCAGGACGTCCAGATCCCCGTGATGTCCTTGGCGGTGGCCGCGTTCCCGGCGTGGGCGGTCAGGCCGGACAGCCCCTCCAGGGTGCGCAGCACGTCGTAGTGGTTGTAGGTGGTGGAGGTGCTGGAGCCGGGGGTCACGGACTGGCCGTAGAACACGGTCGGGATCTTGTTCCCGGCCAGCCGGTTGTCCTCGTCGAAGGTGACCACGAGCAGGCTGTTGTGGGTCTTGGCCCAGTCCGCGTAGGCCTTGATCTTGTTCTTGAGCCAGGTGTCGCCGGTGCCGACGGAGCAGTCGTGCATGTCGTTGCAGAGGTCCGGAACGACGAAGGACACGCGGGGCAGGGTGGTGAAGTCCGTGGGGAACTGGGCCATGGTCTTCGCCGTGGAGGTGGGCACGTTGGAGAACGCGAACCAGGGGTTGTGCTTGCGCGCGTACTTGCCGCTGGAGCAGGTCGTGGAGCCCTGGCTGGGCAGCCCCTCGTTGTAGCTGCCCCAGGTCTTGCCCGCGGCGATCAGCTCGGAGGCCAGGTTGGGCGCGGAGCTGAAGCCGGGCGTGTAGCAGCTGTCGCCGGTCACGCCCTGGTTCGATCCCGAGAAGAGCTGCATGTAGTTGGGCTGGCTCGGGTGCGTGATGCCGTACGACTGGGTGAGGACGGCTCCCCCGGCCTTCAGGGAGTTGATGTACGGGGCGCTGGAACTTCCGATGACCTGGCTGTAGGCGTGGTTCTCGAAGACCACGACGACTGTGTGGTCGGGTGCGGGCAGCCCGGCCGCGTGCGCGGGCTGGGCGGCACCGATGCCCGCCCACAGCGCGGTGCCGGCGGCGGTGAGGCCCAGGGCGGCGGCGAGGGCGGTCTTGCGGCGGGAGCGTAAAAGGGGCATGCCGAACACGGAAGTGACCTCCGGGCAGGGGGGCTGGGGGCGGCGCGGAGGTACCGTACCGAGCGGCATGTGCGGTGGCCAGGGCTACCAAGCGAACAGATCGGGAACTCCGCGGAGCCGTTTCGCGCCGGGCAACGCGCTCCCCTGCGGAACGCCAAGAGACGTAAAAATCGGGAACCCGTGAGCACGTACGCTCATCTTTCGAACGAAAGCAGTCCAACCCCGCCCCCACGGGGCAGCACCAGCCGGAGAGCCACCGCACATGTCGCACGCACCCGACGGACGTCAGCAGCCGTACCGACCCGCGGAGCCGTACCGGTCCGAGGAGCCGCGCCGGCCGTCCCGGGTCCGGCGGTGGGTGATCGCGGGCGCCTCCGTCCTCGCGCTCGCGGGCGTCGCCTCGCTCGTGATGAACCACTACGAGATACCGCCCTTCACCGACAAGGGCGACTCCGTCTCCTTCGGGCAGCTGCCGCCGTCCGGTTCCGCCGGGGGCGACACCGGCGGGAAGGCGGTCACCCCGCCGCCGAACTCGAAGATGGCGATGCCCACCGGCCCGGCGGCCGACTTCAAGAACTCGATGACCCTGCCCGACGGCACCCACGTCGCCGTCACCACGATCACCGGCAAGAAGTCCGGGTTCAAGGGCAAGGTCTGGGTGTGGGCGCCCAAGGAGTACAACGACCCGAAGTTCGCCAAGAGCGGCTTCCCGGTGATGATCGCGCTGCCCGGCGGCGCCGGATACCCCAACAACTACTGGATGGGCACCGACCTGGGCCTCCAGACCAGCATCGGCAAGTGGTACGCGGAGGGCAAGAGCAAGCCCTTCATCCTGGCCATGCCGGTGCTGAACCCGGGCCCGGACGACAAGGGCGTCTACTGGGACGGCTCCGACATACCCGGCCAGCCCAAGATGGGCACCTGGCTGACCGAGGACGTCCCGGACCTGATGCGGGAGAACTTCCGCACGGTCAAGTCCCGTGACGGCTGGGCCTACATGGGCTCCTCCACCGGCGGCTTCGCCAGCCTGAAGGCCGTACTGAAGCACCCGGACAAGTTCAAGGCCGCGATCTGCTCCGGACCCGACATCGTCCCCGACTCCTCCCTGTGGGCCGGCCACGACAAGGAGAAGGCGGAGAACAACCCCGAGCTGCTCGCCAAGGCGCTGATCGACAAGAAGGGCAGCCCGGACGTCTACCTGGCCTTCCAGGTCGGCACCAACGAGAGCAACAAGAACACCCTGCCGAACGTGCAGAAGTTCATCGCCACCTACGGCAAGGGTCCGATCCACACCGAACTGAAGGTCATCCAGGGCGGCAAGCACAACGCCAAGACCTACGTGCCCAACATGGGCGAGGGACCGATCCAGTTCATCAGCAAGGTCATGGAAGGACCCGTCGAGTAGCCACCGCGCCCACGCGCGCCGGCTCCGCATCCTCCGCTCCCCCGTGCCCCGGCCCGCCGAACACCTTCGGGGGGCCGTCGCCGTTCCAGGGCGCCCAGCCCGGGTCCCCGTCGACGGCGAAGCGCACCCAGGCCGCGTGCATCTCCCGGGCCAGTTCCCGCGGGGTGTCCGGCCCGGCCAGCCAGGAGGCCTCGGGTGCGTCGAGGGTGTCGAAGACGAAGCCCAGCTCCAGGGCGTGGCAGGACCCGAGGCCCGGGATCCCGGAAGGCCATGCGAACTCGTACACGAAGCTCGGCGCGCTCCGCCCGGCCGCGCCCGCCAGCGCGCGCAGCGGATCGCGCAGCAGCCGGTCGGTGAGCAGGTGTCCGAGGAGGTCGGCCGGTCCCGCGCCGGGCCGCTCGGCGCGCAGGGCCCGTACGGCGGCCCGGTCCTTGCCGGAGCGGATCCGGCCCAGGGCCACGGACAGCGGCCCCAGCCGGTCCAGCAGCCGCATCGTCCCGGTCGGGGCCAGCCAGAGCCGGTACTCCTCGGCGGTCCAGCCCAGCAGCAGCGGTACGTCGCCCCGCGCGGCCGCCGCTGTGAGCGGATCGGGCGGCAGCGTCCCGGGGTCCGCGACCAGGCCGAAGGCGGGGCCGCCGAGCAGCGGGGAGGAGCGGCGCAGTACGGCCGCCTGGGCGGCGAGCAGATCGGGCAGGGCGGCCCCGGCGAAGGCTTCGGCGGTGGCGGGGACCTTGAGCAGCGCCGCCATCCGCCGGACCATGGTGCGCACCCGGTCCCGCGGCAGCGCCTCGGGGGCGCCGCTCTGCAGGACGGCCTGCCGGAAGAGGCCCGCGGCGCGGGGTGCCGCGAGCAGGGCGCCGATGCTGATGGCTCCGGCGGACTCGCCGAAGACGGTGACGCGGCCGGGGTCGCCGCCGAAGGCCGCGATGTTGTCCCGCACCCAGGCCAGGGCGGCGATCTGGTCGAGCAGCCCGCGGTTGGCCGGGGCGTCGGGGAAGAGGCCGTAACCGAGGACGCCGAGGCGGTAGTTGACGGAGACGAGCACCACGCCGTCGCGGGCGAAGGCGGAGCCGTCGTAGACGGGGACGGCCGAGGAGCCACGGGTGAGGGCGCCGCCGTGGATCCACACCATGACGGGCAGGGCGGCCTGCGGAGCCGGGTCCGGGGTCCACACGTTGAGGTTCAGGCAGTCGTCGCCGGGGACCTCGGGGTCCGGCAGCAGCGCGGCGAACGTCTCGGGGTAGGGCACCTTGGGGGCGGTGGGGCCGTACGCCCCCGCGTCGCGCACGCCGTCCCAGGCCTCGGGCGGCTCGGGCGCGGCGAACCGGCGGGCTCCGACGGGCGGGGCGGCGTAGGGGATGCCCCGGAAGACTGCGATGCCGCCCGGCCCGTTCCTGCCCTCGACCACGCCGAAGGCGGTCCGGACCCGGGGACGGTCCCGGTCCGGGGTCTCGCTCGCCGCTGCGGCCATCACACGTCCTCCTGCGATCGGGATCCACGGCCCCGGATGCCCCGGGCCGCTGAATGCAGTGTTCCGCACGGCGCCGCCGCACGGTCGCACAGGCATGCGCGGGGTGACAAGGCGTGACCCCGCCCCCGGCGCGCCGGGTTGGGCGGGGCATGCGATCCCTGTCTCTCCCCCACTCCATTCGGAGCCTCGTCCGGGCCGGTTCGGTCCCCGTCCTGCTGCTCGCGGCCACGGCCGGAGCGGCCGCCGCCGGCGGCAGCGCGTACGCGGCCGACGGCCCGACCGCCGCCCTCGGCACCCCGACGGCCGTCGGGCCCGCCTTCCAGTACCTCGGCACGGACGACCGCCCGCACGGCATCGACTCCCCCAAGGGCTGCGTGGAAGCCCTGGGCGGCGGCGGGCGGGCGGTGACGAACAAGACCGGCCGCTCGGTGGCCCTGTACCGGGAGCCGGGCTGTGTGGGCACGCCGGTGGCGGTGCTGGCGCCGGGTGCGGTCACACCGGTGCGCCCGTACTTCTCCTCCGCACGCTTCTCGGCCGGATCGTAGGCCGTCCGGGGCGGGTGGCCGGCTCCGCTCGGCCGTCGGAGATCACCGGCGGCCCAGCGGCCGTGACCCTTGGGCGCCCGCCGCGTTGTACGCCATGTCAAACGCCGCAGGTTCTGTTCCCTGGGGCACCCCCATTCCTTTCTAGGAGATCTTGATGTCGCGTATCGCGAAGGCATTCGTCATCACCGCTGCCGCCGGTAGCGCCCTGGCCGCCGGTGCGGGCATGGCGGCTGCCGATGCCGGAGCGCACGGTGCGACGGCCGGCTCCCCCGGTGTCCTGTCGGGCAACCTGCTCCAGGTTCCGGTGCACGTCCCGGTCAACGTCTGCGGCAACACCGCCAACCTGGTCGGCCTGCTGAACCCGGCGTTCGGCAACACCTGCATCAACGCCTCCGGCGGCGGCGACCACCACACCGAGGGCTACGGCGGCTGAATCGCCCGGTGACGAGAAGGGCCCCCGCCGACGGCGGGGGCCCTTCTTCGTGTCCCGGTGTCCTGCACTGTGTCCCGGTGGGCGGGCCGAGCCCGGCCGCGGCCCGCCCGCCGGGGCTCACTCGTAGCGGTAGATCCCCTGGTGGCCGAGCATCTCGCGCGGGGTGACGTCCCACGGCGGCATGGCCTCGTCGAGGGCGATCACCCGGCCGCGCTGGAGGTCGCCGAGTTCGAGCGGGGCGGCCGGCAGGTAGCCGGAGGCCGGGTGCTGCTGCTGCCAGCGGTCCCAGAGCAGGTCCACGAAGGCGTGGTGCAGCCAGAAGGCGGGGTCGTTGGGGGCCGTGCCGCCGGTCATGTGGCCGCCGATCCACTGGTGCACCTTGTTGTGGTTGCGCCACTTCTCGCTCTTCGGCGCGGCCCAGCCCTCCAGCTTGTTGCGGAAGCCGCCGCGCCCGGCCGTCGAGTCCCAGGGGGAGCTGTCGTACAGCGGGTCGTCGATCGCCCATTGGAGCTCGGCCGGGGTCGGCAGGCTGATCGGGTTCTGCGGCCGGCCCAGGTTGCGGGTGAGGAAGGCGGCCTCCGTGATGCCCACCGTGACCGTCCAGTTGCCCTTCTCGTAGGCGAACGGGCCGGTCATCACCTGGCGGTCGCTCGCGCGGCCGGTGCCGCCGAGGAAGTCCTCGGCCCACAGGGAGGAGGCCGGGCTGTTGTCGGTGGTCCAGTCCCAGTACGGGATGGTGACGCCCGGGTCGACGGTCTGGAGTTGCCGTTCGAACTCCAGCAGGTAGCGCCGGTGCCAGGGGAAGAAGGACGGCGACATGTGCCCGACACGCAGCTTGCGGTCCCGGTCGGGGACGAAGTACTTGTCGTGGGTGCGGACGAACGCGTCGTAGGTGCCGTTGCGCTTGAGCTCGATGACGGCTGCGGTGAAGCGCTTCTTCTGCGCACTGGTCAGGTTCTTCTGGTTCTGCCGGGTGTACACGCCCTGCTACTCCTGTCCCCCGTGGTGCGCGGCGGCGAACGCCAATTGTGTGGTGCCCAGTTCGTCCACGGCCGCGCGGGCCAGCTCCAGCGGGGTCGCGTAGGACTGGAAGTGGTTGATCCCGCTCAGGTACGTGCCGTCGGAGCGGCGCATGACGTGCAGGGCACGGCCGTCGATGCGGACGGAGGTGCCCGCCGGGTCGACGGCGATGTGCCGCCCGCGGTACGTCTCCTCGCCCGCCGGGATCAGCGGGGCCGGTGTGAGCGTCTGCCGGGGGCGGCGGGCCCGCAGTACGGGGGCCAGCGCCGCGGCGGTGCCGGCGAACACCGCCGCGGTGAAGGCCGTACGGAGGACCGCGCGGCGGGTGAGTGGTGCGGCGGTTGCTGCGTACATACGGTCTCCCTCGCTCGGTGGCCGGTGGCTACGGGTCTAACGCGGCGCGGCGGGCGAGGTCACCGGGAGCACCTACTCCTGTTCGGTGTGTTTGTAGTAGAGGGTGGTCGCCACGAGGCGGCCGGCCGGGTCGGTGGCGTAGTCGGGGATGGAGCCGGCCTCGGTCCATCCGGCGGCGCGGTACATCCGCTCGGCCGGACTGCCGCTCTCGGTGTCGAGGAACAGCAGCAGCACCCCGGCGCGGGCAGCGGCGGCCTCGGCTTCGGCGAGCAGCGCGCGGCCGGTGCCGCGGCCGCGGGCCCCGGGGTGGACCATGAGCTTGCGGACCTCGGCACGGTGACGGCCGTTGGGCTTGGTCTCCCGGCTCCAGCTGACGGTGCCGTCGATGCGGCCGTCCGGCCCCCGGGACACCCACAGGGCGAGCGAACCCTCCTCGACGGCGGGGCGCAGGGAGTCCCACCAGGCGGTGGCCTCCGGGTGGTCGAGGTCGGCGAGGAAGCCGATGGAGGAGCCGGCGTGCACGACGGCGAGGAGCAGGGCGGTGAGCTCCTCGCGGTGTGCGGTCAGAGCGGCGGCGTCGTCGATCCGGGTGAGGGACTGGAGGGCCGGGCGGGCCGGGAGGGAGGGGTCCATCCGACCGAGGATAGGGATCAGGCGGTGGTGCGCTGGAGCCGGGGCAGGTGCAGATCGCGGAAGATCGCGGTCATGCGCAGGGCGAAGACGAGGCCGGCCGACACGACGATGTTGCCGGTGTCCGGGACACCGGCCCAGTGCAGGCCGAGGTAGGACAGCGCGCCGGCGAGGGCGGCGGTCGCGTACACCTCTTCGCGGAGCAGCAGCGGCGGGAACTCGCCGCAGAGCACGTCGCGGACGACTTCGCCGGTGACGCCCGTCAGGACGGCCAGGATGAGCACGGCGACGGGGGTGACGTGCGCGTCGATGGCGGCGCGGGCGCCGATCACGGTGACCACGGCGAGGCCGACGGCGTCGACGACCATGAGCGCGCGGTGCGGGAGTTCGCGGCGGCGCAGGTAGAGCATGGTGGCGACGGCGACGGTCCCGATGAGGACGAGCAGCACCCAGTCGTGGGTCCAGTAGAGCGGGTGCCGGCCGAGGATCAGGTCGCGCAGGGTCCCGCCGGAGATGCTGGCCGCGAAGGCCAGTACGAGCCCGCCGAAGGGGTCCATGTTGGCGCGGTGGGCGGCCAGGACGCCGGAGGCGGCGAAGGCGGCTATGCCGAGGAGGTAGAGGGCGTGCAGCATGGCGCCTCCTTCGAAGGGCGGGATCCGGGGCGACTCGTAGAGGTTGCCGCGTCCGCCCGGGTGCGCGCATCGGCCGTTCGGCCAGAGCGGTCCCGTCAGGAGCCGTCGGCGAGCCGGTCGCGCTGGATCCGCTGGGCGAGGGTGCGGCGCACGGACGCCGGGGCGTCCGCGGTGGCTCCCGAGGGGACGTCGAGGCCGCGGCTGATCGCGTCGTAGGCCTCCCGGTAGCTGCCGGGCAGCTCCTCCCGGTGCAGCCGCAGGTCCTCCTCGACGAGGCGTCGCAGCTCGTCCACGTCCCGGGGCGTGAAGCGCTTCTTCCCGCGGGCGACGGCATCGACGTGGCGGGCGCAGCGCGCGGTGTCCGGGTACGCCTCGGCGATCTCCTCGGCCAGGCCCCACAGGCGCCCTTCGAGCCACGGCGCGTCGCCCTGGTCGAGGGAGAGCCCGATCGGCGGGAGCGGTTCCTCCGCCTTGTACTTCGCCACCTGCTTCGACACGGCGGGCTGGCTCATGGCGGTGAGCCGGGCGATCTTGTCCTGTGTCCAGCCGAGACTTGTGAACACCCTGATCATCTCGGTGCGCAGCTTGCGCATCTCCTCGCCCGCACGGATGACCTCGTTCATCTCCGCCAGCATCCGTCCGGCCTGCTCCTCCGTCAGTGTCCCGGGGATCGGCTCGGGGGCCAGTTCCGAGATCCGGCGCGCACCCTCTTCACCTGTCATAGCTCGGTTATACACCGGAACCGCGCTCCGGAGGCACCCATCCATAACCAGGTTGTACAACCTTGTTATGGATGGCAGGGTGCGTCCATGCCCACCTTCCGCGCACCCGATGGAACCCTGCTCGCCTACCGCACGGCCGGCGACGGCGACCCGCTCCTCTGCATCCCCGGAGGCCCTACGGACTCCCGCTACCTCGGAGACCTCGGCGGCCTGTCCCGCCGGCGCCGGCTGATCCTCCTCGACCCCCGCGGCACCGGCCGGTCGGCGGTGCCCGAGGACCCCGCCTCCTACCGCTGCGACCGGCTCGTCGAGGACGTGGAGGCGCTGCGCGAACACCTCGGGCTCGACCGGACGGACCTGCTCGGCCACTCCGCCGGGGCGAACGTCGCGATGGGGTACGCGGCCCGGTACCCCCGCAGCATCCGCAAGCTCGCCCTGATCGGCCCGGGCACCCGGGCCGTCGGGATCGAGATCGCCGGCGCGACGCGGCTCGAACTGGCGCGGCTGCGCAAGGACGAGCCGTGGTTCCCGGCGGCGTTCGCCGCCCTGCAGGCCCTCTCCACGGGCACGGGCAGCGACTGGGACGCCGTCACCCCCTTCTTCTGCGGCCGCTGGGACGACGCGGCACGGGAGCACCACGCGGCCGGCCTGCCGGTCAACCGGGAGGCCGTCGCCCGCTTCGGCGCCGACGGCGCCTTCGCCCCGGAGACCACCAGGGCGGCGCTCGCGTCCTTCGGGGCACCCGTCCTGCTGCTCACCGGGGAGTTCGACCTGAACAGTCCCCCTCGGTCGACGGCCGAGCTCGCGGCGCTGTTCCCCGACGCCACGCTCTCGGTGCAGGCCGGGGCGGGCCACTACCCCTGGGTCGACGATGCCGGACGGTTCGCGGAGGCCGTCGCGGCGTTCCTGGGGTGACGGCCCGCCCACGGCCCGGGCGCCCGCGGCCCGCGCGCCCAAGGCCCGCGCGCCCGGGACCCTGCCTACGGGGCCGGAAGCTCCGCGAAGTCCGCGACCAGGCCGCGGTGGTGGCCGGCCGTGCCCAGGGCGAGGGAGTCGGCCTTGGCGCGCTTGAGGTACAGGTGCGCCGGGTGCTCCCAGGTCATGCCGATGCCCCCGTGGAGCTGCACGCACTCCTCGGCGGCCCGGACGGCCACGCCCGAGCAGTAGGCCTGGGCCACCGCCACCGTGAGCGGCGCGTCGGCGGCGCCGGTCGCGAGGGCGTCGGCCGCGGCACGGGCCGCCGCGCGGGCGGAGGCCACGTCCAGCCACAGCCGGGCGAGGCGGTGCTTGAGGGCCTGGAAGGAGCCGACGGGGCGGTTGAACTGGTGGCGGGTGCGCAGGTACGCCACCGTCTCCGTCAGGCACCACTCGGCGATACCGAGCTGTTCCGAGGCGAGCAGTCCGGCCCCCGAGAGCAGCGCCCCGGCGATGGCCGCACGGGCCGTGGCCGGGTCGGCGAGCCGGGTTCCGGCGGCTCCGTCGAGGGTGACGCGGGCCAGCGGGCGGGTCAGGTCCAGCGCCACGAGCGGGGTCCGCGAGACCCCCTCCGCGTCGGCCGGCACGGCGTACAGCCCGGTGTCGGCGAGGACCAGCAGCACGTCCGCGCAGACGGCGTCGGCGACGGAGCCGACGCTCCCGGTGAGCGAGCCCGCGCCGGAGTCCCGTACCGGCGCCGGCAGGGGGGCGCCGGGGGCCAGGGTCAGGGGCAGCGCGGGCACGCAGACGCGGCGGCCCGCCGCGAGCTCCCGCAGGAGGTCCGCGGACTCCGCGCTCTCGCAGCCGAGCAGGATCTCCGTCGCCAGGACCGAGCTCGTCAGGTACGGGACCGGCGTCGCGGCGCGGCCGAGCTCCTCCAGGACCACGGCCGCCTCCCGGTGGCCGGCCCCCTGCCCGCCCAGCTTCTCCGGTACGAGGAGTCCCGCCGCGCCGATCCCGGCGGCGAGCACCCGCCACAGCTCGGGGTCGTGGGGTTCGGCCCCCTCGATCCGGGCGAGGACGGCCGCGGAGTCGCAGCGGGCGGCGAGCAGGGAACGTACCGCCGTGCGGAGTTCCTCCTCGGTCTCGGAGTACAGCAGGTCCAGCGGAGCCGCGGCGGGAGAGCTCATCGGGCCAGGTCCTTCCAGGCGAGGTCCTTGTCGTCGCGCGGCTCGGCGGGCAGGCCGAGGACGCGTTCGGCGACGATGTTGAGGAGGATTTCGCTGGTGCCGCCCTCGATGCTGTTGCCCTTGGCGCGCAGGTAGCGGTAGCCGGCGTCGCGGCCGGTGAAATCGACGATCTCGGGGCGGCGGAGGGTCCAGTCCTCGTACAGCAGGCCTTCTTCGCCGAGGAGTTCCACCTCCAGTCCGCTGATCTCCTGGTTGAGGCGGGCGAAGGTCAGCTTCATGCCCGAGCCCTCGGGCCCGGGCTGGCCCTGGGCGAGCTGCTGACGCAGCCGCTCGCCGGTCAGCCGGGCGACCTCGGCTTCGACCCACAGCTCCAGCAGCCGCTGGTGCAGGTCGAGCGTCCGCAGCTCCGGCCGCTCGCGCCAGGCGGCGGCGACCGGGGCGATCATGCCGCCCTCGCGCGGGATGCGCATGCCGCCGATGGAGACGCGTTCGTTCATCAGGGTGGTACGGGCCACCGCCCAGCCCTGGCCGACCTCGCCGAGGCGGTGGGCGTCGGGGATCCGGACGCCGGTCAGGAAGACCTCGTTGAACTCGGCCTCGCCGGTGATCTGGCGCAGCGGACGCACCTCGACGCCGGGCGCGGTCATATCGCACAGGAAGTAGGTGATGCCCTGGTGCTTGGGCAGCGCCGGGTCGGTGCGGGCGATCAGGATGGCCCAGCGGGCGGTGTGGGCGCTGGAGGTCCACACCTTCTGACCGTCCACCACCCAGTCTCCGCTCCCGTCGTCGGCGCGTTGCGCGCGGGTGCCGAGGGCAGCCAGGTCGGAGCCCGCTCCGGGTTCGCTGAAGAGCTGGCACCAGACTTCCTCGCCGAGCCACAGCGGGCGCAGGAAGCGCCGCTTCTGCTCCTCGGTGCCGTACGCGAGGATCGTGGGCGCGGCCATGCCGAGGCCGATGCCGATCCGGCGCGGGTCGTTGTCGGGGGCTCCGGCCGCCTCCAGCTCGGCGTCGACGACGGCCTGCAGGGAACGGGGCGCACCGAGGCCGCCGAGGCCTTCGGGGAAGTGCACCCAGGCGAGTCCGGCGTCGAAGCGGGCGCTCAGGAACGCCGCGCGGTCGGTCCCGGCGGGCGGGTGCGCGGCGAGCAGGTCCCGTACGCGGGCGAGCAGCCGGTCGGCGGTGAGCGCGGCGGCCGTCATCGGGAACCCCCTGCGGGAGAGGCGAGCAGGGCGGCGTCCAGGGCCGGTACGACGACCAGCCGGCCGGTGGTGGTCCCGTCGGCGAGGCGCTGCACGGCGTCCGCGGCTCCGGCGAGCGGCACCCGCTCGCTGACCAGCGGTGTGATGGAGCCGTCGGCGGCGAGCCGGGTGAGCTCGGCGTGGCAGGCGGCGATCGCGGCCGGGTCCTTGGCGGCGTACAGGCCCCAGTGGAGGCCGAGGATCGCGTAGTTCTTGACGAGGGCGTGGTTCAGCGCGGGCGCGGGGATGGTTCCGCTCGCGAAGCCGACCACGACGATCCGGCCCTCGAAGGCCACGCACTTGGCCGAGGCGGTGTAGGCCTCGCCGCCGACCGGGTCGTAGACCACGTCGGCTCCGCGTCCGCCGGTGAACTCCTTGACCCGGGCCACCAGTTCTTCGCTGGTGCGGTCGATGACGAGATCGCAGCCGAGCTCCTCGGCGGTACGCACCTTGGCCTTGCCGCCGACGACCCCGATGACGGTGGCTCCGGCGGCCTTGCCGAGCTGGACGGCGGCGCTGCCGACCCCTCCGGCGGCGGCGTGCACGAGGAGGGTCTCGCCGGCCCGGATCCGGGCCCGGCGGTGCAGGCCGAACCAGCCCGTCTGGTAGCCGATGTGCAGGGCTGCCGCCTCGGCGTCGTCGAGGGTGTCCGGGGCGGGGAGCAGGGCGCGCGCGGGGGCGGTGACGTACTCGGCGAAACCGCCGTGCGGCAGGGTCGGGTTGGCGATGACGCGGCGGCCGTCGTCGGTCTCGCCGCAGATCTCGACGCCGGGGGTGAAGGGGAGCGGCGGGCGGATCTGGTACTGGCCGCGCACGAGCAGCGCGTCGGGGAAGTTGACGTTGGCGGCGAGCACCTTGAGCCTCACCTCGCCCTCGCCGGGCACCGGTTCGGGAACCTCTTCGAGGCGCATGGCCTCGCGGGGCTCACCGGTGGTGTGTACTCGCCATGCCTGCATCCGGGGCCTCCAGCCGCCGACGGGAACCACGCCTTGGGCGCATACTAAGCGGTCGCTTGCACCGGTGGGAACGGGTGGGAGCCCATGGGAACCGACCACTCCGCAGAAACACGCGCCGATGCGATCACAACCCGCCTCCTTTCGGGCAACATATGACACGCGCACGTCACCAGCAGCCATGACCGACGTGCGCGGGGGATCCGCCGTCAAGGCGGGACGTTTCACACATCCTGGGGGAAGCACCACATGAGCAGAAGCATGTCCGCGGCCACGGCCGCCGTCGTCCTGGCGGGCCTCGTCACGGCGGTCGCTCCGGCGGCCGCGCACGCGGCCACCGTCCCGACCACCGGCGCGAGCTCGTGCGTACCGGACGTCGTCCGCCTGCCGGCCCTGCCGTCAGGCCCCTGGACCTCCGGGGCCGTGAACGGCTTCGGGGCGAACGGCCTCGCCGTCGGTGAGAGCCGCGGCCTCCCGGCCTACTGGACCGCGGACCGCACGGTCCACGCCGTCCCGATGCCGGCCGGCTTCCAGAACGGCAGGATCGAGGCCGTCAACTCCAAGGGCCTGATGACCGGCACCCTGGAGCGCTCCTCGGACCGGGCCGACGCCGTCTTCACCTACCGCCACGGGGACGCGGCGGTGCGGCTGCTGACCGGCACCGGCACCGGCACCGGCGTGTCGGACGTCAACGACGCGGGCCGGATCGTCGGCATGGAGGCCGGTGTCCCGAAGGAATGGGCGAACGGCACCGTGGTCCGCGAACTGCCGGTGCCCGAGGACGCGCACCCCAGCACCCGGATCGTGTCGCTGGACGGCATCAACAAGCGCGGGGACGTGCTGGGAACCGCCCACACGGAGTACCTCGACGTGGAGAACGACCAGACCGTCAGCAAGACCTTCCCGGTGGTCTGGCCGGCCGGCGGCGGCTACCCGCCCTACAGCCTGCCCGTCTGGAACGAGACGGACTGGACGACGGGGACCCGGGCGAGCGGCATCGACGACAAGGGCCGCGTCGTCGGCTACGAGGCGGAGAACTACCACGGGCTGCGGCGCCGGACCCCGGCCGTCTGGAAGAAGCCGTACGATGCTCCGCCCGTCAGCCCCGCCCTGGTCGCCGGCTACGAGAACCTGACCTTCGAGGACATCAGCCCGACCACCAACGTCACGGTGGGCTCCGCCATCACCTTCGTCGAGGGCTACGCCCGCTACGTGCAGGCGGCGTACTGGCCGGGCACGGGCGCCCCGCTCGTCCTGCCGAACCCGGCGGGCACCGGCGCCGACGTCACCACAGAGGCCCGCACCGTCTCGGACGACGACCGGGTGGGCGGCTCGTTCCGCGATCTCCTCACCCTGACGGACAGCGCGACGGTCTGGACCTGCGCGAGCAAGCAGGCGTACGCCCCGAAGAAGTAGCGGGGAGCAACTGCCTCCGGCACGACCATGGTGATCTCGGCGCCCGCACGCTATCGATGGGCGCATGGAGACCCCCGCACGCGGCCTGCCCGCGCCCCCGCCGCTCGGTTCGGCCGCCCTGCCGCCCGGTACGTTCACCGGCCGGGCGGTGCTCGTGACCGGCGGCGGGACCGGGCTGGGCAAGGCCATCGCCACCGAGTTCGCGCGGCTCGGCGCGGATCTGGTGATCGCAGGCCGCCGGATCGAGCAGCTGAAGTCCGCCCAGGAAGAACTGGCGGCCGTCCCCGGGGCGGGCCGGGTGACGGCCGCCGTCTGCGACATCCGCGACCCCGAGCGGGTCGCCGAGGTCTTCGACGCGGCCGCGGCGGCCTTCGGCGGGGTTCCGGACGTGCTCGTCAACAACGCCGCCGCCAACTTCCCCTGCCCGGCCGAGGACTTGTCCCCCAATGCCTGGCGGGCGGTGGTCGACATCACGCTGACCGGCACCTGGTTCGTGACCCGGGAGTTCGGCCGCCGCCACCTCGCCGCGGGCAGCGCCGGGTCCATCGTGAACATCGGCGCCTCGTACGCCTGGACGGGCGGGCCCGGCTACGCACACAGCGCCGCGGCCAAGGCGGGGGTGAAGAACCTCGTCGAGACCCTCGCCGTCGAGTGGGGACCGTACGGGATCCAGATCAACGGCCTGGTCCCGGGGCTGTTCCCGCACACGGACATGACGCAGGACATCCGGAGCGGGCTGGAGCGGGCCGCCCCGGACGACAAGGACGCCAGACAGCCCGCCCTGCGGGTCGGCGCACCGCGCGAACTGGGCTGGGCCGCCACCTTCCTGGCCTCGCCCTACGCCCGCTTCATCACCGGCCACACCCTCGTGGTGGACGGCGCGAACTGGCAGCGCCGCTCACTCGTCAACCCCGAAGTGATACCGGTCCGCAGCCAGTTGGGGCGGGGCCCGTTCATCCCCTGACGTGCCCGCGGTGCGGACGTACGCGCCGCTGCGGCCCGTTACGCCATGTCGGCGTGACGCGCCATGGTGCGATCGTGTGACACATTGACTCCGACTACAGCCCTCGTCCACCCCATGGAGGTGTCGCGGTGAGCACGGTGAGCACGGGCCGCCCGTCCCTGACCGCACGGCGCAGGGAGGCCACGTGGTACGAGATCGCGGAGGCGGCCGCCGACCTGTTCTCCGAGCGGGGGTTCGAGGCCACCACCGTCGACGACGTCGCGCGGGCGGCCGGCATCTCGCTGCGCACCTTCTACCGGTACTGCCCGACGAAGGAGGACGCGCTGACCCCGGTCCTGACCGCCGGCGTCTCCACCCTGGTCGAGGAACTCGCCCTGCGCCCCGCGTCGGAGCCCCTCACCGAAGCGGTCCAGGCCGCCTTCACCACGGCCACGGCGGGCACGCGCTACGAGGGGCCCGGCCAGACGGCCCGCCTGATCCAAGTGATGGGCGGCGTCCCGGAGATCCGCCTGCGCTGGCTCGCGGCCGCCCGTGCGATGCAGGACCGCCTGGTGCCGGTCCTCGCGGTGCGCACGGGGCGCCCGGAATCCTCCCTGGAGACCCGCGTCCTGGCGGCCGTCCTCATCGACGCGGTGACCGTCGCCCTCGAACACTGGGCCTCCGAAGGCGGCCGGGAACCCCTTCCGGCGGTCTCGGCGCGCGCTCTGGCCCTCCTGCGCCTGGAGGAGTAGCGGCGTCCGGCCAGTGCCCGGGCGGTGCCCCGCTTGTCAGTGGTACGGGGCACCATGGACCGCATGTCCCACGCTGATCTGACCCTTGACCAGTGGCGCTCGTACGCGCTGCCGGACGTCCACCGGTTCGCCCGGGAAGCCGCCGCCCTGGCGGGTGCCCGCGTGAGCCTGATCGATGCCGCCCCGCCCGAGGCCGCCGCGCACCTCGGCGGCCCGCTCCACCGCGTGTTCGTCGAGCGGGACGGGCAGGAGTTCGCCCTGATACCCGGGGGAAGCGTCCGGCTCGGGTTCGACCTGGACGCCTGGGAGCCGACGCCGGAGCAGACCGCCGACTTCGAGCAGAGCCTGGCCGAGGAGTACGGCTACGGCCCCGACCTCAAGTCCCACCTCGCCGAGTTGCTGAGCCCGCCCAGGACCGTCACCCTCCCGACGGTGTTCATGGCCGTGGAGAGCGAGCCGCTCGGCGAACCCCCGGCCGACATGCCCGCGGTGCTCGCGGGGCGCGGGCTGCGGATGCCCGGCGCCGACGAGTGGGAACACGCCTGCGGGGCCGGGGCGCGCACCCTCTTCCGGTGGGGCGACACCTGCCCGATCGGCGAACCCTCCTACGGCAGCGGCACGTTCGCTCCGCGGTGCGAGCCCAACGCCTTCGGTCTGCGCATCGCCTACGACTCCTACGCCGCCGAGCTGAGCGGCGACCGCGGCGCCGTCCACGGCGGGGACGGCGGGGAGTCGGTGTGCGGCGGATACGGGGACCTGTGGGCCTGGCTGACCCTGGCCACGGCGAACCGGAACCCGCCGATGGCCGAGTTCGTGTACGGCCCGGAGGGCGAGTCCGCTTGGGAGGCCTTCTCCGTCCGGCCGGTGCTCAGCCTCCGGTGAAGTGCGGGGGACGGCGCTGCGCCTTGGCGGTGTAGCCCTCTCGGGAGTCCTCCGAGGTGAGGGTGAGGGCCGCCGTCATCGCCACGCGGTCGAGGGCCGCGGGCAGGGCGGCGTCCGCGTAGGAGTCGATCGCGCGCTTGATGCCCTGGACGGCGAGCGGGGCGTTGGCCGCGATCTCCGCCGCGAGCGAGCGGGCGACCTCCTCCAACTCCTCGGCGGGGACCACCTGCTGGACGAGGTTCAGGCGCTCCGCCGTCCGGGCGTCGATGCGGCGGCCGGTCAGGGCCAGCAACTTGGCCCAGCCGGCGCCGGCCTCGCGGGCGATGCGCAGGTCGCCGCCCGCGTCCACCGCCACCCCCAACTGGGCCTCGGGCAGGGCGAAGACGGCGTCCTGCGCGGCGATCCGGACGTCCGCCATCAGGGCCAGCTCGAAGCCGAAGCCCAGGCAGTACCCCTGTACGGCCGCCACCACCGGCTGCGGAAGCCGGGCCAGGACCGCGAAGCGTTCGTGGACCCAGCGGATGCCCTCGTAGTAGTTGCGGTTGCGCTCGGCCGCCGAGCCGCCGGTGATCGCGCCGCCCGGGGCCGTCACGTCGATCCCCGCGCAGAACGCCCGGCCCTCGGCCCGCAGCAGGACCACCCGTACGCCGGGATCGAAGCGGATCCGGTCCGCGAGCAGGCCCAGCTGGCGCGTGGACTCCCAGCTCCAGCCGTTGAGCTTCTCCGGCCGGCAGAGGGTGAGCTCCGCGATCCCGTCCGCGACGTCCAGACGGATCCGTTCCTCACCCTCCGCGATCTCCGTGCTGATGGTGTCGATCACGCGGACACCATAGGGGCCCGCGCCTAACGCGGGAAGACCTCGAAGGCCACTGCCGGGCGGCCGCCGAAACGGGCCGCCGCCTGCTGGGCGTTGCCCGTCAGGAAGGTGCGCACGTACGTCTCCGGGTCCTCGTCCGTCAGCGCGGCGATGTACGCCTTGTGCTCCATCAGGGACTTCACCGAACGCTCCAGGCCGGGGCCCGCGTCGGCCGCGTGCGTGGGCGTCGTGGTGCCGGACACCGCGACCCAGCGCACCCCGTTCCACGGCTCCAGGCCCTGTTCCGTGAGGAGTTCGGGGAAGATCCAGCGGTTGCCGGCGTCGCCCGCCGCATCCAGGGTGGCCCGGCCGACGGCCTTGTGGTCCGGCGTGTTCCAGTAGCCGCCGCCCTCGGCCCCGCCCCAGGTGTCACGGTGGTTCATCGTGATCACCAGCTCGGGTCGGTGGCGCCGGATGGCCGCCGCGATGTCCCGGCGCAGGTCCAGGCCGTACTCGAGGACCCCGTCACGGTGGTCGAGGAACTCCACCGTGGGCACGCCGACGACGGCCGCGCTCGCACGCTGCTCCGCCTCGCGCAGCGGGGCGCAGGCGACGGGGTCGATGGTGTCGATGCCGGCCTCGCCGCGCGTGGCGAGCAGGTAGACGACCTCGCGGCCGCCGTCCGTCCAGTCCGCGATGGCCGCCGCGCAGCCGTACTCCAGGTCGTCCGGGTGCGCCACCACGGCCAGTGCACGCTGCCAGTCGGTGGGCATGGGCTCCAACGGGGCGGGTCCGTCCAGTCGTTCGTTCATACATCGCACAATAGGCGAATGGAGACACAGGGGCAGGTGGTGGCCCTGCTCGACGCCACCGGGTCGTTCTTCGAGCCCGCGGTCACGGCGTTCCCGGGGGCGGGCGCCGCCGCCTGGGGGCGGGCCGCGCTCCTGGATCCGGGCGCGGCCGGTCCGGACGGCTCCTGGCGGCTGGACTTCCGGTGCTTCGCCGTGTCCCGGCCGGGCGGCCGCTGGGTGCTGATCGACGCGGGGGTCGGCCCGGCACAGGGCCCGGCGGCCGGCTGGGCCCCGGTACCGGGGCGGCTGCCCGCCGCGCTCGGGGATGCCGGGATCGACCCGGGCGACGTGGAGGCGGTGGTCCTGACCCACCTGCACGAGGACCACACCGGCTGGACGCAGGACGCGGACGGCCGGCCCTTCTTCCCCGGCGCGCGGTACCTCGTACAGGGCGCGGAAGTGGCGGCCCTGGACCGGGCAGATCCCGTGTGGGACTGGACCGTGGCCCCGCTGCGGGCCACCGGGCAGCTCCACGAGGTGGCCGGGGAGCACCGGCTCGCTCCCGGCATCACCCTGCTGCCGACACCCGGGCACACGCCCGGCCACCAGTCGGTACTGGTGGAGGACGCCGCCGGGGGCCGGGACGTCCTGGTCACCGGTGACGTACTGGTCCACGCGGTGCAGCTGGCCGATCCGGCGGTCCCGTACTCCCACGAACGCGACCGGGCCGCCGCCCGCGCCTCGCGGGAGGAACTCCTGGGCCTGGCGGTCCGCCGCGGCGCCCTCCTGGCCACCGCGCACCTGACCCGGGCCTTCGTGGAGCCGCCCGGACCGGGCCGTTGACGGCCCCGGCACCCCTGCCCCGCAGCCGGCGTGCGACCGCCTGAGCGGCGCTCTAGCATGAAGGATGGCGTTCCCCGAAGGAGGAAGCCATGATCCCGCTGTTCCGGTTCGCGCCCGCGGCCGTACTGGCCTGCGGCGCCCTGCTCCTGACGAACGGCTCCCCGCCCGCCGCGGCCCAGGTCCGCGACCCCGCGGAGGTCACCGCCCCGGCCGTCACGGCCCTTCCGGGGCGGGCCGATGACGAGCGGCTCGCACTCGACACCCTCGACGAGGTCGTACGGGGCGACTTCGCCGCCGTCTCGGCCCGCTTCGACGTGACGCTCCGCCACCAGGCGTCCCCGGAGGCGCTCGCACTGGCCTGGAAGGACTACCAGGAGCAGTTCGGGCCCTACCGGTCGCACGGGGACCCGCGGCAGGTCACGTCCGTCCACGGGTCCGTGGTGAACGTGCCCCTCCACATGGAGAAGGGGACCGGAGAGTTCCGCGTCACCTTCAACGAGGGCGGACACCTCATCGGCCTGTACTTCCTCCGCACGGGCGTCCCGGTCCCGTAGCCCACGGCTCTTCGGACGGGGTCAGACCTCGTCGCGTACGAGCGCCAGCAGCCGGTCCAGGACCCGCGGGCCTCCCGCACGGACCCCGTCGTGCTCGAACTCGTCCGTCACCCAGGTCTTCAGACCGCGGATCGCCCGGGCCGTGGCCAGGGAGTGCGCGGTGTCCACGTACATGTCGTCGTGGTAGACGGCCGCGGCCACCGGCACCTCGTTGACGGCCAGCCGCGCCCGGTCGTAGAGCGGGGTCCAGCCGGTGCGGGCCAGCAGCAGTCCGGCGGTCTCGCGCAGCGGGGCGAGCGCCGGGTCGCAGTCGAAGTGCCAGGGGTGGATGGTCTCGCCGGTGAAGAACAGCGGCTCCGCACCCGCGAGGGTCTTCGCGGCGTCGAACCGGGGGTGCCCGGAGCGGACCGTCTCGGCGGCCCAGCCGATGGGCGCGCCCGGGTCCTGGGCGTAGATCGCCTCGTGGAGCAGGGCGTAGAGGGGGTGCCCGGCGAAGGAGAGCTGGGCGTGCACGGCCTCCAGGAAGGCGTCGGACAGGGCGGGTCCGGCCGGGGTGGGGACGAAGGCGTCCTCCAGCAGGTAGTGCAGCTGGTGGCTCCCGTCCGAGCCGCCGAGGAGCAGGCCGAGGGACTGGAAGGCCTCGGCCGTCAGCAGGTATCCGCCGGGGAGTTCGGCCGGGCGTTCGACGAGGTGGGCGGCGATGCGGCGGGCCCGCTCCACGTCCATGGGGTAGCGGGCGTAGTGCGCCCGGTTCTTGCGCTCGATGCGGGGGTACGCGGCTTCGTACACCTCGGCGGCGGTGGCGTCGAGGGAGGGCAGCCCGCCGGTGATGAGGGCGGCGGCGAGTCCCTCGGGGGCGGCGCCCAGGTAGTGGGTGACGCAGAAGCCGCCGAAGCTCTGGCCGAGGACCGTCCAGGGCGCGCCGCCGGTGAGGAGCGGGCGGATGGTCTCGGCGTCGCGGACGATGGAGTCGGCGCGGAAGTGGGCGAGGTACTCGGCCTGCTCCGCGGGGCCGCCGCGCAGCGGCAGGGTCTGCCGGTTGACCGGGGTGGAGCGGCCGGTCCCGCGCTGGTCGAGCAGCAGCACCCGGTACTCCTCGAGGGCCCGCTCCAGCCACGCCTGCCGACCGGTGAACCGGCGGGCGCCGAAGCCGGGTCCGCCCTCCAGGTAGAGCAGCCAGGGCAGGGATTCCGGGTCCTTGCCGGTGGCGACCAGTTCGCGGGCGTACAGCTCGATCCGCTCGCCGTCGGGGCGGGCGTGGTCGAGCGGAACGCCGAAGTAGTGGTCGGTGAGGACGACGCCGGGCTGGCGGTAGCTGCCGGCGGCGGCGCTCTCGGAGGGCACGGGGGTCACGGGGGTCACGGGAGGTCCCTGGGGTCGGCGCGGTGCGGTGGGGTACGCGGCAGCCGTCCCGGGGCCGGTGGGTGGTGGCGAACCGGGACGGCGGACCCGCCCGAGCCTACGCGAGGCCCGCGGGGGCGCCGCCTGCCGCACCCGGGGGCACGGGTGGGGCCGGACGCCACCAGTGGCGCCCGACGATGAGCTCCTCCAGCGAGCGGAGCCGGTCCGCGGCCATCCGCGCGTGGACGTCGGGGCGCTGCAGTGCGACGCGGAGGTCGGCTGCGAGGTGGGTCGCTTCGCGCACCTCGCAGGCTGCCCGGAGGGTGTCCGGAGGGGTCCCCGTCGTACGGGCGACGACGTCGAGGACGATCTCCATGTGCGGGCCGCTGAACCGGATGAGGAAGAACCAGTCGTCGGCCGGATCCCCGAAGCGGGCCCATTCGAAGTCCAGCAGGGCCGTCACGCTCCGGCCGTGTGCGAGCCAGTTGTCCCAGTGGCAGTCCGCGTGGACCGGGACGACCGTACGGGCGTGCAGGGGTGCGGCGTGCGCGATCGCGCGCAGTCCGTCGAGCAGGTGGGGAGGTACGGCTCCGGTCCGGTCGAGTCCTCCGGTCCGGTCGTGTCCTCCGGTCCGGTCGTGTCCTCCGGTCCGGTCGAGTCCGGCGATGCGCTCGATCTCGGCGAGGAACGCGGCCCGGCCGGTGAATCCGCCGTGGTCGAGGGTTTCCCGAAGCGTCCGGGCGGCCCCGCCCGTGGGAACCCAGGCGTGGAGCCGGCCGAGGCGCTCGACCGCCTCCTCCGCCCACGCGCGCGCGGTCGCCGCGTCCGCGCCGGGCATGCCCATGCCGGGAGCCGTCCCCGGCACGCGGGCGTAGCAGGCGTAGCGGACGTCCCCCGCCTCCGTCCTGCGGGTCCCGCTGTCCAGCAGCGGGGCCGTGAGGCCCGCGGGCAGGTGGGGCGCGAGCGCGATCTCCCTGTTCAGCCGCGTGTGGGAGGCCGCGTCGATGAGCTTCACCACCGTGTCCGGGCCCACGTACACGTGGTGGGAACCGCTCGTGGCGGTGGCCATGGGACCGGGGTCCCGCCCCCCGGGCCGCCGCCGCGATGGCGCGAGCGGCGGCCCGGGCCTGCCCCGGGTCGGCCATCGGTGCGCGGGCGGTCACAGGGCCGTCGGCGGGGGCGTTGGCAGGGGCGGGGGCGGGGGCGGGGGTGTTCAGAACTCGACCACCGAGCGGAGCACCTCGCCCCGTTCCATGCGTGCGAAGGCCGCCTCGACCCCGTCCAGGGCGATGCGCTCCGAGACGAACGCGTCGAGGTCGAGCCGGCCTTGCAGGTAGAGGTCGATGAGCAGCGGGAAGTCCCGCTCGGGCAGGCAGTCCCCGTACCAGGAGGACTTCAGTGCGCCGCCGCGTCCGAAGACGTCCAGCAGCGGGAGTTCGAGCTGCATCTCCGGCGTCGGGACGCCGACCAGCACCACCGTGCCGGCCAGGTCGCGCGCGTAGAACGCCTGCTTGTACGTCTCGGGGCGGCCGACGGCCTCGATGACCACGTCCGCCCCGTTGCCTCCGGTGAGTTCCTGGATGGCCTTGACCACGTCCTGCGTACCGCCGTTGACGGTGTGCGTGGCGCCGAGTCCGCGTGCCCACTCCAGCTTCCGGTCGTCCAGGTCCACGGCGATGATGCGGGAGGCTCCGGCCAGCCTGGCCCCGGCGACGGCGGCGTTGCCCACTCCCCCGCAGCCGATCACGGCCACGGAGTCGCCGCGGCCGACGTTGCCGGTGTTCAGGGCCGCGCCCAGGCCGGCCATCACCCCGCAGCCGAGCAGTCCGGCGGCCGCCGGGGAGGCGGCCGGGTCCACCTTGGTGCACTGGCCGGCGGCGACCAGGGTCTTCTCGGCGAAGGCGCCGATGCCGAGGGCCGGGGAGAGCGGGGTGCCGTCCTCCAGGGTCATGGGCTGGGTGGCGTTGTGCGTGGCGAAGCAGTACCAGGGCCGGCCGCGCTTGCAGGCCCGACAATTCCCGCACACTGCACGCCAGTTGAGGACGACGAAGTCGCCGGGGGCCACGTCGGTGACGTCCGGGCCGACGGATTCGACGACCCCGGCCGCCTCGTGTCCGAGGAGGAAGGGGTACTCGTCGTTGATCCCGCCCTCCCGGTAGTGCAGGTCGGTGTGGCAGACCCCGCAGGCCTGGACCCGTACGAGCGCCTCGCCGGGGCCCGGGTCGGGCACGAGGATCGTCGTGGTCTCCACCGGTGCGCCCTTGCTACGGGCGATGACCCCTCGTACGCGATGCGTCACGTGCTACCCCGATCTCGATCACGGTCTCGTCGATGCCGCCGGAAGCCCCCGAGGGCTCCGCCGGTCCCCCGCCAACGTACACGCGCTGTCCCGCGTGCGGGAGTTGCACCGCGCCTGACAAGATCCGAAAGAGATGGCCTAGACGTGGTCCCCGGACAGTTCGGGTGGCAGGGCCACTCGTAGGGCCGTGTCGAAGGCGGCCACGGCGGGGTGGGCCGCGGCGCCGCTGCGGAAGGCCACATTGGTGCGGCGCTCCATGGCGAGGCGGGTGAGCGCCACGGCCGGGTCCGCGCGACCGGTGATCCCCAGCTGCGGGACCACGGCCACCCCCTGGCCGGCCGCGACCAGGGCGAGGACGGTGGCGAACTCGTCCACCTGGTGGCGGATCCTCGGCACGAACCCGGCGTCCTCGCAGGCGCGCACGGTCATGGCGTGGCAGAGCGTGCCGGGCGTGGCGGTGATCCAGGGCGCGTCGGCGTGCGTACGGAGCAGCGCCCGCTGCCCGGCTCCGCCCGGCCCCGCGGGAGCCGCCCCGTCGGCCGGGGCGGCGGGTGTGCGCGCCCACGGGGTCGGCGCCGCAAGGTACATGGCCTCGCGGTAGAGCGGTTCCGTGGCGAGGCCCGGTTCCTCCGGCTCGGGGACGAAGTCGTACGCGTTGATCAGGGCCACGTCCAGGTCCCCGGCCCGCAGCGCGTCGGCGACGGCCGCCGGGTCGGTCTCGGAGACCATCGGCTCCAGTCCCGGGTGCCGGCGGGCCAGCTCCGCGAGGGCCTCCGGTACGACGGCTCTGGTCGCGGTCGGGAAGGAGCCGATCCGCAGCGCTCCGGCCAGTCCGCCGCGCGCCTCCGCGAGCTCGGCGCCGGCCCTCTCCAGCAGTTCCAGCACCGCGTCGGCGTGCCGGACCAGGTTCTGGCCGGCGGGCGTGAGCCGGACCCGGCGCCCGGTGCGTTCCAGCAACGGCAGACCGGCCTCGCGTTCGAGGACCGAGAGCTGCTGGGACACCGCCGAAGGGCTGAAGGAGAGCGCCTCGGCCACCGCGGCGATGGTCCCGCGGTGGGCGAGTTCGCGCAGGAGGCGCAGACGTCGTACATCGAGCATCGGATCAGCTTACGGGTCGGGTAAGAAACGCGAACTGGATTCGATGCTCGGGACGGGTCAGGCTCGTCCCATGACCCAGACGCCCGGGACCTCGTCCGCACCCGCCTCCGCCGCCTCCACTACCACGTACGCCCCGTACGGGGTCCACGTGCCGCTGATCACCCCCTTCACCGCGGCCGGCGACGTCGCCGCCGACGCCCTGGAGGCGCTCGCCCACGAAGTGCTCGACGCGGGGGCCACCGGGATCGTGGCGCTGGGCACCACCGGCGAGCCGGCCGCCCTCGACGAGGCCGAGCGCGACCTCGTCACCGACGTCTGCGCCCGGGTCTGCCGGGAGCGCAGGGCGGCGCTGACCGTGGGCGCCGGGGCGAGCGGGACCCGGGCCGCCGAGGAGTCGCTGGTCCGGCTGAAGCGGTGGCCGGAGGCGCGGGCCGCGCTGGTGACCGTGCCCGCGTTCGTGCGGCCCGCGGCCGCCGGGGTGCTGGCGCACTTCGAGCGGCTGGCACGGGTGAGCCCCGTACCGCTTATCGTCTATCACGTCCCGTACCG
Source organism: Streptomyces sp. NPDC104226 (assembly GCF_055584085.1). NCBI lineage: Bacteria > Bacillati > Actinomycetota > Actinomycetes > Kitasatosporales > Streptomycetaceae > Streptomyces > Streptomyces sp. NPDC104226. The sequence goes on from NZ_JBVJMS010000002.1 coordinate 714,837, forward strand.
CACCGGGCAGCCGTTGGACGCGCCGCTGCTGCGGGCGGTCGGTGCGCTGCCCGGGGTGGCCGGGGTGAAGTACGCCGTCGGCTCGCTCGACGGGGAGACCGTGGCACTGCTCGGTGATCTGCCGGACGGTTTCGCGGTGTTGGCGGGCGACGACGCCTTCCTCTCGCCTCTGCTCGCGCTCGGTGCGGCGGGCGGGGTCCTCGCGTCGGCCCATCTCGCGACGGGCCGGTTCGCCGAGCTCGCGGCCGCCTGGCGGGCGGGCGAAGCGGACCGGGCACGCCCCCTGGGCCATGCGCTGGCCCGGCTCTCCGCGACCCTCTTCGCCGAGCCCAATCCGACGGTGATCAAGGGGGTGTTGTACGCGCAGGGCCGTATCCCGACCCCTGACGTACGCCTCCCCCTGCTGCCCGCAGGCACGGAATCGGTCGCCGCGGCCCTGCGGGAACTGGCGCAGATCTCCTGAAGCCCACCTCCCCGGTACCACAACCTCGCTCACCCCGGGGCGAGTTGACGATGCTCCGGCGGCCCGTCGACGACGGGAGCCAGAATGCTCGCCATGAGCAGCGAGGTACCCCCCGGGCGCGAGCACCTCTACATCAACGTCGAGCCCGCGGAGCATCCGGTGGCGGCCGCGCAGGAGGCCGACGCCTCCGACGCCGCGCAGCGGTACACGCGCTACATCATCCGGGGCCCGCTCTTCGGGGTCGCCGCCCAGGAGGCGGGCGGCGGGCACCGGTGGCAGGTGCTGGCTCCGGTCACGTGCGGGTATCCGCAGGGCGCCCGGGACCGGCTGAACTCCGCCCTGTGGTTCCGGGCCAAGGACGACACCGACGACCGGGCGGTCCGCCGGGAGCTCCTGGCCGCCGTCGCACGGCTGGAGACCGAGACCGTCGACGAGGTCGTCGCGGCCGACACCCGCTACCGCGTGGTGCGCTGCGAGGAGATCATCTACAGCAACGCGGACGGGCCGGAGCCGCCCCGCCCCACCGATCCGGAGCCGGTCGTGCGCGACTGGGAGCTCGGGACCCGGGACCCCGAGATCGACCTGGGCTTCGTGATCGACCACATCGCGGCGGCGAGCGTCATGGAGGCCTCCGAGCGGCTCGCACTGATGGGCCTGCACTACCGCAGCCCCCGCTACCCGGCCGAGGTACGGGCGGACTCGCGGCGCGCACTGCGCACGCACGCCGGGACCGTGCTGCTGCCGACCGGCTACCGGGTGCTGGAGCGCACCGCGACGGGCTGGGAGCCCGCATCCGCGGTGCTGCCGAGCCCGCACGCGGCCCGCAGGGCGCTGGTGCACATCCTGACCTGGCTCTGGCCCGCCACGTCCGCGCTGCAAGGGGCGGAGCTGCCGGAGCCCCGGCGGGCGGGGTACGAGCGTGCGGCGGCGGAGTTTCGGGCGGCCGGGGACGCGAACGCGGTGCGGCTCGACGACGGCCGCGAGCTGCGACTCGTCCGGATGCGCCGGCTGGTGCGGATCGGGCCGGACGGGCCGGAGGGTCCGCGGCCGTCGGACGAGGAGGAGGACGGGGGGGGACCGACCAGGATCCACCCCGCGATGGACGAGGACGGCACGATCACCTACGAGGGCTGATTGACCCGGGATGGGCGATTCGCCGCCAACGGGCGGGTCGCCCGAATCGGCCCCGGCGACGGGCGACTTGCCCGAATTGAACCGCCGCCCGCCGGCCCGTGATGTGAGTCACGCCGGGGTCGTCAACATCATTTCCCCGCGAGGGACGATTCCCTTTTCCCGGTTGGATATTCACGAATTCCCGCATCCCTTTCCAAGGTCATCCGCCGGGCCGAATCCGAGAAGTTGATCTCCCGGTCGAATTCATGTCTTGTTCCGGCCCGGCGGGCTCGCCTACGGTCACCTCATTCCCGGTGGTCAGCTGCCGAATCCGGCCTCCACCAGGGCTCTTCCGTCCCCCACGTGAGGAATTCCGCCATGCCCGGACAGGGAAAGCACCGTCGGCCGAAGCAGCACCACGCACTCACCCGCAAGCTGGCCCTCGCCGGTACGGGCGGTGCCGCGCTGGCCCTCCCGCTGATCGGCGCGACCACGGCCGGGGCGGCCGAGACGGCCAAGGCCGCCGTCGCCCCGACGACGTACTCCGTGGTCAGCGGTGACACCCTGAGCAAGATCGCGGCCGAGCACTCCATAGGCGGCGGCTGGCAGCAGCTGTACGAAGCCAACAAGAGCATCGTCGGCGCCAACCCCGCGGCCATCCGCCCCGGCCTGAAGCTGAACCTCACCGGGGCCGCCCCCGCCGCCGCGCCGGCCGCGGCCAAGGCCGCCACCGGTTACGCGAACAACCTCGACGGCTGGATCCGGGAGTCGCTCGACGTCATGGCGCAGCACGGAATTCCCGGAAGCTACGAGGGAATTCACCGCAACGTCATGCGCGAATCCTCGGGGAATCCGCTGGCCATCAACAACTGGGACTCCAACGCGGCGGCCGGCATCCCCTCCAAGGGGCTCCTCCAGGTCATCGACCCGACCTTCAAGGCCTATCACGTCCCCGGCACCCCGATGGACTCCTACGACCCGGTCGCCAACATCACGGCCGCCTGCAACTACGCGGCGGCCCGCTACGGTTCGATCGACAACGTCAACGGCGCCTACTGAGGCCGAGTCCGTCATCCGTCATCCGTGACGAGGGCGAACCTTCACACCTGCATCTCAGGACCAGGGCCCTCGCCCTGACGCCACACCGGGTCGAGGGTCGTGGTGGCCGGCCTCCAGCCGTCCCGTGTCCGTGTCGCCACCCCCGTCAGCACCGCGCCCACGGTGAAGACATCGTCGACCGCACCTCCGGCCTCGCTCACGAGGTGAGTGATCTGCGCGTTGGCGCGATAGCCGGCCTGGTCGCCCCGCAGGTCGATGATGTAGTTGCCGAACGAGTGCAGTGTGCGGTCGAACGGTGCCATGACGGCGCCGAGGAACGCATTCAGGCCGCCGAGTCCCTGATGGCTACCCGGCGGAAGCTCGACCGTGCAGTCCGCGCTGAACAGCGTCGGCAGCACCTCGGTGAAGTCCCGCTCGTCGAAGACGCGCGCATACCGGTCGAGGAGCTCGCCGATCGCGGCACGATCGAGCAACGCCTGAACGTCCATCGCAGCCTCCGAGACCGGCCGGGGTCTTCCCCGGGCGCACCGTCATGGCCAGCATGCGGGCCCCCCTCGGCGGGCGCATCAGCCCGTGGTCCGTATGGACCACACCCGGGCCCGGGGCTCAGCTCCGGTAGACCTTCTTGATCTTGAAGTCGGTGCCGGCGAGGACGTAGCCGCCCTGTCCGTACTCGTCGCTCAAGTAGGGCCGGACGGCGGGGTCGTTCATCCAGGGCGAGACGTTGAGGTAGCGGGAGCTCGGGTTGTCGACGCCGAGCTCCTTCGTCGACTCGGCGAGCAGGGCGGGCAGGGCGTCCCAGTCGAGCGCCGCCATGTCCATGAGCGGATCGCCGGGCTTCACGGTGCCGGAAGGGCCGGTGCGCTTGGCGGCGCCTCCGCGGTACTGCCAGGAGTCGACGGTCTTGGCTCCGGGTGCGGTGGGGATGTCGGCGAGCACGTACTCGTCGTAGACCCGCATGTTGACGAAGGTGGTGGTGCCCGTCTGCTGCTTGAGCGCCTCGACGGCGGTACGGATGTTGGCCGGGTCGATCAGGCTGCCCTTGGGCGGGGTGACCGGCTTGGGCGTGCTCGCCTTCGGTGTGGGGGCGGGCGTCAGGGCCACCGCGGTGCCCTGGGCCGGGGAGGCCGGGCCGGAGGCGGACGGGGTGTTCGCGGCCTTCGTGTCGCCGCCCTTGCCCGCGGTGCCGCCGGCGTTCCCGCCGGGCAGTCCCTTGACGAGGCCGACGACGCCCGCGGCCAGGACCACCGCGAGGAGTCCGGCGAGCAGGGCCGGGCGACGGCGGCGGCGCGGAGAGGTCGGCGCGGAGAGGGTCACGGGGACGGTGAACGCGTACGGGTTGCCCGCGCCGGGCACGAACGGAGTCGGCGTCGGCGGTGTCTGAGCGGGGCCGTGCGCCGCCACCGACATCGGTACGGATCCCATGGCGGGATCCAGGGTCGTGACGGCCGGCCCGAAGCTTCCGAAGGAGCCCGTCGGCACCACCGGGGAGCCGGCGTCGAGAGCACTGCTCGCACTGCGGAGCAGCGCTTCCAGCTCCTCGGCGTCGGGCCGCACGGACAGGTCCCGCACCAGCAGCCGTTCCAGTACGGGGCCCAGCGGGCCGGACCGGACCGGCGCGGGGATCGGCTCGTCGAGCACCGCGACCACAGTGGCCAGGCTGGTGGCCCGGCGCAGCGGATGCACCCCCTCCGCGGCCACGTACAGCAGCATCCCGAGCGACCACAGGTCGGAGGCGGCGAGTCCCTCCTCGCCGCGCGCCCGCTCGGGCGCGATGTACTCCGGCGAGCCGATCAGGGCCCCGGTCGAGGTCAGCCCGGTCGCTCCGTGCAGGGCGGCGATCCCGAAGTCGGTGAGCACCGCGGAGCCGGCGGGGCGCAGAAGCACGTTGGCCGGTTTCACGTCGCGGTGCAGCACCCCCTCGGCGTGGGCGGCCCGCAGCGCGGAGAGCAGGTCGAGCCCGAGGCGCAGCACGTCCGCGACCGGCATCGGCCCGGCCTCCAGCCGGTCGGCCAGGGAGCCGCCCCGGACGAGCTCCATCACGATCCAGGGATGGCCGTCGGAGCCGGGATCGGGCTCCACGATGTGGTGGATCGTGACCACGTTCGGGTGGGCGAGCCGGGCGAGCGCCCGGGCCTCACGGACGGCCCGTTCGCGCAGTTGGACGACGAGCCCGGGCTGCGCCGCGGCGGTCGCCGGGTCCGGCGGCCGCACCTCCTTGAGGGCGACCTCCCGGTCGAGCGCGATGTCGCGCGCGAGCCACACCGTCCCCATACCGCCGCTGCCCAGGGGGCGGGCGAGTTCGAATCGCCCGTCGATCAACCGTCTGCCGGCCTCACTGCTGTCCATGGCCGGTCATCGTAAACGCCACCACCGACGCCGGTGCACCCGTACCGGGACGTGGACATCCCGGCCCCCGTCCAGGGCCCCGCGCGTGGGCGCCGCACACCGTGGGTAGTGTGCCTGCCCGATGTCCCCGAGGGGCCTAGGCCGTCTCTTTCGGATCTTGTCGGCCGAGTCCGCGGTGTCCGGTGCCGTGCCTGGGCGTGCTGTCGGGGCGCTCGCGTACTGGGCGTACTCGGTCGCCCCGGCAGTGCGGCCGGGCGCGGTGCCGGACACCGCGGGCCCGGCAAGATCCGAAAGAGACGGCCTAGGCCCGGACGGAGGTGGAACGGTGTCCGTGTGGCTCCCGCCCGCCGAGTACGTCAAGACCATCCCCCGGGCGACCGGTTACGCCTGCCTCTACTTCACCGACACCGGCGGCCGCCCGGTGCAGCTGCGTGCGACGTACTCCACGGAGACCTGGCAGTGGCCCGGCGGGAACATGGACCACGGCGAGACGCCCTGGGAGTGTGCGCTCCGGGAGTGCCTGGAGGAGACGGGCATCGCCTTCGAGGGCGAGCGGAAGCTGTTGGGTACACAGTTCATCGCCCACCGGGGCGAGGCCTGGCCCGCGAACCACGTCGGCTTCCTCTTCGACGGAGGCACCCTCACCGACGAACAGATCGCCGCCATCGTCCTCGACCCCGAGGAGCACAGCGAGGTACGGGTCCACTCGGTGCGGGAGTGGGAGGCGCTCATGAGCCCCGCGAACTTCGCCCGCCTACGGGAGATCGACGTGGCCCGCCGTACCGGCACGGTGGCCTACATGGAGCACTGACCCCCGGCAGGCGGCGGGGTAGGTCGGTCAGTTGCGGGAGTTGCCGAAGAGGATGCGGTAGGCGATGAGGAGGACCAGGGAGCCCGCGATGGCGGAACCCCAGGTCGCGAGGTCGAAGAAGTCGTTCTGGATGTTCCGGTCCAGGAACTTCGCCGAGAGCCAGCCGCCGGTGAAGGCTCCGGCGATACCGATGAGGGTGGTGCCGATCAGGCCGCCCGGGTCACGGCCGGGCAGCAGGACCTTGGCGATTCCGCCCGCCAGCAGTCCGAGGATGATCCAGCCGATGATGCCCATGCCCGTTCACTCCGCTTCGATGTGCGCGCCGTCGTGCGCGCGCCGTCCGTTCAGGTCTCACAGGGGGAGACGCGTGAACAGGCGAAACGGTTCTCAGCCGGCCCGCCGGGATGCGGCGGCGGGCCTGAGGGCGGCCAGCGCCACGAGGCCCAGCACCGCCGCTCCCGCACCCGCTCCCGCCGCCAGGAAGCCGCCGCGCGAGCGCCAGGACAGCACCGACAGCGTCGACTGGGCGGAGGCGAACGAGCCCGCGCTCAGCACGGAACCCACCGACGCGGCCGACAGCGACGAGCCGATCGAACCGACCGACAGCACGCTGCCGACCGATCCGATGGAGAGGATCGAGCCCACCGAACCGATGGAGAGGATCGAGTTCTTGGAGCGGAGCGAGAGGAACGAACCGTCGTCGGCAGCCATGCGGCTCATGCTGCCACACGGGCCCTCGGCGCGGCCTGAGACGCGACTTGGGGTCCGGGCTGGGGCCCGAGGTGGGGTCCGGCTTGGGATCCGGCGCCGGTCGCGGCGACCTTCGTCTGCTGCGGGGTCCGGGTGAGCAAGAGCACGCCCCGGGCCGCCGCGAGCGCCCCGGCCACGGCCAACAGGACTCCGAACGCACCGCCGTGGATGCGTTCGCCGAGCAGGATCATGCCGATCGCGGCCGCGGCCAGCGGGTTGGTCAGGTTGACCACCGCGAGCGGGGCGCCGAGGCCGCCCCGGTAGGCCCGCTGGGACAGGAGCATCCCGCCAACGGCGAAGACCACCACGAGCAGTCCCACGGAGACGACACGGACGCTGAGCAGGGACCCGCCCCGACCACCCGCCACGGCGACGGTCTGGGTCAGGGCGGAGGCCGCCGCCGAGGCCAGCCCGGAAGCCGTCGCGTGGCGCAGGCCCGAGCGGGTTTCGGTCCGTGCGGTCAGCAGCATGATCACCGCGGCCGTGGCTCCGGAGACGGCGAGCGCCTCGGTCAGGGTCAGGGTCTCGTCGGGGGACGGGCCGGAGGCGGGCAGCAGGAGCAGGCCGAGGCCGACGACGGTGGCCAGGGTGCCGCGCCACTCGCTGGCGACGACCCGCCTTCCGGCGCCGCGGGCGCCCAGCGGTACGGCGGCGACGAGGGTGAGCGCGCCGAGCGGCTGGACCAGGGTGAGCGGCCCGTACCGCAGGGCGGCGGCGTGCAGGAGCGCGGCGGCGGCGTTCAGGCCGGCCGACCACCACCAGGCGCCGTTGCCGAGCAGTGCCGCGGTGCTGCGGGCGACGGCGCGGCGGGCGAGGCGTTCCTGGGCCACGGCGGCGGCCGCGTAGGCGATGGCCGCGGCGAGGCAGAGCAGGACGGCGAGGACCGTGGCGTTCACCGGACCGCTCCTACGGGCTCCACCGGCTCCGGGTGCTCCACCGGCTCTACGGTCCCCGGTGCGCCCGGACCCGCACCCGCACCCGCCGCCGCGGGCAGCTCCGCGGAACGCTGGACCGGCACGCTCCGCCGGGCGACGAGCGACCGGCCGACCGGGCGCGGGACCAGCAGCAGGGCGGCTCCGAGGAGCAGCGTGGCGACGATGGCGTCGAGCCAGTAGTGGTTGGCCGTGCCGACGATCACGAGCAGGGTCACCAGCGGGTGCAGCAGCCACAGGGCGCGCCACCGCGAGGAGGTGGCGGCGATCATGCCGAGGGCCAGCATCAGGGCCCATCCGAAGTGCAGCGAGGGCATCGCGGCGAACTGGTTGGCCATGGTGTCGGTGGCGGGCGCGGCCCCGTAGACGGTCGGGCCGTAGACCTGGCCGGTGTCGATCAGGTGGGCTTCGCCCAGCATCCGCGGGGGTGCGAGGGGGAAGGCCAGGTGGATGACGAGGGCCGCGCCGGTCAGGACGGCCAGGACGCGGCGGGTCCAGAGGTAGTGCGCGGGGCGGCGTACGTAGAGCCAGACGAGGAAGAGCACCGTGGCGGGGAAGTGCACGGCCGCGTAGTAGGTGTTCGCGGTGTGCACGAGGGCGTCGCCGTGCAGGAGCAGGCTCTGGACCAGGCCTTCGCCGGGCAGGTGCAGGGTGCGCTCGGCGTCCCAGATCCGGGTGGCGTTGCGGAAGGCCTCGTCCGTGCGGCCGGTGGCGAGCGTACGGCCGCACTTGTAGACCGCGAAGAGGCCCACGACGAGCAGGAGCTCGCGTATGGCCCGGGGGCGGGCGCCCGGCCCCGCGCCGGCCCCGACGGGTGTGGTCTGGGAGGTCATCCCCCGGTCTCGCTTCCTGTACACAGCTCTGGCTCACAATCGACACACCAGTGTATCGATACATTCTCGTATCGATACGAGTGTGTACCGATACGCTCGCGTTCCCGTAGACTTTCACTAGAGCCCGCTGCCCCGCGACCGAAAAAAATCGGCCATCATGACCAGGGCCCACCCGGCCACCCAGGCCTGCACGCAGCATCGAGGAGAGCCGCCCCATGACGTCGCCGACGCCGGAAGCCGCCCCGGCCCCCGCGCGCCGCTCCAAGATCACTCCGGAGCGCGAGCAGCAGCTCTACGACGCCGTCCTGGAGCAGCTGCGCGAGGACGGCTACGAGGCGCTGACCATGGAGAAGATCGCCGCCCGGGCCGCCTGCGGAAAGTCCACGCTCTACCGGCAGTGGAAGACCAAACCGCAGCTCGTCGCCGCCGCCCTGCGCGCGGACCGGCGCGGGACCCTCGCCGCGGTGGACACCGGAACCCTGCCGGGCGACCTGCGCGAGGCGGCCCGGATCGCCGCCTGCACCTCGGGGCGCGACACCCGGCTGATGCAGGCCCTCGGGCACGCGGTGCTGAGCGACGAGGAGCTGAAGGCGGCCCTGCGCGAGGCTCTGGTGGAGCCGGAGCTGGCGGCGTTCGACTCAATCGTGGCGCGGGCCGTGGCCCGGGGCGAGCTCGCCGCCGGACACCCCGCCGTGGAGTTCCTGCCGGCGCAGCTGATGGGCGTGCTGCGCATCCGGCCCGTGCTGGAGGGCCGCTACGCGGACGCCGAGTACCTCGTGCGGTTCGTCGACGCGTGCCTGCTGCCGGTGCTGGGCGCGGCCCCGCCCGCGGCGGACCGGGCTCCCGGACCGGGCGCCTGAACCGGGCCCCGAACCAGGGGCCCCCTGAACCAGCGGGCCGCCGTCCCCGATGACCGGACGGTGACCCGCTCGCGCTGCCTCGTGGGGACGGTGGCAGCGCAGCCCCCGGACCGGTCGGCGGGCACTCCCTCGCGGAGTGACCGCCGACCGGTCCGCGTGGCTGTCCGGGCCGTTGTACGGGTTGTCGTACGGGCCGCCGCCCGGGCTCCCGTACGGGCCGCCGCCCGGCCGGCGAGCCCGTGCGGCCGGGTCAGTTGCGGGCCGCGCCCATCTCCCGGGCGAACTCCTCCGGGTCGGCGTCGAAGCCCCGTAGGGTCGGATCCAGGGACCAGACCCCGTCACCGTCGCGGGTGAACTCGGCGACCGTGACCGCACTCGCCGCGCCGAAGCCGGTGAGGTCGTCCACCGCGAGATCGGTGTAGCCCTCCCGGATGCGCAGGCCCTTCCCCGCGACCTCGTCGAAGGTCAGCGCCGGCCCGCCACCCGGCCGCTGGATCACCACTCCCACCACGACCCTGTTCAACTCGTCGGCGATCCGGGTCAGTTCGAGGGTCATGACCTCGTCGAAGCCCAGCCCCTGACCGGTCCTGCTGTCCCGGTTCAGCGTGATGGTGCCGTCGGGCGACCGGCTGCCGAAGTGCACCAGGTGGACGGGGTCCCCGTGCGGATCCGCCGCGGCGTAGACCGCGGCGAGCAGGTCGAGGTCGTGGACGGGCGCCCCCGCCGGGCTGGGATCCCACCGCAGCGCGATCTCCACCTTGGCCAGGCCCTTGCGTACTCCGCTCACCGAACTCCCCCTCCGACCACCGTGTGTTGCCCGCCCATGCTGTCACGGGTCACGCCCCGGGCGTCGAACGACCATACGTTCCCGGCCAGTCCGGGTACGCGGCGGCCGGTCCGCGGGGCGGGCCGGGGCAGCGGGAACCCGTGCCGGCTACCAGTCGCCGTCCTGGACCGGCTTGCCCGGCCGGGGCGCGTTCCCCAGGGGTGCGACCTGGCCGGGCGCCGGCTCCGCCCACGGGGCCTCGTCGGCGCCGAGCCATTCGCCGACCGGCTGCACCCCGCCGAGCGTGTCGGAGGGGGCGAGATCGGCGGCATCCTCGTCGTAGTAGTCGAACCACGGCAGCCCGGCCTGCGTGTAGGCGGCCCGGTCCACCGGCGAGGGCGGCGGCTCCTCCCCGGTGATCCGGCGCCACGCGGGCGGGGTCACCAGGTGGACGAAGACCCGCGCGGCCGGCTCGGACGCCCACTCCTTGGCCTTGCGGTCGTCGCGGTACACCTCCTGCCGCATGGAGCCGCCGACGCCGAGCCCCATCGCCGGGGCAGCCTGCGGGGCGGGCCCGCCCCGCGAGCGGCGCAGCGGTCCCCCGGCCGCGGCCTGAGCAGCGGGCGCTGCGGGGATCCCGCCCGGAGCCGGTGCCGCCATCGGCGCCGGCATCGGCATGCCCGGCACCGGCATGCCCGGGGCCGCCCCGTAGCCGCCGCCCCCGTAGCCGCCCGGCGGCAGCGTCCCGTAGGGAGCGCCGCCGACCCGGCCGGTCCCGGCCGTGCGCGCCCGCTCCTCCTCCCGCCACCGCTCCAGCGCCTTCGCCCCGAGCGGGAAGGCCTGGAGCTGTACGCCGCCCGCGGTCTCCTCACCGGTGACCTGGCCCTCCACCGTGGCACCGAGCCCCAGCGGGACGGCGACGAACTGGCGGACCGTACCCGTGCCCGAATTGATCCCGTCCAGCCACGGCTGGCGCGGCAGCACGAGGTAGTTCTGCGGCTTGCGCCCCAGTTCGCCCGTCCACCGCTCGCCGGAGACGGCACACACCTTGCCCACGCCGACCTGGAGCGCGGTGGGCTCCCGGGTCCCGCCGAAGCTGAGCCACATCGCCTCGCGCAGGTACACGGGAAGCATCACCCCGCCCTTGGCGAGCCAGTCCGCGGGGACCGTGTCCGGATAGTCCTCGACCCGCCGCAGCGGGAACTCCCCCAGCCCCGGGGGCAGATTGTGCGTACCGGTCTCCGGCAGCCGCAGCGTCCGCATGAACCGGACCTGCGCCCCCTCGCCCAGCAGCAGTGCGTTCCCCTCGACCCGTACCCCGCCTACCCCGCCCTTGGTCACCCGACCGGCTCCTCTCCCGTCGATAACCGGATGCGCCGCAGGATCTGCAGCCATTCCGGATCGTTACCCTCAAGATTTGCTCAGATGCCGTGACACTGCGCCCGGCACCTTCCTAGCTTCCTCATATACGCGTCCACCAGCCCGTGCGGTTCCCCGCACCCCGGGCCGGTCCCGGTGCGCTCCGCGCGCTGCCGCGCGGCACCGCCCGACCGGGCCTCCGGGACTCCGCGTATCCGCGTACCCCAGGAAAGAGTGCAGCATGAAGGTTCCCAAGGCCGGCGCCATCGCCGCAGTGATCGGTCTCTCCCTGACCGCATCGGCTTGTGGCGGTGACGATGACCAGGGGACCCTCGCCGTCGGCATCAAGTTCGACCAGCCGGGCGTCGGCATGCGGGAGCCGGACGGCACCTTCACCGGTTTCGACGTGGACGTGGCGACGTACGTGGCCAAGGAGCTCGGCTACTCGAAGGACCGGATCGTCTTCAAGGAGGTCCTCAGCAACGACCGCGAGCTCCTCATCGAGTACAACGAGGTCCAGATCGTGGCGGCCAGCTACTCGATCAACGACAAGCGCAAGCAGAAGGTCGACTTCGCCGGACCGTACTTCCTCGCGCACCAGGACCTGATGGTCCGCGCCGACGACGCCACGATCACCAAGGCCGAGGACCTCAACAACCCCGCCAAGCGGCTGTGCTCGGTGACCGGCTCGACCTCGGCGGAGAACGTCAGGAAGAACCTGGCCCCCAAGGCGAGCCTCCTGGAGCTCGGCGGCTACTCCGAATGCGTCGTCGCCCTCAAGGACGGTCTGGTGGACGCCATGACCACGGACAACTCCATCCTGGCCGGCTACACCGCCCGCAAGGGCAACGAGGGCAAGTTCCGGCTGATCGGGCTGAGGCTGAGCAGCGAGAACTACGGGATCGGCATGAAGAAGGGCAGCTCCGAGCTCCAGGTCAAGATCAACAACGCGCTCCGCAAGATGGTCGAGGACGGCACCTGGGAAGCGGCCGTGAAGAAGAACTTCGGCCCGGACTACAAGTACGAGCCCGCGCCGGCCATCACGGCGGGCAGCTGACGACCTCCGAGGCGGTGGCCGGGTCCGACCAGTCGGCGTCGAAGCGGGCGTTGACCCCGTAGGGCCGGCCGCCGTGCACCGCGACCGCCGTCGGCTCGCCGAAGCGCGGGTCGGCGATCCGCTCGACGAAGCGGGCCCGGCGGCCGTCCCCGCTCAGGGGCCGACGACGGCGTCGTCGACGAAGGCGGTACCGGTCGCGGCCCGGTGAGTGGCCAGAACCCGCCCGTCCGCGGCGTCGATCTTCCGGATCTGCCCACGGGCACCGCCGCCCGGGCCGCCTCCTGCACCCGGGCGAGCGGCGCCCCGGCTCCGACGAGCGCGGCGCCTCCCAGCGCCGCGACCGCACCGATGCCCCCCTCATCGCCCCGTCATGATCGACCCCTTGCAACTGCCGTGCGCATGAGGTGAGTCGAGGCTTCACACGCCACCACACCGGTCACGCTCCAGGGCAGTACCCGGCAGTCGTCAGCACCCACCGGGCGCGATCCTTCACAAGGGGGCGGCGGAGCTCACCCTCCCGAAACCGGGGCCTTGCCGCGCAGGACGGTCAGGAACTCCCGCATCCAGGCGGAGTGGTCGGGCCAGGCACGGGCCGACACCAGCGTGCCGTCGACCACGGCTTCGGAGTCCTCGAAGGTGGCCCCGGCCGCCTTCACGTCCAGCTCCAGCGCCGGGTAGGCCGTGACCCTGCGGCCGTCGAGCGCGCCGGCCGCGGCGGCGATCAGGGGGCCGTGGCAGATCTGCGCGATCGGCTTGTCGTCGCCGGCGAAGGCCGACAGGATCCGCCGCACCTCGGGGTCGTTGCGCAGGTACTCCGGGGCGCGTCCGCCGGGCACGACGAGCGCCGCGTACTCCCCCGGGTCGACGTCCGCGAAGGCGATGTCGGCGGGCCAGGTGTAGCCGGGCTTCTCGGTGTAGGTGTCGAAGCCGTCCTCGAAGTCGTGTACGACGAAGCGCAGCTTCTTCACCGCCGGCGCCGCGATGTGGACCTCGTACCCCTCCTCGATCAACCGCTGGTAGGGGTAGAGGACTTCGAGGGATTCCGCCGCGTCGCCGGTCACGATGAGGATCTTCGGTGCCATGGGCTGCTCCTGGTCGGGCTGTTCACGGTGTGGCCTCCGCCACCGTGCCCGCACCGCCCCGTCCTGCATAGGGACTCTTACGCCAATCACCCCGCATGACGCGCGTAGAAAATCCTGCCTCCCGACACGTGCTTTTTACCTGTAGGGCACATGACAATGTGAATCTCGCTCTGCCACCTGACACCCCGCCAATTCCCCGGGCGGGAGCGGTGCGTGTGGAGAGGTACCCCCCACGTGATGAGAATCTCGCGCGTTGCCCCCTGGGCAGCCGGCCTCGCGGCCGCGTCCCTGATACTGGTCCCGGCCTCCGCCTCGGCCGGCCAGCAGCACACGGCCGCAGCCCCCGCGGCGGCTTCGGCCCAGGCTTCGGCCTCCGCCGTCGACACGTACTACGCCGCCGCCGAGGGCAAGACCGGCGCCGCACTGAAGACGGCACTGCACAACATCATCAAGAACCAGTCCAAGGTGACGTACGACGGCGTGTGGAACGCCCTGAAGGTCACCGACCAGGACCCGGCGAACTCCAACAACGTCATCCTGGTCTACTCGGGCCGCTCCCAGTCCAAGTCCACCAACGGCGGCGGCGTCAACGACTGGAACCGCGAGCACGTCTGGGCCAAGAGCCACGGCGACTTCGGGACCGCCACCGGCCCCGGGACCGACCTGCACCACCTCAGGCCCGAGGACGTCACCGTCAACAGCACCCGCGGGAACAAGGACTTCGACATGGGCGGCGGCCCGGTCTCCGAGGCCCCCGGCAGCCTGACCGACGCCGACTCCTTCGAGCCGCGGAACGCGGTCAAGGGCGACGTCGCGCGCATGCTGCTCTACATGGCCGTGCGCTACGACGGTGGTGACGGTTTCGCCGACCTGGAGATGAACGACAAGGTCAACAACGGCAGCGCGCCCCTCTTCGGCAAGATCAGCGTGCTGAAGCAGTGGAACCTGCAGGACCCGCCGGACGCCTTCGAGCAGCGCCGCAACCAGGTCATCTACGACACCTACCAGCACAACCGCAACCCGTTCATCGACCACCCGGAGTGGGTCAACTCCATCTGGTAGGCGCACGCCAGGGTCTCTCTGCGCCCGCGCCCTACTGCACGCCCAGCGCCATCCACTTCTCCGGTGCCGTGAGCGGCTCGAAGCCGACCTTCGCGTACACCTCGTGGGCGTCCGCGGTCGCCAGCAGGATCCTGCGCAGCCCGTACGGGGCGAGGTGGTCCCGTACCGCCCCCGCCAGGGCGGTGCCCAGCCCCTTGCCCCGTACGCCCCGGTCCACGTACACGTCGCAGAGCCACGCGAAAGTGGCGCGGTCGGTGATGACGCGGGCGTAGGCCACCTGGAGACCGGACACGGCTTCGTAGACCCCGAAGTTGAGGGACCCCTCGATGGCGGCGTCCTGCTTCTCCCGGCTCCGGCCGAGCGCCCAGTAGGCGTCCTCGGACAGCCACCGGTGGATCAGCTCCGGGTCGAGGCGGCCGGGGTCGGTGGAGATCTCGTAGCCGTCGGGCGAGGGCGGCGTGCTGGCGTCCATGCCCGCATCCAACCAAAGCGGACGCCGCCCGGCGAGCGGGTTTCGACAGCCGGGAGGCCGAGGGTGCGGCCGCGTCCGACCGGCCGCGCTACAGGCGGCCGCGCTACAGGCGGTCGGCCAGGGCCTTGAAGGCCGGCCAGTCCAGGGCCGGGGTGCGGGCGTCCCAGACCTTCTGGGACAGAGCGGCGAGGGGGAGCCGGATGCCGGCCGCGACCTGGGCCTGGGTCTGGGATGCGGCCAGATCGCACCAGACGGCGAAGCGCGCGCCCAGGATCTGCCCGTTGTACCGCGCGGGCACGGCCGTGGTGCCGCGCAGGACGAGCGGGGTCCACTGCTCGTAGATGCGACGGCCGTCGGGGTACGTGAACTGGTTCGGCTCCCCGAGCACGTAGTAGAGGTACTCGTCGTTGAGGTTGACGACCTTGCGGCCCTCGCGCAGGTACTCCAGCGGCGGCCGGGCCCCGATCTCCTTGCCCGTCCAGTACTCGACCTGGATGTCCCCGGCCGGCTGGGCGATCCCGCCGGTGAAGAAGCCGTCGTTCCATGCCGCCGGTGCCCGGCCCGCCGAACGGACCACGGCCGCACGGTCGTTCAGCCAGCCCGTCGCCAGGTCCTGGACCCGCGCGGTGGGCCCGTACCGCTGCCGGGCGGCGGCGGTGAGCTGCGGGAAGGAGGTCTGCGGATCGCGGTAGACCAGGGCCTGGTACTCGTCGGCACCCACGTTCCAGATCGCGCCGGGGAACAACGGCAGGTACTCGCGCAGGAGTTCGTCGACGAGTTTCGCCGCTGCCGGGTTCGCGATGTCGACCGCGCCCTTGACCGCCCGGCCCTGGACGTCGCGCAGTTGCAGCCCGGGGTACGCGCGCAGCACCGCTCCGAGGTGGCCGGGCGAGTCGATCTCGGGGACGACCGCGATGTGCAGCCGGGCGGCGAGCGCCGTGATCTCGCGCACCTGCGCCTTGGTGAGGTGGGGGGTGGAGACGATCTCGGGGTGGGTGTCGGACTCGATCCGGAAGGCCTGGTCGTCGGAGAAGTGCAGGCCGAGCTGGTTGAGCTTCAGGTCGGCCATCTCGCGCAGCCGGTCCTCGATCCAGTCCGGGGTGAAGTACTTGCGGGCTATGTCGAGGTTGAGCCCGCGCTGCGGCTTGGCCGGGGCGTCGCGCACGATGCCTTCCGGAGCCGAACCGCCGCCGCTCACCTCCTGTTTGAGGGTGCGGGTGCCGTAGAACACCCCGGCCTGGTCGGGTCCGGTGATGCGGACCTGCCCGTCGCTGACGGTGAGGGTGTACGACTCGGGAGTGCCGGAGCCCTTCGGCCCGAGGGCGAGTTCCACGTCCCCCTTGCGCGGGGTGGCCGACGCGGCGAATCCGATGTGCAGCTCCCCGGCGAGCAGCTTGCCCTCGTCCGCCAGGGCCGCACTGTCGGCCGGCGGTACGACGACCCGCGCCTCGGGGCCGGGCCGCCAGCCGGGGCCGCGGGCCGGCACGTGCTCCCGTACGGCGGGGACGGTGCGCGGGGCCTCGGACAGCGGAAGGGCGGGCGTCGGCGAGGGCGTCGGAGCCTGCGGGGAGGAGGGCGCGGCCGGGGTCGCGGCGGATGCCGTCGCGCTCGCCGGGGCGGCGGGCGGGGTGCTCCCCGCAGCCGGTGCCCGGGCTTCCCCCGGACCGGGCGCCCCGGACGCACAGCCGGGAACGGCGACAAGGGTGACCAGCGCGGCGACTACTGCCGTCGCGATGCCGTGGCTCCGCCCGTGCTGCTCTGTCTGCCGCATCATGCACCTTTCCCCCGTACCAACGTGGCACGGGGGACCCCGACGCGCGACCCGGAGGCCTGGGAGGCGGCGGTCAGGCCAGGGCGGTGAGTGCGGACTCCGCGAAGGCGTGGTCCTGGGTCGGGGCTCCGCCGCCGACGCCGATGGCGCCGATGAGCCGGCCGTCGCGGTGGACCGGGAGGCCGCCCGCGATGAACAGCAGCGGCCGGTCCAGGGCGGTGGGCAGCGTGTGGAAGGGGCCGCCGGGCTGGACGGCGTCGACGAGGTCGGCGGTCGGGGCGTCGAGCTGCAGGGCCGTGAAGGCCTTGCGGGTGCTGGTCTCGCCCGAGATCAGCACGGCCCGGTCGTCGCGCCGGAAGGCGAGCGGGTGGCCGCCCGCGTCGAGCACGGTGACGCTGACCGCGACCCCGGCGGCTCCGGCGGCGGCGGTGGCCACGGCCACCAGCGCCTCGGCGTCCGCAGTGGTCAGCGGCGCGACGGCGGTACGGGTCAGGGTGGAGGTGGAGGTGGGGGTGGGGGTGGGGGTGGGGGTGGGGGTGGGGGTGGACATGTGGGGCTCCTGTGATGTGGGGGCGTGGTGGTGGGTCAGTGGTGGGCCGGGATGGCGGTGGCTGCCGGGGTGCCGGCCGCGATGACGCGGCTGGTGCCTTCGGCGCCCGCGCGGGTCCCCGTACGCCGTTCCAGCGCTCCGGACACCAGGGCGAGGGCGAGGGCGGAGCCGGCCAGGGCCGCGCCGACCCAGTTCGGGGCGGTCCAGCCGAGTCCGGCGGCGATGACGAGTCCGCCGAGCCAGGCGGCGAGGGCGTTGCCGAGGTTGAAGGCGCCGATGTTGACGGCGGAGGCCAGGGTGGGGGCGCCGGCGGCCTGGTCGAGGACCCGCTTCTGCAGCGGCGGCACGGTGGCGAAGCCGAGGGCCCCGATGAGGAAGAGGGTCGCGGCGGCTCCGGCCCGGGTGTGGGCGGTGAGGGTGAAGGCGGCCAGGACCACGGCGAGCGCGCCGAGCGAGGTGTACAGCATCGGCATCAGTGCGCGGTCGGCGAAGCGGCCGCCGACGAGGTTGCCCGCGACCATGCCGAGGCCGAGGAGGACGAGCAGCCAGGTGACGGAGGTGTCGGCGAAGCCGGCGACGTTGGTCATCATCGGGGTGATGTAGGTGATGGCGGCGAAGACCCCGCCGAAGCCGAGGACGGTCATGCCCATGGCCAGGAGCACCTGGACGTTGCGGAACGCGGCCAGCTCGTGGCGGATGCGTACCCCCTCGGGGCGGGGCAGGTCGGGGACGAGCCGCGCGATGCCGAGCAGTCCGAGGAGGCCGAGCGAGGCGACGATCAGGAAGGTGACGCGCCACCCGAGGTGCTGGCCGACCAGGGTGCCGAGCGGGACGCCGACGACGTTCGCGACGGTGAGGCCGGTGAACATCATGGCGATGGCTCCGGCCTTCTTCTCGGGGGCGACGAGCTCGGCGGCGACGACCGCGCCGATGCCGAAGAAGGCGCCGTGGGCGAGGGAGGCGACGACGCGTCCGGCGAGCATGACGCCGAAGGCGGGGGCGAGGGCGGAGAGCACGTTGCCCACGATGAACAGGCCCATGAGCAGCATCAGCATGCGCTTGCGCGGGATGCGGGTGCCGAGCACGGTCATCAGCGGGGCGCCGAGGACCACGCCGAGGGCGTAGCCGGTGACCAGGAAGCCGGCGGTGGGGATCGAGACGCCGTACGTGCCGGCGACCTCGGGGAGGAGGCCCATGATCACGAATTCGGTGGTGCCGATCCCGAAGGCGCCGATGGCGAGTGCGAGGAGTGCGAGAGGCATGAGGGGTGCCCTTCAGGAGCTGCGGAAGCTTCAGGGGAGGGGGGGCGGAGGCGGTCGGCGCGGCGATTGCCGCAGCGGGTTGCCTGCGCCCACATTAATTGCATACGCGGGATATTTGCAAGCGCGGGCAATTGCAGACGTGCCCTATCCTGGAGTCAGCCACACGCCTTCGAGGAGGACCGCCCATGACGGCCACGGACAGCGCACTCACCGCCCTCTCCCAGGGCTGGTGCGCCCTCTCCCTCCTGCACGGACGCATCGAGACGCACATCGAGCGCGCGCTCCAGGCGGGACACGACCTGAGCGTGCGCGAGTACTCCCTGCTCGACGTCCTCAGCCGCCAGCACAGCGGCCCGGGCGGCCACCTGCGCATGCACCAGGTCGCGGACGCGGTGGTGCTCAGCCAGAGCGCCACGACCCGGCTGGTCAGCCGCCTGGAGGACCGCGGGCTGCTGAGCCGCTACCTGTGCGACACGGACCGCCGGGGCATCTACACCGACGTCAGCCCGGCCGGCTTGGCGCTCCTGGCCGAGGCCCGCCCCACCAACGACACCGCCCTGCGCGAGGCCCTGGACGAGGCGGCGCGCACTCCGGAGCTCGCCCTGCTGGTGGCCGCGGTGAAGAACACCCCGGCGGTAGTCCCGGCCGGCTAGGTCGTCTCCGTACGGGCGGCCCTCGGCCCCGGGGCCGAGGCGCCCGGGGCCGGCCGGATCATTCCCCGAAGTCGACGGCGGGGTGGCGCAGCTGCACCTCGGCGCCCGTCTGCTTGAACGACTCCGCGGAGACCGGTACCAGCACCGCATCGCGGTGGAAGTCCCGCAGGCTGGTCGACCCGCAGCTGATCATCGTCGAGGTGATCTTCGCCCGGGTCCGCTCCACGTTGTCGTGGAGGCCGCCGGCGTAGGGCACGTAGCCGTCGACGCCCTCTTCGAAGACCATCCGGCCGCGCTGGCCGTAACGGGCCTCGTTCTGCGCGCGCCGCGAACCCTCGCCCCAGTACTCCTTGTACCACTGGCCGCCGATCTGCAGCTTCCGCGACGGGCTCTCGTCGAGCCGGGCGAAGTAGCGGCCGAGCATGACGAAGTCGGCCCCCATCGCGAGCGCCATCGCCATGTGCGAGTCGTCGAGCAGGCCGCCGTCACAGCACAACGGCACGTACGCACCGGTCTCCCGGGCGTAGGCGTCGCGCGCCTGGACCACGTCGATCAGCGCGGAGGCCTGCCCGCGGCCGATGCCCTTCTGCGCCCGGGTGGTGCAGATGGCCCCGCCCCCGATCCCGACCTTCACGAACGCCGCGCCCGCATCGGCCAGGTAGCGGAAGGCCCTGCCGTCGACGACGTTGCCCGCTCCGACGAAGACGTCCTCCCCGTACGTCTCCCGCGCGAACTCGAGCGTCCTCGCCTGGTGTACGGAGTATCCGTCGGAGGAGTCCAGGCACAGCACGTCCGCGCCCGCTTCCGCCAGGGCGGGGATGCGGTCCTTGAAGTCCCGGGAGTTGATGCCCGCGCCCACACGCAGACGCCGCGCGCCGTCCAACGTCGCGCGGTGATAGGTCTCGTGGGCCTGACCGTCGCCCTGCCCGGCCCTGTGCCGCTTCACCGCCAGCACGTCCGCGGCCTGGTCCTCGATCTGCTGGTTCTGGTGGATGAACGACAATCCCCCGACCTGTGCCAGTGCCACCGCCAGCGCCGGTGACGAGACCGCCTGCATGATGGCGCTCACCAGGGGTGTGGCGACCCGGATTCCCGGTTCCTCGCCGACCCGGTGACGCACCACCGGCGCCCCGAGATCCACGGTGTCCGGTGTGCAGTCTTCTGTGGTCAGGCCCGGGATGAGGAGGTATTCGCTGAGGGTACGAGAAATCTCGGGGAGGATTTTCACATGGTCTCCAGCAAGGAGCCTGCACCGGTCGACGACGGATCGGCGAGGCTCGTAAGGGCGGTTACGGGCAGTGCGGATCGATGCCGGCCGGTGGCGCGCTGGCGGAAGAATGCGCTCTGGAGATCCTCAGAGCGGGCGCGACCGGCGGAGCAGTGCTCGCACGCGCGGCCGAACCGGCGGCGAAGGCAGGGCGTACCCCCGGTCCTCCGCGCGGTGCTGCACAGGCGCTGAACTTCCATTGCGCCATGGGTGATCTTAACCCACGGCCGCTGCGCGCCCGTCGGCACACAGCGGCGGGCGCGGCAGCGACAGCCCCGAACTCGACTACCACTGACTGCACTTGGCCGTGGCTAGACCCGCTGGGCCAGCACCTGGCCCGGCCAGCTGCCGGAGAGGAACGGGTCGGTGCGGGTGAAGCCGTTCCGCTCGTAGTACGCGACCAGCTCGCCCGTGCCGCCCGCCCAGCAGTCGACCCGCAGCAGCTCCACGCCGGCCCGCCTGGTCTCCTCCACGGCCCGGGCCAGCAGCGCGGCACCGACGCCCAGGCCGGCGTACCGCCGGTCGGAGACCAGCAGCCGGACGTACCGTTCGGGTTCCCCGGCGGGTGCGATCATCGGCATCTTCGGGCTCGGCCCGGAGTCCAGCACCAGGGCTCCGACGGGCACCCCGGCCAACTCCGCGACGTACGGGGAGTTCTCGGTCGTGTACCGCTGGACCCGCTCCACCCCGCCGGGAATCAGCGAGTACGGGGTCGTGCCCCACTGCTCGGTGTTCCCGCGGGCGTTCATCCAGGCCACGGCCCCGTCGAGCATGTCCAGAATGGCCGGGACGTCCGCCGGGCCGCCCGGGCGGATCCGTATGCCGTGTGTCGTGTCGTTCATGGGACGAGCCTAGACTCCGTCCCCGTGCGGACCCCCGGCGCTCAGCGCACGGTACTCCGTGGGCGTGAGTCCGTACGCCTCGCGGAACGCCCTGCTGAAGACCACGGGTCCGCCGAAGCCCCAGCGGGCGGCGATGGACTGCACCCGGTGCGCGGCGAGTTCGGGACGACCCAGGTCGGTGCGGCAGCGTTCCAGGCGGCGCCTGCGGATCCTGGCCTGGACGGTCTCCCCCTGCCCCCGGAAGAGCTGGTGGAGGCCGCGCACCGAGATGTTGTGGCGGGCCGCGATCGCGGGCGGCCCCAGTTCCGGGTCGCCGAGGTTGTGCTCGATGAAGGCGTCGATCCGCCGCAGGAGGACTTCCGCCCGGGCTTCGGAGGGGATCCGGTCCTCGGCGTCCAGGTGCTGGGCCAGACATGCCGTGGCGAGGTCGACGGCGACCGTGCCCAGCCGGGCCAGTTCCTCGGGCTCGCATTCGGCGGCGTGGTCCTCCAGGGCGGCCATGAAGGAGGCCAGGATCGCCGCGACTCCGCGGTCGCCCGGTATCCGGCGGGCCAGCAGCCGTTCCAGCCGTTCGGGACGCAGCGGCAGGACGTCCCGGGGAAGCATCAGGATCGTCGCCCGTACCTGGCCGCCGTCCGCGTGCATCGTGTTGTCGGAGGGGAGCGAGGTGTCCCACAGCATGAGGTCCCCGGCCCCGACCGTGCACGTGTTGCGGTGCTGGGACATCGACGTGACGCCCGTGCGCAGCAGGGCCAGCTGGTACTGCTCCGGATCACCGCGCCGGATCAGTGCGGGCGTGCGCCGCGAACGCAGGGGCGACAGGGTGAACTTGGACGCGCGCAGGGACCCCAGGTCCACCACGGCGGCCTCGCCCTGGAAGTCGGCCGGCCGTTCGCTGCTGAGGGCGGCCGGCATCACCTCGCGCGAGATGATGTCGGCGTACCAGTCGAACCGCTCCCCCGCCGGGACCCCGCCCGACGACACCATTGACCACATCCCGCGCTCCCCCGTTCGCATGCTTCCGCAGGATCCAAGGATGCGGCCAACTGATCACCATCGGCGCATGGTTCGGGCATGTGTGCCGTCCCGTCCGCTCAGCGGCGGCCCGGTGAAGCCGTGGACGGCGGGGACGAGGGCGAGGCCGAGGGGGCGGAAGGGGTGGAACTCGGCTGCGGCGCCCCCGTACCGGACCGCGGAGCCCGCGAGGGGTTCGGGGTGGGCACGTACGAGTTCGAGGGCGCGGCCGAAGGCAGACGCGGCGGGGACGAAGACGACGGCGACGCAGACGGGGCGACGGACGGGGACGGGTGCGGGGACGGGCCGTCCTGAACCGGCCCCGGTGTCGAGCCGGTCGGCGAGGCCGACGGCGGCGCGGCGGGGGGTACGGGCGCCGGGCCGGGGCGGACCGGGGCGTCCGGCGCCAGTACGGCGTACCCCACCACCACCGCGGCGGCGGCCGCCAGCCCCGCCAGGGGCAGCGTGAACCCGCGCGGCCAGGCCCACGGCAGGCGCAGCCCGCCGGGCGCCGGCGGCTGCGCGGGGCGCAGGTCGCGCACGGTGATCCCGGCCGCGCGGGCGTCGAGGGCCTGGCGCAGCCGGCGCTCCACCGGCCGCTCGGCCTGCGCCCCGGAGGAGAAGTGTGCCCCGGAGGGAGTGTGCGCCCCGGAGGACCCGTACACGCCCGACGGCTCGCGGCCCGGTCCCGTGGGCGGCTCCTGTCCACGCGTCATGTCCGACCCTCCAGAATCCGTTCCATCGCGTCCAGCCCGCGGCTCGCGTTCGATTTGACCGCCCCCCGGCTGATTCCCAGCGTCTCGGCGATCTCCGCCTCGCTGAGGTCGGCCCAGTAGCGCAGCACCAGGACCTGCCGCCGCCTCGGCGTCAGCCGCCCCAGCGCGGCGAGGACCTCGCGGTGCGCCTCGTCGAGGACCACGGACGCTTCGGCGGAGGGTACGTCGGCGGGTGCCTGCGGGATCCACGCGCGGGCGGTCCGGCGGCGGCGGAGCACGGAGCGGGCCGTGTTGACGACGGCCGTGCGCAGGTAGCCCAGGGCGTTGTCCACTTCCGTGATCCGCTCGCCGTGGCGCCGGTACAGCGCCGTGAAGGCGTCCTGCACCACGTCCTCGGCGGTACCGAGGTCGTCGACCAGCAGCACCGCCAGCCGGACCATCGGCAGCCGGTGGGCGTGGTAGAGCTCGGTCACGGTGGGCGGCGGGCCGCCCGCCTCGGAAGGGTGGCCGTACGTGTACGCGTGCCGGTACGGCTCCGACGGCGCGGGCGGGGCCTGCGGTGGGGCGGAGCGCTCACGGCGCAGCAGGAACGACCACAAGCCCCGCCGCGGCCGGTCGGAACCGGACGCGACGGGGCCCGCGGGGAATGCGAGGTGGAGCACGGGGGTCCTCAGCCGTTGGCGCGGCGCCGCACGGTGTACAGGGTCGCGGCCCCGGCGGTGATCAGCACGGCGGCCCCGGCGCCGAGTGCGGCCGTGGTGGCGGAGGAGCCAGTATGCGCGAGCTCGGGCTCCGAGGTCGACGTCGGGGCGGCGCTCGGAACGGCACTCGGCATCCCGCCCGGGGCGGTGGTCGGCGGCTTGCTCGGGGCGGCGCTCGGGCTCGCGCTCGGCCGGGTACCCGGGGGCAGGCTCACCGAGGGCTGCGGCTTGGGCGCCGAGGGGACCACGCTCGGTGCGCTGGTCGGCGCGGTCGTCGCCGGGGCGGGGGCGGGTGCGGTCGGCAAGGCGGACGCCCCCTGTGCGGCGGAGGCCGGACCGGCCAGCGCGAGGGCCGCGCCGGCGGCGGCGACGGCGAGGGCCGCCGTCCTGCGGGCGGACAGCGGGGCGCGCTTCAGGTTCTTCACGGTGGTTCTCCACGGTCGGCTGCGGGGCGCGTGATCACGCCCTTCACCCCCGCACGACGCGCGAGTCCCCGGGAGGTTGCCGCCGTTCCCGAAAAACTTTTCGCAGCCGCGGAACGGTGTGGCCCCGCCACCCCGACCCGCTACCCCCGGAGCGCTCGCAGGGCCGTGCCGAGGGTGGCCACGCCCTCCTCGATCTCCCCCACCGGGCCCGCGGCGTAGCCGAGGACCAGGCCCGCGGGGCCCGGGGTCATCCGGTGCCAGGACAGGGGGTGGGCCTTGACCCCGAGGTCCAGGGCCGCGGCGGCGAGGGCGGTGTCGTCGAGGGCGGTGTCGTCGGGGCCCTCGGCGTCCTCCCCGTCGAAGGTGACCATCAGGTGCAGCCCGGCCGCCGCCCCGTGCACCCGGGCGCCGGGCAGTTCGGCGGCGATCGCGCGGAGCATCGCGTCCCGGCGGGCCCGGTGGCGCCTGCGGACGAAGCGCAGGTGGCGCTCCAGTTCCCCCGAGGCCATCAGCCTGGCCAGCACCAGCTGGGCGAGGACGGGATTGCCGAGGTCGGCGTAGCGCTTGGCCTCGATCACGGCGTCCAGCCTGCGCGGCGGGACCAGCAGCCAGCCCAGGCGCAGGGCCGGGGCGAGGAGTTTGGAGACGCTTCCGGTGTAGCAGACGGCCTCCGGGAGCAGGGCTCGCAGGGCGGGTACGGGGGCGCGGTCGTAGCGGTGTTCGGCGTCGTAGTCGTCCTCGATGACGACTCCCCCGGCCGCCGCCCAGCCGAGCAGCTCGCGTCGGCGTTCTCCGTCGAGGACGACCCCGGTCGGGAACTGGTGCGCCGGTGTCAGCACCACCGCCTGGGCCGGGCCGGCCGCCAGGGCGGCGGTGTCGATGCCGCCGCCGTCCACCGGTACGGGCAGGATCTCCATGCCGCCGTGCTCCAGCTGCTGCCGCGCCCCCAGCGAACCGGGGTCCTCGACGGCGACGCGCCGTACGCCTTCGGCGCGCAGCACCTGGGCCAGCAGCCCGAGCGCCTGGGCCACGCCCGCCACCACGACCACCTCGTCGGGGGTGGCCCGGATCCCGCGGTTCAGGGCGAGCCAGCCGACGACGGCCTCGCGCAGCGCGGGCGCGCCTTGCGGGTTCCCGTAGCCGAAGTCGGCGGGGGTGAGCCCGGCCAGGACCCGGCGCTCCGCCTGGAGCCAGGCCGTACGCGGGAACGCGGTCAGGTCGGGTGCCCCGGGTGAGAGGTCGATCCGGCAGGGGGCCGCGCGCAGTGCGTCGACGGGTCCGCCGCGGGGCCCGGGGGTGAAGGGGCCGGTCCGATCCGGAGCTGCTGACGGGGCGGGCCGGGCCGGGGGCTGCCGCTCGGTCACCGGGGCGGCCACCACGACGGTCCCCGCCCGGCCGCGGCCGGCCACCTGGCCGGTCTCCGCCAGCCGCTGGTACGCCTCGGTGACCAGTCCCCGGGAGACCCGGAGCTCGGCGGCGAGGACGCGGCTGGCCGGGAGCCGGCTGCCGACGGCGAGCGTGCCGTCGGCGATGGCGGCGCG
Organism: Streptomyces sp. NPDC104226; assembly: GCF_055584085.1. Taxonomy (NCBI): domain Bacteria; kingdom Bacillati; phylum Actinomycetota; class Actinomycetes; order Kitasatosporales; family Streptomycetaceae; genus Streptomyces; species Streptomyces sp. NPDC104226. The sequence goes on from NZ_JBVJMS010000002.1 coordinate 740,547, forward strand.
CAGCCGGTCGGCGAGCCAGTCGGTACGGCCGCCGGCCGGGGCCCGGCCGATGTCGAGCTGGAGGAAGTCCGATCCGGCTGTTTCGGACCCCTGGATGGCGCTCTCTTTGGACCTGTCCACGGGTCCATTGTGGGTCCAGGCTCGACGGTATGAGCACCTCTCGCCCTTCTCCTTCTCGCCCTTCTCGCCCTTCTCCCCCGCACCCTTCGCCCCGGCAGGTGCGCGACCTCGTCCCCGGCATCGCGGGCATGGTCCTCGTCGGCAGCAGCGTCACCCTCTCCCGGTCCCTCGTGGACGCCCCGCTCTTCGGGGTGCAGGCCGTCCGTTACGCGGTGGCCGCGCTGCTCCTGTTCGCCCTGGCCCGCATCGCCCGGGTGCCGATCAGGGCGCCGCGCGGCCGGGAGTGGCTGTGGCTGGCCGGGGTCGCCGCGACCGGGCTGGTGCTGTTCAACGTGGCCGTCGTACGGGGCGTCGCGCACGCGGAGCCGGCCGTCATCGCCGTCGCCGTGGCCTGCGCACCGGTCCTGCTCGGGGTGATCGGGCCGCTCCTGGAGGGGCGCGGGCCCAGCCGCCGGGTGCTGCTGGCCGCGCCGGTGGTCGTCGCCGGGGCGGTGCTGGTGGAGGGAACGGGCCGGACGGACGCGGCCGGGGTCGGGTGGGCCGCGCTCGCGCTGGGCTGCGAGGCCGGTTTCACCCTGCTCGCGGTGCCGGTGCTGCGGCGCCACGGGGCGTGGGGGGTGTCGCTGCACGCGGTGTGGATGGGTGCGGTGATGCTGGCGGTGCTCACGGTGTGCGTCGAGGGGCCCGCGGAGCTCGTGTCCGTGAGCCCGCGCCAGTGGGCCGCCGCGGGGTACCTCGCGGTGATGGTGACGGCGGTGGCCTTCCTCCTCTGGTACCGCACGGTGGCCGCGGTGGGCTCCGGCCGGGCCGGGCTGCTGACCGGGGTGGCCCCGCTCGCTGCGGCGGGTGCGGGAGCCTTCACGGGCGGCGGGGTCCCGGGGCCGGCGGTGTGGCTGGGCCTGGCCGTGGTGGTCGCCGGCCTGGCGGCGGGGCTCCGGCCGGAGCGGGCATCCGGCACGGCGCCCGCAGGCGCGCGGCCCGCGCCGGTCGCGCCGGTCGCGCCGGTCGCGCCGGTCGCGCCGGTCGCGCCGGTCGCGCCGGTCGCGCGAAAGCCTCGTAACGCCCAGGAGTCCGCGGCCCCTTGAGCACGCCCCGCCTTGTGGATCACAATCCGCAGATGGCAACGCCTCCGTACAGCAGTTGGATGCGGTACTTCTCGCCGACCGCCAACCACCGCCGGCTCGGGCTGGTGTGCCTCGGAGTGGGGGTGCAGCAGGGCGAGCTGCCGGTGGTCGGGCCGCGCGTGCTCGACCACCACGTCGCGGTGGTGGTGTGCGCCGGCCGGGGCTGGTTCAGCCACGGCGGGCGGGCCCCGCAGCCGGTGACGGCCCCGGCGCTGCTGTGGCTCGTGCCCGGGGTGGAGCACCACTACGGCCCCGATCCGCAGACCGGGTGGGACGAGTGCTTCGTGGATTTCGCCGGCCACAGCGTGGAGGCGTACACCGACCTCGGGTACGTCACCCCCGACCGGCCGCTGGTCCCGCTCACCGGCACGGCCGGGGTGCGGCACGTGGTCGACGGGATCGTCCGGGCGGCCCGCCTCGGCGGCCCCCTGCTGGAGGTGGAGGCCGCCGCGGCCGTGCACGGGCTGCTCGTCGCGCTGCGCTACGCCCGGGCCGGGGTGTCGCGGCACGGGGACACCGTGATGGACACCCTGGCCCGGGACGCGCTGCTGCCGATCTCGGTGGCCGAGCACGCGGCCCGGCTCGGGATGAGCCTCCCGGAACTGCGCGGGGCGGTGCGGGGAAGTACCGGGGAGGGGGTCAAGGAGTACCTCCTCGGCATCCGCCTGAGCCGGGCGAAGGAGCTGCTGGCCCGGACCGACCTGCCGGTCGCCGGGGTCGCCCGGCGGGTCGGTTACGAGGACGCCGCCTACTTCAGCAGGCTGTTCAGCCGCCGGGTGGGCGTGGCGCCCGTCCGGTTCCGCCAACAGCAGTCGACACAGCAGCAGTCGGTGCAGCAGCAGTCGGCGCGATGGCTCCTCGCTCCCCCGGAGCCGTCACCGCGGGAAGGCCCCGTCACGGCAGGTAGCCGATGTTGAGTTCCGCGACCGCCGTCCACGGGTTACCCGAAACCTCCCTCGTGGCCTTGAGCTTGACGTAGCGGGCGGTGCGCGCCGTGAAGGTGACGTCCTGCTGGGCCGTGGCGTTGGGAAACGTACCGGAGGCTGCCGCCGTTCCCCAGGTGACTCCGTCCGCGGACGTGAGGACCTGGTAGTCGGCGATGCGTCCGTTGCTCTGCGTCTGCCGCGGCAGGTAGTGCAGGGCGGAGACGTTGTACGAGGCTCCGAGGTCGAGGGTGATCTCGTGCGGCATCGGCGCGGTGGCCTGGTACCACTGGGTGTGCCAGATGGTGGCACTATCGCCGTCGAGCACGTTGGCCGCGGCGCCGTTCTCGCCGGCGGTCTCCTGGCTGTCGACCGCCTTGACGCTCATCTGTGCCTGCGGGACGAGGAGTTCGCCGCCGCTCCCGGAGCCCAGGTCGTCGACGGCGAGGTCGTCGAGGATGAAGTCGGCCTCGTTGTGGGAGCCTTCGCCGGTGACCTTCCGTACGCCGATCCAGGCGTCGGTCCCCGCGGTGAAGGTCTTGGTGAAGGTGGTGGCGGTCCGGGCCTGGTCCAGCGCGGTGGCCGTCTCGGTGCTGCCGGAGCCGGTGATGAACTGGTAGTCGCCGCTGAAGCCGTTCTCGTAGCTGAAGGTGACCTTGTACGAGCGGCCGGGCGTCAGCCGCAGGGTCTGCGGGAGGGTGCGGTAGACCAGGCCCTGGCGTTCCTCGTGCGATTTGAGCGAGTTCTGCCCGCTGATCACGTCGTCGACCAGCTTCCCGTTCCAGCCTGCCTGGGTGTACGGGGCGTTGCGCTGGGCGATGTGGGTGCGCGGGTCGGTGGCGGAGCCGCCGGCGCCGCCGAAGGCGAAGGGGCCCCAGCCCGCGTCGACGTTCTCGAAGTCCTCGGTGAACCAGTGGCCGTTCAGCGGGGTGCGGGCCGAGCGGACGACCCGTACGTCGTCGAGGTAGACGGTGCCGGAGCCGGAGGCCGCGGACAGTTTGAGGGTGGCCGCCGACTGCCCCGCGGGGACGTCGAAGAGCACCTTCATGCGCTGCATCCTGGTGCCGTTCTTCTCGCTGCCGCCGAGGTTGTTGGTCAGCGTCGAGGAGTCGGCGTGGACGGAGGCGGCCGTGCCTCCGGCCGGGGTCACGGTGAGGGTGGTGGCGCGTCCGGCCGGGGTGGAGACCCAGACGGAGGCGGCGTAGGTGCCGGGGGTGAGTCCGGTGAGCTGCTGGGACACGGCGGGGGCGGTGCTCGGGGCCATCGTGAGCTCGTTCTGCCCCTGGGCGTTGCGGGTGACGGCGGCGCCGGAGCCGGCGACCGTCCAGGCGTTCAGGTTGCCGGAGAAGAAGGAGGGGTCCTTGACCGGGGTGGCCTCGCCCCAGTTCGGGTCGGCCTGGGCGGGGGCGGCGCCGTTGGTGACCACGTAGGCGGTCTTCGCGGCGGCGTTGATGGTGACCTGCCCGCCGGTGACGGCCAGGTCGCCGACCAGTTGGCGGCCGGTGTCGGTCAGCTTGTACAGCTTGGGCGAGGACCAGCCGGCCGGCAGGGTCCAGGTTGTGGAGGCCGCCTTGTCGTTCCAGTGGTAGAGCTTGCCGTCGCGCGGGAGCAGGTAGGCGGAGCCGTCGAGGACGGTGCGGCCGGCCGTGGTGATCTTGCGGGTGTTCCCGGAGGTGGTGACGGTGGTGCCGTTGGCGAGGGTGACCGTGTTGGCGGTCCACTTCACGATCGGTGATTCCTGGAGGTACTTGGTCGGCAGGTTGGTCGCGAAGGTGGTGGTGAGGAAGGCGGTGTAGTCCCGCTTGCCCTGCCAGCCTTCGTAGGCGGTGATCTCCGCGCCGCCGAGCAGCGGGTTGGCGGCGATCCAGTCGTCCTTGGTGTGGTTGGCGATGAAGCGGGCGATGGTGGAGTTGATGCCCTTGAGGTCAGTGCCGCCGTAGTTGACGTCGGTGGCCCAGTGGTGCCAGAGGGACTGTCCGGTCATGGAGTTGGGGAACTCCGTGGCGAGCTGGTAGCCGAGGCCGCCGATCTCGCGTTCGAGCCTGCGCGAGAGGTAGCCGTCGCCGTACCAGACGTCCACGTAGAGGAAGTCCAGGCCGGGGGCGGCCGCCTTGAGGTCCTGGAGCCGCTTCAGCCGCCCGCCGGACTGTCCGTCCTTTCGCGTGTCCACGTAGTACGACTGGTCGAGCCAGTCCCAGCCGAGGCCGCCGGTCTGGTGCGCCGGGTCGAAGGTGGCCGAGACCGGGTACTCCTCGGTGGCGTTGATGTGGACGCCGAAGTCGGCGTTGTAGGTGTGGCCGACGGTGGTGAGGGTGTTCAGGTCGGTGGCGCCGCCGAGCTTGGAGCCGATGTTCTTGTAGTCCATGTGCGCCGAGTCGTGGCCCTCGGAGGCGTACCCCTTGAGCAGGACGAACTGGCCGAGGCCGTCGGTGGCGAGGTTGACCCGCTTGGTCTCGTCGAGGGTCTCGGCGAAGGGGTGGGTGGCCGCGGAGGCGAAGTTGAAGGGGATGCGCTGCACGACCCGGTCGGCGGTCTGCTGCCAGCCGGTGGGAGCGGTCCAGATGTCCCGGTACGCGACCGCCGCGTCCTGCCAGTCCACGGTGGAGTCGGCGTTGCGGTCGGCCGTGATCGCGACCCGGACGTAGGGCAGCGGCTCGGTGTCGGTGTCGGCCGCGCCGGAGGCCCGGTAGAGCCAGGATCCGCTCCACAGGCCGGCCCGGCGGTAGCCGCCCTTGTCGGTGACCTGCTTGGCTATCCGGCCGTTCTCGTTGGCGGTGGCTCCCGAGGGGGCGTCGTAGTACGAGTTGGAGTCGATGGCCGCGGCCAGTCTGCCGGTGTTGGCCAGCCCGTACATCACGGTCGTCGCGGAGGCGTCCACCGGGGTGTTCGCGGTGATCGGGGTGAAGGTGTCCCCGGTGCCGGTGGTGGCGGTGTGCATCTTCGCGGTGGAGAGCGCGGCGCCCGCCTGGTTGCTGCGGACGCTGACGAGGTTGTGGTTGGGGACGGCGAAGCTGCGGACGCGCAGGGCCGGCGTGTCCTCGACCGCGGTGACCTTGAACTCCACCACCGAACCGGTCACCGAGATCCGCGACCTGATGGTCACTCCGGAGAAGGCCAGCGCGTAGTCGACGCCGGAGGCGGAGGGGGTGGCGGTGACGGTGGGGGTGTAGGTGGTTCCGTTGACGACGATCGCGCCGATGGCGTCCTCGTTGCCGTTCAGCACGTCCCCGGTGGCGGTGCGGGTGTAGCTGATGACGCGGGGGAAGGCGCTGTCCACGCTGACGGACAGCTCGGGCGAGGTGATCGTCACGGGGCCGGCCGCCACGGCGGGGGCGGCGGGCACGGCCACGACCAAGGTGGCCACGAGACCGGCCACCGCGGCTGCGGCCGGCCAGAGGGGGGTTCGCATCGGACCTCCGGGAGTCGGCGCTTCCTGGGCGGAAGACCGCACGCCCTGGAGGCCCGCGGTCCGCTCACTGACCTGACAGCCTGCGGACCGCGGCCCGGCAGGCCCATGGACAAAACCGCACCCCGTCCTGGACTTATGTGACGGGTGGTTCGGGTGAGCAGGACAGGCCTCAGGCCCGCTCGGCTCCCTCTGCCCCCAGGGGCGCGGCGTGCGAGGAAGCGGGCTCGGTGCGCCGGGTCCACAGCAGCGCGCCCGCGAGGAGCAGCGCGGCCCCCGTCAGCCAGGGCAGCGGGCCGCGGGGCAGCACGCCGGCGAGCAGGCCCGTGAGTGCTCCGGCCAGTTGGAGGGCGAGGGACTGGACGGAGAGGGCCGTGGCCCGTCCCGTGCTCGGCACCCGGCGGTGCAGGAGGTCGTTCTGGCTCGGCCCCGCCGCGCCGAGGCCGAGGTACACCAGGCCGTAGCCGAGGATCGCGAGGGCCAGTGCGACCGGGCCCGCCGCCGCGGCGGTGGCGCCGAGCAGGAGCAGTCCGGCCGCGCCGGCGCCCAGGCCCAGCAGGACCGCGCGCTCGCCGCTGCCCGCGAGCCGTGCGGTCAGGGGTGCGAGGTGGTTCCCGAGTCCGGAGCAGAGGAACCCGGCGCAGGCGAGCACGGCGAAGAGCATCGCCCCCGATTCCGGCGCCCCGGTGAACGACGCGGCGCGGCCCGGTGTCAGCAGTTCGAGGGTGGCGAGCGCGCCGCCCGCGGCCGCCGCGCTCAGCAGCACCCGGCGGATCAGCGGATCGCGGCCGCCCAGCCGTACGCCCTCGGCGATGGTGGCCGGGATGCCGTGGAGGACGGAGCGCAGGGTGCTCGGCGGGCGGGGCGGTTCGGGGAGCGCGGTGAGGACGTACAGCACGAAGGCCGTCACCACGACGGCGCCCAGCAGCGGTGGCGTGGAGAGCGGGAGCACCAGTCCGGAGGTTTCCCGGCTCAGCCACGCGGCTCCGTCGCCCCGGGCGAGCAGCCAGGGGAGCGCGCCCCCGAGCAGCGTGCCCGCCGCGAGGGCGGCGGAGACCGCGGTGCCTCCGCGGGCCAGCCCGGTGCGCAGTTCGGCGTCGGGGCCGGAGTGGGCCTGGACCGTGTCGACGTACCAGGCCTCGGCGGGTCCGCTGGACAGTGCGCGCCCCGCACCCATGAGGGCCATCCCGAGGGCGAGCACCCAGGGCTCGGTGCCCAGGCCCTGGAGGGTGAAGGCCGTCAGGTTGAGCAGGCCCGCCGCGGCCAGCACGGCGCGGCGGCCCAGCACGTCGGAGAGTCCGCCGGTGGGCAGTTCCAGTGCGGCGGCGGTGACGGAGTGCGCGACGAAGAACGTGGCGACGGTGGTCAGGGACATGCCGCGCTCGGTGAAGAGCAGGATCAGCGGGCTGACGGCCAGGCCCACGGGGAGCCAGTAGAGGACGCAGGCGGTCACGTAGCGGCGCCCCGCGGTGCGCGGGTCCAGGGGCCCGGTCACCGCGCGCCCCCGAGGGCCGTCGGGGCACCGGGTGCGGGGGTGCGTTCTGTGCTGCGTATGCGTTCTTCGTGGATCACCAAGGGAGGCTAGGGCCTCCCTTGGTGATCATCAAGAGCCCTTGTCACCTGCCCGGCGACACGACGTCCTGCAGTTCCCCGGCCATCGGGTAGACGCGCTCCGGGGGAAACAGCCGCCGCGTGCCGCGTCGGGTCCGGTCCCGGGGCGGCGCGTCAGGCGCTCGCCGGCACCAGGATGACCGCCGTCCCGTACGCGCACACCTCGGTGCCGACGTCGGCCGCGTCGGTGACGTCGAAGCGCATCATCAGCACGGCGTTCGCGCCGCGCGCCTTCGCCTGCTCGATGAGCCGTTCCATGGCCTGGTTGCGGGTCTCCACCAGGGTCTTGGTGAGGCCCTTCAGTTCGCCGCCGATCATCGATTTCAGGCCGGCGCCGATCTGGCTGCCCAGGTGGCGGGAGCGGACGGTGAGGCCGAAGACCTCTCCGATGACCTGCTCGACCCGGTAGCCGGGGACGTCGTTGGTGGTCACGACCATCACGCCGGTCTGCTGTGCTCCGGCGCCGCCGCCGTAGTCCTCGATACCCATGGCATCCACTCTGGCGGCGTCGTGCGGTGCCCGCATCCGGAGGAGGGGGCCGGGGCTTCGGAGCAGCCGGGTTGCGTCCCCGGGCGGACGCGCATATTGGGCATATCGGGCGAAGTCGCGGTGCGTCAACAGAACCTCCCGGTCCGCCGTCGCCATAGTCGTCCCTGGCAGCCGTCTGGTTGCCGCCCTGCGCCCCGCGCCGCGTGCCGCGGCCGGGCGGACGTCTTCTCGGAGGAGCCGGCTCATGCTGAAGCCCACCAGGACCATCCTCGCCCTCACCGCCGGAAGCATGGTGCTCGGCCTGGTCGGGGCGGGCACGGCCGTCGCGGCCGACCACTCGGTCCCGCGCGGACCGGTCCTGACCACCCCGGTGGACGACGAGGACGACTACGGCCGCGGCGACGAGGACGGCAACCGCAGGCACGCCCGCGGCGTCGTCGTCTCGCACGGCCCGCTGGCCGTGCGCAGCAGGCCGACCACCCACTCCCAGAAGGTGGGCCGCGTGCACCCGCACGAGAAGCTCGCCATCGAGTGCAAGACGCGCGGCGAGCGGGTCGACGGGAACAACATCTGGTACCTGCTGAAGGAGCGGGACCAGAAGGGTTCCATGGACGAGGACCGCACGCGCTCGATGGACCCGAAGGCCGCCAAGTACGACGACGACAACTGGGTCTCGGCCCGCTACGTCAAGAACCTCGGCAAGGTCGACTACTGCCGCTCGTAGGCACTCCCTACGCGTCCGGGCGTACGGTGCGCGGTCCCACGGACCGCGCACCGTACGCCCCTACCCGCATCCGCAGTTCCCGGTCCGCCGTGACCACCACGCAGCCGCCGCGGTCCGCGCAGGCGGCGGCGAGCTCCACGATCCGGTCGTCGCCGCTGCCCGGCGCCTCGTCCACCCGTACGCCGGGCACGGACGCGACGCCCCGGGCGGCGCCTTCGAGGACGAGGACGATCTCCTCGCCCTCGTCGCGCAGGGCCAGCCGGTCGCGCAGCCGCTCGGCGGCGCCGCGCCGGTCCCGCCACCAGCCGTCCGGCACGGAGCCGACGACGTTGGCACCGTCCACGATCAGTACGTTCGGCTCGTCCATCCCTCCAGTATGGCGAGGTGGCGGGAGACTGCCGGACCGGTCGCCATCCGGTCACCGGACCGGTCGCCGGATGGTCACCGGACTAGAAGTCGCCGTAGTTGACCTGCCAGGTCGCCAGGCCCATCCGGCGCCAGATCGCCACCACGCGGTCGCGGTCGTCCAGGGAGACCCGGACCGCGTACCGGTGGCGCACGTGCGCGTTGAACAGCTCCGCCTTGACGATGTCGTCGCGGCGCGTGTCGCCCGCCGCCCGCATCCACAGTTCGTCGTACGGGACTTCGTGCTCCCGCAGCCAGGCCTCGGTCGGCTCCCGGTGCTCCTCGCCGCGCCCCGACAGCAGGACGACGGTGTCGCCGTCGGCGCGCCGGAAGGAGTCCAGCGCGTCGCGCACCGGGGTGTTGAGCGTGTCGAGGCCGCAGCGCGAGAAGTCGTACGGATTGCGGTCACCGGTCATCGCGAGCGTGCCGTCGATGTCGCACATGACCGCCGTGGGCAGCGACGGGTCCGGGACGTACGGGGACACGTCCGGCTGGTCGTTGAGCCAGTCCGCGGTGAGCCGCCAGCCGCCCTTCCTGGCCTTCGCGTGCTTGTCCGCGAGTATCCGGATGATCTCCTCGCCGACCTGGCGTTCGCGCGCGGCGTCGCGCCGCAGGCACTCCTCGACGGGCACGTCGGTGAAGTCGTGCACGACGAAGGTGGCCCGTCCCGCCACGGCCGCCTTGAGCCGCTTGGGGATGTGCGAGGTCAGGTGGGTGTTGTCGACGACCACGTCGAAGCCGCCCTCGACGGCCGCGCCGACGGCCGCGTCCTGGATGTCCAGCACGGTCTGCTCGTGCTTGTACGAGCGCCCGCGCTCCGGGTCCGGCACGTCGAGCATGGCCCTCAGGTCGTCGAGGTTGACGCGGCGCATCCGGCCGCCGGACTCCGCCTGGAGGGCGCGCGCGGCGGTGGTCTTCCCGGAGGCCGGCAGACCCGTCATGACGTGGACCACCGGAAGCGCGGCGGGCGCGGGGATCGCGGGGGCCTCGGCCGGGGACGCGGTGGTCTCGGTTTCGGGTGCTTCGGACACGGGTTCAGTTCTCCTCGTCGTGCGTGAAGGGGTCGGACGCCTCGGGCCGCACCTGCCGCCAGGTGACCATCTCGGTCGTCCTGCCGTCGAGGCGCTGGAAGAGTGCGCTGCGGACCCTGCTGTCGCGGATCGTCGCCTTGGCTGCGCGGGCGAACGCGCCCCGGTCGCCCGCCAGGTGGGCCAGCGAGGCGTACGCCTCGTCGATGGCGCGTTCCAGGAGCGCGGCCTCGGCCTCCAGTCGTTCGATCACCGAGCGCACCCAGTGGTCGAACTCGTCGGGCACCTGCTCCAGCAGTGCGTCGAGCGGCTTGCCGCCCGAGGCCTCGATGTCGGCGACGGTGCAGTTCAGGCCCTGGGCGAGCTGTTTGACGGGCAGGCCGGCGAACCGCTGGATGCCGTGTCCGCGCCAGATGTCCCGCTCGGTCACGCCGGTGAGCACCTTGTGGAGGCGTACGTATTCGGCGATCTTGGCCTTGGCCCGGATCCCGGAGGCGAAGCGCAGGACGAAGCCCTCCGCGTCGGTACCGGTCGCGGCGGCGCCGCCCGGCAAGGTGTTGGAGCCGGTCAGTTCGAGCAGCTCGTCCAGCGGTATGGCGGGCCATACGCGGACCACGGAGCCGACGCCCTGCCAGTGAGCGGCGGCTTCGGTGAGCGGCACCTCGGCGCCGTCGGCTCCGTACGCGGCGAGCAGGACCAGGTCGCGGCGGTCCCCGTAGTCCACGACGATGCGGTTCTGCGGGTACAGGATCTCCGCGAGGTAGGTGGTGCCGGGGACCAGGGCGGAGGTGTCGCGGCCGTCGAGGCGGCGCTGCGCCCAGACGGCCTGGGTGCTGGTGAAGGAACCCCTGGAGGCGGCCCGCCACTTCCCCGCGTAGTGGAAGAGCACGCCGAGGCTGCCGTCGACCTTGTCGTACACCTCGAACGGCTCGTCCTGCGGCAGGGCGGGCGCGTACGGCCGGTTCGCCGCGTGCTCGCCGACGTTGAAGAACTTGGGCAGCGGCAGCGCGACGACCTCGCCGGTGACGTCGTCGGCGACGAGTCCGCGGCAGCGCGTGGTGACCTGGTCCCAGACCTGTTCGTACTGGGCGGTCCGGGTGTAGCTGTACAGGGACAGCGGCAGCTCGGGGTGGGCCTTCCGGGCCACGTATCCGGCGTCGATGGCCTCGGTCAGCGCCTGCGCGGGCATCAGGTCGTGCAGAGTCAGGCGGTCCTGGCTCATGGGGTTCCTCCCGGTTCGAGATGCCTCATTCTCGGGTCCGCGGGGCCCCGGCCGAAACCGAATTTCCGCTCGTTACCGCAGGTCCGCCGCCCCGTGCGGGTGTTGGCCGCCCAGTCGGTTGATGTCCCGCGGCCGCAGGATCCGCTGGGTGCCGGCGTCCCCCGGCCCGGCGGCGGCGACGGCGATCATGGCGCGGCCGAGTGCCCCGGTGGTGGTCACGAGGTGGGGTGCGAAGCGGCGCAGGACCGGGAAGAGCGGCGCGGTGGCGGCATAAGCCGCGCGGTAGAGCGGGGTCTTGGAGGGAATGCCGCGGTCCGGCTGGACGATCCCCGGCCGGAACATGTAGGCCTCGAAGGGGAGCTTCAGCAGGTCGTTCTCGGTCTTCCCCTTGACCCGGGCCCACATGGAGCGGCCGTTCTCGGTGCTGTCGGTGCCCTCGCCGGAGACGTAGGCGAAGGTGAGCCGCGGGTTGGCGGCCGCGAGGGGGCGGGCGGCGGCGAGCGTCAGGTCGTAGGTGATCCGCCGGTACGCCTCCTCCTTCATGCGGAAGGAGGAGACGCCGAGGCAGAAGAAGCACGCGTCGTACGAGGCCGGGTCCGGGCCGCCGGGCGCCGACAGGTCGGTCGGATCCGCCCGGACGAGCTCGCGCAGCTTGGGGTGGGTGACGGCCAGGGGGCTGCGGCCGACGGCGAGCACGCTGTCGACGGACTCGTCGCGCAGGCACTCGCGGAGCACGCCGCGCCCGATCATGCCGGTCGCGCCGAAGAGGATGACGTTCACGGTGCCAGCCTACGACCGGGCCGGGGCCGTCAGTGCGAGACGCACAGCTCGTTGCCCTCGGGGTCGGTGAGGGTGCTCCAGGTGAAAGGACCCTGGTTGCCTTCGTGCAGGTGCTTGGCCCCCTTTGCGATGAGCCGCTCGACCAGGGCCCGCGGGTCGTCCTCGCCGGTGCGGACGTCGAGGTGGAGGCGGTTCTTGACCGTCTTGGGCTCCTCGACGAACTGGAAGAGGATGCGGGGCGCCCGTTCGAGGCCCTCGGGGTGGCGGATCCCCTGGCCCGCCTTCCAGACGAGGACGCCGCGGTGGGTGGTGGTGTCCTCGTCGGTCGCCCGCCCGTCGGCGATCATCTTGCGGATGAACTCCTCGTCGCTGGGCTCGGCTTCCCATCCGAGGGCCTCGGCCCACCAGTCGGCGAGGGCGTGCGGGGTGGCGGAGTCGATGGTCAGCTGAAATGTGTAGGCCATGACCGGACCCTACTCCGGCTTCCAGGACGGCTTCTTGAACCGCTCCAGGATCAGCGGCGCCGAACTGAAGATCACGGCGCCGGCGGCGACCAGGCCCACGTACAGTCCCGGGCTGCCGATGGGCAGTTGGGACGGCGGGACGAAGGCCAGGACGAAGGCGAAGGCGACGGCGAGGAAGCCGAGGCCGCCCACCAGCCAGATGCCGGGCTTGCCGCCGGGGATGCGGAAGGCGCGCGGCAGGTCGGGCTGGGTGTAGCGCAGACGGATGGCCGATGCGTACAGCAGCATGTAGACGATGATGTACAGGCTGACGGCCATGGCCGAGATCAGGAAGAACACGGTCGACACGTTGTCCACGACCAGGTAGAGCGAGGACAGCAGGGCCACCACGACGACCTGGACAAGCAGGATGTTCTTCTGGACTCCGGCCTTGTTGGTCTTCTGCATGAACGGCGGCAGCAGCCCGTCGCGGGCCGTGGCCAGCACGCCGCGGCTGGGGCCGGTGATCCAGGCGAGCACCCCGCCGAGGGCCCCGTAACAGATCAGTACGGCGAGCACCTGCACCGGCCAGCCGACGTGCATCAGGCCGGTGGTGGCGTGCGTGAGGGCGTCGAAGACACCGGTGTCGATGTCGATGTCCCGGTACGGGAGGATGCCCGCCACCGCGAGCGCACCGAGGGTGAAGATCACGAAGGAGAGTCCGGCGGCGACCATGATGACGACCGGGTAGCCGCGCTTGGCGTCCTTCAGCTCGGTCGCGTGCACGGCCTGGGACTCGACGCCCGCGAAGTTCAGCAGGATCCCGGCCAGGAAGGACAGACTGGACAGGCCGGTCAGGTACGGCAGCCAGCGCGGGCCGGAGTGCCCGTGCGCGACGACGGCGACGGCGTGGTCCGTGGCGGTGGACCAGCCTGCGGCGTGGCCGGTGACCAGCCAGGCCAGACAGAGCGCGATGAGGACGACGCCGGGGACGACGGTGCCCAGGAGGAAGCCGTACTTGGTGACCTTGCTCGCGAAGTGCGTGCTCACCAGGGCGGCCCCGGTGCACAGGCAGAAGGCGACGACGATGAAGAGGCCGACGTAGACGTTGTTCGAGGCGAGGTCGGGGCGGCCGATGGCGAAGGCCGCGGCGGTCGCGGCGAAGGTGAGGCCGGTGGGGTACCAGACGATGTTCTGGACCCAGGTCAGGAAGATGGCGACGAATCCGGTGGGCTTCCCGAAGGCCTCGCCGACCCAGACGTAGAGTCCGCCGGCGCGGTGGCCGAAGGCGCCGCCGAGCTCGGCGGCGACCAGGCCGGCGGGAACGAGGAAGAGCAGGGTGGAGAAGCCGATGTACGCGAACATCGTCATCTCCTCCTTGGCCATCATCGGGAGTCCGCGCAGGCTGGTGACGACGGACGCCGCGGTCATCAGGCCGAGGGTGGAGACGGTCAGGTACTTCTTGCGCGGGCGGGCGGCACCGCCAAGGGGTGGGGCGGTGGATGAGGGGGCGGTGGGCGAGGGGCGCGTGGTCGGCACGGTGTCCTCCTCAGAAGATCGACAGGCCGCCGGTGGCCGCGAAGGTCTCCAGCGCGACGGTGGCGGAAACGGAGTTGCCCTTGACGTCGAGGCCGGGGCCCCAGGCGACGACGGCGCACCGGTCGGGGACGACGGCGAGGATGCCGCCGCCGACTCCGCTCTTGCAGGGCAGGCCGACGCGGTAGGCGAACTCGCCCGCTTCGTCGTAGGTGCCGCAGGTGAGCATGAGCGCGTTGATCCGCCGGGCTTCGGCCCGGCGGATCAGCCGGGTCCCGTCGGCGCGCTCGCCGTGCCGGGCGAACAGCAGCCCCGCGCGGGCGAGTTCGGATGCGGTGATCATGATCGAGCACTGCCGGACGTAGTGGCGGTGACGACGATGGCGCCGGGGTTGATGAACGGGTTCCGGGGGAGGCCGAGTTCCAGTTCGAGCTGGATCAGGGAGTTGAAGGGCTCCCCCGAGGGTTCGCGGTGGACCCTGTTCCAGATCGCCTTGTCGTCGTGGCCGAGGACGAGCGCGAGGGAGAAGAGCTTGGAGATGCTCTCCAGCGCGAAGGGCACGTCCGCGTCTCCGCCGGAATGGAAGTCCCCGTCCACCGTGGCGACGGCGAAGCCGAACCGGTGGGGGTCGGCCCTCCCCAGGTCCGGGATGTAGTCGGCCACCTTGCCCGCACCGATGTGCGGGGCCACCGCGCTCATGACCCGGCGGGTGACCTCCGCGTAGTCGGGGGTGTCGTGGGAGGTGCGGTCGCAGGCGGTCATCGCGCGACCTGCTCCGCCCGGGTGCCTGCCGGGCTGAGCTCGGCGACCGCGCGACGGATGTCGGCGAGCAGCAGGGAGGCCTTGTCGCGGCTGATCTCGCGGCGGACCAGGATCCGGTGGATCACGAGGGGTTCGCCGGCGCGGGGCAGCGGGTACGCGGCCACCTGCCAGCCCCGCCGGCGCAGCCGGTCGGAGAGCTCGTACAGGGTGAAGGGGCTCCCCTTCGGGTCGGCGAGGGTGTACGAGACTCCGGGCAGGGCGCCCTTCCCGTCGTACAGGATCCTGAACTGGCCCATCGCCGCTATCTGTTCGCCGAGGTGGACGGCGGTGTCGGCGCTCGCCTGCTGGATCCGGCGGTATCCCTCGCGGCCGAGGTGGACCAGCAGGTGGTACTGGGCGATGATCTCGCCCCCGGGCCGGGAGAAGTTCAGGGCGAAAGTGGGCATGTCCCCGCCGAGTTAGTCGACCCGGAAGATCAGCTCGGGCGGGAGCAGTTCGGGGGTGCGCCGGACGACCCGGCCGACCCCGAGCGGGGCGAGTCCGTACTTGTGGCCGGAGCTGCTGATCGAGCTGACGCGCGCGATCCCGAAGTCCCAGAGCAGATCGGGCTGGATGAAGGGGGCGACGAAGCCGCCGCTGGCGGCGTCCACGTGGACGGGGACGTCGATTCCGGTGTCGCGCTGGATGGCGTCGAGTTCGGCGGCGATCTCGGCGACGGGCTCGTAGTCGCAGGTGAAGGTGACGCCGAGGATCGCGACGACGCCGATCGTGTTCTCGTCCACGTGGGCGCGGAGCTGCTCGGGGCGCAGCCCCGTGGCTCCGGGCAGCAACTCGACCTGGCGCAGCTCCACATCGAAGTAGCGGGCGAACTTCTCCCAGCAGACCTGGACGGAGCCGCAGACCAGGTTGGGCCTGTCGGCGGGCAGTCCGGCGGCCCGGCGGGCCGTGCGCCAGCGGGTCTTGAGGGCGAGGCCGCCGAGCATGCAGGCCTCGCTGGAGCCGGTCGTGGAGCAGCCGAGCGCGGTGTCGGGCTCGGGCGCGTGCCACAGGTCGGCGAGCATCGTCACGCACCGCTCCTCGATGGCGGCGGTCTGCGGGTACTCGGCCTTGTCGATCATGTTCTTGGCGAGGTTCTCGTCCATCAGCTTGCGGACCTGGGGCTCGGCCCAGGTGCTGCAGAAGGTGGCGAGGTTCTGCTCGGCGTTGCCGTCGAGTTCGAGCTCGTCGCGGATGAGGGTGTACACGGCCTCCGGATCGGACGGTTCTTCGGGAATCCGGTGTCCGGGCAGGGAACGCCGGGCGAATTCCCCCGCGTAGACGTCCCTGAATCGCCGGGTGCCCTCGAGGGCGCTGGTGGCTGGGTCCGACATGGCATCTCCTTACGCGGGTCGCTCCTCCCATCGTCTGCCGGGGATGGCTAGCATTTCCGCGGGACAAAGCCACTTCTGCTCCGCTCCCTTTCGGGGTGTGCGGGTCGTTTCCCTGCCGCCGAAGGTCCCGTTTGCCCACCTGTCACGGACCCGCCGCTCGCGCCACGACCAGAGACACCCCTTGACCTCAACCCCACCGCGGCGACGCGGGATCCTGCCGCCGCTGGCCGACCTGCTGTTCCCGCCGGAGACGGACGGCGCCGAGCCTCCGCACGGGGTGCTGCCCCCGCTGCTGATCGCCCTCACTTTCGTGAGCGGCGTGGTGGACGCGGTGAGCTTCCTGGGCCTCGGCCACGTCTTCGTGGCCAATATGACGGGCAACGTGGTCTTCCTCGGCTTCGCCCTCGCCGGCGACCGGTCCCTGTCCGCCCCGGACTCCCTGCTCGCCGTCGGTGCCTTCCTGGCCGGGGCGGCGGCCGCCGGAAGGCTCCGGCGGGCCACCGGGGCGGCCAGGATGTTCGCGCCGCTGGTGGCGGTGCAGACGCTCCTGGTGGGCGGGGCGCTCGCCCTGACCGCGCTCGGCGCCGGGCCGCCGGGCGTCATCGCCCTGCTCGCCCTCGGCATGGGCCTGCAGAACGCCGTCGTCCACCGGCTCGCCGTCCCCGACCTCACCACCACCGTCGTCACCAGGGCCCTGACCGGGCTGGCTGCCGATCCGTGGGGGCCGGGTCCGCTCCGCCGCCTCGTGACGGTCGTGACCCTGCTCCTCGGAGCCCTCGTCGGCGGCGTGCTGACGCTCCGGCACGGTGCGGTGTGGGCACTGGCCTTGGCCGTGGGTCTGCTGGGCTGCGTGGCCCTCTCCCCCAGGTGGGACGGCACGGGGCGACGGCTGTAGGGCCGGACACCCGGTCGGTACGCGGGACTCCGGACACGGGCGCCGGCCCTGCCGGGTGCGTCGCGTACGTCTCACTCCGGCGGACGGTCCCGCCCGCGCTCCACGAGGAGGGCCGCGCAGGTCAGCGCACAGGACCCCACCGCCACCCAGAGCAGCACCGTACCGACGGGGCGCAGCCACGCCACCCCCGTCGGGGCGGCCGCCGAGAGGCAGGCGGTCGCGGTCATGCCGAGCGGGAAGACGCTCGACCAGCGCCGGATGTCGTAGCGGGGGCGGGGCCGGACCGCCTCGGCGGTGAGGAGCACGGCGTACCAGGCCAGGGAGAGGCCGAGGGCCCCCAGGGTGACGGTGCGCAGTCCCGTGTGCACCCATCCGGTCCACAGCCGTGACGCCGTGAGCCCGGATCCGGCGAGGGCGGTGATGGAGAGCGCTCCGCCGGCCACCCAGTGGTCGCCCGCGCCCGTGACCACCTGGCGGAAGTCGAAGCGTACGAGGGCCTCGGCGTAGAGGAGCACCCCGAGGCAGAAGGCGGCCAGCGCGGCCCTGTCGAGCCAGTCCTGCCCGGTGGTGACCACCAGGGCGTTCGCCAGAACGGCGAGGCCCTGGGTGGCCACGCAGACGAGGAAGGCCGCACCGGGCATCCGGCGCCCCCAGTGCCGTACGACGGCGATCAGCAGCCCCGGCCAGAGCGCGGCGGCCAGCACCAGCATCGAGACGGCGACCGGGGTCCATCCGAGGGTGGCGATCCGGGAGCCGAGCACGGCGGTCGCGGCCACGGCGGTGAGGGCCGCGGGGGTGTCGGCCTCGGCGCGGAAGCGGCGGCGGTCGCCCAGCAGCCGGGCACCGAAGTCGGCGGCGAGGACGAGCCACAGCACGACGGCCAGGGCCAGCGCGACGAGCGAGGGTCCGCTCAGGCCGATGAGGTTCAGCCCCGTCGAAAGGATGCCCGCGGCCATGACGGCGCCGCCCGCGGCCGGAGGCAACTCGGCCCACCAGCGGGCGCGCACGGAGACTCTCATCCACCCAGCCGACACCACCCGGCGGCGAGTTGCCGGTACGGCGCGCCACACCACGGGGGTGATGACCCCGCACGGACGGGAAATACCGTCACCGGCCCGCCACCCGCTTGCTGCGAACAGTTCGCAAGAGGCGGGCGGACACCGGGAAGACAGCACGCCCAGCCCCCGACACGCCCACTCCCCACCGGGATCCCCCTCGGTTGCCGCTACTGTCAGGAGTCAGTCAGTCACTGTCGGTGGCTGCGAGTGTGCTACCCCCGCACCCGCCGATCCGCCGGTCCAAGGGCCCTCCAGGGGCCTCTTTTTGCGCAGGGGAGAAGGAAATGCAGGCCGTGGCAACGGAGCCCGCCGCACGCCAGACTCCGGCTCAACCCGCCAGCTTCATCCAGGAGGTCCTGCGGGGCGTCGCCCAGGTCGATTTCATGCCGAACGCGATCACGGGCATCTTCTTCCTGGCCGCCCTTGCCGCCGCGGGCTGGCAGTACGCCCTCTACGGCCTCCTCGGCGCGGTCCTCGGCACCGGCACCGCCTACGCGTTCGGCATCGACCGCGAGATCGTCTCGGCCGGACTGCGCGGCTTCAACGGCACCCTCGTCTCCCTCTCGTTCGCCGTGTTCCTCGGGTGGGACCACCTGTCCACCCTGCTGCTGGCGATCGGCGGCAGCATCACCGTGGTGGTCGTCACCTCGGCGCTGGCCACCGTCCTCGGGACCTGGAACATCCCCACGTTCACCGCACCGTTCTGCATCATCGCCAGCGTCATGACCATCGCGGCGCCGAGCTTCTCCCGGGTGTGGCACACCGGCCCCGCACTGGCGGCGCTGCCCACGGCCACCAGCGGCACCACCCCACTCGGCTGGGGCCGGCTCTGGCGCGCCTTCTTCGCCAACGTCGGCCAGATCTTCTTCATGCCGCAGTGGTACGTGGGCCTGATCTTCCTCGCCGGCATCTTCGTCGCCAGCCGGGTCGCCGGGGCCATGGCCTGCGTCGGCAGCGTCACGGCCCTGTTCGTCGCCTGGGCGATGGGTTCGCCGTCCGAAGGCGTCGCGGAGGGGCTCATGGGCTACAGCAGCGTGCTCGTCGCGATGGCCCTGTGCGGTGTCTTCCTCGTCCGGTCCCGCTGGAGCTTCACGTTCGCCGTCCTGGGCGCCGCGGCCGCGACCGGGCTCACGTCCGCGATGACCGCCTTCTTCGCCCCCTTCGGCGGCCACACCTTCACCTGGCCGTTCGTCCTGACCACGGTCGTCTTCGTTGCCGCCGTCCCCCAGATCCCCCGGCTGCAACGGACTTGAGACACCCCGGAAGCAGAAGCACCCGAACCACCCCGAGAGCCGAAAGTGAGTGACCGATGAATCTCGCTCCCCGTGAGATGGACAAGCTCTGGATCTACGTCGTGGCCGATCTGGCGCGCAAGCGGCGGGACCGGGGCGTCAAGCTCAACTACAGCGAGGCCTGCGCCCTGATCAGCGAAGGCATCCTCGAAGGCGCCCGCGACGGCAGGACCGTCGCCGAGTGCATGGAGCTCGGCAAGCAGATGGTCTCCGCCGACGACGTCATGAAGGGCGTACGGGAGATGCTGCCGCTGCTCCAGGTCGAGGCCGCCTTCGTGGACGGCACCAAGCTCGTCTCCTGCCACGACCCCGTCGGCGCCTGAGCGGTGGCGTCCATCGCACCCGAACGGCCCGTCGGGGCAACGGAACCGGCGGCCCGCGTCATCCTGGCCGGCGGTCACGAGGGCGGCGCGGCGGCCGGCGCCGTGCACCCCGGCCGGCCGCTGGCCGAAGCCGTGCGCGCGGCGCTCGCCGCCTCGTCCGGACCGGTGTGCGTGGTCCCGATGACGCTGGGGCGCGACCCCGGGCTGATCGCGGACTGCGCCCGCGCGCTGCGCTGGCTGAGCCGGGAGGAGGAGCCCGGGCGGCTCGTACTGGCGCCCCCCTTCGCCACCGTGGACCACCTGACCGCGTTCCTGCGTACCGCCGCCCTCAAGGCGGTCCGCGAGGCTCCCGACACCTCCGCGGTCCTGGTCACCGCACCCGCCGCGGGGCCCTTCGAGGACGCCGATCTGTTCCGCGTGGCCCGGCTGGTGCGCCAGTACGGGCACCACCGCTGGGTCGAGGTGGCCTTCGACGGCGGCGACCCGGACCTGGCGGAGGGCGCGGAGCGGTGCCGTCGGCTCGGCGCCGGCCAGGTCTCCCTGGTCCGGGCCGCGTTCGCCCCGCCCGCCGAGCTCCCGGAGGGGGTCCTGGACACCGGTCCGCTGCTGTCCGACGCGGCGATCACCCAGGTCGTACGGGCCCGCTCGCAGGAGGCGCTGCACCGGCTGGCCCACGGGCAGGACGGCGTGGCCGAGGGGCTGGACGCCGAACACGGGCACGGGTACGCGCACTCCCACGGCCCGGGCGGCGGCCATCACCACCACGGCCACGCGGACCCGGACGCACACCACTCGCACGCGCATCCGCACGGCCGTTCCCCCCACTGATCCGAAGGAAGGGAAGTACCCCCATGTCAGGTGGCGCCACATACCTCTACGGCGAAGGCACCGTAGAGATCAACGCCGGCCGCCGCAAGGCGAAGGTCACCGTCTCCAACACCGGCGACCGCGCCGTCCAGGTCGGCTCGCACTACCACTTCTTCGAGGTCAACCGGGCCCTCGACTTCGACCGCAACGCCGCCTACGGCATGCACCTCGACCTCCCCGCCGGCACCGGCGTCCGCTTCGAACCGGGCGACACCCGCGAGGTCGAACTCACCGCGTACAGCGGCCACGGCCGGCTGGTCGGCTTCAGCTCCCTGGTCAACGGCGGCCTCGGCTCCACCGACACCCGCGTCCGCGCGATGAACCGGGCGGTCGAGCTCGGCTTCCTGGGGGCCCGGCCGGAGACGGCCCAGCAGGCCGCGGTGGCGCAGGCCGCGGCGCCGGCCGTGGAGGCGCCCTCGAAGCCGGTGACCAAGCCGGCTTCGAAGCCCGCCGCGAAGCCGGCGGCCAAGCCTGCTGCCAAGCCGGCGGCCAAGGCACCCGCCAAGACCGCGGCCGCCAAGAAGGCCAAGACCTCCAAGAAGGGCGACAAGTAGCGATGGCTGTCCTGAGCCGCAAGCAGTACACCGACCTGTTCGGGCCGACCGTCGGCGACCGCTTCCACCTGGCGGACACCAACCTGGTCGTCGAGGTCGAGAAGGACCACAACGAGGGCCACTACGGCGACGAGGCCGTCTACGGCGGCGGCAAGGGCATCCGCGACGGCATGGCGCAGGACCCCCAGGCCACGAACCTGCAGGGCGCCCTGGACCTGGTCATCACCAACGTGGTGGTCATGGACGCGATCCTGGGCGTGGTCAAGGGCGACCTCGGCGTCAAGGACGGGTTCATCGCGGGCCTCGGCAAGGCCGGCAACCCGCACACCCAGTCCGGGGTGCACCCCAAGCTGGTCATCGGGCCCGGCACCGAGGTGATCTCCGGGGAGCACCTGATCGCCACGGCCGGCGGCATCGACACCCACATCCACTTCATCGCCCCGCAGCAGGCCGAGCACGGCCTGTCCAACGGCATCACCACCCTCATCGGCGGCGGCACCGGCCCCTCCGACGGCACCAACGGCACCACCTGCACCCCGGGTCCGTGGAACATCGGGCGGATGTACCAGGCGGTCGAGGACATGCCGGTCAACGTCGGCCTGCTGGGCAAGGGCAACGGCTCGCTGCCGGAAGCGCTGATCGAGCAGGTCGAGGCGGGAGTCTGCGGCCTCAAGGTGCACGAGGACTGGGGCACCACCCCGGCCGCGCTGAGCAAGGCCCTGGACGTGGCCGACGCCTACGACGTGCAGGTCGCGGTGCACACGGACACCCTGAACGAGTCCGGCTTCTTCGAGGACACCCGTTCGGCCATCGACGGGCGCACCATCCACACCTTCCACACCGAGGGTGCGGGCGGTGGCCACGCCCCCGACATCATGCGGGTGGCGGGCGAGCCCAACGTCCTGCCGTCCTCGACCAACCCGACGCTGCCGTACACGGTGAACTCGGTCGACGAGCTCCTCGACATGGTGATGGTCTGTCACCACCTGTCGCACGACATCCCGGAGGACGTCTCCTTCGCGGACTCGCGCGTGCGTGCCGAGACGATCGCCGCCGAGACCGTGCTGCACGACGAGGGGGTCATCTCGATCTTCTCCTCCGACTCGCAGGCCATGGGCCGCATCGGCGAGTCCTGGACCCGGGCCTTCCAGACCGCGCACCACTGCAAGGACCAGCGCGGCAAGCTCGACGGCGACACCGAGCGCAACGACAACTTCCGCGCGCTGCGCTACCTCGCCAAGATCACGATCAACCCGGCGATCGCCTCGGGCACCGCCGAGCACATCGGCTCCCTGGAGACGGGCAAGATCGCCGACATCGTGCTGTGGCCGATCGGCTCCTTCGCCGCGAAGCCGAAGATGGTCATCAAGGGCGGCCTGATCAACTGGGCGCTGATGGGCGACCCGAACGCCTCTCTCCCGACCCCGCAACCGGTCTACTACCGGCCGATGTTCGGCGCCTACGGCAAGGCCAGGCAGGCCACCCGGGTCTCCTTCATGTCGCAGGCCGCGATCGACCTCGGCGTACCGGAGAAGCTGGGCCTCGACAGCAGGGTCCTGCCGGTCCGGCACTGCCGCTCGGTCGGCAAGCAGCACATGGTCCGCAACGACGCCCTCCCCGTCATCACGGTCGACCCGGAGACCTACAAGGTCACCCTCGACGGGGTGCCGGCCACCATCGAGCCGGCCCGCGAACTGCCCCTGAACCACCTGTTCTACCTGGCATGAGCACGGCCGCCGACGCCGCCGGGTTCGACCCCGCGGCCGTGACGCCGGTACAGGCCCTGCTGGTCAGCCTCCAACTCACCGACTCGGCCTTCCCCAGCGGCTTCTACACCCTCTCCCACGGCCTGGAGGGCTACGCCCAGGCCAAGGCTGTGACCCCGGAGGGCGTACCCGGACTGCTGGCCGACCTGCTGCGGCACGCGGTGGGGCCTTCCGACGCCACCGCGCTGGCGCTGGCCCACCGGGCGGCGCTGGCCGGTGACTGGGAGGCCCTGGCCGAGACCGACCGGCGACTGAACGCGGCCAAGCTGAACGAGGGGCTGCGCCGCGCCGCCACCCGTACCGGCCGCCAGCTCCTGGACCTCGCCCGCGAGTGCATCGGGGGCGAACCGCTGGAGCGGTACGCGGAGCTCGTGGCGGCCAAGCGGGCCCCCGGCTCGCAGGCCGTGGCCGCCGGGGTCGCGTACGCGGCTGCCGGCGTCCCGGCCGAACAGGCCGTCGTGAGCGACCTGTTCGCGTACGCGGCCAGCTTCACCGGGGCCGCGCTGCGGTTGCGGCTCACGGACCACCGCAGGGCGCAGGTGGTGCTGCGCGGGATCGCACCCGTCATCGAGGAGGTGACGGAGGCGGCCCTGCGCCGCGAACTCGCCGATCTGGGCGGCTGCGTTCCGATGGCCGATGTGATGTCGGGCCGTCACGAACGCTCTGAGGCACGCCTGTTCGCGACTTGATCCGTCAATCCAGCTCCCTTCCTCCTCGATCCCTTCCCTCAAGCTGTTCCTTCTCTAAGGTGTGTGACTTTGATGACCGAGGACAACGTCCTGCGCGTCGGCGTCGGCGGCCCCGTCGGTTCCGGCAAGACCGCGCTGATCGAAGCCCTGGTACCCGTACTGATCGCGCGGGGCCACCGGCCCGCCGTGATCACCAACGACATCTACACCCAGGAGGACGCCCGCCAGGTCCGCCGCACGCTGGCCGGGGTGCTCGACCCCGAGCGCGTCGTGGGCGTGGAGACCGGTGCGTGCCCGCACACCGCCGTGCGTGACGACCCGACGATGAACCTGGCCGCGGGCGCGGAGATGCTGGAGCGGTTTCCCGACGTCGACACCCTGCTCTACGAGTCGGGCGGCGACAACCTCACCCTCACCTTCAGCCCGGTCCTGGTCGACCTGTTCCTCTTCGTCCTGGACACCGCCGAGGGCGAGAAGATGCCCCGCAAGCGCGGTCCGGGCATCACCGAGTCCGACCTGCTCGTGATCAACAAGATCGACATCGCCCAGTACGTCCGCTGCGACCTCGGCGTCATGGAGTCCGACGCGCACCGCGTGCGCGAGGGGCGCCCCGTGGTCCTGACCAACTGCCTCACCGGGCAGGGCCTGGAGGACGTGGCCACCTTCGTCGAGTCCTTCCGCCGGGTGCCGGCGTGAGCGTCGTGGCAGATCCGCCCCACACCCCGCCGCACGCTCCGCCCCACACCCCGCCCCACACCCTCCTGCCCCCCGGCCGTCTGGAGGCCGCGCACTACGAACCGCCGCGCGTCCCCCTGGAGGTACTGCGGCACTCCTCGGTGCCCGACACCCTCGGTGTCGGGCGCCCCGGCAAGGTGGGGCTGCTGGAGCTGGGCTTCGAGCAGGTCGGCGGGCGCACGGAGCTGGTGCGGCACTACCAGAAGTCCCCGCTCCAGATCATGCGGCCGCTCTACTTCGACCCGCACCGCCCCGACCTGCCCATCACCTTCCTGATGTCCACGGGCGGCGGGGTCATCCAGGCCGACCGGCTGCGCACCGACCTGTCCTTCGGCCCCGGCACCTCGGGGCACGTCACCACGCAGGCGGCCACGAAGGTCTACCGGATGGAGCACGACTACGCCGTCGCCCAGACCTTCCTGACCGCCGGCCCGGACGCGTACGTCGAGTACCTGCCTGATCCGGTCATCCCCTACGTCGACTCCCGCTTCTACCAGCGCACGGTGATCACCGCCGACCCCACGGCCACCGTGCTGGCGAGCGAGACCGTCCTGGCCGGCCGGCTGGCCCACGGCGAGCGCAATGCGTACCAGGTCTTCACCTCCGACCTGGAACTGCGCCGCCCGGACGGCGAGTTGGTGGCACTGGACACCGTACGGCTGGAACCGGGCGGGGCCGGGGAGCACGGCGGCCGCTCCGTCGACGGGCCCGCCGTGCTGGCCGGCCATTCCGTGATGGCCTGCTTCTTCGCGGTCACCCCGCTCGCACCGGCCCGCGAGCTCGCCGACCTGCTGCACACGACCCTGGCCGGCCGCGGACTCCCGTACGGGGTCAGCGTGCTGCCGCAGGACTGCGGGGCCTGGGTGCGGGTGCTCGGGGAGCACACCGAGGGCGTCACCCGGGCGCTCGGGGCCGCCTGGGACGCGGTGCGGCGCAGGCTGATCGGCGTACCCGCACCGGACCTGCGCAAGACCTGAACCACCCGCTCCCTCCTGCCTGTTCACGACCAGAGAGAGTTCCACCAGATGCCCAGTGGCTACGATACGGGTAACACCGCCTGGATGATGGCGAGCACCGCCATGGTGCTGCTGATGACCCCCGGCCTCGCCTTCTTCTACGGGGGCATGGTCCAAACGAAGCACGTGCTGGTGATGCTCAAGATGAGCTTCGCCTGCCTGTCGCTGGTGACCATCCTGTGGGTGGCGGTCGGCTATTCCCTCGCCTTCGGCAAGGACGCCGGCGGCGGCATGATCGGCAATCTCGACCACGCCTTCTTCCGCGGCATCGGGATGGACTCCCTGCACGGCTCCATCCCGACGGTCATCTTCGCCTGCTTCCAGATGTCCTTCGCGATCATCACGGTGGCGCTGATCAGCGGCTCGATCGCGGGCCGCGCCACCATGAAGGGCTGGCTGGTCTTCGTCGTCGCCTGGACCATGCTGGTCTACGTGCCCACCGCGCACTGGGTGTTCGCCTCCGACGGCTGGATCAACAAGTCCCTGGGCGCGCTCGACTACGCGGGCGGCCTGCCGGTCGAGCTCAGCTCGGGGGCCTCGGGCCTCGCGGTGGCCATCGTGCTGCGCAAGCGCAAGGACTTCGAGCGCGAGACGATCCGCCCGCACAACCTGCCCCTGGTCATCATCGGTCTGGCGCTGCTGTGGTTCGGCTGGTTCGGCTTCAACGCGGGCTCCGCACTCCAGGTCGAGGGCAGTGCACCCACCACCTTCTTCAACACCCAACTGGCCGCCGCGGGCGCGATGATCGGCTGGCCGATCATCGAGAAGTGGCGCCTGGGGCACGTGGAGATGCTGGGCGTGGCCTCGGCGGCCGTCGCCGGCATGGTGGCCATCACCCCCGCCTGCGGCGAGGTCTCCCCGCTCGGCGCGCTGATCATCGGTTTCACCGCCGGTGTGGTCTGCTGCTTCGCCATCAACATGAAGTACAAGATCGGCGTCGACGACACCCTCGACGTGGTCGGCGTGCACGGCTGGGGCGGCATCGTCGGCGTCCTCTCCATCGGCTTCTTCGCCACGGCCGCGATGAGCGGCAAGAAGGGCCTCTTCTACGGGGGCGGCCTGGACCAGCTCTGGCGGCAGGCCGTCGGCGTCCTGGCGGTGGGGACCTTCGCCTTCGCGATGACCTGGCTCATCGCCAAGGCGATCGACAAGGCCGTCGGCTTCCGCACCTCGGAGGAGTACGAGAACGTACCCGGCCGGGACGAGGAGGTCGCCTACGACAACGCGACCCTGGACGAGATCCGCGACCGGATCGGCGGAGCCGGGACCGCGCCCCGCGAGACCGCCGCGGTGGGCTCGTCCAAGAGCGCGACGGAGCAGCAGGACGCCGCGCTGCTCGCCGAGATCGTGTCCGTGCTGGACCGACGGGAGCGTGACAAGTGACCGCGCACACGATGGCCGCCTCCGTGTCGGCGGTCGCCGCCGCACCCTCCGCCGCCGACTCCGGCAACGCGTCCTGGCTGATGATGGCCACGGCGCTGGTGCTGCTGATGGCTCCCGGAGTGGCCTTCTTCTACGGCGGCATGGTCCGCACCGGCCAGATCGTCGCCATGCTGAAGATGATCTTCTTCTGCATGGTGATCGTCACCGTGCTCTGGTTCGCGATCGGCTACTCCCTGGCCTTCGGCCCGGACGCCGGCGGGCTCGGGGTCATCGGCACGCTCGACCACGCCTTCCTGCGCGGGATCGACGCCGGGTCGCTGACCGGCTCCGTGCCCACGGTCACCTTCGTGGTCTTCCACCTGTCCTTCGCGGTCGTCACCGTGGCCCTGATCGCGGGCTCCATCGCGGGCCGCGCGAAGATGGGCGGCTGGATCGCCTTCGTCATCGCGTGGACCCTGCTGGTCTACATCCCCATGGCCCACTGGGTGTTCGACCCGCAGGGCTGGGTCGCCAAGCAGCTGGGCGCCGTCGACTTCTCCGGCGGCACGGTCGTGGAGATCGGATCGGGGGCCGCCGGCCTCGCCCTCGCCATCGTCGCGGGCAAGCGCGCGGACTTCGACCGCCAGGGCATCCGGCCGCACAACCTGCCGCTCGTGGTCATCGGGCTGTCCCTCATGTGGTTCGGCTGGTTCGGCTTCAACACCGGCTCCTCCCTGGAGACCCCGGGCGGCGCGGCGATGGCCTTCCTCAACAGCCAGCTCGCGGCGGGCGCGGCGATGGCCGGCTGGGCGGCGACCAGCTGGTGGCGCACCCGTCAGGTCGGCCTGCTCGACATGTGCATGGGCGCCGTCACCGGACTGGTCGCCATGACCCCGCTGGCCGGCGGGGTGAGCCCGGTATGGGCCACCATCATCGGCTTCCTCGCCGGCCTGACCTGCGCGTTCGCGATCAGCTGGAAGTACCGGCTGGGCGTGGACGACACCCTGGACGTGGTGGGCATCCACGGCTGGGGCGGCATCGTCGGCATGGTCATGGCCGGCCTCTGCGCGACGGGAACGCTGACGGGCCACAAGGGCCTCTTCTACGGCGGCTCCTGGGACCTGCTGAGCAAGCAGCTCACCGCCACGGTGGTGCTCGGGCTGTTCTCGTTCGTGATGACCGCACTGATCGGCAAGGCCATCGAGGTCACCATCGGGCTGCGCCAGCCCGGCGGCATGGTGGAGAAGGAGCAGGCCTACGCCGACGTCCTCTCCGACGGCCTCGACCAGCTGTCGGGCGGCGCCCCCCGCGCCGAGGGGGCCGGTGTCGAGCCGGAGAGCGCCTCCGCGCTGGTCGCCCGGCTGCGCGAGGTCCTGCTGACCGCCCCGCAGGGCGGCGGTGACCGGCCGGGCGGCGAAGACCGCGGCTGAACACGCCGCACACGGGCCCGGACCCGGTCGCGTCATGCGGCCGGGTCCGGGCGTGACCGGGCTCCGGGCACGCGGCGGAGCAGGGCGTCCGGGCCGGCGCCCGTAAGGTCAGGGGGCGGCGGTCAACCGGTGAAGCCGAGGCCGCCCAGCGCCTTCTCGATGCGCGCGCGGTGCTGCTCCTCCCAGGCGTCCAGGGACTCCCCCGCCTCCTTGGCCAGCTTGTCCTGAGCAGCCCGCAGGATCTCCTCCTGCCGGGCGGCCGGGGTGACGACGATGCCCTCCTCGTCGGCGACCACGATGTCACCGGGGTGCACGCTCACTCCGCCGACCCGCACGGCTCCGCCGAGGGCGCCGAGCTTCTTCTTGCCGCCCGGGATGGGGATGACACCGCGGGCGAAGACCGGGAAGCCCGCCGCGCGCACCTCCGCGAGGTCGCGCAGGAGCCCGTCGAGCACGAACGCGGCGATGCCGCGGCGCTGGGCGACGGCGCACACGTTGCCGCCGGCGAGCGCGTAGTCCAGGTCACCCGATTCCACGACGATGACCGAGCCGGGCTCGGCGCGGTAGATGGCCGCGTGCAGCATCAGGTTGTCCCCGGGCTCGCACCGCACGGTGTACGCGGGTCCCGCGACGCGCGGCGCGTCCCACAGCGGCCGGATGCCGATGTCCATGACCTGCTCGCGGCCCAGGAAGTCGGCCAGGGTGGTGGGCGGGACGCCCTCGAATCCGTCGTGCATGTCCGTCCTTGCTCTCAGTGGCGCCCGCCCGTGCGGCGGACCCGCCCGGGGCACCAAGATCGTAGGTCACCGCGGACCGGGAGGGAGCGAAGGGGGTCACCGCGGGGCGGACGGACGGTGTCGGCAGGTGGGAGCCCTGCGCTGTCGGTGAACGGCCTCGGAATCCGGCGGGCTCAGTGCTTGGCTGGAGCGATGGAGATCCTCATTCTGGGCGGAACGGCTTGGCTGGGGCGCGAGCTGTCCCGGCAGGCGATCGGACGGGGTCACCGGGTGACCTGCCTGGCGCGCGGCGAGAGCGGCGCGGTCGCGGACGGGGCCGGGCTCGTGGTGGCCGACCGGCAGAGCCCTTCGGCGTACGAAGCCCTGCTGGACCGCGCGTGGGACGCGGTCGTAGAGGTGTCCTGGCAGCCGGGGTTCGTGCGCGGGGCGCTGGCCGCGCTCGCGGACCGGGCCGGGCACTGGACCTACGTCTCCTCCATCAGCGCCTACGCCTCGCACGCGGCCCCGGACGCCGACGAGTCCGCGGCCCTGCTGGCCCCGGCCGGGGCGGACGAGGCCGACCGCTCGGTGTACGGGGAGGCCAAGGTCGCCTGTGAGCAGGCCTCCGCGGCCGCCGTCGGCGACCGGCTCCTGATCGCCCGCGCCGGCCTGATCGGCGGCCCGGGCGATCACAGCGACCGCTCCGGCTACTGGGCGGCCCGCGCCGCGGCCGATCCGGTGGGGCCGATGCTGGTACCCGACGAACCGGACCTCGCCACCCAGGCCGTCGACGTACGGGACCTCGCGGGCTGGCTCCTCGACTGCGCGGCGAACGGAACCACCGGTACCTACGACGCCGTCGGCCCGGTGGTTCCGCTCGCGCGGTGGATCGAACTGTCCCGCGCCGCCGGGGGGCACACCGGTCCGGTGGTCCCCGCCGGTTCCGAGTGGCTGCTCGCCCAGGGCGTGGCCGAGTACATGGGCCCCGGTTCGCTGCCGATGTGGGTCGTCGAGAAGGGCTGGGAGGGCTGGGCGGCACGGAGCGGGGCGGCGGCGCGCGCGGTGGGCCTGCGCCACCGCCCCCGGGCCGAGCTGCTGGCCGACACCCTGCGCTGGGAGCGCGAACGGGGTCTGGACCGGCCCCGGCGCGCGGGCCTCGGCCCCGACCGCGAACGCGAACTGCTCGCCGCGCTCGCGGCCGTGGCGACCGTGCCCGAGGGACCGGCCGTGGACGCGCCCCGCCGTGGCGCCTGGTTGCGGGCCGGCATCAGCCGCGACGGCGGACCGCTCCGGGAGACCGAGCACGTCGTGTGGCTGCAGACCGGCAGTCTGTACGCGGACAGCCGCGGGTTCGCGGGGAGCACCTCGTACGACGGCCGGCAGGTCACCTTCCACCACCACGTCGGCACGCCCGGCCACGACGTCGGAGTCCTGCGCCCCGACGGCGAGTCCCTGGTCGAGACGGGCACCAACCTCGACGGCAGCACCTTCCTGGAGGTGTGGACCCCGCTGCCGCACGCCCAGGGACCCACCGGCTGCTGGCTCGCCGCGGGCACCCAGACCGTGCGGGTGGGCAGCCACGTGGTGCACGTGGACGCCGCCGGGCACGGCACCCACCACGTCCTGCCCCACGGCGATGCCGAGCCGGCGCCGCCGGATCAGAAGGGCTGACCCGCCCCGGCCTCCGCGCCCCCGGCCGTACGGGCCTGCCCGCGGCCGAGCAGTTCCGCCAGGCCGCGCCGGGTGGCGGCCACGACCACGCGGTCCTCGGGCCGCAGCACGTGGCCGGGCCGCAGGTCCCACACCAGGGCGGGCCGCCTGGCCGTGTCGTAGCCGGGCTCCGTGGCGAGGCCGGGGCGGCGGTTCGCCGCGGCGGCACGGTCCAGGGCGACGATCCGCCAGGCGCCGGGCCGGAACGATTCCGCGATGGTCCGGCCCTCCAACTGGGGATGGCCGGCCACCTCCAGCACCGCGAACACCAGCACCCTGCGCTCCACCGGGATCGCGCCGAGCACCTGGCGGCCCATCATCGCCCCGGCGAACGCGGGCGCCGCCAGATGGGAGACGCTGCGGCTCCGGGTCAGGGCCGCCGGGTGGGCCTCGCGCAGGGTGCGGTAGACGGCGGTGGCGAACTCGTTGTCGTACAGCCGCATCACCACCCGTACGTCGGGTTTCACCGAGCGGGCGTAGAGCGCGGCCTCCAGATTGGTGGTGTCCGAGCTGGTCACCGCCAGCAGCGCGGCGGCGCGGTGGATCCGGGCGGCCTCCAGGACGCCTTCGTCGGTGACGTCGCCGAGCACGACGGGCACGTGCAGGCGGCGCGCGAGGGCGACCCCCCGGGCCCCGGGCTCGGACTCCACGCACACCACGGGGATCCCCAGCTCCCGCAGCCGCGCGAGCACCCGGGCGCCGACCTTGCCGAGACCGAGCAGCACGACGTGCCCGGAGAGCCCGCGCGGCGGCCTGCGCAGGGCCGTGGCGGTACGGAACGCGCCCAGCGCCTCGAGCGCGGCCGCGACCAGGACGGGCAGCAGGAGCAGCCCGACGAACCCGGCCAGGATCTGCAGGAGCTGACGCTCGGTGGGCTGGTCCAGCGCGGGGTCGTTGATCGCGAAGACGTCGAGCAGGGTCAGGTAGACGGCGTGCAGCGGGGTGTCGCCCGTGACCAGCGAGGAGGCGACGGCCAGGGCGCCCACTGCGGCCGTGATCCCGGCCAGCGACCAGCGGAGCCTGCGGGAGAACAGCGAACCCACCGGCAGGGAGACCTGGTTCAGCCGTCGCCCCTCCGCTGCGGACGCGGCGTGGGAGACCGCTTCCAGTGCGACGATCCCGCGCCCGGTCGCGGCCGCCACGGACCCTGCGTCCGGGAGGAGTTGCGGGCCGCGGTCCCCGCCGAGCTCCGATCCGTCGGCGCCTGCCGGGTCCCCGGCGGTGGCGGAGAGCAGGGCCAGCGTGCACAGGCCCGGGTCGGCCACCTCGCCTGGGCCGGGCGGCGTGCGTTCCACCGCGCGCAGGAGCAGCCCGTCGGCCTGGATCACCTTGCTGGTGCCGGCGACGGCGGAGGCGACGAGTGCGGGGGCGGCCGTATCGGCGTCGGAGAGCACGGTCGTGGCGGAGTCGAGCCCCCTCCGGTCGAGCCCCGGTTCCGCGACGCGCGCCGCCTGGTCGAGCAACTCCTCCAGGTGCTGGCCGAGTTTGCGGTTGTAGAGGCGGATGACGAGCCGCAGCCTGGGGTTCAGCCGCCGGGCCGTCAGGGCGGCTCGTACGTTCGTCTCGTCGTCTTCGTACACGAGCGCCAGCGCGGCCGCCCCGGCCACCCCGGCGGCGGCGAGGGCCTCTTCGTCGGGGGCGGGAGCCTCCAGCACCCGCATGTCGGGTACGGGCGCCTCCCCCGCGCCGGCCCGGTCCGCGGCGGCCGTACGGATCCGCGCGGCCGGAAACCGTCCCAGCAGCGCGCGCCCGGCCCCCACCCGGGTCCGCGTCCGGCCCTCTCCGACGCCGGCCCCGGGGCGCACCTCGCGGGCTGCCGGCACGACCAGCGTCACCCGCTCCTCGTACACGTCACGGAGCTCCGCGGCCAGCCGGTGGGCGAGCCCGTCGTCCCCGCACACGACCATCAGGTCGGCGGATTCGGGCTGTTGAGGATGCGTGGAAGGAGAGGACACCGCCCCAGCATGCCGTGTCGGCCGGTTCGTCCGGGCGGCGGCCGCGGCGAGCGTGCGTCAGTGGATGGCGTGCGTCAGTGGATGACGGTGAAGCTGCGCCAGGGCAGGGCTTCGGGGGCCGTGACGTTCGAGAGGGTCGTGGCCACGTAGGTGCCGTCGCCCTTGGTGAGCTTGCGGCAGTCTTCCGTCTGGTAGAGGACGACGTCCACGAGGGTGTTGTTCTCCACGTGGGTCGCCCCCTTCGGCAGGGCGATCTTGTGGCAGCCCTTGACGGAGGTGTTGCTGTAGCTCACCTCGACCGGCGAGTCGTGTCCGCGGAACTCGAGCATTCCGACGGTGCTCCGGCCCAGGCCCGAGCAGGCGGTGGCCGTCAGCAGCAGCGCTGCCGTTCCCGCGATGATGCTGATACGCCTGCTGTGGGACATGGCGCGGTCCTCGTCTGTGCGGTGGTGGCGGTCCTACGCACAGACTGCCCCGGCACGGCGCGCGCGGCCCCCGCTGCTCCGCCGTCCGGGTGAACGCGGCACCGCGGCCCCGGCAGGTGCCGGGGCCGCGGTCGCCGGGATCAGACGAGGTCGAACCGGTCCAGGTCCATGACCTTGCCCCAGGCGGCGACGAAGTCCTTGACGAACTTCCCCTTCGCGTCGTCGCTCGCGTAGACCTCCGCGAGCGCGCGCAGCTCGGAGTTCGAGCCGAAGACGAGGTCGGCCCGGCTGCCGGTCCAGCGGACCTTGCCCGAGTCGTCGCGGGCCTCGAAGGCGTGGGCGTCCTCGGAGGTCGCCTTCCACGTCGTGCCCGGGTCGAGCAGGTTGGCGAAGAAGTCGTTGGTCAGGGTGCCCGGGCGGTCGGTGAGGACACCGGCCGTGGACTGCTGGTGGTTCGCCCCGAGCACGCGCAGGCCGCCGACGAGGACCGTCATCTCGGGGGCACTGAGAGTGAGCAGGTTCGCCCTGTCGAGCAGCAGGTACTCGGCCGGGAGCCGGTTGCCCTTGCCCACGTAGTTGCGGAACCCGTCGGAGGAGGGCTCCAGCGCGGAGAAGGACTCGACGTCCGTCTGCTCCTCCGTGGCGTCCACGCGGCCCGGGGTGAACGGAACCTCGACCCGGACACCGCCGTCCGCGGCGGCCTTCTCCACGGCCGCGGAGCCCGCGAGCACGACGAGGTCGGCCAGCGAGATCTGCTTGGCACCGGCGTTGAAGGAGCTCTGGACGGACTCGAGCGTGCGGAGCACCTGCGCGAGGTCGTCCGGGTTGTTGACCTCCCAGTTGCGCTGCGGCTCCAGGCGGATGCGGCCGCCGTTGGCGCCGCCTCGCTTGTCGCTGCCGCGGAAGGAGGAGGCGGACGCCCAGGCGGCCGAGACCAGCTGGGAGACGGTGAGGCCCGAGCCGAGGATCTGCTCCTTGAGGGAGGCGATGTCCGCGGCGCCGACCGGCTCGCCGGAAGGCGCCGGGAGCGGGTCCTGCCACAGCAGGGTCTCGGAGGGGACCTCGGGGCCGAGGTAGCGGACGACCGGGCCCATGTCGCGGTGCGTCAGCTTGTACCAGGCGCGGGCGAAGGCGTCCGCGAACTGGTCCGGGTTCTCGTAGAAGCGCCGGGAGATCGGCTCGTAGACCGGGTCGAAGCGCAGCGACAGGTCGGTGGTGAGCATGGTCGGGAGGTGCTTCTTCGACGCGTCGTAGGCGTCGGGGATGATCGCCTCGGCGTTCTTCGCCACCCACTGGTTCGCACCGGCCGGGCTCTGGGTGAGCTCGTACTCGTACTCGAAGAGGTTGCGGAAGAACTCGTTGCCCCAGCGGGTCGGGGTGCTGGTCCAGGTGACCTCGAGCCCGCTGGTGATCGCGTCGGCGCCCTTGCCGCTGCGGTAGGTGCTGGCCCAGCCGAAGCCCTGCGCCTCGATCGGGGCGGCCTCGGGGTCGTCACCGACGTGGTCCGCCGGGCCCGCGCCGTGGGTCTTGCCGAAGGTGTGGCCGCCCGCGATGAGGGCGACGGTCTCCTCGTCGTTCATCGCCATGCGGCGGAAGGTCTCGCGGATGTCGCGGGCCGCGGCGATCGGGTCCGGGTTGCCGTTGGGGCCCTCGGGGTTGACGTAGATGAGGCCCATCTGGACCGCGCCGAGGGGGCTCTCCAGATCGCGGTCGCCGGTGTAGCGCTGGTCGTCGAGCCAGGTGGTCTCGGGACCCCAGTACACGTCCTCGTCGGCCTCCCAGACGTCCGGGCGGCCGCCGGCGAAGCCGAAGGTCTCGAAGCCCATCGACTCCAGGGCGACGTTGCCCGTGAGGATCATGAGGTCGGCCCAGGAGATGCTCTGGCCGTACTTCTTCTTGACCGGCCACAGCAGGCGGCGGGCCTTGTCGAGGTTGCCGTTGTCCGGCCAGCTGTTGAGGGGGGCGAACCGCTGCTGGCCGGCTCCGGCGCCGCCGCGGCCGTCGCTGATGCGGTAGGTGCCCGCGCTGTGCCAGGCCATGCGGATCATGAGCGGGCCGTAGTGGCCGAAGTCGGCGGGCCACCACTCCTGCGAGGTGGTCAGCACCTCCGCGATGTCCCGCTTGACCGCCGGGAGGTCGAGCGCGTTGAACGCGGCGGCGTAGTCGAACCCCTCGCCGAGGGGGTTGGCCACGGCGGGGTTCTTGGCGAGGATCTTCAGGTTGAGGCGCTCCGGCCACCACTGGCGGTTTCCGCCGCCCTGGGTCGGGTGCGCGGCCCGCTCGTGCGCGACCGGGCAGCCACCGCCGCCCTCCGACTTCGCATCGGTGACGATTGCGTCATGGTTCTCAGACATGGGAATCCTTCCGGACCGGACCGGGGGTCACGGTGATCAGGAACTGCATGCGATGGAACATTTCTGGGGCACGGGGCCCGCGGGGGGCCTCGGTTTCACGGTCGTCCTGACGCCGGGGCGGTCACCGTCGCGGACGGTCTCACGTCCAGTCTCGCGCTGCTCCGGACCGTTCCTGTCCCTTGGCTATCAACACGACCGATCCTACGATGGACGCAATCCAAGTCAAGAACGACACCAAGCCCGCATCCAGTCGGATCCCGGACCGTGGCGGTACG
This sequence comes from Streptomyces sp. NPDC104226, assembly GCF_055584085.1. Taxonomy (NCBI): domain Bacteria; kingdom Bacillati; phylum Actinomycetota; class Actinomycetes; order Kitasatosporales; family Streptomycetaceae; genus Streptomyces; species Streptomyces sp. NPDC104226. Next base: position 775,912 of record NZ_JBVJMS010000002.1, read on the forward strand.
TTTCCGGAGCGTCCCGCCGACCTGCCCCGCCGAACTCGAAAACGGTGAGCCAATATGAGTGACCTGCTGGAGCGGCTGCGCGAACGCGGCTGGCGGATGACCTCGCAGCGGCGTGTGGTCGCCGAGGTGCTCGACGGTGACCACGTGCACCTCACGGCCGACGAGGTGCACGCCCGCGCGGTGGCGCGGTTGCCCGAGATCTCCCGCGCCACCGTCTACAACGCCCTGGGCGAGCTGGTCTCCCTCGGCGAGGTCATGGAGGTCACCACCGACGGCCGGGCCAAACGGTACGACCCCAACGCGCACCATCCGCACCAGCACCTCGTGTGCTCGGGCTGCGGCCTGATCCGCGACGTGCACCCCACCGGCGACCCGCTGGCCGGCCTCCCGGCCGAGGAGCGGTTCGGTTTCACGGTGTCCGGGGTCGAGGTCACCTACCGGGGGCTCTGCGCCTCCTGCGCATGAGGAACGGGCCGGGCCCGCCGCACGGAGCGGCGGGCCCGGCCCGGATTCGCCCGTACGGGTTTGCGCGCACGGTGCACGAGGTGGACGCGCCGTCCCGTCCGGGCTCCGACCTGCCCGGACGTCGACCTGCCCCGATGCCGGCAGGCCCGGACGCCGGCCCGGCCGGAGGTCAGCCCAGCCGGATGTCGGATTCGGGCTGGGCGACCTTGAACAGCGCGCGGGCGATCACCGCGGCGTCCTCGTCGGTGAGGTGCGCGGAGAAGTGCTTCTGGATGCTGCGCATGTAGACCGGGGCGGTCGCCCGGTGGGCCTCGGCCCCCGCCGGGGTGATGACGGCCCAGGAGGCCCGCTTGTCGTGGGGGTCGGGCAGCTTGTCCACGAGGCCGGCGCGCACCATCTCGTCGATCAGGCGGCTGACCCGGGTGCGGCTGAGGACGACCCGGTTGGCCACTTCCTGCATGCGCAGCCCGTGCTTCCCGGCCGCCTTGAGTTCGAGCAGTACGTCGTACCACGTCAAAGGGATCCGGCCGTCGCGCTGCACATCGTTCTCGATGGCGCGGACGGCGGTGTTGTGCGCGAGGAGCATCGCCCGCCACGCCTCGAGTCGATCATCCTGTCCGGTCACACCGCGATCCTACTCCCATTGCGTGCGCCCGCACATACTTGTTAAGGTGCGTGCGTACGCACTTATTGATCCTTGATTTTCGGAGGCTGGCTACATGGCGGTTCAGAACCTCTCCCGCGACGAGGTCAAGCAGAAGCTCGACGGCGGCAAGGCCGCGGTCGTCGAGGCCCTGCCCGAGCAGTACTACAAGGAGGCGCACCTGCCGGGCGCGCTGCTCCTCCCCGTCGACGACGTCGACGCGCTGGCCCCCGGTCTGCTCCCCGACAAGGACGCCGAGGTCATCGTCTACTGCACCGGTACGACCTGCTCCAACTCGGGAATCGCGGCCGAGCGGCTCGCGGAGCTCGGCTACTCGAAGGTCTTCACGTACAAGGACGGCAAGGAGGACTGGATCGGGGGCGGCCTCCCGACCGAGTCCGGCGTCTGAGCGCAGCGTCCACACACGAGCAGGAGGAACGGACGATGACCAGTAGCGCGACATCCCCGACCCGCACCGTAGACGGGGTCGAACTCCCCGCCGTGGGCGACTGGAAGGTCGACCCGGGGCACGCCGAGGTCGGGTTCCTCGGCCGGCACTTCATGCTCACGAAGGTGCGCGGCCGGTTCACCGGTGTCGACGCCACCGTCTACATCGGCGAGCGGCCCGAGGACAGCAAGGTCACCGCGGTGATCGACATGGCGAGCGTCAACAGCGGGGACACCGCCCGGGACGACCACCTGCGGTCCGCCGAGTTCTTCGACGTGGCCGAGCACCCCCGGGCGACGTTCACCTCGACGTCGGTGAGCTGGAACGGTACGAGCGGCACGCTCGCCGGAGATCTCACGATCAAGGGCTTCACCCGGCGCGTCGAGCTCGACGTCGACTACCTGGGCCACGCCAAGGACCCGTGGGGCAACGACCGTACGGTCTTCTCGGCGCGCGGCAAGATCAACCGCGAGGACTGGGGCCTGACCTGGAACATGGCCCTGGAAACCGGCGGGTTCCTGGTCTCCAAGGAGATCGAGCTCTCGCTGGAGATCGAGGCGGTCAGGGAGGTCTGACGCCCTGCGCGTCGCCCTGCCGGTCCCGGTACGGCCCCTGCCGTACCGGGACCACCCCTGCCCGCGTCCTGACCGCGTCGCCGACGACGTGACCGTCAGGTTTCCAGGACCCGCCGCACCATCTCGCCCAGTGCTCCGCGGATCCGGCTGTGGGTGAACTCACTGTCCCGCAGGGCCTGTTGGAGGTCGGCGTCGACCATGGCGAGCAGCAGGTGCGAGGTGGCCTGGGCGTCCAGCTCCGGCCGCGCCTCGGCCAGCAGGATGGCCAGGTGGCGCTGCCACAGGCAGTAGGAGCCGATCTGGTACCGGACGCCGGGCGCGGTGGTCTCGGAAAGCCGGACCAGCTCCAGGTTCGCGTCGAGGAGGTCCAGGTACGTATCGAAGAAGGCGGTGATCCGCGTGCTCGCGTCGGCTCCGGGCCCCAGGGGCGGCGGCCCGAACAGCATCCTGCTCTGGAGCTCGCGCTCCTGGGCGTCGAGCAGGGCCACGGCGAGCCCGGACTTGCTTCCGAACCGGCGGAACAGCGTGCCCTTGCCGACGCCCGCGCGCGCCGCGATGGCATCGAGGGACACGTTCTCGACCCCGTGCTCCCCGAAGAGCTCGGCGGCGACCACCAGGATGCGGTCGCGGTTGCGCGCCGCGTCCGCCCGCTCGCGGACCGGCTTCCGGATGAGCTCGGTCACTTCAGGCGACCCTCTGGTCATGCTGTGTCTTCGTCCGTGACGTCGTAGCCGTCCTGGTCGTCGTACTCGTCGCAGGTATGTGGGTTGTCGCGAGTGTACCCATCTCGGACATCATGTGCGCCTGGTGGGCCACGACCACACCTAACCCCCAACTGCCGTTCATCGCCGTTTGTTTGCTTGCCCCCGTGAACACGATGTGTCAGGGTCGTTGCCGAAACGGACCGCAGTCCGGTTACTCGGACACCATGACACAGCTCAAGGGCCGCCGCACTGCCTTCCCTTCAGAAGCCGGCCGCCCACGGGAGAGTTCCGTCAGCCCGACCGGCAGCTGATCCCGCCCACCGCGAACGCGCCGCGCCCCGAGCGCACACCACTCCCCCTGGCACGCCCGCCCTCGACCGGAGGAAGCATGACCACGCACATCAGCCCGGCCAGCCCGGACAACCAGCTCCTGGACCTGACCCAGCACGAGATCCAGGCGCTGCGCACCAGGTTCAACCTCGCCGACGCCCACACCCACCAGCAGCAGTCGGACAGCCAGCGCGAGATCGTCGCCCGGCTGCCCGAGCTCTGGTACGAGGCGGAGCGCGGGCTGCAGGCGACGGCCGAGGAGCGCTTCATCGAGGCCTTCTTCACCCTCCACCGCCAGGACACCGCCCTGGCCAGGAAGAAGACCCTGCTCTCCTACGCCGCGTCGATCTCGACGATGGTCGCCGGCATGTACCTCAAGCAGCAGCGCAAGTCGGTCACGCTGGTCGAGCCCTGCTTCGACAACCTCTACGACGTCCTGAACAACATGGGCGTGCCGATGTACCCGATCGAGGAGTCGGCGCTGCACGATCCGGACCGGATCTACTCGGAGCTCAAGCGCCTGGTCCGCACCGACGCCCTGTTCCTCGTCGACCCGAACAACCCCACCGGCTTCACGCTGCTCCAGCACGGCCGCAAGGGCTTCGAGGAGGTGGTCCGCTTCTGCAAGGACCACAACAAGCTGCTGGTCATCGACTTCTGCTTCGCCTCGTTCACGCTCTACGACGAGAAGCTCGCCCGCTTCGACATCTACGAGCTCCTGGAGAGCTCCGGCATCTCGTACCTGGCCATCGAGGACACGGGCAAGACCTGGCCCGTCCAGGACGCCAAGGCGGCCATGATCACGGCCAGCGACGACATCCGCGAGGACGTCTACAACCTGCACACCAGCGTGCTGCTCAACGTCTCGCCCTTCGTGCTCAACATGCTGACCCAGTACGTCCAGGACTCCACGCGCGACCAGCTCGCCTCCGTCCGCGAGGTCCTCACGCAGAACCGCGAGGCGATACGCAAGGCGATCGACGGCACGATCCTGGAGTACCAGGAGCCCGTCGCCGGGGTGAGCGTCGCCTGGGCGCGCATCAACCACCCGGAGCTGACCGCGACCGAACTGCAGCGCCTCCTGGCCGAGGCCGAGGTGTACGTCCTGCCGGGCCGGTTCTTCTACTGGAGCCAGCCCGACCGCGGCGAGGCCTTCGTCCGCTTCGCCCTCGCGCGCGACCCGCAGGTGTTCTCCGACGCCATGGCCCGGATGCGCGAGGTGCTCGACCGCCATGCCGTCTGACCCGACCGCCCCCGGCACGTACGGCGACGAGTACGCCGACGCCGCGCTCTTCCTCGGCATGAACAGCGAGGACGAGGACGTACGCCGCGCCTGCAAGGCCTTCTTCGTGGACCGGCTCGACGGCACCATTGTCATGAGCCTGGAGCAGGTGGGCCGCTGCGACGACATCATCTGGGGCTTCTCCCGCGAACTCCAGGACGCCTACTACCCGTTCATGGACAATCTGCACACCGTCATGGACATCCGGCGGCTCGGCTACGAGGAGGCCGACGTCCTGCGCGGCACCGGTGCGGAGCTGCCCCGGTCCCTTCCCGTGCACGAGCGGCTGCTCCTGGGCATGGTCCAGGGCCGCGAGGGGCTGCTGCACACGGCCAGCCCGCGCCTCGCCGCCACGACCGGGTTCGCGCTGCGCGCCGTGGCCGGCGCCGACGGGCCGGAAGCCCGCTTCCCCGAGCCGCTGGAGGGCCTCTACCAGCAGTCCCTCGCCCTGCGCGTGCCGGCCGAAGCCCTGTGACGGAGGACCGATGATCACCGGAATGACCACCGCGCTCGTCACCCCGGTCGACGCGGCGGGCGAGATCGACGAGAAGAGCACGGCCCGCCTGATCGCGACCGTACGGCCTTACGCGGACGCCCTGTTGCCCGCGCTGAGCACCGGCGAGGGGGGATCCCTCTCGGACCGGCAGTGGCGGGACACCGTGACCTCCGCCGTGCGGTACGCCGACGGGTTACCCGTCCTGGCCGGCATCCTGCGGCCCACCACCGCCGAGGCCCTCGCCCTCGCCCGCGGTGCGGGCGGACTCGGCGCCGCCGCGGTCGTGGTCACCACCCCGTACGGGGCGGACGTGACGCAGGAGGAGATGTACCGCCACTTCGAGGCCGTGGCCGGAGCGGGACTGCCCGTGATCGTCTACCACGAGTCGGCCGTCTCCGGGAACGGCATCGAACTCGGGACCCTGCTGCGCATCTGCGCGCTGCCGGGGGTGGCCGGGGTCAAGGACTCCGCAGGGGACCCCGATTTCACCCGGGCACTGCTCGCCGCCGGCCCGGGCGTACCCGTGGTCCAGGGGCTCGAACACCTCCTGCTGGACTCCGGGCCCGTCGACGGCTGGGTCGTGGCTCTCGGCAACGTCGAACCGGAGCTCTGCAAGGCCCTGTTGACCGACCGGAGCGAGGAGCGGGCGGCACAACTGCACGCCGCCTACGCCCGGTACGGCCTGGACCGGGACGACTGGTACCGCTCGCTGAAGACCGAACTGCTGCGGCGCGCCGTGATCGAGACCGACCGGGAGGTCCCGTGCTCAACGTGACACCGAAGCCCACCGACAGCCCCCTCAAGCGGCTGTTCCTCCTCAACCGCGCCCTCCACAACTCCACGGACCTCGCCCTGATCGAGGACCTGGAGGCGGCCTGGATCGAGCCCCTGGTCGAGGAGCTCGCCGAGCGCACGCCGCCGCTCGCCGACCGCGCGGAGTGGAAGGAGCGCCTCGCCGGGCTGCTGGCCCTCGAACGCGAGGGCAGCGCGGCCGGAAGCTTCCTCGCCGAGAAGGCCACCCGGGAGCAGTTCGCCCACGTCGTGCGGGAGTTCGCCCTCGACGGACTGACCGAGGCGCAGAACTTCTTCCCTGCGATACCCCGACTCCCCCTCCGCGCACAGATGGCCGTGATGCGGGTGCTCATCGACGAGTTCGGCTGCGGCAACCTCCAGCAGACCCACTCCAAGCTCTACCTCGACCTGCTCGCCGAACTGGGGCTCCCCCAGGAGCTGGAGAGCTTCCTCGACACCACCTCCGACGAGACGTACGCCTTCCTCAACGTCTTCTACTGGCTCACCCAGCGCGCCGCCGACGTCGAGTACTTCCTCGGCGCCCTCGCCTACCTGGAGGCGAGCATCCCCGACGCCTTCACCGTGCAGGCCCGCGCCTGTACCCGGCTCGGGATCGCGCAGGGCCGGTACTACACCGAACACCTGCACATCGACACCTTCCACATGCGGGAGATGCAGACCGCGATCAAGGAGTACGAGGCGGTGCGCGGGCTCGACGCGACGAAGCTCTGGGTCGGTGCGCAGCTGCTGTCCGGGCTGATCGGGGGCGCCTTCGAGGCCGCCGTGGCGCGTGCGCGGGAGGAGGCATGAGCGACGCCGTCCTGGAAGAGCTGCCGGGCGACCGGGTGCGGGTCCGCGTCGCGGGCCGGGAGTTCGTGATCGACGCCGCCTGTACGCACCGGCTCGGCCGGCTCGTGCACGGGCAGGTCAATCCGCGGACCCTGCGCATCACCTGCCCGCTGCACGGCACCGGCTTCGACCTCGCCACCGGCTGCCCGGCGTCCGGCGCGGCGGCGGAGCCGCTGACGGTGCACCACGCGGGCGTGCTCGGGCAGTTGTACGCGCCGCAGGACGTCTGGCTGCCGGCCTCCGAGCGGCTCCTCGAATGGGACGACGGCTTCCACGACCTCATGCTGGGCGACCGGCTGCGCATGGCCGCATACAAGGCGGCCGTCACCGAGGCGGTGCGGCCGGGCGCCACCGTCCTCGACCTGGGCACCGGTACCGGCATCCTGGCCCAGTGGGCGCTGGAGGCGGGAGCGGCCCGGGTCTACGGCATCGACCTCAACGAGAAGATCCTGCAGACCGCGACGCGCCGGCTCACCGAGGCGGGGTTCGGGGACCGTTTCCATCCGCTGCGCGGGTTCTCCTTCGACATCGAGCTGCCCGAGCGGGTGGACCTGATCATCTCCGAGATCATGGGCAACCTCGCCGACAACGAGAACTGCGTCGCGATCCTCGACGACGCCCGCAGCCGCTTCCTGCGGCCGGGCGGCGCGATGCTCCCGGTGGCCGTGGAGAGCTATCTCGTACCGGTCACCGCGGAGGTGGCGCACACCACGGTGCGCGACGGCTCGCCGCAGGACGCCGGAAGCCCGGCGGAGTTCGCCGAGCTGCTGAAGGGGCGCGGCGCGCGGGACGCCTTCGACCTCTACTACGACGCGATCATCCCGGTCGGCGGCCAGCTCTCGGCGCCGCGGCTCCTGCGCCGGTACGTCTTCGAGGGGGCGCACGGCGCGCAGGAGACCTCGTACGAGGTCCCGCTCGTGTACACCGTCCAGCGGGCGGGGCTGTTCACCGGCTTCAAGGGGTACTTCGTGGCCACCCTCTCGGACACCGTGGCGCTGGACATCTCCGGCGACGAGGTGGCGGCGGAGGATCCGCAGGCCCGTACGACCTCGGACAGCTGGAAGCACGCCTACCTGCCGGTCCGGGACGCCGTGCCGGTGCGGCCGGGCGACCGGATCGCGCTCACCTTCTCCAGGCGGCACCCGGCGGACACCGGATCCGGATCCTTCGGACAGGTCTACGGATGGGAGGGCTCGGTCGTCTCCGGGGACGTCACCGTGGCCCGCTTCTCCCACAGCACCCGGCCCGGACAGGAAGGCTGACCCCTGTGACAACGACGACCGCGACAGGAACGCCCGGAGCGACGAGCAGCGGGGGCGTGGACCCGCGGTTGCCGGCGACGCCCGACACGATCAGCGTCTACACCGATCTGAACTGCTCCTTCGCCCATGTGGCCGTCCACCGGCTGCACGAGACCCGGCGCAAGCTGGGTCTCGAGGGCCGGATCTGGTTCGACTTCCGGGCCTTCCCCCTGGAGTTGTTCAACCGGGAGGTCAACGCCCGTCCCGGCGTCGACTCCGAGATCTCGGTGCTCGGCGCGCTCGAACCGGAGGCGGGCTGGCAGTTGTGGCAGGGGCCGGACTGGGCCTACCCGGTCACCACCCTGCCGGCGCTCGAAGCGGTGCACGCGGCCAAGTCCCAGTCCCTGGAGGCCAGTGAACGGCTCGACCGGGCACTGCGGCGTGCCTTCTGGGCGGAGGGCCGCTGCATCTCGATGCGCCACGTCATCCTGGAGGTGGCCGCCGCGACGGGCGCCGTCGAGGTGGATGAGCTCGCGGGCGCCCTGGACACGGGCTCGGCGCGGGCCGCCGTGACGGCCCAGTACGAGTCGGCGCGCGAGGGACGGGTCAACTGCAGCCCCCACGTGTTCCTCCACGACGGCACCGACATGGCCAACCCCGGCATCGAGGCGCGCTGGGTGAACGGCGACTTCGGACGGGGCTTCCCCGTGATCGACCAGGACCGCCCGGAGGTCTACGAGGAACTCCTCGCGCGTGCGGCCCGGTTGCTCTGAGCCTCGTCCCGTGGCCGGGCCCGTCCGTACGACGGGCCCGGCCGCGGGCGTTCGTCAGATGCGGTCGGCCGCGATCAGGACGTACTGGAAGGAGCCGTCCTTGTAGGACTCGATGAACGCCTCCTCGATGCCGGTGACCAGCGAGGACGTGGCCCGCAGCTCCCAGTAGGGCAGGGTCGCGGGGGTCAGGTCGATGACGGCCTGCGGTACGAGGCGGTTGTCCGCCATGGCCTTCAGGTACTCGCGGCGGGAGTGGATGTTGCACTCGAAGTGCGCGTTGATCTGGGAGACCCACTTCGAGGGCTGGCCGTACCGCGGGTTCCAGCAGCCGGTGATGGTCACGTACCGGCCGCCGACCTTGAGGACGCGGGAGTGCTCGGCGAAGAGGTCGTCCAGGTCGACGTACATGCTCGACTCGTTGTTCCAGGACGCCGTGATCCGGCCGGTCTCGAAGGGCGTGCCGAGCATGTTGCAGACGCGGGCCCGGACGTGGTCCTCGATGCCGAGCTCACGGGCGCGCTGGTTGGCGAAGTCGGCCTGCTTGGCGGACAGGGTGACGCCCTCGACCTTGGCTCCGAAGCGCTGGTGGGCCATCACCATCGAACCGCCGCGGCCGCAGCCGGCGTCGACGAGCGTGTCCTCGCGGGTGACGGGGCCGAGGTGGTCCAGGAGGACTTCGGCCTGCGCCGACTCCAGCCGGTGGAGCTCGGCGACCAGCTTCTTCTCGTAGGCGCTGTCGCCGGTGTCGCCGAGGGCGGAGTGGTCGACGTCGCCGATGCCGTAGTGGTGGTGGTAGAGGCCGTCCACGTCGCCGAGGCGCAGGTTCACGGGCCTGGCTTCGTTGTTCCAGTAGCGGGCGATGTCCCCTTGGTACGGGGTGGCCGGCCCGGGGATGATCACGGGGGCCGGGGTGGTGGCGTTGGCGGTGGTGTTCAGGTCAATGCTGGTCACGAATAGGTCCGTCCTTTACCAGAAGTCGGGCAGGCTGTAGCGATAGGTGTTGGTCTGATGCCAGTAGTGGTTGCCGTCGACCCAGACGGCGACTCCCCGCAGGAAGCGCAGCACGCTGGGGACGGGGCAGGCCGCGGCCAGGGCGGCGGCCTCCGCTTCGAAGGCGTGCATGAGGTCGTTGTGGACCTCGACCGCCTTCAGGTAGCCCTCCTTGTCGGAGGTCCCCTCCCGGTCGGCGATCACCACGGGAAGGTTCATGTGCCTTACGGGGGCGGCCAGTTCCTTGGTGTAGGAGTACAGGTCGTTGACGATCGTGGTGGCGTTCCCGGCGAGCGCGATGACCCGTTGCATGGCTGCCTGGGCGTGCAGATCGGCCGGGAGCTCGTACCCGCCGACGGTGTCGGTGATGGTGGGGCAGGGGCGGAAGTTGTTGAACTGCCGCATGGCCAGGTACTCCCACACCTCGGGGACGTACTCCGTCTGGCTCCAGGCCGCCTCGGCGAGGTACCCCAGGTGCAGCCGGGCCATGTCGTGCCGGTAGCGGTCCGCCTGCGAGGGGGTGGCCTGCCGGACGAAGTACTCCATGGCGGAGGTGTAGGCGCGCCGGGGCGCGTCCGACCGGAGCGACTCCGCCCACTGCGGTTCGTACTCCTTCGTCGTGTGGAGGGGGTCGATGGCGGTGTGCGCCAGCAGGAGGCGTCCGCCGAGGCCGATGGGCGAGCCTCCGTGGTCCTCGCAGTAGCAGTCGTCGACCGCGTTCTCGGCGACCATCAGCCGGGTGGCGACCATCAGGTGCTCGATGGTGGGAGCGTCCGGGTGGCAGGCCACCATGTAGCGCCCGACGTGGAAGCCGTCGAACTGGTTCTCCCAGGCATCGGGGAACAGGTCGACCTCCTCCACCGCCCAGGCCTTGATCCGCCGGCTGACCTCTTCCACCCGCACCGGGTCGGGCTCCGGGACGGGGTGGTAGTAGAGGCCGGGGATCGGGTTCCCGGCGGCCGGGGCCGCTGGTTCCGCAACCGCCGCGGGTGCGGGGAGCTCCTCCCGGCGGGCCGGGTGCAGGCCCTCCGTGCCCAGGCCGCTGGGTCCGCTCAGCAGCCTTCGCAGGGCGGCGCTCGGGGCGGGTAAGACGGCCGGGTCGACCGTGGTGGACGGCGCCGCCGTGGTGGACGGCGCCGCCGATGGCGACGGGAAGGGCAGGCCGGGTCCTGTGGGCAGGCCCGGCAGTACGGGCGCACCCGGCAGGCCGCCGGTCGCGCGGGTCTGGGCGCTGCCGAGGACGTGCGCCCCGAACGCGGCGGCGGCACCGGGCAGGCTCGACTGCACGGGGGAAAGCCCGGGCTCGGGCATCCGTGACTCCTTGGTGAGATGGGTGGTCCGTCCCGGATCCCGGGCGCGCTCGGCCGGCCCGGGAGGGTCCGGGCTGTGGTCGTACGGGGCCTGCCGGCCGGTCAGTCGCTCCGGCGGGCGATCTGGACGTTCTCCATGACGCCGAGGGCGTCGGGCACCAGGATCGCGGCGGAGTAGTAGGTGGTGACCAGGTAGGAGATGATCGACTTCTCGTCGATGCCCATGAAGCGGACCGACAGGCCCGGCTCGTACTCCTCCGGCAGGCCGGTCTGGCGCAGGCCGATGACGCCCTGGTTGTCCTCGCCGGTGCGCATGGCGAGGATCGAGCTGGTGTTCTCCTTGCTGATGGGGATCTTGTTGCACGGCAGGATCGGGACCCCGCGCCAGGCCGGGACCTGCTGTCCGCCCACGTCCACGTGGTCCGGGTAGAGCCCGCGGGCGTTCATCTCTCGGCCGATCGCCGCGATCGTGCGGGGGTGGGCGAGGAAGAGCTTGGTGCCGCGGCGGCGGCAGAGCAGTTCGTCCATGTCGTCCGGGGTGGGCGGGCCGGAGTGGGTCTGGATCCGCTGCTTGAAGGCGGCGTTGTGGAGCAGGCCGAACTCCCGGTTGTTCACCAGCTCGTGTTCCTGGCGCTCGCGCAAGGCCTCGATGGTGAGGCGGAGTTGCTCCTCGGTCTGGTTCATCGGGCCGTTGTAGAGGTCGGCGACCCTCGTGTGGACCCGCAGGACGGTCTGGGCGATGGAGAGCTCGTACTCGCGCGGCTTCGACTCGTAGTCCACGAAGGTGCCGGGCAGTTCGGCCTCGCCGGTGTGGCCGGCCGACATCGCGATCTCGGCCTCGCCGTGCTTGTTCTGCCGCTGCAGGGGCAGCGAGCTGAACCGCTGGATGTGCTCCTGGAGGTGCGGAGCCGAGTTCACGATGCCCGCGAAGTCGGCGCGGGAGAGCGTGAGGAGCGTTCCGGGGGTCTCGGCGGTGGCGGTGTAGTCCCACCGGGCGTCCGCGTCCAACAGGGCGTTCTCGCCGAACCGGTCGCCGTCGGCGAGCACCGCGACGGAGATCTCGTCGCCGTACTTGCCCGCGGAGGTCTGGCTGATCCGGCCGTGGGCGATCAAGTGGATCTGCTCGGCGGGGGCACCCCGCTCGACCAGCACCTCCCCGGCACGGAAATCGCGCTGGACGCAGCGGCCGGCGATCGCCGTCAGCACTTCTTCGTCGTCGAAGCCGCGCAGCAGGGCCAGTTCGCCCAGTTCGCGCGGGATCACCTGGACACGGGCACCGTCCTGGACGAACTCGATGCTCCCGTCGCCGACGGTGTAGCTCAGTCGGCGGTTCACCCGGTAGGCGCCGCCCTTGGTCTCCACCCACGGCAGCATCCTCAGCAGCCAGCGGGAGGTGATCTCCTGCATCTGCGGGGCGGACTTGGTCGTGGTGGCAAGGTTGCGGGCGGCCGACGTGCCCAGGCTGGACTGCTTGGGCGGATCCAGCTGTGCTTCCGGGCTGGTGTCAACGGTCATCGGTCGAGCTCTCCTTCATCACCGGGGTAAGGCAGGGAGACGTCTGGGCGTCCGCCCAGATCCCGGGGAACCGTAACCGCGGAGATCCCCGGCCGACCGTGCAAAAACGTTGTCGTTGCTTCCTTCCGGTGATCCTGCGCCGCGGGTGGTTTATTCGGCGGACCAACGATTTTCGGCCGGGACCGCAGCCGCCCGGCCACGCCCTCGGCGCCGCATGCCGAAGCCCGGCCGGACGGGAATCGACTCATAGGTCATTTACAAGGAGAACTGGATCAAGAGAGCCGCAGATGCGAGCCCAGGTGGCATATATGCCTCTTGGATGATTCACTGTGTCCGGACCGGCCGCACCAGCCGGTTTCCGTGTCCGGGACCAGTCGACCCATCGGGTCGGCCCTTGGTTCACTGGCTGCGGACACCCGCTCCCCGGGCTGCTTGCGGCTCTCGCTGTCACGGGAAGCGCGGTGAAGGAAGCCCCCTGCTCGCCGATCGCGGTGTTCGCCGAGCAGGGGGCTCCGTCTGATCCGTTCGCATCCGGTCAGATGTACATGTTCTTCTCGTCGTACGAGGGCCCGTAGTAGCGCTCCAGCTCCTCCAGGGACTCGTGCGTGCGCTCCAGCCCCTTGGAGATCCTCGCCCGGGAAGGGGCTGCTTCGGGGTTCCAGGTTCCCGGCTTCCACAGGGCCGAGCGCACGAAGGCCCGGGAGCAGTGGAAGTAGACCTGCTCGACCTCCACGAGGAGGGCGAGGGTGGGCCGGTGCCCCTGGACGGTCAGGTCGTCGAAGAAGGGCGCGTCGCGCAGCAGCCGGGCCCGGCCGTTGATCCGGAGCGAGTCCCCGCGGCCCGGTATCAGGAAGAGCAGACCGACGTGGGGGTTGGTGAGGACGTTGCGGAAGCCGTCCGCTCGGCGGTTTCCGGGACGGTCCGGGATCACGAGGGTGGTGTCGTCCAGGACCTTGGCGAAGCCGGCCGGGTCGCCCTTGGGCGAGACGTCGCAGGTGCCGTCGGCGGCGGAGGTGGAGATCAGGCAGAGCGGAGAGTGCTCCAGCCACTGCACGTGGTACTCGTGGAGGGTCCGCCGTTCCTTCCCGCGGGCCACCGCGGTCGGCTCACCGAGGAGCTCGCGCAGTTCCCCCTCGGTGGTGATCTCGTCGAACGCCCCTGATTCCGCAGCCACTTTTCCCGCTCCCGCCTGCTCGCGCGCAGCCCTCCGTGGCCGCCCTGCGGCTACTGTGCCACTGGTCGCACGTACGAAGGAGCACCCCCTACGAGCGGCGGCGTTCATGGAATCGTCCGAATTGGTCCTTGACCGATCAACCTTCGGCACGTAACTTCGACCGCACCAACTCGAGAGCCCCCCTGGAAGGAGGCGAAGCCGGATGTCCACCCTCTCCGTATCGCTTCGCCTCGCCCACCAGACCGCTTGGGCTCCGGGTCGGGTTGCACACGGCTGCTGAACGGCTCCCGCTACCGAACAGCCCCCTGCCCGGCGTGCCCGATCGCGGCCCCGGAATTCTTCCTTCACTCTGTCACCACTTGCGGCGCCTCCTTGCGCGCCGATCCGTCGCGAACCGGATCCATCGAGCCGCGACCACTGAACGAGAAAGCTCCTGCCATGGCGACCAGTACAGTCCGACCGACCGCGCCCCGAAACGAGGTCGCACCGTGGTAGCGGCGCGGATCACGGTCAACGGGAAAGAAACACCGATCGCCCCGGCCGCAGCCCACACCACGGTGCTGGACTTCCTGCGCGACCGCGGCCTCACCGGCACCAAGGAGGGCTGCGCCGAAGGCGAATGCGGCGCCTGTTCGGTGCTCGTGGCCCGCCCGGGCGTGCACAAGCCCACCGACTGGGTGGCGGTCAACGCCTGCCTGGTTCCGGCCCTGGCGCTCGACGGCCAGGAGGTCATCACCTCCGAAGGCCTCGCCACCGTCGACGAAGCCGGCGCAGCCACCGCGCTGCACCCCGTACAGGAGGAGATGGCCGTCCGCGGCGGCTCCCAATGCGGTTACTGCACACCGGGGTTCATCTGCAGCATGGCCTCCGAGTACTACCGGCCCGACCGCTGCGCACACGCCGAACCGGCCGCCGAGCCGGCCGCGGATTCCGCCGACGGCGCCGACTCCGAGCACGGCCCGAACGGTTTCGATCTGCACGCGCTGAGCGGAAACCTGTGCCGCTGCACCGGCTACCGCCCCATCCGCGATGCCGCGTTCGCCGTCGGCTCGCCCGCCGAGGACGACGTACTGGCGCAGCGTCGCGAGCAGTCCCCGCCGCAGGCCGCCGCCACCGAATACACCCGGGACGACAGCGCGTTCATCCGTCCCGGCACCCTCGCGGAGACGGTGCGACTGCTGGGCGAGCGGCCCGAGGCGGTGGTGGTCGCCGGTAGCACCGACTGGGGCGTGGAGGTGAACATCCGCTCCCGCCGCGCAAGTTGCGTGGTCGCGGTCGACCGGCTGCCCGAACTGCGGGAACTGCGCGTCGAGTCCGACCACATCGAGATCGGAGCGGCGCAGACGCTCACCGAGATCGAACGCCGTCTCGACGGCAGTGTCCCGCTCCTGGCCGAGCTGTTCCCGCAGTTCGCCTCCCGGCTCATCCGCAACAGCGCCACCCTCGGCGGCAACCTGGGTACCGGCTCCCCCATCGGTGACAGCCCGCCGGTACTGCTCGCGCTGGAGGCCTCGCTGCTGCTGGCGGGCGCCGACGGTGAGCGCGAGGTCCCCCTGGCCGACTACTTCACCGGCTACCGGCAGAGCGTGCGCCGTCCCGGCGAGCTGATCCGCGCGGTGCGCATCCCGCTGCCGCTGTCGCCCGTCACGGCCTTCCACAAGATCGCCAAGCGGCGCTTCGACGACATCTCCAGCGTGGCGGTCGCCTTCGCGCTCGACATCGAGGACGGGACCGTCCGCAAGGCGCGCATCGGCCTGGGCGGCGTGGCCGCCACCCCGATCCGCGCCCTCTCCACCGAGGCTGCCCTGGAGGGCAGGCCGTGGACGGCGGAGACCGTCGAGGCCGCGGCCCGGGTCCTGCGGGCCGAGGGCACCCCGATGGACGACCACCGCGCCAGCGCCCTCTACCGCTCCGCGATGCTCGGCCAGAGCCTGAACAAGCTGTACGCGCAAACCACCGAGGCGGTGTCGTCATGAGCCAGTTGTCCGAGCGTCCCGAAAAGCCCGTCGTCGGTCTGTCGATGCCGCACGAGAGCGCGAACCTGCACGTCACCGGTGCGGCGCTCTACACCGACGACCTGGTCCACCGCACCAAGGACGTCCTGCACGCCTACCCGGTCCAGGTCATGAAGGCCCACGGCAGGATCACGGCGCTGCGCACCGAGCCGGCACTCGCCGTGCCCGGTGTGGTCCGCGTACTGACCGGGGCCGACGTGCCCGGCGTCAACGACGCGGGGATGAAGCACGACGAGCCGCTGTTCCCCGACACGGTCATGTTCCACGGCCACGCGGTGGCCTGGGTCCTGGGCGAGACCGTGGAGGCGGCCCGGCTCGGTGCGGCGGCCGTCGAGGTGGAACTCGACGAACAGCCCTCCGTGATCACCCTGCGGGAGGCGATCGAGACCGAGAGCTTCCACGGCGCCCGGCCCATGATGGTGACCGGTGACGTGGACGCCGGTTTCGAGGACTCCGCGCACGTGTTCACCGGGGAGTTCCAGTTCTCCGACCAGGAGCACTTCTATCTCGAAACGCACGCGGCGCTCGCCCTCCTGGACGAGAACGGGCAGGTGTTCGTCCAGAGCAGCACCCAGCACCCCTCGGAGACGCAGGAGATCGTCGCCCACGTACTCGGCCTGCACAGCCACGAGGTGACGGTGCAGTGCCTGCGGATGGGCGGCGGTTTCGGCGGCAAGGAGATGCAGCCGCACGGGTTCGCGGCCGTCGCCGCGCTCGGCGCCAAGCTCACCGGCCGGCCGGTCCGGGTACGGCTCAACCGGACCCAGGACCTGACCATGTCCGGCAAGCGCCACGGGTTCCACGCCACGTGGAGGATCGGCTTCGACGCCGAGGGCCGCATCCAGGCCCTGGACGCCACCCTGACCGCCGACGGCGGCTGGAGCCTGGACCTGTCCGAGCCCGTGGTGGCCCGCGCGCTGTGCCACATCGACAACACGTACTGGATCCCCAACGCGCGCGTCGCAGGCCGGATCGCCAAGACCAACAAGGTCTCCAACACGGCCTTCCGCGGCTTCGGCGGCCCCCAGGGCATGCTGGTGATCGAGGACATCATGGGCCGGTGCGCGCCGCTGCTCGGCCTGGACCCGATGGAGCTGCGCGAGCGCAACTTCTACCGTCAGGGCCAGTCGACCCCGTACGGTCAGCCCGTCTCCCACCCCGAGCGGATCTCCGGCGTCTGGAACCAGGTCAAGGAAGACGGCGCCCTGGCCGAGCGCAGGCGCGAGATCGCGGCCTTCAACGCCGCGCACCCGCACACCAAGCGGGCGCTCGCGCTGACCGGGATCAAGTTCGGCATCTCCTTCAACCTCACCGCCTTCAACCAGGCCGGTGCGCTGGTGCTGGTCTACAAGGACGGCTCCGTCCTGATCAACCACGGCGGCACCGAGATGGGTCAGGGCCTGCACACCAAGATGCTGCAGGTGGCCGCGACCACGCTGGGCATCCCGCTGCACAAGGTGCGGCTCGCCCCGACGCGCACCGACAAGGTGCCCAACACCTCGGCGACCGCCGCGAGTGCGGGGGCGGACCTCAACGGCGCGGCGGTGAAGAACGCCTGCGAGCAGATCCGGGACCGGCTGCTCCAGGTGGCCGGCACGCAGCTGGGTACGAACGCCTCGGACGTGCGCATCGTCGAGGGCGTCGCACGCGCCCTCGGCGTCGACAAGGAGCTGGCCTGGGACGACCTGGTGCGCACCGCGTACTTCCAGCGGGTCCAGCTCTCGGCGGCCGGTTTCTACCGGACCGAGGGGCTGCACTGGGACGCGAAGGCGTTCCACGGCTCGCCGTTCAAGTACTTCTCCTACGGGGCGGCCGCGACCGAGGTGGAAGTGGACGGCTTCACCGGTGCGTACCGGATCCGGCGGGTGGACATCGTCCACGATGTCGGCGACAGCCTCTCCCCGATGATCGACATCGGTCAGGTCGAGGGCGGCTTCGTCCAAGGCGCGGGCTGGCTGACGCTGGAGGACATGCGCTGGGACTCCGGGGACGGCCCGAACCGCGGCCGCCTGCTCACCCAGGCCGCGAGCACCTACAAGCTGCCGAGCTTCTCGGAGATGCCCGAGGAGTTCAACGTCAGGCTGATGGAGAACGCCACCGAGGAGGGCGCCGTCTACGGGTCCAAGGCGGTCGGTGAGCCCCCGCTGATGCTGGCCTTCTCGGTGCGGGAGGCCCTGCGCCAGGCGGCCGCGGAGTTCGGGCCCGCCGGAGTCGGCGTGGAGCTGGCCTCGCCGGCCACGCCGGAGGCGGTGTACTGGGCGATCGAGGGAGCCCGCCGGGGCGGTGCGGCGCCGCACGAGGAGCGGGCGTCCGACGACGGCGGGATCCTCGCCGGTGCCGATGCAAGCGCTTTGAGCAATGTCTGACATGAGCTGGGTCGCCGCGGTCGCGCGGTTGCGGGCACGCCGGGAGGCCGGCGTGCTCGTGACCGTGGCGACCGTGCGCGGCCACGCGCCCCGTCGGGCCGGTGCCAAGCTCGTCGTGGGGCGGACCGAGACCTGGGGGTCGATCGGCGGGGGCAACATCGAGGCCGTCGCCATCGACCGGGCGCGCGAGCTGAGCGGCGCGGCCGATCCGCAGCCGGAGCTGATGGAGTTCGCGCTGAACGACAAGGTCACCAGCCGGCACGGCGTGCAGTGCTGCGGCGGAGCCGTCAGCGTGCTGCTCGAACCGCTGCCGGTGGTCCAGGCGGTGGCCGTCTTCGGTGTCGGGCACGTCGGGCTGGAACTGGCGCGCATCCTGGCCCGCCAGGACCTCGACCTGTACCTCGTCGACAGCCGCCCCGACATGCTGACGCAGGAGCGGCTCGGGGTGCTCTCGGACGCGGTGGCGCAGGTCCACGTGCACCACACCCCGCTGCTGCCGGAGACGGTGCTCGGGGAGCTGCCGCCCGGGACCCACGTCCTGATCATGACGCACGATCACGCCGAGGACGCCGCGCTGTGCGACGCCGCACTGCGCACCCCCGGTCTCGGCTCGATCGGTCTGATCGGCTCGTCCGCGAAGTGGGCGCGGTTCCGGCAGCGCCTGGCCGCCGAGGGCGGTCACGACGCCGGCACCATCGACCGGATCACGACCCCGATCGGGCTGGCCGAGATCACGGGCAAGGAGCCCGCCACGATCGCGGTGAGCGTCGCGGCGGACCTGCTCCGCACCTTCGAACAGGACCGCCAGTGGGCGGCTGCGGTCCCGGAGCCGGAGCCGGAGCGTCTTCCGGTCCCGGACACCATCGCCGAGGTGGCCTGCCCCACGGCCGCCGGCAGCGCGTGAATCCTCTGCGGCCCACGCGCCGCCGGGCGGCCGGGCGGCCTCGCGGACTCAGTTCGCGGCGGCCCGCGCCGGCCGCCTGAGCAGGTAGCCGGCCGCGCCCACGACGAGCACCGCCATGCAGGCGATGAACACCAGTCCCGCCCCCTCCAGCCCGAGGGGGCCCTCCAGCACGCCCACGCCGATCACGGGCAGCGAGATGCCCGTGTACGCCACCAGGAACAGGGTGGAGATCACGGCTGCCCGCTGGTCCTCGGGAGACGCTCCGGCCACGGCGGACAGTGCCCCGCGGAAGGCGAGCCCCTGGCCGACTCCGCTGACGAGGGCGCTGAGCACCACCAGCGCCAGCAGGTCCCACCACAGTGCGCCGGCGAGCAGCGCCAGTCCGGCGAGGAGCACGGCGCACCCCAGCGGCAGCGAGCGCTGCACCCCGATGCGGCCCACGGCCAGCTGCCCGGCGGTGGAGGCGAAGAAGGCCAGGGCGACCACCAGCCCGCTCACGGCCCGGTTGTGCACGTCCAGGGACTCCGCGAGGAACGCCGGGCTGACGGAGGTGAACACCCCGAAGAGGGCGAAACCCACGAACGCGGCGATCGCGGCAGGACCGAACACCGCCCGCACCTGCGGGGGCAGCGCGGGCTTCTGCGGTCGTACGGTGCTCAGCGGCCGCCGCTCGCGCACCGTCTCCGGCAGCCGCAGCAGGACCAGGGCCGCGACCGCCACGAGCCCGAGGTGCACCACGAAGGACAGGTACAGCGGCCAGGGGGCGTACTGCGCCAGGATTCCGGCAAGCAGCGGACCGCAGCCCAGTCCGCCCATGTTGGCGGCCGTCGCGACGAACGTGGCCCGCGAGGCGCCGCCGGGCGGTGCCAGCTCCATCACGTAGGCCGTGGCGGCCCCGGTGAACAGGCCGGCGGACAGACCGGACAGCAGCCGTCCCGCGTACAGCCAGGGCATCCCGTCGGCGCACAGGAAGCAGACGGCGCTCGCCGCGGCGAAGCCCAGCCCCGCCAGCAGGACCGGCCGTCGGCCCACGGCGTCCGAGGCGTTGCCCGCGAGCAGCAGTACGCCGATCACCCCGAAGGCGTACACGGCGTACACCACGGTCACCATCAGCGCGGAGAAGCCGAACTTCTCCTGGTAGAGCCCGTAGAGGGGGGTCGGCAGTGTGGTGCCGGCCATGCAGACGACGAACACCGCGCCGCTCAGCAGACACCGGCGCCACCCTTGTCGATCAAGGTCCATGGGGCCGACCGTATCCCGTGGGGAGCCTGGGGCTCGTGTCAGTACACCAGTTTGTAGGTCACGTCCTTGGGGACGGGATCCGGTGCGGTGTCGGTGTAGAGGAGCCGGATCGTGGTGAAGCGCCGGAGGTCGGGGTGCTCCGGCCAGGTCTGCGGATGGGACAGGGTCACGGTGACCGGGTAGGCGCGGAAGCGGCCGGCCGCGCAGTACGG
Organism: Streptomyces sp. NPDC104226; assembly: GCF_055584085.1. Classification (NCBI taxonomy): domain Bacteria; kingdom Bacillati; phylum Actinomycetota; class Actinomycetes; order Kitasatosporales; family Streptomycetaceae; genus Streptomyces; species Streptomyces sp. NPDC104226. Next base: position 796,238 of record NZ_JBVJMS010000002.1, read on the forward strand.
GCGGCAGTCGTTCACCATGTCGGTGCCGGTGGCCGTGGCGCTGCCCGGCCCCCAGCTGTCCCAGCGGAGACCGACGAGCCGGTTGTTCCCGTCGCCGCAGGCGAGGATGTACTCCGCGGGGCGCGTCTGCGCCTGGGAGGAGCAGTCGACGATCACGACGGGATCCTGGGGATCCGGTGTGCGGGCCGTCGAAGCCGCGGCGCCGCGCGCGGGTGCGGAGGAGGCCGCGGAGGCCGGAAGCACGGCGGCCGTCAGCGCCGCCACCGTGCACAGCAAGCTCGCCGTCCGCACCTTGCGCCGGGTTGCGCGTGGGGGGCGGCCACCTGCGGAAACGTTCACGGCAGACCTTCCTTGCGACTCTGCGCACCACCGGCACCACCGGCGTCTTCCCAGCTTCCCCCATGGGAGTGCGGCCCGCACCCGCGGGAACGGCGCGGGTGCGGGCTACGGGTCGCTCGCGCGGCACCCCCTGACGGCACCGGAGCCCGGCGCGGCTACCAGACGGGGATGGGCGCGGGCGCCTCCGTGCCGAGGTCCGGTGCGTCGCGGAGTTCGACGGTGGTCCCGGGCCGGTGGAGTTCGAGGACCACCAGGGTGTTCGCGCCCGCCCGCCAGAGGGGACCCGGTGCGTACAGGGTCTTCTGCGGGCCGCGCTCCCAGAACCGGCCCAGGGCGAAACCGTTCAGCCAGACCATGCCCTTGGTCCACCCCGGGAGGGCGATGAACGCGTCGGCCGGGGCGTCGAGGTCGACGGTGACCCGGTGGAAGGACGGGCCGTCCGGGACCTCGCCGGGGCCGAACCGGAGTCCCGAGAGGTCGTCGAGGGGCAGCGGCCTGATCTCCCAGCCGAACTGGTACTGGTTGTCCAGCCTGACCCCGTCGCGGATGCCCTTGCGATCGGCCAGCAGGGGGCCGTAGTTGATGCGCCCCTGGCTCTCCACGAGGATGTCGAGCTCCGCTCCCCCGTCGGGTACGGCGACGGTCAGCGCCGCGAGTGGCTCGTCCCGTTCCAGCAGCCCGATCTCCCGTCCGTCCAGGAAGACCTGGGCGCGGTCGGCCAGCCCGTCGATGCGCAGCGCCGCCTCGGGCAGGGGTCCGCGCAGCCGGGTTCGGTAGTGGATCAGGCCGAGGGACTGGCCGGCTTCCTCCATGGTCAGCGGCTCGACGTGGTGCAGCGGCTTGGCGAGTGCGTCCAGGGAGTCGGCCAGTGAGACGTGTTCGTCCACGGTGAGCCGCCGGGGAACCACCCGTGGGGGCAGGGCGGGGGGTTCGTGGGTGACGGAGCCGGTGTGCCGGCCGATGACCTCGCGGAAGAGGTGGAACTTCCGGGTGAGTTCGCCGGCCTCGCCCACGGGGGCGTCGTAGTCGTAGCTCGTCACGTCGGGCTGGTACGTGGTGCCGTCGTGGTTGGCGCCGTTCCACCAGCCGAAGTTGGTGCCGCCGTGTCCCATGTAGATGTTCACCGAGGCGCCCGCGGCGAGCAGGCTGTCCAGGGTGTCGGCGGCGTCCTTCGGGTCGCGCGTGTGGTGCGGCTCGCCCCAGTGGTCGAACCAGCCGTGCCAGTACTCCACACAGACCAGCGGGCCTTCGGGCTGGTACGTGCGCAGGGTCGCGAGCGAGCTCTCGGGGCGCGAGCCGAAGGTTCCGGTGGTCAGGACGCCGGGGATGCGGCCGCCGAGCTGGAAGCCGTGGTCGGCCCCGTCGGTGGTGAACAGCAGGCAGTCCAGGCCCCGTCGGACCAGGCCGTCGCGGAGGTGTTCCAGGTAGCCGGTGTCGTTGCCGAAGCTGCCGTACTCGTTCTCTACGCCCACCGCCACCACCGGCCCGCCCCGGCTGCCGAGCAGGGGGACCAGTACGGGTGCCAGGGTGTCGAACCAGGCGTCGACGGCGGCCAGGTAGGCGGGGTCGCGGCGGCGGAGCCTGATGGTCCGGTCGGCCAGCAGCCAGCCGGGCAGTCCGCCGAAGTCCCATTCGGCGCAGATGTAGGGGCCGGGCCTGACGATGACGTCGAGCCCGAGATCGCCGGCGGTCCGGATGAAGGCCGCCACGTCGTTCGGCCCGTCGAAGGTGAACGTGCCGGGGCTGGGCTCGTGGACGTTCCAGGCCACGTAGGTCTCGACGGTGTTCACGCCCATCGCGCGCAGGCGCAGCAGGCGGTCGGCCCAGAGGCCGGGGTGCACCCGGAAGTAGTGGATGGCCGCGGAGACGATCCGGTGTGGGCGGCCGTTCCGCAGGAAGCCGGTCTCGTCCGTGGTCAGCGTCGTGAGGGGGGTGACCGGGGTGGTGACCGGCGTCGCGACGGGCGGGTGGGGTGGCTGCACGTATGCGCTCTCTTTCGGTGCTCCGGGTGCTGCTCGACTCGTCGACCGACGGGGCTCCGGCAGGAGGAACCCCGTACAGAAAGCGCTTTCTACGGTCGCGGATCACGCTAGGCCGAACGGGCCCGGGGGGTCAAGGGAGATCGCACATGCGGGAGCGGGAGCGCCGGGGTGCTGGGGCGTGGGGCTCACTCGTCGGGGAAGAAGTCGGTCGTGCGGACCGCGAGGGAGCGGGTCAGCGTGCGCAGGTCGTCGTCGGAGATCGTGGGCCCGCCTCCGGTGAGGACCACGATGGCACCCTGGCGTCGTGCGATGTACCGGACGGAGTCGTACGTGGGCGAGCGCCAGGTGTCGGGGGCCACCTGCGTGCAGGGGCCCGTATCGCGCCGCGTGCTCGCGGAGGTGACCTCGCACGCGTCCGGCGGCGCGAAGCCCGGCAGCTGCGGTCCGACGGTCACCCGGATGCCGCGCGCCTCGCGGTCGGCCGCACCCACGGGAACCGAGGACGGCAGGATGAGGTAGCCGAAGGTGCCGCCGTACGGGTCGGCGTCCGCGAAGTACAGGCGGTAGCCGTCCAGGTCGGGGGCGAGCAACGGGACCCGGGAGGCGGCGAGTCGCTGTTCCCGGTACGCCGACACCTGCCGGTCGGCGAGCACGGCCGTCAACGGCCACAGCAGGACGAGGACCCCGGCGAGCACCCCCCAGCGCCTGAGGGAGCCGACCCCGGGGAGCGCCACGGCGGCCGCAGCCGCGTACGCCGCGGCCAGCAGGAGCGGAGCGCCGAACAGGAACCACGGGGGCGGGGCGCCCGCCCGCCAGGAGAGCACGCAGGCCAGCACGCCCAACACCCCGCCCACTACGGCCACCCGCCAGGCAGGACGGACGCCGGCCACCCGCAACCCCGCCCACCCGATCAGGGTCGCGACGACGGGTGCGGCCACCAGCAACACGAGGAAGAGCCCCAGGCACCCCCAGCCCTCGCTCCGGCAGAAGTCGTCCAACTCCCAGGGCAGCAGGGCCGCCAGGACGCACAGGCCGCCCAGCAGCGCACCCACACCGGCGGGCCGGACCAACGGCCGGAGAGCTTCGCTGCCGCCGGCACGGCCCACCCCGCCGCCGCTCCCGCCTCCCCGACCCTCCACCGTCACGTGCATGCCCGCCGCCCCCTCGGTACACCTCCGACCAGGCCACCCATCGTGGCGCCGCCGCCGCGCTCGCACCATGAGTACGGATACTCATTCGCCGCTTGCGGCCGCGCCGCCGAGTGCGGCGAGCAGGGCCACCGCCCCGGGCGTTCGGAGCCGGGGAGGAGGCGACCCCGTTCTCGCGCATGCGCTTCGCATCCACTTCGCATACGCGAGCGCGCTCCTCCTGTCGCCGGCGGCCGACGGCGACAGGGGCCGCCCCGGTCGACGGGGGCTCGTGCGGTGCGGGCCACCGCGGGCCGAGGCACCGCGCACGTCGATCTCCGTCCCTCGTGGAGGTACCCGTCGGCTTCGCCGGCGACGGTTTCGGGGAGGTGTCGCCAGTACCGGGCCGGCAGCCCGGTCGGCGGACCGAGGGCGTCCGCTCCTCCTCCGGGACCTGCCTTCATGGCAGTCGCAACGTCCACCGCAACCATCCGAGTCCGCCGATCGGCCGATCTACCGCCAGGAGGTGGCCGGTTGATGAACTGTCAGGGATGAGCGCACCTGCGGACTTTGGGTGGACGTCGGTGGAGCTCTGCCCGTACATGGTGGTTGATTCCGCGCCATGGACGGCTCTTGACGGTACATGGGCGTTGTGCGAATCTCTCGACAGGTCTGGACCAATTGTCTTCATCGGGTGGGGGCCCGAGCTGTGAGACGACTCCGGCGATCCTCGGATCTCCGGCGGTCCCGACCGCTCACGGCCATCGGCCGGTCCCCGGGGGAGGACCGGACACCACAGATGGCCGGTGCCGTCACCGACCCGTTCGCCGCAGCCTGCCGTTGACCTCTGAAGCCCTGACGTGCGGTACTCCGCGACCCATACCGCGTCCGCACGTCGATGTGCGCTGCCCTTCCGCCCTGCTCCGACGTCCTGAGTGAGCCGCCGATGTCCGAAGTACTCCCCCTGCCCGACACCAGACCGGCCTCGCCGGCCCAGCAGGGCGTCTGGCTGACCCACCGGCTGGGACTGGCCCGCGAGGCGTTCCACATGCCGGTGCGGATCTCCTTCGACCGGATCGACGCGGAGGCGCTGGCCCGCGCGGTGACCGCCCTGACCAGGCGTCACCCGGCCCTCTCCGCACGGCTGGTGGAACGTGACGGCCGGATCCGGCAGGAAGCGGCGGCGCAGGAGCCCGAACTGGTGCAGCTCGCAGCACCCGCGGACGAGGCCGACCTGGAGAAGCGGCTGGAGGAGGAGGCCGCCCGCCCGTTCTCCCTGGAGACCGGTCCGCTCAGCCGCTTCACCCTGCACCGGCGCGCCGACGGCAGCGCCGAGCTGCTGGTCACCGCCCACCACGCGGTCTTCGACGGCAACTCCAAGGACGTCCTGGTCCGGGACCTCGCGGCCGCGTACGGCTCGGCGCTCCTGCCCGCGCCGCCCGCGCCCACCGCACCGGGGGCCCCGACGGCGGATCCGGAGGTCGTACGGAGGGCCGCCGAGTGGTACGGGCCGCGTTGGGCCGCCGCCACCGAACCGGTACTGCCCGGCGCCCCGCGCACGCCGACCGCGGCCGGGGCCGGCGCCGGTGAGGCGGTCGAGTGGCGGCTCGCAGGCCCCGAGGCCGGGGAGTTGGCCGCTGCGGCCGCCCTCGCCGGCACCACGGTCTTCGAGTTCCTGCTCGCGGCCCTGCACGGGCTGCTGCGCCGCTACGGCGGCGAAGCGGTGCCGGTGTCCGTCCCGCTCTCCACCCGGACACCCGAACTCGCTGATGAAATCGGGTTGTTCGTCAACGAGCTGCCCGTCCACGCGCCCGCGGCCGGTGCGTCGGCGACCTTCGCGGCCTTCGCCTCCGCCGTGCGGGCCGAGCTGCGGGCCGGCTACCCGTACCGCGGTGTGCCCTTCGGCAGTGCCGTCGCCGGACTGGGCCCCCGGATCGGCTTGACCCCGGTCTCGCTCGGCTACCGCAGGCGCGGCCCGGACCCGGACTTCGGGGCCGGCACCGGCGCCCGGATCGCCTGGGCGGTGCACAACCGCACCGCCCGCAACACCCTCCACCTCCAGGTCGTCGAGGCCCCCGCCTGCGACGGAACCCTGAGCGGCGGCATCGACTTCAGCCTCCAGTACGACCCGGCCGTGCTCGCCCCGGACACCGCCCGCCGGATCGCCGTCCACTACGGCACCCTGCTCGCCGGGGCGGTCGCCGCGCCCGAGGCCCGACTGCTGGACCTGCCGCTGCTGGACGCCGCCGAGCTCCGGGCCGTCACCACCGCGCCGAACGCGACGGACCGGCCCTATCCGGCCGACCGGACCGTGCTCGACCTGGTCCGCGCCCAGGCCGCCGCCACTCCCGAGGCGATCGCTGTCAGCACGGCCGGCCGCCCTCTCCGCTACCGCGAACTGATGGCCCGTACGGAGCAGTTGGCAGCGGTGCTACGCGCCTCCGGGGTCCGGCCCGGCGACCTGGTCGCCCTCCACCTGGACCGCACCGCGGACCTGCCCGCCGCGCTGCTCGCCGTCCTCGCCACCGGCGCGGCGTACCTTCCGCTGGACCCCGGCTATCCGGCCGAGCGCCTCGCCCTCGTGCTGCGCGACTCCGGAGCCGTTCTGGTGCTCGCCGACCGCGAGCCCGCGCCCGAGGTGGCCGCGGCCGCCCCCGCGGTCCTACGGATCCCCGCGCCGTCGGCGCAGGGCCCGACCGAGGCCGCCACGGCCACGGCCTCCGACCCCGGCCCGCAGGACGTGGCGTACGTCCTCTACACCTCCGGCTCCACGGGCCGCCCGAAGGGTGTTTCCGTCGGCCACCGGGCGCTGGTCAACCTGCTCACCTCCTTCGCCGACCGGCTCGGCTCCGGCCCGCAGCACGCCTGGCTGGGCTTGACCTCGCTCTCGTTCGACATCTCCGCGCTGGAGCTCTACCTGCCGCTCATCACCGGCGGCCGCCTGGTCCTGGCCCCGGACGGCCTCGCCGTCGACGGCCCCGGCCTGCTCGCGCTGATCGCCGCCGAGGGCGTCACCCACGTCCAGGCCACCCCCTCCGGATGGCGGGTGATGCTCACGGCCGGGAGCGGCGCCGATGCGCTCACCGACGTCACGGGCCTGGCCGGCGGCGAGGCACTGCCGCTGCCGCTCGCCCGCGAACTGCGGTCGCGCACGGCCCGGTTGTTCAACGTGTACGGGCCCACCGAGACCACCATCTGGTCCACCTGCGCCGAACTCCCCGCCGAGCCGGAGCAGGTCCGGATCGGCCGCCCGATCGCCAACACCCGGACCTACGTGGTCGACGAGCAGCTGAACCCCACCCCGCTCGGCATCCCCGGCGAACTGCTGATCGGCGGGGACGGCGTCGCCCACGGCTACCTCGGCCGACCCGAACTCACCGCCGAGCGCTTCGTGCAGAGCCCGTTCGGCCCGCCCGGCGCCCGGCTCTACCGCACCGGGGACCGCGCCGTGTGGACGCCCGACGGGGAACTCGACTTCCTCGGCCGGATCGACGACCAGGTCAAGATCCGCGGCCACCGGATCGAACTCGGCGAGATCGAGTCCGCCCTGCTGGAGCACCCCGCCCTCGCCCAGGCCGCCGTTGCCGTCCACACCGAGGAGGACGGGGAGCCGTTCCTCGCCGGTTACCTGGTCCCGGCCGCCGGCGCCCCGTCGCCCGCCCCCGCCGACCTGCGCGACCACCTGATGCGCACGCTGCCGGCCGCGATGGCGCCGCAGCGCTGGCTCACGGTGGAGAGCCTGCCGCTCACCCCGAACGGCAAGCTGGACCGGCGGGCCCTGCCGGTACCGCCCCGCGAGGCTCCGGCGCCACGGGCCGACGCCACCGGCGGCACCGACGAGGACGACGCCACGACCGGAACGGTCCGCCGGATCTGGGCGGAGGTGCTGAACCTGCCCGCTGTCGGCCCCGAGGACGATCTGTTCGACCTCGGCGGGCATTCGCTGACGGTGATCCAGATCGCCGCCCGGATCCGTGACGCGCTCGGCGTCGAGCTGGACTTCGACGTCTTCTTCGACGTCCCGACCCCGGCCGGCATCGCCGCCGCCGTGCGCGCACGCCAGTAGGCAGCCCCCTCGGACCGTGCCGGGCCCGCACCGCCCGGCACGCCGGATGCGCCCGGTCCGCCGGGCAGTGGCCGTTCGGCCCTGCCCGGCCCCGCTGGACACCGCCCGGTCGCAGCCCGGCCCGGTCCCACCGCGCCCCCGCGCATCCGCGCGTCCGCCCGCCACCTCCACCCGTACCGACGCGCCCCCGTCCGTCCGTACCCCCGCACGCTCCGATTCGCCCACCGCACGCCCCGAACAGGAACTCGATGACGGATACCCAGGACCTGCCCACCGACTGGTCCGCAGCCAAGCGCGCCCTTCTCAGCCAGCGGCTGCGCGGCGCCTCGGCCCCCGCCCGGGTGGTGAACCCCCGCCCGGCGGACACCGCACCGCCGCTCTCCAGCGGCCAGGAACGCCTCTGGTTCATGGACCAGCTCGCTCCCGGCTCCACTGCCTACACGCTGGCGCCGGCCCGCCGGCTCCGGGGCCCGTTCGACCGTGCCGCCCTCGACGCCGCGCTGACCGACCTCGTGGCCCGGCACGAGAGCCTGCGGATGACCTTCCGCACCACCGAGGCCGGTACCGCGGAGGTCCGGGTCGCCGAGCCCGCGCCGTTCTGCGCCCAGCACCTGGACGCCAGTGCGGACCCCGACCCGCAGGCGCGCGCCGCCACCGAGCTCGGCGCACTGATCGCCGTCCCCTTCGACCTCCAGGCCGGCCCGCTGCTGCGCGCGCTGGTGGTCCGGATCTCCGAGGACGACCACGTCCTCGCCCTCGTGATGCACCACATCATCTGCGACGGCTGGTCGATCGACCTCCTCAACCGCGAACTCGACCTCCGCTACGCCCACCACGCCCACGGAACCCCGGGCGAACTCCCGCCTCTTCCCGTCCAGTTCGGGGACTACGCCGCCTGGCAGCGGGACCGTCTGGAGAACGGGCCGCTCGCCGCCTCGCGCGACCACTGGCGCACGGAACTCGACGGCGTCCCGGCCCTGGAGCTGCCCTGCGACCGGCCCCGGCCGCCGGTGTTCACCTTCGAAGGAGCGGCGACCGAGTTCCGCTGGAGCGCCGAACTCTCCCGCCGGGTCGGCGAGGTGGCGCAGGCCCACGGCGCCTCGACGTACATGGTGCTGATGGCCGCGTTCCAGGCCCTGCTGAGCCGGCACACCGGCCAGCGGGACTTCGCCGTCGGCTCCGCCGTCGCCGGCCGCCTCCACAGTGAACTCGAAGGCGTCGTGGGCGCGTTCGTCAACATGCTGCCGATCCGCGCCCGGCTCGGCGGCGACCTCGACTTCGGCCGGCTGATCAGCCGGGTCCGCGAGACCACGCTCGACGCGTACGCGCACCAGGAGGTGCCGTTCGAGCAGATGGTCAACGATCTCGCGGTGGAACGCGACGTCAGCCGCGCCGCCGTCTTCCAGACCACCTTCGCCTTCCAGAACTACGGCGACCCCGCCGCCGCCCCCACCGCGGGCCCCGCCTCCGAGGGTTTCGGCTACGAGGCCACCACCACCCACGCCGACCTCGCCCTCTACATGCGCGAGGAGCCGGACGGCGGCCTCTACGGTCTGCTCACCTACCGCACCGACCTCTTCGACGCCGGCACCGTCGAGCGGCTCGCCGAGCGGTTCGAGCTGCTGACCGCTGCCGGGTGCGCCGACCCCGCGCTGCCGGTCGACCGGCTCCCGCTGCTCGGCGCGGCCGAGCGGACCGCCGTACTGGGCACCTGGGCCGCCGGTCCCGCACTGCCGGACGGGGGTCCCGCCACGCTCACGCGGGCGCTGGCCGAGGCCGCGGCCCGGACGCCCGGGGCACCGGCCCTGGTCTTCGAGGACCGCACCCTGACCTACGGCGACCTCGACCGGCGCGCCCGCGCCATGGCCCGGCGCCTAAGGGCGCTGGGCGTGGGTCCCGACGACCGGGTGGCCGTCTGCCTGGAGCAGTCCGCCGAGCTCGCGGTCGCCCTGGTCGCGGTGCTCAAGGCCGGCGGCGGCTACCTGCCGCTCGACCCCGAGCAGCCGCCCGCCCGGCTCGCCCACCTGGTCGCCGACGCCGGAGCCAAGGTCCTGATCACCGACTCCGCTCTGCGCCCGCGGTTCGGCGACCACCCGGCGATCGACCTGCTGACCGGCGAAGGCGGCGACGCCGGCGAAGACGACGCGGCGCCGCTGGAGGAGGTCTCCGGCGCCGACCACCTCGCGTACGTCATCTACACGTCGGGCTCCACCGGCACGCCCAAGGGCGTCGCGGTGCAGCACCGCCAGATCCTCAACTACCTCGCGGGCGCGGCCGAACGGCTGCGGATCGAGCCCGGGGCCTCCTACGGGCTGCTCCAGTCGCTCTCCTTCGACTTCAGCATGACCATGCTCTACCTGGCGCTGACGACCGGCGGCCGGGTCCATCTCCTGCCGCGCCGCATCGCGGGCGTGGAACTGGCCGCGGAGATCGAGCGGGCCGGCATCGACTACCTGAAGATGACGCCGTCCCACCTGGCCGCGCTGACCGCCGACGCGCCGCTGGAGCGGCTGCTGCCGCGCCGTGCGCTGGTCCTCGGCGGCGAGGCCAGCAGCTGGAACTGGGCGGCGGGCATCGCCGCACTGGGCCGGTGCGCGGTGTTCAACCACTACGGGCCGACCGAGGCGACGGTGGGGATCACCGTCCACGAGGTCACCACCGACGGGCTGAACGCACCGGGCAGCACGCCGATCGGCAGCCCGCTGGCCGGTGGACGCTGCTACGTGCTGGACGAGGCCCGCAACCCCGTGCCGCCGGGCGTCACCGGCGAGTTGTACCTGGGCGGGGACCGGCTGGCCCGCGGCTACCTCGGGCGCCCGGACCTGACCGCCGAGCGGTTCCTGCCCGATCCGTACGCCGCGCCGACCGGCGTGGACCCGTACGACGCCACGGCGACCGGCGGTCCGCGGATGTACCGCACCGGCGACCTGGCGCGCTGGCGCGCCGACGGGTCCCTGGAGTACCTCGGCCGCGGCGACGACCAGATCAAGGTCCGCGGCTACCGGGTCGAGCCCGGTGAGATCGAGGCCGCGCTGACCGCCCTGCCCGGCATCACCCAGGCGGTGGTCCTGGCCCGCGGCGAAGGCGTCAAGCAGAACCTCGTCGCCTACCTGGAACGCCCCTCCGGCGGCGAACCGCCGGCCGCCGCCGAACTGCGCGCCGCCCTGGGCGAGGTCCTGCCGGACTACATGGTCCCGGCCCGCTACGTGGTGCTGGAGCGGCTGCCCCTGCTCCCCCACGGCAAGGTCGACCGGAAGGCGCTGCCCGCGCCCGCGGACGGCCCGGCCGCCGGCGCCCACGTCGACCCCGAGGCCGGGACCGAGCAGGTGATCGCCGCCATGTGGGCGGACCTGCTGGACCTCCCCCGCGTCGGCGCACTGGACGACTTCTTCGAGCTCGGGGGCCACTCGCTGCTCGCCACCCAGGTGGTCGCCCGGATGCGCCGGGCCTTCCCCGACCTGACCACCCCGGTCAGCGTGATGGACCTCTTCAAGCACCCGACGGTCCGCCGGCTCGCCGAACTGGTGGCCACCCCCGAGGGCGACCGCGGGCCGCGCCGGCTGCTGCACCTGCTCACCCCCGAGGGCCGGAAGCCGGCCGCCAGCGTGGTCTGCGCCCCCTACGGCGGCGGCAGCGCGCTGATCTACAAGCCGCTCGCCGACGCCATGCCGGCGGACTGGGCCCTGCACTCCATCGCCGTTCCCGGGCACGAGCTGGGCGAGGAGGCGATGGACGTCGACGAGGTCGCCCGGCTCTGCGCCGAGGAGATCGTCGCGAACGTCGCCGGTCCCCTGGTGCTGTACGGGCACTGCGGAGTCGGCGTCCGGCTGACGGTGGAGATCGCCCGCCGGGTGGAGGCGGCCGGCCGGGAGATCGACGCCGTGCACCTCGGGGGCATCTTCCCGTTCGCCCGCCCTAAGGGCCGCGGTGCCGCGCTGGCCGAGCGCTTCGCCGAACTGGCCGCCCGGCTGCGCAGCGACCAGGGCATGATCAACGCCCTGGCCGCGGCGGGACTGGACGTGGACGAGGTCGACGAGGAGCAACTGCGGCTGATCGTGCACAACCGCCGGGTCGGCACCAAGGGGGCCGAGCGCTACTTCGGCGACCTGTACGAGAGCGAGGGCGGCACGATCTCGGCGCCGGTCATCGCCGTCTGCGGGGACCGGGATCCCGCGACCGAGTTCTACCAGGAGCGGTTCCGCGAGTGGCACCGGATCGCCGGGACCACCGCCGTGGTGGTTCTGGACGAGGCCGGGCACTTCTACCTCAAGTACCGTGCCGAGGAGTTGGCTGGCATCCTGACCGGGGTGCACCGCTCGATCGCCGCCGGCGAGGAGGCGCGCCACGAACGCACCGCCGACGCCACCTGGTGGCTGGCCGGCCTGTCCCGCGACGTGGCCGGGGCGGATCCGGACACCGTGCGGGACCCCGGGCACACCACGGACCGGACCCCCGAGGGGAACCCCCAGCCGGGATCCGGGCAGTCGAAGGGGCCGGAAGAGCCTGCCGTCTCCCGTTCGCCGTGGAGATCCCGGAAGGCCCGCGGGCGCCATCCCGTCCGTCCGACCATGGGCCGCTTCCTGGCCATCGCCACCGGCCAGCAGCTCTCGATGATCGGCTCGGCGCTCACCGAGTTCGCCCTGCCGGTCTGGATCTACCTCCAGACCGGCTCGCTGTTCCAGCTCGGCCTGCTCGCCGCCTTCGGCCTGGTGCCCGGCATCCTCGTCGCCCCGCTGGCCGGCGCCATCGTCGACCGCGGCGACCGCCGCCGGGTGATGCTGGGCGGCGACATCGCGGCCGGCCTGACCCAGGCGGCCCTGCTGGCGCTCTACCTCGCGGACTCGCTGGAGATCTGGCACTGCTACGTGATGATCTCCGTGCTCTCCGCCGCGCTCGCCTTCCAGCGCGTCGCCTGGGGATCGGCGGTGCCGCAGCTGGTGCCCAAGCGGTTCCTCGGCCGCGCCAACGGCGTGGTCCAGATGGCCCTCGGCCTCGCCCAGTTCCTCGTACCGCTGATCGCGGTCGGCATCCTGCACGTGATCGGCCTCGGCGGCATCCTGGTCTTCGACGTCGTCAGCTACCTGATCGCCACCGTCGTCACCCTGGTGGTGCGCTTCCCCGCCGTAATGGCCGCCACCCGCCGCGAGAGCGTCGGCGCCGAGATCCGCGCGGGCTTCCAACGCGCCCTCGGAAGCCGCCACTTCAGGGCCATGCTGTTCTGGTTCGCCGTACTGAACATCTTCCTCTCCCCGCTCTTCCTGCTCATCACCCCGCTGGTGCTCTCCTTCGCCTCGACCGCCGCCGCCGGCTGGGTCTCCACCGCGGCCGGGCTGGGCGCCGTACTCGGCGGCCTCACCCTGCTGGTCTGGGGAGGGCCGCGCCGGATGCGCCTGCGCGGCGTCCTGTTCGCCACCCTCGGCCTCGCCGCCGCCTGTGTCGTCACGGGCCTGCGGCCCTCGGTGACCGTGGTCGCCGTCGGCGCGTTCGGCATGACCTACGGGCTGGCGCTGCTCAACGGCATCTACGCAACGGTCATCCAGACCAAGGTGCCGATGCGCTTCCACGGCCGGGTGATCGCGGTGAACACCCTGGTCGCCTGGTCCACCCTGCCGATCGGCTTCGCCCTCGTCGCCCCGGCCGGCCCCGGACTGCTCCAGCCGCTGATGGACGAGGGCGGCGCGCTGGCCTCCAGCATCGGCGCCCTGATCGGCACCGGCGACGGACGCGGCATCGGCCTGCTCTACCTGGTGTTCGGCCTCGCCATGGCCGCACTGGTCCTCGTCAGCCTCTGCATTCCCGTCCTGGCGCGCTTCGACCGGGACGTCCCGGATGCCGAGTCCGACGACCTGATCGGCCTCGAGACCCTGCAGGCCCGCGCGAAAGGCGAGTTGACCCGATGACCAATCCGAACTTCCCGACCCCGACCTCCCCGACCCCGACCTCTCCGATCCCGACCTCCCCGGCCCCGCTCTCCCGCCATCCGCTGACCGACGAACAGCGCCGCCTGTGGTTCCTCCAGCAACTGAACCCGCAGGACGCCGGGTTCAACATGTACCTCAACCGGCGCTGGAGCGGCCCCGTCGACCCACGGGCACTGGGCGCGGCGCTGACCCGGCTCACCGCGCGGCACCAGGTCCTGCGCACCCGGTTCGCCCTGGACGGTGAACAGCCCGTCCAGCTCGTGGAACCCGTACGGGACGTCCCCCTCGCCCTGGTCCCGATCCCGGAGGCGGCCGAGGAGGCCTTCACCGCGGCCTGCGCCCCCTTCGTCAACGCCCCCTTCGACCTGGGCGAACGACCGCCGCTGCGGGCCGTCCTGGTCAGCGCCGGCGAGCACGAGCACGCCCTGGGCGTGGTGGTCCACCACATCGTCTCCGACGGCTGGTCGTTCACCGTGCTCTGGCGCGAACTGCTCGCGCTGTACCGCGAGGAAATCGGCGAGGGACCGGCCGATCTTCCCGACCTCAAGCTCCAGTACGGGGACTTCGCACTCGCCGAACGGACCAGGCTCGACGGCGGCGCGGCCGAGGAGGCGGTCCGGCACTGGAGCGGACGCCTGGCCGGCATCAGCGCCCTGCGGATGCCGCTGGACCACCCCAGGCCCGCCGATCCCACCCACCGCGCGGGCTTCGCCGACCTCGCCCTCGGCTCCGGCCTCGTTGCGGGTCTCGACGCCCTGGCCCGCGAGCAGCGCTGCACCCCCTTCATGGTGCTGCTCGCCGCCTACCAGTGCGTGCTGGCCCGCTGGAGCGGCACCTACGACTTCGCCGTCGGCACCCCGCTGGCCGGGCGCAACGAGACCGCGCACGAGGCCCTGCTCGGCTACTTCTCCCGCACCGGGGTGATCCGCGCGGACCTCACCGGCGAGCCCGATTTCCGCACCGTGCTGCGCCGGGTGCGCTCCGCCACGATGGCGGCGCTGACCCATCAGGACATCCCGGTCGAGCGGGTCGCCGCCGAACTGGGGCTGCCCGTACTGCCCGGCGTGGGACCGCTCTATCAGGCGGTGTTCGTCCACCAGAGCCAGTACGAGCTGGCGGGCGCCGACGAGCTGACCCCGCTGCCCGCGGGCGTCCGGACGCAGAGCATGGACTCCGGCTTCGACCGGGCCAAGACCGACCTTCTGCTGGACAGTTGGCGCACCCCGGGCGGCGGGATGACGCTCTCGTTCTGCTTCGACCGGGAGCTCTTCGAGCGCACCACGGTCGAGGCCCTGGCGCGCCGGGTCCGCGACCTGCTCGCCCGGGCCGTCGAGGACGTCGAGGTCCCGCTGCACGGCGACTGGCTGCTGACCGGCGAGGAGCGTGCCGCGCTCCTCGCGCTCGGCGCCGGACCCGCGCTCACCGAGGACGCCCGCCCGATCCTGCGCGGCTTCGCCGACCAGGTCGCCACCCGCCCCGACGCACCGGCCCTCGAATGCGCGGGCAGCACCCTCAGCTACGCCGAACTCGACCGCGCGTCGGATGAGTTGGCGCGCCGCCTGGGACCGGTGGCCGGCCGCGCGGTGGGCGTCCTGATCGAGCCCTCCTTCGCCCTGGTCATCGCCCTGATGGCGATCTGGAAGGCCGGCGCCGGTTACCTCCCGCTCGACCCCGCGCACCCGGCCGAGCGCCGCCGGCTGATGCTCGGCGAGGCGGACGCCGCCCTGCTGCTCACCGGGGGCGAACACCCGGACCTGGGGGTTCCGGTGCTGGTGGTTCCCGTGCCGGGGGCTCCGACACCGGCGATGCCCGTACGGCCCGCCGGCGGCCCGGACACCGGAGCCGCGCTGCCCGGCACCGCCCCGGGCGGCCTCGCGTACGTCCTCTACACCTCCGGCTCCTCCGGGGTCCCCAAGGGCGTCGCCGTCGAGCACGCCGCCCTGGCCGAGCGGGTCCGGTGGATGGCCGGACCGGAGGGCTACCGGCTCCGGCCGGGCGACCGGATCGTCCAGTTCGCCTCCATCGGCTTCGACACCCACGCCGAGGAGATCTGGCCCGCCCTCACCGCGGGCGCCTGCGTCGTCCTGCTGCCCGGCGGCGGCCGGATGCTGCCCGACCTGCTGCGCAGCGAGGCCGGGCGGTCCGTCACCGTACTCGACCTGCCCACGGCGTACTGGGAGGAACTGGTCGCGCTCGGAGACCAGACCCCCTGGCCGCCGGCGCTGCGCCTGGTCGTCCTCGGCGGCTCCGAGGCACGCGCCGCGACCCTCGCCCGGTGGCGTGAGCGGCACGGTGACACCGTCCGGCTGGTCAACACGTACGGCCCGACCGAGGCCACCGTCATCGTCACCGCGGGCGACCTCGGCGGCAGCCCCGTCGGCCACCCCGGTGACGGGCCCGCCGTCGAGCAGCGCCCACCGCTCGGCCGTCCGCTGCCGGGCGTGCGGCTCTACGTCCTGGACGAACGCGGCGGCCTGCTGCCCGCCGGTTCCGAGGGCGAGCTCCACATCGGCGGGACCGGCCTCGCGCGCGGCTACCCGGCCCGGCCCGAGCTGACGGCCGAGGCCTTCCTCCCGGATCCGTTCGCCGGGGCCCCGGACGGCCGGATGTACCGCACCGGCGACCGCGCCCGGTGGCGCACCGACGGCCAGCTGGAGTTCCTCGGCCGCGCCGACGGCCAGGTGAAGATCCGCGGATACCGGATCGAGCCCGCCGAGATCGAGGCCGCCCTCACCGCGATCCCGGCCGTCGCCCGGGCGGCCGTACTGGTCCACGACGGCCGGCGGCTGATCGCCTACGCCGTCCTGCAGCCGGCCGCAGCAGAAGGGTCCGCGGCCGCACGACCGTCCGCGCCCGGGCCGCAGGCGGCCGAACTGCGCGAGCAGCTGGCCCTGCGCCTGCCGGCCTTCATGGTGCCGGAGGCCGTGGTGCTGCTCGACACGCTCCCGCTCAACGCCAACGGCAAGCTCGACACCGCGGCCCTGCCCGATCCCGACCCGGTGGGCGGCGCCGCCGGGTACCTGGCGCCCCGCACCGATGCCGAAGCCCTGGTCGTCGGCCTCTGGCAGGAGGTGCTCGGCATACCGAGGGTCGGCGTACTGGACGACTTCCTCGCCCTCGGCGGGGACTCGCTCCTGGTCACCCGGGTCGCCGCTCGCATCCGGGCCGGCGTCGGCCTCGACGTGTCGATCCGCGACGTCTTCGAGAGCCCGACCCCGGCAGCCCTGGCAGCGCGGATCGAGGCACTCCTGATCGCCGAGATCGATGCCCTCAGCGAGGAGGAGGCCGCCGACCGGCTGGACTGACCCCGGCCGACGCACCCGCCCGCCCCCGCTTCCCCGCTCCCCCAGCCACCACCGCATCCCACCGGAGACCGCCATCGCCACCATCGCGCAGCCCGCCGCCACGACCGTCCCGGAGCTCCTCGACGCTCGCGCCACCGAACACCCGGACCACGTCGCGCTGCAGGTCGTCGGCGGCGGGGAGATCAGCTACCGCCGCTGGCGCGAGGAGGCACTGCGCGCCGCCGTCGGGCTGGCCGCCGCCGGGGTCGCACCGCACGACCGGGTGCTGTTGCGGTTCTCCAACGCGCGCTGGGACCGGTACGCCGTCGGCTTCCTCGCCGTCCAGTACGCGGGCGGGGTGCCGGTCCCGGTCCGCGAGGACCTGTCCGAGGCCGATGCCGCGGCCCTGGCCGCACTGGCCGGGGCGGGCACCGTCCTCCGGGACGGGCAGGACGGGGGCGCCGGGGATGACGGGTACGACGGCGAGGGTGAACCGCCCGCCCTCCCCGGACGGGTGGAGCTCCGTCTGGACGCCCTGCTGGCCGCCCACCCCGAGCCGCCGGCGGCCCCGCCGTACCGGGTCGGCCCGGCCGACCCGGCGCAGGTGATCGGCACCTCCGGTACCACCGGTGCGCCCAAGGGCGTGCTCGCCGCGCACGCCAACCTGACGGCCGGTCTGGTCGCACACCCCCGCCGCCGTGCCTACGCGCACTCGCGGCACGCCCTGCACGCCTTCCCGATCGGCACCAACGCGGGCCAGGTGATGCTGCTGGGCGCGCTGACCGCCGCGCCCACCACGCTCAGCCTGCCGCGCTTCGACGCGGACCGCTTCGGCAGCGCGGTCGAGAAGTTCGGGATCGGCACCGCCTTCCTGGTGCCCTCGATGGCGATCGAACTGGTCAACGCGGGCACCGCCGGTCGGTACGATCTGAGCAGTCTGCGCCTGGTCAACTCCTCCGCCGCCGCACTGCCCGTGCCGGTGGCGGCGGCGCTGGCCGCGGCGCTGCCGGGCGCGACGCTGGTCAACACCTACACCTCGGCCGAGGCCTCGCCCGCGCAGGTCTCCACCGTGGTCGACACCCGCCGCCCCGGCTCGCTGGGCCGCCCGGCCGACCCCGGTGACCTGCGGATCCTCGACGCGGAGGGACTCCCGCTGCCCGCCGGGCAGGTCGGCGAGGTGTGGCTGCGCCAGCCCGGACCGCCCCGCGGCTACCTGGGCGCCGCCGGTGACGGCGAGCGGGTGTTCCGGGACGGCTGGGTGCGGATGGGCGATGTCGGACGCCTCGACCCGGATGGTTACCTGTACTTGGTCGACCGGGAGAGCGACGTCATCAAGAGCGGTGCGCTGAAGGTCTCCACGCTGCGGATCGAGGAGGCGCTGCACGAGCACCCCGCGGTCGCCGACGCCGCCGCGCTCGGCCTGCCGCACCCCGTGATGGGCGCCGTCCCGGTGGCGGTGGTCGTCGCCGGTCCGGGCGGCCTGGACCTGGACGACCTCCGGCTGTTCCTGAGCGGCCGGTTGAGC
The DNA here is from genome assembly GCF_055584085.1 of Streptomyces sp. NPDC104226. Taxonomy (NCBI): domain Bacteria; kingdom Bacillati; phylum Actinomycetota; class Actinomycetes; order Kitasatosporales; family Streptomycetaceae; genus Streptomyces; species Streptomyces sp. NPDC104226. The sequence continues at coordinate 814,482 of NZ_JBVJMS010000002.1, forward strand.
CGCCCCGAGCTGCCGGTCCGGATCCTCCTCGCCGGCGACCTTCCCAGGAACCCGAGCGGCAAGGTGGTCAAACGCCTGCTCCGCCCCCTGTTCGACGCGCCCGCCGAGTCCGCGGGACCCGCTGTCGCTCCGACATCCCCGACGGAGCTGCGGTTGGCCGGGCTCTGGCGGCGCCTGCTCGGCCGGCCGGTCACGGACGTGGCCGCCGAGTTCTTCGCGCTCGGCGGCGACTCGTTCCGGGCGGTCCAGCTCGCCGCCGGCATCAGCAGCGAGTTCGGGGTCCGGGCGGGCACCGCCGTGGTCTTCGAACGGCCCTCGCTGCGGTTCCAGGCCGCCTGGGTGGACCACCCCGACCGCCGGCAGAGCGCTGCCGACGCGGCTTCCGCGGGGACGGACACCGTGACGCCCTACCTGGCCGCGCTCCGTGCGCAGCCGCACGCCATCGCGCTCACCTCGCAGCAGGAGAACTTCTTCCGCTGGATGGCCGAGGCGCCCGGACGGGACGCCGGAGCGGTGACGGCGCTGTTCCGGGTGGCCGACCGGCTGGAGCCGGAGACGCTCGGCCTGGCACTCACGGAGGTGGTCCGGCGCCATCCGGCGCTCCGGACCCGGTTCGAGGCGGCGGGCGAGGCAGCGGGCGAGGGTGCGGGCGAAGGGGTCGTACGGGCGGTGCTGGACGAGGAGCCCCGGGTACGGATCACGCTGACCCCCGCCCCGGGGGCCACGGACGCGGAGGTGGACGCCCTGCTGCTGGCCGAGCGCGACCGTCTGACCGACCTGGGCCGCGACCCGATGGCCCGCCTCCTGGTGGTCAGCCGGTCGGAGACCGATCACGTGGTGCTGGTCGCGGTGCACCACATGGTCTCCGACGGCTGGTCGGTGGGCGTGCTGCTGGCCGACCTCGGGGTGTTCTACTCGGCTCTGCGGCGCGGGCGTTCGGCCCCACCGGCCCGATCGGGCCCTGGGTACGGAGAGTTGGTGGACTGGGCGAACGCGCACTGGCCGGCCTCCCGGGCCCACTTCCAGGCCGCGCTGGCCGGGGCGCCGGAGGCCGTCGAGCAGTTCGACGGCCGCCGGGCGGTGGAAGAAGTGCTCACCCAGGCGCACGAGTTCGAGGTGCCGGCGCCGTTGGCCGACGCCGTGCGGGCCCGGGCGGCCGAGCTGGGTGCGACGCCCTTCCTGGCCGTCACGGCCGCCTGGACCGGACTGCTGGCGAGCCGCAGCGGCCGCCCCGACCTGGTGGTGATGACCCCGGTGCCCGGCCGCCCGCGACCGGACGCCGAGCGGACGGTGGGCTGTTTCGTCCAGTCGCTGCTGCTGCGGGTGGATGCGAGCGGCGGGCCCGGCTTCGCCGAGCTGGTGGACCGGCTGCGGACGGTCTACAGCGAGGCACTGGACCACCAGTTGTACCCGTTCGCGGAGTTCAGCCCGGCCGTGCCGTTCGCGGCCTGGCTCCGCTACGAGGCCTGGGCCGCGCCCGCACAGCTGCCCGGCCTGGCCTGCGAGCCCTGGGAACTGCCGCGCGGGAGCACCGTGCCCTGGCCCCTGCCGGGCGGCGACCGGGGAGTGCCCGAGCTGACCGTACTGGAGCAGCCGGACGGCAGCCTGCGCTGCTGGCTGCAGTACAACGCGCGGGCCTTCGACCTGCCCGTGATCACCGAACTGGCCCGGGAGTTCACGGCGGCACTGACCGCGGCCTGCGCGTGACCCGACGGGGGCTCCGGGAGCCGGGTACCCGGAGCCCCCGTCATGGCGCGAACAGCGCCTCGACGGTCTCGGAGGCCGTGTCGCGCAGCCAGGTGTGGGCGCGGTCGTCGTCGTAGCGCTGGTGCCACAGCAGGTACACGGGGACGTCGGGCAGCTGGAGCGGCAGCGGCAGTGTGACCAGGCCCAGTTGGTCCCGGGCCGCGCGGGTGACCGCGTCGGGGAGGGTGACGATTAGGTCGGTGCCGAGCGCGAGGTGGAGGGCGAAGGCGGTGGTGGGGCCGGCGGCGACGACGCGTCGTGCGAGGCCTCGTGCGGTCAGGGCGTCATCGATCGGGTCGCGCAGGCTTCCGCGCCGCGAGACGGTGAGGTGTTCGGCGGCCGTGTAGCGGTCGAGGCCCAGCGGGCCCTCGGTGAGCGGGTGGCCCGGGCGGACGGCGACGACCAGCCGGTCCCTGCCGACGAGGCGGTGCCGGATGTCGGGGAGCGCCGGCCGGCCGGAGCTCGATTCGAGGTCGACCTCGCCGCGGCGCAGCTCGGGGGTGTCCGTGCCGGGTTCGGCGGGCAGCCGCAGCTGGACCCCGGGGGCTTGGCGGTGGACGGCGGTGATCAGGGCGGTGCCGCACGCGGCGGCCAGGGCGTCGTGCCAGCGCACGGTGAAGACCCGTTCCAGAGTCGCCAGGTCGAGTTCCTGTTGTGCGGAGAGAAGGCGGTGGGCCTGCTGTACGAGGGTGTGGACCTCGGCGCGGATGGCCAGGGCGCGGGTGGTGGGGACCATGCTGCGGCCGGTCCGGACCAGGATCTGGTCGCCCGTGGCCTTGCGGATGCGGCCCAGGGAGCGGCTCATGGCCGGCGCGGTGACGTGGAGTCGGGCCGCGGCGCCGGCGACGCTGCCCTCTTCCAGCAGGGCGTCCAGCGCGGTGAGCAGGTTCAGATCCAGTTGCATGGGAGTAACTCTACGAGTGAAAAGCATGCACTTGTTGTTAATCCACAGGGCTTCTAACTTCGAAGTGCGGGCAGGGAACGAGCCGCCCGCACCCACCGAAACCAGGGAGCCCGCCATGAGCACAGCCATGCCCTTCGCCGCCGACACGACGCTCCTGCCCGAGGTGACCGCCGCGGTGAAGGCCGCCGGCCGCACGCTCCGGGACCGCTTCACCCCGTACGCCCGGGGAGTGAGCCTCGACGAGGTCGTCGGGGAGATCCACGCCAACGACGACGCGGTCCTGGCCGTACTGCGGGAGCCGCTGCTGCGGGCCCGGCCGGGATCGCAGTGGGCCGAGGACGAGCTGGCCGGCGGCGCGCTTCCGCCCGGGGAGTGGTGGGTCGTCGACCCCGCCGAGGGCAACATCAACCACGTCCACGGCATGGACGACTGGTCCGTCACCGCCACCCTGGTCCGCGACAACCTGCCGGTGCTCACCGTCGTCCACCTGCCGCTGACCGGCGACACGTACACCGCCGCAGCCGGCGGCGGCGCCCACCTGAACGGCCGGCGGCTGCAGGTGTCCGCCAAGACCGACCTGGGCGCCGCACTCATCGGCACCGGCCAGGCCAAGCCCGGCGAGGACGAGCGCACCTTCCGGCGGATCGGCGACTCCGTCACCGCCATGCTCGTGGGCGGCCTGGTCGTACGCGTGTCCGTGCCCGCCACGATGCAGCTCATCCATGTCGCCGCCGGACGCATGGACGCGTTCTGGCAGTTCTCCGACGTCCGCTCCGGCCTGGTCGCCGGCGCGCTGCTGGTCTCCGAGGCCGGAGGCACCGTCACCGACCTGGCGGGCGAGCCCTGGAACACCGGCAGCCGCGACTTCCTGGCCTCCGCCCCCGGCATCCACGCCGCCGCCCTGAAGGTCCTGTCGCCGATCGCCTGACCGGACGACCACCGCCCTTCCCACCCCCTCCCCCGACATCACAAGGAGCATCACGTCATGACCAGCATCGGCATCCTGGGCGCCGGCCGCGTCGGCACCAACCTCGCCCGCAAGCTCTCCGAGGCCGGACACCAGGTCGTCCTCGGCCGCCGGAATCCGACGGAGCAACATACGGCGGTTGCCGAAGGCCCGGGCCCCCGCGTCTCCTTCGCCGACCAGCGCACCACCGCCCGCACGGCGGACATCGTGATCAACGCGACGCCGGGCGACAGCGCCCTCGACCTCCTGGGCGGCCTGCGGAGCGAACTCGCCGGCAAGCTCCTCGTCGACGTCTCCAACGCCACCCGCCACGCCGGTGACGGCCTGCCGGGGGACCTCTGCTACCCGGGCGGCAGCCTCGCCGAGCACCTCCAGGCCGCCCTTCCCGACACCCGTGTGGTCAAGACCCTCAACACCATGCTGTTCATGGTCATGACCGCCCCCGAAACGCTCGCGACCCCACCGACCGCCTATGTCTCGGGCAACGACGAGAACGCGAAGAAGACCGTCACCGGCCTGCTCGGCGACCTGGGCTGGCAACCCGGATGGATCGAGGACCTCGGCGACATCACCACGGCCCGCGCCACCGAGGCCATGGTCCTCGTGGTGCCCCACGTCCTGCGCCGGCACGGCTTCGGCCCCTTCGCCGTATCTCTGGCCCGCTGACCCCCGTCGCCGCGGTGTGAGTACGGTCAGCTCATGCAGAAAGTGGAATCGGGGCAGCGGGGGCATGTCCTTCTCATAGCGGGCGCCGGCGCCGTGCGCCGTCGCGCCGTTCAGGTGGCTCCGAGTGCCAACCTGGCCGCACTGGGGGTCGTTCCGGTTTCGCTGCTCCTGAACAGCGGCGTCTCCTGCGATACGACGTACCTGGACGGGGCCCGGGATCCGAACCTGGTGGTGACGCGGTTGCGGACGGCTGCGGCCACGCGGGGTCCGCTGCTGGTCTACCTGTCGGGCCGCCTCACCGTCGACCGCCGTGGCGGGCGGCTGCACGTGGCCCTGGCCGGTACGACGGCCGGGTCGGTCCGGTACACGGCGCTGCCCTGGGAGTGGCTGGGCAGGGAGCTGCGGGGCCGTCCGCCCGGGCTGACGACGGTGCTGCTGGACCTGGTCGCGGACAAGGCGGCGTGGCCGCTGCTGCAGGAGTACGGCAGCCTGCCCTCGTCGCCGTCCGCCGAGGTGTACGGGGTCGTCTCGCCGCCGGACTTCGCCGGCAGCGGGACTGCGGTGAGCACGTACACCAGGTGCTGGATCGCTCAGCTCGCCGCGGGTCCGGGCCGTCCGGCGAATCTTCAGGTGCACGCTCTGGCCGTGGGTGCGGCGGCGCTGCCGCCGGGCACGCTCGTCGTGCCGACGGCTCGCGAACTCGCCGCCCCCGCCTCCCGGAAGCCGGGTCCGGAGCAGGCCGTGCATCCGGGTCCGGCGGTTCGGGCCGCGGGCGGGGCGCCCGCCCCGGGGCGGGCGGAGGCGGCCGCTCGGCAGCAGCCGAACGCCGGCGCCACCGGCGGGGCGGTGCGCGATCCACGGCCGCAGATCCACGCCCTGGCCCTTGCGGGCCGGCACGCGGAGGCCGCGGGTGCTGCCGAGGCCTGGGAGCAGTACGTGCTGCAGCGGTCGGGGTACGGGTCACCCGGCGCCATCAGCTGGCTGGAGATCCGTGCGGACCTCGCCCGGATGGCGGGTTCCTTCGAGCTCGCGACACGACTGTGGACCAAAGCGGGCCGGATCCGGCTGGGCAGCCAGTCTCCCGACGAGCCGGAGGTCCACGCGGCCGCGGCCGGCGCCCTGCACTGCTGGTCCCGGCTCAGAGAACCGGCGGCGGCCCTCGACACGGCTACGGAGCTCATCGGCTTCCTGCGCGACCTGCCGTCGCTCGATCCGCGGAACGTCGAACTGGCCGAGCAGCGCGTGGAGTTCTTGCACGGTACGTCGAGCAGACCCGGATAGCCCCCACCGGGGCGGCGCGGTGACGGCGGGGCGCCCGACCCCGCTCGGGCGCCCTTCCGGTACCCGGATCCCGGGTACCGGAGACGCCCCCGCTACGCAATCGATACGAAACGGATCGTTGCGTGATCAGTGTGTGGCCAAGAGCCGACGCCTGTCAACACGAGACGTAGCGTTACGCTCGGATAGAGTCGCCCCGTGAGCCCCGCAACGCGCAGCGAAGAGTCCCGGCAGGCCATCATCGAGGCCGCTCTCGGCCTCTGCGTGGAGCGGGGGTTCGCCTCGACCACGATCGAGGGCATCGCCGCCCGGGCGGGGGTCGGCAAGACGACCATCTACCGGTGGTGGCCCTCGAAGGCCGCCATCCTCGTCGAGGGCGTCGAGAACGCCCGGGACGCCGCCACCGGCTTTCCCGACACCGGTGACATCCGCGCAGACCTGGCCGCCCAGACCTCGAGCGTCACGAGCCTGTTCGCTACGGAGTTCGGCGAGGTCTGGCGAGGCCTGATCGGCGCCGCCCAGTCCGACGAGGCCGCCGCGGACGGGGTCACCCGCATCCTGCGGGTCTCGATCGACGCATGCGTCGCGCGTCTCGCCGCGGCACGCGACGCCGGGCAGCTCCGCAGCGACCTCGACCTCGAGCTGGCCGTCGAACTGCTCTACGGGCCGCTCTACCACACGTGGCTCCTGCGCACCCGCCCCCTGCCCGAGGCGTACATGGAATCGGTCCTCGCGACGATTCTGCCCGCACTGGAACCCGCGCCCGACGACCACGCGGCTCCGAGGCCCTGACCACAAACACCCCCGCCCTTCCATTCATTGCAGATTCGTGAATTGAGCCAAAGATTCAAAGGTATCTGGACCAGTTCGATCTACGATCCAGTCACCCCTTCGTTTTGGCTCTTTCTCTGCACATGGATCACACAATGATTTCTGCACCGCCGCGTCGACGTACCCTGCTCGCCGCATCCACCGCTGGCGCCCTCGCCCTCCTCCTGTCCGGCTGCGGCGCCGGAGGATCCGACGAGCACCGCATCCGGGTCGGCGTCTCCGGCGACTCCCCGGAGTGGGACGTCCTCGCCAAGGAGGCCAAGAAGGAGGGCCTCACCGTGGAGACGGTGGTGTTCGACGACTACTCGCTGCCCAACAAGGCCCTCAGCGCGGGCGACATCGAGCTCAACGCCTTCCAGCACCTGGTCTTCCTCGCCCAGTCGAACACCGAGAACAAGACCGACATCGCCCCCATCGCCGCGACCACGGTGGTCCCCCTCGGGCTCTACTCCGGCAAGCACAAGCAGCTCGCGGACCTTCCCGACCGGGCCGAGATAGCCCTGCCCAACGACCCCGCCAACCAGGGACGCGGTCTGCGCGTGCTGGAACAGGCGAAGATCATCGAACTGCGCGAGGACGCGGGGCTGTTCGCCACCCCCGACGACATCACCGCCAACCCCAAGCACGTCAAGCTCACCCCGGTCAACGCCCAGCAGACCCCCCGGACCCTCAAGGACACGGACGCCGCGATCATCAACGACGGCGTGGCCGAGCTCGCCGGCATCAAGGCCGACACCGCACTCTTCAAGGACGATCCGGCCGGGCCGCAGTCCGTCCCCTACCTGAACGTCATCGCCGCGCGGGCGGACCGGAAGGACGACGCGGACTACCAGAAGATCGTCAAGCTGTACGCGTCGCAGGTCGTACAGGACGAGGTACGCCGCACCAGCAACGGCACCGCCCACCACATCGAGCTGCCCGCCGCCGAGCTGCAGGCCGAGGTGGCCCGCATCCAGAAGCAGCTGAAGCGATGACCGCCGCCGTGGAACTGCGCGACGTCGCAAAGGAGTTCCCGGGCGGAGCGCGCGCCGTGGACGGAGTCAGCCTCACCGTCGGGGCGGGCACCGTCTTCGGCGTCGTAGGGCACAGCGGTGCGGGCAAGTCCACCCTGTTGCGCCTGGTCAACGGCCTGGAGGAGCCGACTTCGGGCAGCGTGCTGCTGGACGGCCGGGACCTCTCGTCCCTCGGTGAGCGCCGGCTGCGCCCCATCCGCCGCGACATCGGCATGATCTTCCAGCAGTTCAACCTGTTCCGCTCGCGCACGGTCCTGGGCAACGTGCTCTACCCGCTGCGCCTCGCCGGGATGGACCGCGCCGCGGCCCGGGCCCGCGCCGAGGAGACGCTGGAGTTCGTCGGTCTCGCCGGGCACGGGAAGCGCTACCCCGAGCAGCTCTCGGGCGGTCAGCGCCAGCGCGTCGGCATCGCCCGCGCGCTCGCCACCCGGCCGAAGGTCCTGCTGTGCGACGAGGCGACCTCCGCCCTCGACCCGCAGACCACCGGCGAGGTACTGGCCCTGCTGCGCCGGGTCAACCGCGAGCTGGGCGTCACGATCCTCCTCATCACCCACGAGATGGAGGTCGTACGGACCCTGTGCGACCGGGTCGCGGTCATGGAGGACGGCAAGGTGGTCGAGAGCGGCGAGGTCTACGAGGTCTTCGCGCGGCCCCGCCACGCGACCACGGCCGCGTTCGTCCGCTCCGCACAGCACGCCGAGCCGGACGCAGGACTCCTGGAACGGCTGCGCGCCCGCCACCCCGGCCGCCTGGTCACGGTGCCCGTCGTCGACGGCAGCCCCGCTCTGGACGGCCTCTCCGAGCTCGTGCGCGTCCACGGCGTCGACTTCGCCTTCGTCCACGGAGGCGTCGCCGAGGTGCGCGGACGCCCCCTGGGCAGCGTGACGCTGGAGCTGCGCGGCGAGGCCGGCGCGGTCGAGGCCGTCGCCGCCGGGCTGCGCGCACCCGGCCCGGCGGAAGCGGGTGTCCGGTGAAGGCGGACTGGAGCACGTTCTGGCCCAAGGTCCTCGACGCCACCGGCGAGACCGTGTACATGGTGCTGATCACCCTGGCGCTGTCGACCGTCGGCGGTCTGGCGGTGGGGCTCACCCTCTACGCCACGCGCAAGGGCGGTGTCCTGCCGAACCGGATCGTCCATTCGGTCCTGGGCCTGCTCATCAACGTCATCCGGCCCGTGCCCTTCATCATCGCGATCGTCGCGCTCGCCCCGGTCACGCGCGGGGTGGTCGGCACGATGATCGGCACGAACGCAGCGATCTTCCCGATGACCGTCGTCGCGACGTTCGGGGTCGCCCGGATCGTCGAGTCCAACCTGCTCTCGGTCGAGCCGGGCGTGATCGAGGCCGCCCGCTCCATGGGCGCCGGCCCGCTGCGGATCCTGCTCACGGTCCTCGTCCCGGAGGCGCTCGGCCCCCTGGTCCTCGGCATGACCTTCATGCTCGTCGCGCTGATCGACTTCTCGGCGGTGGCCGGGACGGTCGGCGGCGGAGGCGTCGGCAACCTGGCGATGACCTACGGCTACCTGCGCTTCGACACCTCGGTGATGGTGGTGACGGTGCTCGTGCTGATCGCCCTCGTGCAGTCGGCGCAGCTCCTCGGCAACGTGCTGTCCCGCAAGGTGCTCCGCCGCTGACGGAACCCACCGCGGCGTGGCCGCGCTTCCCGGTAGGGCCCCCGGAATCCGGGGGCCCTACCTGCGTTCCGCCGGATCCCGGCACTCGTAACCCCACCCGTCTCACGTGCATCAACACCGGCGTTTCGGCCAGCGCCTTCCCGGGCGGGACCCGCACGCCTCAAGGGTGGATGCACCCTGCACGAGCAGCCTTCCGCGCTCCTGTACGGGATCCGCTTCGTCTCAAACACGCGTGTTCGATCCGGCGCCCCCGGTCGTTGACCCCGGCACCATCACGTGAGCACAACACACCGCACATCCAGTGCAGTTGACGCCGTCGAGAGGCAGCACCATGAAGCCCTGTGTGACGCCCGCTCCTCCAGAACCCCTCGGTCTTGTACGACAGGAAGCGGGGTGGACCGCATGACCGACCGGCGACAGGCCGACGCAGAGGAGTCCACCGGGGTGGACGAAGAGTCCTCCGTGGTGTCGGAGTCCGAACGACTGCTGTTCGGCGGTGAGCTGGCGTACGACGTCGGCTGGGAACGGCACGAAGGCGCCTGGCTGAAGCTTGGCCTCGTGACCATGGCCAAGGCCTTGCCCCGCATGGTCGGCACCGGGCTGAGGCTCGCGCACCTCGCCGACGCGCGCGCCCTGCGCGTGGTCCTCGGCGCCGAGGTCGGGCGGGGCGTCACCCAGGCGGTCGGGCTGGTCGCGGTCAACGGCGTACTGGGCCACGTGCTGGCCGCCGGCACGACCAACCAGCGCCTGGCCCAGGCCGCCCCGTCGCTCGTCCTGGTCGCGGTGACGGCGTTGCTGGGCTCGCTGCTGCGCTCCGCCTCGACGGCGGCCACCGGCGAGCTCGAACCCAAGGTCCAGCGGGTGGCCACGGAGCGGTACCTGGGACTGGTGCACCGGGTGGAGCTCGCGGCGATCGAGGACGACGAGTTCCACCGGCTCCTGGACGCGGCCCGCTACGGGGCCGACTCCGCCCGCCGGATGATCCGGTACTGCACCAACACGCTGAACTCCGGGATCTCCCTGATCGCGGCCGCCGGTGTGCTCACGGTGCTCCACGTCGCGCTCCTGCCCCTTCTGGTCCTGATGACCCTGCCGAGCGCGTGGAGTTCGCTGACGATCTCCAAGCAGCGCTACATCAGCTTCCACACGTTCGTGCAGCACGCGCGGGCCGGGCACCTGCTGGGGCAGTTGCTGACCCAGCGGGAGGCGGCCGCCGAGGTCCGGGTCCACGAGGTCGGGCCCTTCCTCCTCGGCCACTTCCGGCAGATGGCCGAGACCAGCGAGCGCGAGCAGACCCGCCTGGCCCGCAACGCCGCCAGGATCGGGCTCATCGCGGACGGCGCTTCCGGGGCCGCGACCCTCCTCACCTACGGGGCGCTGGGGCTGCTGCTGTGGAGCGGCCGGATGGACCTGGCGGTCGCGGGCACCGCGGTGCTCGCCATCCGCGCCGGCTCCTCCAGCCTCGACGGCCTCGTCCTGCAGATGGCCGACCTGCACCAGGAGTCGCTCTTCGTCGCCGACTACGAGCGGCTGTGCGCGGAGGCCGAGGCGCGCGCGATCCCGGAGACCGGGGAGGACCTGCCCGAGCAGGTGCGGGAAGTCCGCTTCGAGAAGGTGACGTTCACCTACCCGGGATCCGGCGGCGAGACCCCGGATCCGACCCTGCGCGAGGTCTCCCTGTCCTTCCCGATGGGCAAGGTCATCGCCCTGGTCGGGGCCAACGGCTCGGGCAAGTCCACTGTCGTCAAACTCCTGGCCGGCCTGCACCTTCCCGACGAGGGCGGCGGCACGATCTGGTGGGACGACGTGGACGCCGCCAGGGCCGACCGGGGGCAGATCTTCGCCCGCATCGCCCTCATGTCGCAGTCCTTCTTCCGGTGGCCGTTCACGGTGCGGGTCAACATCGGCATCGGCCGGCCCACCGTGCCCATCGAGGACGCTGCGGTACGGGACGCGGCGGCCTTCTCCGGCGCCGACAAGTTCATCGCCGCACTGCCCCGGGGCTTCGGCACGCTCCTGGGCCGGGGATACAAGGGCGGGCGCGAGGCGTCCGGCGGGGAATGGCAGCTGACGGGCATCAGCCGCGCCTGGTACAAGCGCGCCGGGATCCTGGTGGTGGACGAGCCCACCAGCGCTCTGGACGCGGTCGCCGAGCAGCGGGTCTTCGATCAGATCCGCGCGCTCGCCGCGACCGGCCAGACGATCATCTTCATCACCCACCGGCTGCATTCGGTGCGGCAGGCCGACGTCATCCACGTCATGAAGGACGGCCGGCTCGCCGAGTCCGGGACGTTCTCGGACCTCATGGACGAGGCCACCGGCACGGGGGACTTCCGGGATTCCTACCTGATCCAGGCGGCCGCGTTCGCGGAAACCCTGCCCGCCCAGCGGGTGGCCGCCACGGACACCAGGACGGAGGAGCCGGCGTGAGCTCCGCGATGCGCATCGGAACCGGCCGCCGTGGAACCGGCCTCCATGGGGTGACACGGTGAGCGGCGGCGCCCGGCACACGGTGCCGGTCGACGTCCACCTCGTCCTGCGCCGCGACACCGGGCACGGCCCCGAGGTGCTGCTGTCCCGCCGCGCCGGACCGGTGTACGCGACGGGCCTGTGGCACCTCCCGTCCGGGCACCTCGACCCGGGCGAGACCATGGTCGAGGGGGTGATCCGGGAAGCCCGTGAGGAGACCGGCGTCCTCATCGATCCGGAGGACGTCACCGCAGCGGTCACCGTCCACCACCGGCCTCCCGTCGGCACCAACTCCCGGATCGGCGTGTTCTTCGAGGTCCGGCGGTGGTCGGGGCAGCCCCGGGTGAGGGAGCCCGACCGGTGCGACGGCATGGGCTGGTACCCCCTGGACGGGCTGCCGGAGCCGATGGTCGCGTACTGCCGGGCCGGCCTGGACGCCTACCGCGCAGGGCTGCCCGCCGCCGTGCACTTCCAGCACCCCGGCGACCCCGTCCGGCACGCTCCGGCGGGCCCCGACCGCACCCGCCTCCTGCCCGGCCCGCCCGCCGCCGAAGGCGTGTAGTCGGCGCTTCGGCTCCGGCTGTTCGGTCAGAGGAGGCCGAGTTCCCCGACGCGCAGGCCCGCCTGGAAGCGGCTCTTCGCGCCCAGGCGCTCCATCAGCTTGGCGGTGATCCGGCGCGTGGTCCGCAGCGAGACACCGAGGCGCAGGGCCACCGCCTCGTCGGTCAGCCCCTGTGCGAGGAGTTTGAGGACCTCGCGCTCTTGGCGGCCGAGGTCCTCTCCGTCCACCGGGACCGACTCCATCAGGGGGGTCCCGGTGGCCCACAGGTGGTCGAAGAGCGCGCACAGAGCGGCGACCGTCCCGGGACCGCGGAGCAGTACCGCGCCTTCCTCGCTCCGTTCGGGGTTGGCCGGTACCAGGGCCGAGGTCCGATCGGTGATGATCATGCGCAGCGGGAGCGCGGCCACGGTCCGTGTCTGCCCGCCCCTCGCATTGAGCCACCGGGCGTACTCGACGCTCGGCGGATGGCTGCGGACGCTGTCGACGTACAGGGTGCGCAACCGTACGCCGCGTTCGAGGAGTTGCTCGTCCAGCGGTTTGGCCGCTTCGAGGTTCTGCTCCGTCTGGGCCCCGCCGGGAGACAGTGCCGAGAGCTCCTCGCGGACCTCCTCCACGAGCTCCGCCAGCCGCGCCCGTACCGCTTCCACGCCGATCAGGTGCTCGACGTGGGGGTGTTCGCGCGTGCCGTGCAGATGGGCGAACCGGGCGATCAGCGTGGCCGCGGCGGCCCGGCTGCGCTCGATCTGGTGCTGACGCTCCAACAGCTCGGCCTGCTGGCGTGCCAGTAGGGCCTCCAGCCCGTACTCGGGGCTGATCACCTGTACCGGGCTGCCTCCGTCGACGGGCGGGCGCAGCAGGGAGAGCGAGGCGAGCCGGTCCATGGCGGCACGCACTTCGGCAGGGTCGGTTCCCGTCTGGGCGGCGATCTTGTCCAAGGTCATGTCGGGACTGGACAGCATCAGCTGATAGGTGTGCTCGGCCAGTTCGTCGAGCCCAAGTGATTCGAGCATGCTGCCTGTTCCCCTTCGACGGTGGAACCGATGATGCTCGAATCGGCCGGGAATCGATCGCGCCGTCCTGTCGAGGGCGGTCGTTTCGATGCGCCACAGTGGACAGGACGGCGTACAGGATTCCCGACGGTTCGGAGATGGTTCGGAGGTGGATCAGGGGAGGTCCGGGGCGGCGCGCCCCGTGTAGTACTCCGCCACCAGGCCGGGCCAGACCGCGGACACGGTCCAGTCGGCCGTGAGAATGCCCCAACAGGCCTCGCAGGCCTGGGATTCGGCCTCCGCCAGGGTCCGGGCCCGGACGAACGCGGTCAGGACCGCCGTCCCGGGATCCGGTCCGCCGTGCGTGGTCAGGTGCTCGATTCCGGCCGCGGCCAGGGCGGTCGCGTGGCGGGAGGGATCGACCGTAGGCGGATCGGCGTACGGTCCGTGATCCGCCCGGAGCAGCAGGTGGATCAGGTACACGGCGATCGGCCCGTCTGCCGTCCGGCGACGAGCGACCGGGTGCCCGGGTGCAACGGCCCGGAGCGAGAGGTCGGGGTCAAGGCGGAACAACTCCAAGGCGGTTCGGGGTCCGTGGGGACCGGGGAGGCCGGGCGGGCTCCCGCGACGCGGTACCGGCCCGTGCGGGGGCGGGGGTGGGGGTGGGGGCGGCGAAGGAACGCGCCCCTTCGAAGGCTGCCTTCTACGTGGCCGGTGTGTACACCGTCCGCCGGTTCAGGTTGGTGACAGTGGCACTGCCCTGCCAGCGGCCCGTGGGGTGGCAGGCTGCGGCCCCGTCACCAGGCTGCCGCTCGAATCCATGGCCAGGGCGCATTCACGTCGGCCACGATGGGACCACCGGCCGACAAGGCCCCTCGGAAAGAGCGGGGAGAGGCCGGTTCTCGATTCGATCCCCCGCTCTCCCTTTCCTCTCTTTCCCTTTGGAGTTTTCATGAACCGCTTCGCCATGCTCACTTGCGGACTGATCACCGTTCTCGGATTCGCCGCCACCACCGAATTCCCCGCGACCGCCGGTTTCTCCGGCACCGCGACCCGGATCACGGCCGAGGCCGAATCCACGGTGGCGGTGCCGGCCGATCCCGCGCCGAAGGGTGATTCGGCCGGATGGCAGTGACCGGGATTCGGAGTTCCGTCATGGTGAACACGTCGGCGAAGAGAATCGCCCTGATCTCCCAGGAACACGTCGGGGAGACCGGTGCGGACTGGCATCGGGACGCCCTGCACGAAGTGGCGTCCCGGCTCGAAGACCCCGGCTTCCCCTGCGTCTTCTCGAAGAACGCGCTGCGCAAGCAGCTGCTGAGGTTCGTCTTCGTGGAGAACGGCGACGACGACGGCGTCCGGCACCTGGCGCAGGGGCTCAAGGAGTACGTCGAGCTCTCCAGGGATTGGGACGGCAGGCTGGACACGGCGTATCCGCTGGTCGTCGTGTTCTCGGCCGGGGCGGTCGCGGGCCGCCGTACGGAGGACCACCACGCCTTCGGCTGGAAGGTCCTCCAGGGACTGCACGAGATCGACGCGGCGCCCTGGCCCGCGGACGTCGACCGGGATCCGAGTTCCCCGGGCTGGTCCATGTGCTTCGACGGAATGCCGCTGTTCTGCAACATGAGCACCCCTGCGCACAGGAAACGCCGCAGCCGCAATCTCGGAGAGCGTTTCGTCATGGTGGTCAATCCGCGTGAGCGTTTCGACGTGTTCGCCGGTGACACTCCGAGCGGCCGCAAGGTCCGCGCCAACATACGCGGCCGGATCGATCGGTACGACGAGATCCCGCATGCCCCACAGCTCGGCTCCTACGGAGCCGGCGCACTCGAATGGTTCCAGTACGGCCTCACGGACGAGAACGCCGAGCAGACGGACAGCTGCCCGTTCGCGTTCCGTAGTTCCGGGCCGGCTGCCGAGGAAAGGAACTCCCGATGAATACCGACCTGCCGATCGACCTCATTGTTTCCCAGGGCCGGGTGGCCGACCGCGTGCCGAGGATGATCGAGGGCGCGGCCCTGGTCGCACGGGCCCTGGAGGACCGCTACCGACTGCGGGGCCGGGCGATCGGCACCTTCGCGCCACCCGCCGACGACGACTGGAGCGTGAGCCTGCCCCAGGCGAGGGAGACCCTGCTCGGACTGGGCACGGCGGTCACCGAGAGTCTGGGTGCCGGCCGGCTCCCGGTGCTGATCTCCAACACCTGCTCCGCGAGCATCGCCACCCTGCCCGCCGTGGCGCGGGAACGCCCTGACGCCGTGGTGCTGTACATCGATGCCCACGGGGACTTCAACACGCCGGAGACGACCGGCACCGGCTACCTCGGGGGCATGGTCCTCTCCGCCGCGTGCGGACTCTGGGACAGCGGCCACGGCTCCGGCCTCCGGCCCGGGCAGGCCGTCCTGGTCGGCGCCCGGGACATCGACGAGGCCGAGCGCGACCTGCTGGCGCAGACCGGTGTCCGCGTCATCCCCCCGGCGGAGGTGACCGGGGAGAACATCCTGCGCGCAGTCGGCGGGGCACCGGTGTGGATCCACATCGACTGGGACGTACTCGACCCGGAAACCGCTGTGCCGGCCGAATACATCGTCCCGGGCGGCCTGTTCGAGTCCCAGATCCGGGCGGTCTTCGAGGCGATCCCCCGGGAGCAGCTGCTCGGGGTGGAGCTGGCCGAGTTCAACGCCCCGCTGGACCAGGAGGTCTCCGAGGCCGCGGTCGCCGCCATCCTCGACATGGTCGCGCCCGCCTTCGAGGACGCACGGGCCCGATAGCCGGCCCGCGCCGCCCGACCTACCCGGCATCCAGCCCGGCCACGCCACTCCAAGCCAAGCCAATCCACACCAGCCACACCGGCCGCACCGGCCAAGCCATCGAAAGCGACATCCCATGCCTCTCCACGACAGCATCCTCGACACCATCGGGCGCACGCCCATCGTCAGGCTGCACCGGCTCGCACCCGAGCACGTCTCGGTCTACGTGAAGGTGGAGTCCTTCAACCCCGGCGGCTCCGTCAAGGACCGCCTCGCCCTCTCGGTGATCCTCGACGCCGAGGCCAAGGGGCTGCTGAAACCCGGCGACACGATCGCCGAGTGCACCTCGGGCAACGTCGGCATCGCCCTGGCCATGGTGGCGGCGGCTCGCGGCTACAAGTTCGTGGCCGTGATGTCCGACTCCTACTCGGTGGAACGGCGCAAGCTCATCCGTGCGTACGGCGGCAAGGTCATCCTCTTCCCCGGCGCCCTGGGCAGCAGCGGCGGCAACCGGCTGGCCGACGAACTGGCCGCCCGTCACGGCTGGTTCCGCGCGCGGCAGTTCGACAACCCGGCGAATCCGGCGTACCACCGCGAGACCACGGCCTCGGAGATCCTCAGCGACTTCGCCGGGAAGCGGCTGGACTACTTCGTGACCGGCTTCGGCACCAGCGGCACCCTGACCGGTGTCGGTCAGATGCTGAAGCGGGCCCGTCCCGAAGTCCGGATCGTCGCCGCCGAGCCGGACAATGCCGCCGTCCTGTCCGGCCAGGCGTGGAACGTCCACCGGATCCAGGGCTGGGCACCCGACTTCGTACCGAGCGTGCTCGACCGGAGCGTCATCGACGAACTCCTCACCGTCGACGAGGTGGACGGCCGTGACACCGCGCGCCGGCTCGCCGCCGAGGAAGGCATCTTCACCGGGCTTTCGGCGGGCGCCACCCTGGCCACCGCGTTGCGCGTCGCGCAGACCGCGCCGGCCGGGTCCGTACTGCTGGCGATGCTGCCGGACACCGGAGAGCGCTACCTGTCCACGTTCCTGCTCGAAGGGGTGACCGAGGGCTCGGACGACGCGTGGCTGGCCTCGCTGGACGCCCACGCGCGCAGCGCATGAAGGCCCCGGCAGAGGACCGAAAGGAACGTGGACGCATGACGGAGTTCATCCCCCGCGCGACCCGCTTCGTCGACCTGCCCGACGGCTTCCCGATGAGGGCCGGCGGCACCCTGCACGGCGCGCGGATCGCCTACGAGTCCTTCGGGCGGCCGAGCCCGGCCGGCGACAACGTCATCCTGATCCTCACCGGGCTCTCCCCGGACGCGCACGCCGCCTCGCATCCGCAGGACCCCAGCCCAGGCTGGTGGGAGTCGATGCTCGGCCCGGGCAAACCCATCGACACCGATCGTTGGCACGTCATCTGCGTGAACTCGCTCGGCAGTTGCAAGGGATCCACCGGGCCCGCCTCGGTCGATCCGCGGACCGGTGAGCCCTACCGGCTGGACTTTCCCGAACTGTCCGTCGAGGACATCGCCGACGCCGCGGCACACACGGTCCGCGCGCTCGGCTTCGAGCGGCTGGCCTGCGTGATCGGCGTCTCGATGGGAGGAATGAGTGCGCTGTCACTGCTCACCCGCCACCCCGGGCTCGCACACAGTCACGTCAACATCTCCTCCGGGGTGCACTCGCTGCCGTTCTCGATCGCGGTGCGCTCCCTCCAGCGCCAGGCGATCCGCTTCGATCCCCAGTGGAACCAGGGCCGGTACGACGCGGAGCACTATCCGTGCCGCGGAATGCTGACGGCACGCAAGCTCGGCATGATGACGTACCGCTCGGCCCGGGAGTGGGACAGCCGTTTCGGCCGGGCCCGGCTGAGCCCCGAACGCAGCGGAAACGAGGGTCCGTTCGGCCCCGAGTTCCAGGTCGAGGGGTATCTCGACTTCCACGCCCGGCGGTTCCTGCACCGCTTCGATCCCAACAGCTACCTCTACCTCAGCCGCAGCATGGACCGCTTCGACCTCGGGGAATCCTGCGGCACCACCGCCGAAGACGCGCTGGCCCGGCTGGGCCTGGACAAGTCCTTGGTGATCGGGGTGGAGAGCGACATCCTCTTCCCCCTGTCACAGCAGCGTGAGCTCGCCGAGGCCCTGGGCGCCGGCGGACCCGGCGTCGAGTTCCTCGCGCTGGAATCCCCACAGGGCCACGACGCCTTCCTCGTCGACATCGCCCGCTTCGGGCCGCCGGTGGCGAAGTTCCTGTCGGTCGGCTGGTGACACCCCCCTCCCGGCCTTCCCCGCCTTCCCTCCCCGGGCCGTATCCGACCTCTGGAGCAAGACGTGCCACACACGCCATCCCACCCCTCCCCCACCGCCCTCGTCACGGGCGCCAACCGGGGCATCGGCCTCGAGGTCGCCCGCCGGCTCGGCGAGCACGGCATCCGGGTCCTGCTCGGCGGCCGCGATCCCGGGACGACCGCCGCGGCCGCGGCCGGCCTGCGCGCCGACGGGCTCGACGCCGAACCCCTCGTCCTCGACGTGACGAAGCCGGACACGATCGCGGCCGCCGCGGCGGAGGTCGCCCGCACCCGCGGCCCGCTCGACATCCTGGTCAACAACGCCGGGATCCGCGTCGAGGAGTACGGCCGACACCCGTCGGAGCAGCCTCTGTCCCAGTGGCGGGAGACCTTCGACACCAATCTGTTCGGCGTCGTCGCGGTGACGACGGCCTTCCTGCCGCTGATCCTGCGGGCGGAAGCGGGACGCATCGTGAACGTCTCCAGCCTGCTCGCCTCACTCACCCTGCACAGCGACCCGGATTCGTACACATACAGCCCGGAGTTCAAGTCCCTTCCGGCGTACAGCGCTTCGAAGAGCGCGGTGAACTCCTGGACCGTGCACCTGGCGTACGAGCTGCGCGACACACCGGTCAAGGTGAACGCCGTCCACCCGGGCTACACACGGACCGCCATGAACGACGGCGCGGGCGAACTCGAACCCGCCCAGGGCGCCGAGACCGCAGTGCGGATGGCCCTGCTCGGCAGCGACGGACCCAGCGGCGGCTACCTGCACCTCGCGGACACCCTGCCGTGGTGACCCGCTCCGACACCGACGCGCACGCCACCACCACCAACCCCACCGAAAGGACACCCGCCATGGGCGCCGTTGCCCTGGTCACGGATGCCGCAAGCCTCCCCATCGACCACGACATGCCGCTGCTGCTCGAAGCCTTCGCGGAGGTAGGACTCGCCGTCGAAGTGTGCGACTGGCAGGACCCGGCCGTCGACTGGCCGCGCTTCGGCGCCGTACTGCTGCGCTCGCCCTGGACGTACGTGGAACGGCTGCCGGACTTCGTCGCCTGGTGCGAACAAGTCGCCGCCACCACGGACCTGTTCAATCCCCTCTCGGCCGTGTGCTGGAGCCTCGACAAGTACTACCTGGCCGATCTCGCCGCGTACGGGGTGCCGGTCGTGCCGAGCCGCTTCGTCGAACCCGGGGAGGAACCGCTCTCGGTGGTAAGGGAGTTCCTCGCCGCCCATCCGCAAGTCGGCGAGATCGTGGTCAAGCCCACCGTCGGCGCCTACTCCAAGGGCGTCCAGCGCTACGCCCGATCCATGGCGGAGGCGGCGGCCGGGTACGTCGCCGACATGCTCGACGAGGGGTGCCACCTCATCCTGCAGCCCTACCTGGACGCCGTCGACCGGGACGGCGAGACCGACCTGATCTACTTCGACGGCGTGTACAGCCATGCCATCCGCAAGAGCGCGCTGCTGATGGCCGACGGCACGGTGAACGTCCCGACGCTCGAGAGCCGCACCGCACGCTGCGCCGACGCGGACGAACGTGCCGTCGCCTCGGCCGTCCTCGAAGCGGCAGCCGCCCGCCTCGGGCTGGACCGGCCGCTGCTCTACGGCCGCGTCGACCTGATCCGCGGCAGCGACGGCCGGCCCGTGGTGCTGGAGATGGAGCTCTGCGAGCCCTCACTGAACCTGCCGTTCAGCGAGGACGGCGCCCTGCGCCTCGCCCGAGCCGTAGCCGACCGCCTGCGCTGACCCCGCAGAACCAGGCACGAACCACTACTCAGTCCCAACCCGACGAAAGTTGTAAGTCATGGACGTCGAAGCCCCCGCTGCCGCCCCCGTGCGCGTACCGTCATCGTCATCGTCACCGTCACGGACCCGAGGCACCCTGTTCGCCGCGCTCGGCGTACTGAGCTTCTCCTTCAGCTTCCCCGGAACCGCCTGGGCGCTGGACGGGTTCGGCCCCTGGGCGGCCATAGGGGTCCGCGGTGTGCTGGCCGCCGTCATCGCCCTCGCGGCGCTGCTGCTCAGCCGCGTGCCGATACCCGCCCGCAAGGACTGGCCCGCCCTCGCCGTGGTCGCCGGCGGCTGCGCGATCGGCTTCCCGCTGCTGACCACGCTCGCCCTTCAGACCTCCTCCACGGCGCACTCCGCGGTCGTCATCGGGGCCCTTCCCATGGCCACGGCGACCATCGCCGCACTGCGCACCCGGCGCCACCCCTCGAAGGTGTTCTGGGCTGCTGCCGCCACCGGTGCGGCCGCCGTCATCACCTTCACCCTGGCGCAGAACCACGGCGCACCGACCGTCGCCGACCTGTACCTCTTCGGCGCCCTGCTGGTCTGCGCGGCCGGCTACGCCGAGGGCGGGCGGCTGTCGGCGCGGATGCCCGGCTGGCACGTCATCGCCTGGGGCGTGGTGATCGCCGCCCCCGTCAACCTGGCCGTGGCCGCGCTGGCGCTCCAGCACGAGCCCGTACACCTCACGGCGAAGGCCGTCATCGGCATGGCGTACATCGCCGCCATCTCTCAGTTCGGCGGGTTCGTCGTCTGGTACAAGGGCATGGGCCTGATCGGAGTGGCCAGGGCCAGCCAGCTGCAGCTCGCCCAGCCGCTCCTGACGCTGGTGTGGGCCGTGCTCCTGCTCGGCGAACACCTCAGCCCCGCCGTCCCGCTCACCGCGGCGGTCGTACTCGGCTGCATCGTAGTCACCCAACGCGCCCGAGCCTCCTGACCCCAACTCCCCCTCCCCAAGCGACGCCCAGGGCACCGTGTGCCGGCTTCGGGGAGGGCGGAGGGAGGCCAACAAGGCCTCACACTGCGGGGCGTTCCACCGTCTGCCAGTCCTCCACCGGCTTCGTCCGGAACAGGCCCCGGTACACCAGACGGGTCAGCACCACGGCACCCTCCCCGTACTCGTCCAGCTCCTCGAAAGCCTCAGCCGCGGAGTCGTACACGAACTTCTTGCCCTTCGCGTTCTGGATGACCCACTCCCGATCAGCCGCAACACCAATCCCACCGGTCTGCACGACTCCCCCGTCTGTATCAACAAGCTCTGAACGACCGCGCGATCCTAACGCTGCCAGCAGAGACGCAGACCCCCGCCCCTGGTCAGGGGGTCCTTGTCCGGCGTCTGGTTCCGGGCCAATTTGCGCACGTACTCGCGTGCATGGGCCCGGGCGGTGCGGATCGCGTCCAGGGCCTTCGGCCCGGCTTCGGCCGGACAGTCTCCGCTCAGCGCGACTGCCAGCGTCTCTCTTGGGGGTGGGCAGGACCCTATACAAGCCCTGCTTTCCCAGTTCAGAGACGTTCTCCGGCAGGTCCGGCCTGCGGCTGAACATCAGCTCAGACGTGTCACGGGACCCAGGATCCAGGCAGGTCCAGCCAAGGTTCGCCTTCGATCAGCCGCGGTCGCCGGGAGTACCACCGCGCATCGTCTGCCTGGCCGTTCAGGGGCACGGTAGCCAGTTGGAAGCGGGCATCCAGGTCGTCGAGCTCTGCTTGCCGCAAGACCTGAATCCTGTGGGTGAACATGGGCCATGCCTCCGCGATCCAGCGGCGGCAGCGAAGCCTGTCCGTGTACTCCCAGATGAGCTCGGCGTGGAACCCCTCTTCGGTGTCCTCGACCAGCGCCTCCCACGCCTCCATCATGGCGTTGAGCGTCACCATCCCGTACCGCGCCGCCAAGCTTCTGCTTGCCCGGTGCACCGACTCATAGTCATCTGCGCTGAGCGCCTCCATGTCCATGAACACAGCCTGCCAGCCGTGACACGCCGGATGGATGCGTCACCCGACGGGTGAAAGCACCACGGCAAAGGTGACGGCCGGGCTGATGGCGGGCACGGCCGCGGGCTCCGGGCGCGCCGCCGGCGCGCTGCGCATGGGCGCTGGAGACCGCCGAGCGGTACTACGCGAACGGCAAGGCGAACGAGCGGGCCCTGGCCTCCCTCATCGCGAGTGGGAGGACATGCGGGCCACCACGGGTGCGCCAGCAACCCCCTCACCCACCTTCCCGGAAGCGGCCAAGCAGGGGTACGCGGGCCAGGTCGGCGACCGTCCGGTCTCGCCTTCGCTCCCCGACATCCGCATGGAGCGAGTGGGCGGGAGCCCGGACGAGACCTCCTTCGGTCCCGTCGCCATCCAGGTACGGCGGGGTGTGGAGGTGCTCGGCTACGATCCGGACAATCTCACCGAACAGCAGAGGTCCGTGGTGGAGGAATCCCTCCAGGACCCCGGGCAGAACGTCTTCATCGCCCGGGGTACCTGGCCCAGCTGAAGGCGGAGAGCGAGTTCTCCGACGTACCCGCGCGGGAGATGACCCCCGCCCAGTACCAGGAGCTGGCGGCCCGGTACAACGGCGGCCCGTACTGGCAGGGCGACGACGCCCAGGCTGATCACCCTCCTCCCGTCGATCCGGCCCGTGATGGGGCGGTGGTGGCTCGCTCCGCCCCTGGTGCTGGGGATCGCCGCCGCCGTGCGGTGGATGCTGGGCAGCTGACACGGGGAGCCGTGTCAGGGCGTACTCGGGAGTCGGTGTCGTCAGAAGTCGGTCAGGAGGCCGTCTCGGCGGGCATCGGTCGGGGCGGTGGCGGCCTGGGTGTGCGTGAAGTGGGTGGACGGTGCCTCCACGTTCCCGGGGTTGAGCGGCCTCGGGTGGAAGTAGGACCGCCCTCCCTGGAATCGGGCGAAGGCCAGTGGGACCAGGCCGAGGGCCAGCGCGCCGAGCCCGATGGTGAGTTGCGTGCCCGTCAGGGTCGGGATCGACGCCGCGAGGACCCAGACGTTGAAGGCCGTGCCGGCGAGCGGCCACAGGCCCAGGAAGAGGAGGTTGCCGATGGAGGCGAACAGCACGCTGCGGAAGGCCACGGTGACGGAGATGCCGGCCAGGGCGTAGTAGAACGCGATCAGCAGGCCGATCCCCATCAGCGCATCGCCGAGGACGGCGACCCCGGAGCCGGTGAGCGCGATCAGTGTCAGAACCGATACGGCGACCGCGCCGACCGCCGCCGTGGCGGCCACGGGAGTCTGGCGGCGGGGGTGGATGCGGCCGAGGAAGGAGGGGAGCGTGCGGTCGCGCCCCATGGCGAACAGCGTGCGGGTCGCCTGGAGGAGCGTGGTCTCCAGCGTGGCGATCATGGAGAGCGGCACGGCGAGGACGAGCAGGGTGCCGCCCACTCCGGGCCAGGCCGCCTCGCCGAGCTGGTGGAGGAAGCCGCCGTCCGTCGGGGTGACGGCGTCCGGGCCCAGCAGCATGTTCGCGCTGACGGTCAGGGTGAGGAGGGTGGTGGCGACGACCAGCAGGCCGATCAGGCCGCCGAGTCCGGAGCCGCCCCGGCCACTGCGGGTCTCTTCGCCGAGGTTGGCCGTCACGTCCCACCCCCAGTACAGCCCGCCGGCGATCAGTGCCCCCGCGGTGAAGGTGTGGGCGGTGTCGAAGTGCCCGAAGCCGAACCAGGAGTACGAGAACTCCGCGGTGTGGACGTCCTGCGTCAGCGCGGTGACGGCGACGGCCAGCAGCAGTGCCAGTTGGGCTCCGACGGCCACGGCCCGTACCCGGGCGGCGATCCGGGCGCCGGATGCCACGAGGGCGGCCATGAGCAGGAAGCAGCCGAGGCCGGCCGCGGTGGCCAGGAGGTCGTTCCCGGCCAGGTCTGCGTCGAAGAGCGAGACGGTGGCCCTGCCCGCGGGCGTCGTCGAGGCGATGACGAACAGGGTGGTGGAGACGACCACGGCCCACCCGCTGAGGAATCCGAGGAAGGGGTTCAGGCTTCTGGCCACCCAGGAGTACGTGGCACCGGAATTGACGTCGAGCCGTCCCAGGTGCCGGAAGGCGAGGGCGATGCCCACCATCGGGATCGCGCAGTAGAGCAGGACGGCCGGGGCGGCGAGGCCGACTGCGGCGACGAGCGCGGGGACCAGCGCGATGACGGTGTACGCCGGCCCGCACCCTGCCACCGCCGTGACCACGGAGTCGAACGTACCCAGGGCACCTGCTCGGAGCCCGCCCCCGCCCCCGCCGTTGCCCCCGCCCCCGCCGTTGCCGGGTCTGTCGTTCACCGTTGCGCCTTTCCTCTGTCGTGCTGGACGACGTCCGTGACGTCCGGAGATGCGGACGGGGCGGGGCGGTGTCGGCCGCCCCGCCCCGCATCGGCCCGTCACCGGGCCGCGGTCCTGCCTCAGCGAGCGGGCTGCTGCTGGGTGACGCAGTGGATTCCGCCGCCGCCGGTGCCGAGGCGGTCGATGTTGAGCTGTTCGACGACGCGGCCCGGGAAGAGCCGCGTCAGCAGGGCCTTGGCCGCGGTGTCCGCGCGGGTGTCGCCGAACTGGCCGCTGATGACGGCCCCGTTGCACACGTAGTAGTTGGCGTAGGAGGCGAGGAAGTCCGGGTTGGCGGAGCGGATCTTGTAGTAGTCCGGGCCCTGGAGCTTCTCGGCGGTCATGCCGGCGCCGCCCGCGGTCGTCGCCGTGGACAGGATCTGGTACTGCTGGCGGGCGTCCTTCGCGTAGGCGTCGTTGTCCGAGGCCAGCGGCATCTGGACGAGGGCCTTGCCGGGTGCGAGGAAGCGCGAGGTCGCGTCGACGTGGTCGTCGGTGATGTCCTGGCCGTACACGCCGTCGAACCAGATGACCTTGGACGCTCCGTAGGCGGTACAGAGCGCGGCCTCGATCTGTGCCTGCGACTTGTTGGGGTTGCGGTTGCTGTTCACGAGGCTGCTGCGGGTGGCCATCAGGGTTCCCGCGCCGTCCTGTTCGACCGCGCCGCCCTCGCCGACCAGCCCGGCCACGGTGAACGGGACGCCCGCGTAGGAGGCGATCCGGCCGGCGACGAGGGCGTCCTTGGCGTGGGTCTGCTTGTTGCCCCAGCCGTTGAAGCTCAGGCCGATCGCGTCGAGCCCGCCGGCCCCGTCGGTACGGAAGACCGGTCCCGTGTCGCGCATCCAGCAGTCGTCCACGGGGATGGTGCTGATGACGGTGACGGTGGATCCGCACATGGAGCGGGCCTTGGCGGCGCTGGCGGAGTTGGCGCAGAGGTAGACCGGCTCGTACTTGGCGATGGTGCGGGCGATGAGGGCGATGTCCGACTGGACGCCGCTGAGCTTGCTGCCCCAGATCGAGGTGCTGTCCGGCCAGGCCATCCAGGTGCGGGTGTGGCGGACGTCCTCGATCGGGACGCTGAAGGTGCCCGCCGCCGCGGTCCCGAGGGTCCGCGGTCCCGCGCTGGCCCGGCCCTGGGCTGCGGCCAGGGCCCCGCCGGCGGCGGTCAGGGCCGCGGCCGCCAGGAATCCGCGCCGGCCGAGGCTTCCGCCCGACGGCCGCTTCGCGACGTTCTCGTTCATGTGCATCTCCTGTCTCAACTGCCCGTAAGTGGTGCTGTGGTGGAGAGAAAGCTAGAACTGACCAAGCGCTCGGTCAATCATGTGGACACCGGTTTCCCGGTGGCCCGGGAAACCTTCGGGTGCCCGTGGAAGCGCTCGTTAGAGTGGCGCCATGGCTGCATCCCCGAAGGGTCCTCAGAGCTCCGCCGAGACGCAGGCCCGCCCGGCCCGGCCCCGCGTCTCGGCCAAGGGCGAGCAGACGCGGACGCGTCTGCTCGCCGCGGCGCGCGCCCTGCTGGCCGGTGAGATGAGCGAGCGGTTCACGACCCGCAACGTGGCGGCGCTGTGCGGGGTTTCGCACGGGATGTGCCACTACCACTTCAAGGACCGGACCGATCTCGTCGTCGCGGTCATCGAGGACATCCGCCCCGAGTGGATCCTGCCGCTGGAAGAGGCGGTGGCCGCTCCCGGCACCTTCGCCGAGCGGGCCGAGCGGGTGCTCGGCCTGCTGACGCAGCCCGAGGGCACGGACCTCTCGCACCTGCACGCCGCGCTCCACTGGCACGCACTGAACGACGAGCGGGTGCGCACGTCCCTGGAGGCGGAGTACCGGCGCCGGCGGTCCTGCTTCGTGGCCCTGTTCCAGGTGCTGGCCGACGAACGGGATGGCGGCGTCGACGCACGGTCCCTGGGTGAGGCGGTGGCCGCCGCCGTCGACGGGCTGGCCGCCACCCGGTCCCTCGATGCCTCCTTCGATGCCGCGGAGGTTCTGCGGACGCTGGTACGGACCCTCACCGCCGGCGCCTGAACCGGCGGCGGTCCGTCACAGGGCCCGGCGGGCCGCGGCGATGGCGTCGGGATCCCAGCCGGGGCGGGGTACGGATTCCAGCAGGAGCCGGGTGTAGGGGTGCTCGGGGGCGGCGAGGACCTCGGCGGTGGCGCCCGCTTCGACGACGGCGCCCCGGCGCATGACGATGACATCGTCGGTGACGCACCGGACCACGCCGAGGTCGTGGGTGATGAAGAGGTAGCCGATGCGCGTCTGCTCCCGGATGTCGGCGAGCAGGTTGAGGATCTGTGCCTGCACGGAGACGTCGAGGGCGGCCACGGCTTCGTCCAGGACCAGGACGGCCGGCTCGACGGCGAGGGCCCGGGCGATGGCGACGCGCTGGCGCTGCCCGCCCGACAGCTGCCGGGGACGTGCGTCGGCGGCGCGGGTTCCCAGGCCGACCTGGTCGAGGAGTTCCCGGATGCGGCGGTCGTGGTCCGCGCCCGGGAAGTGCAGGCGCAGGGTTTCCCGCAGGACCGCGTCCACGCTGGTCCTGGGGTCGAGGGAGAGGTAGGGATCCTGGAAGACCATCTGGACCTCGCGGGCCCTGACCAGGCGCTCGGCCCGGCCGCGGCTCCGTGCGGTCCGGGCCTGGCCGCGTACGAGGACTTCGCCGGAGTCGGCCCGCTCCAGGCCGACGACGATCCGGGCGGTGGTGGTCTTGCCGGAGCCCGATTCGCCCACGATGCCCAGGGAACCGCCCTCGGGGAGGGTGAAGGACACGTCATCGACGGCGCGGACGGCTCCGTAGCTGCGGTGCAGGCCGACGACTTCCAGTACGTTCTCAGGCACGGGCGGAGCTCCCTTCGAGGAGGTCGCTGTGGTGGCAGGCGGCCTGGTGCTGCGGGGTCCCCGGTGCGGGGAGGGCCTGCGGGGCCTGCTGGTCGCAGATCTCCGTGGCGAGGGGGCAGCGGGCGGCGAACGGGCAGCCGTGCAGTTCCTGCCGCAGGTCGGGGGGCTGGCCGTCGATGGCGGCGAGTCTGCCCTGAGGGGCTTCCAGGCGGGGGGTGGAGGCGAGCAGGGCTGCCGTGTAGGGGTGGCGGGGCTGCGCGAAGAGGACTTCGGCGGGGCCGCTTTCCACGATCCGCCCGGCGTACATGACGTAGACGCGGTCGCTGATGGCTGCGGCGAGGTCGAGGTCGTGGGTGACGAACAGCAGGCCGGTGCCGAAGCGTTCGCGGAGTTTGGCCAGGAGGGCGATGACCTCGGCCTGGGTGGTGACGTCCAGCGCGGTGGTGGGCTCGTCGGCCAGGAGGAGGGCGGGATCGCCCATCAGGGCTGCGGCGATCATGACGCGTTGCAGCATGCCGCCGGAGACCTGACCGGGGTACTTGTGCAGGGCGGAGGCGTCCAGGCCGACCGCCTGGAGGAGTTCGGCGGCGCGTGCCGTCGCGTCCGCCTGGCTCAGCGTCTTGGTCAGCGTGACGCTCTCGGTGAGGAAGTCGCCGATGCGGCGCAGCGGGTTGATGGCCGCGCGGGGGTCCTGGAAGATCATGGCCACCGTGCCGGCGCGCAGGGCCCTCAGCTCTTTGGTGTCCATGGTGAGCACGTCCTGGCCGCCCACCTTCACCGCGCCTTCGACGACGGCGCCGGGGGGCAGCAGCCGCAGGGCGCTGCGTGAGGTGAGGGTCTTCCCGGAGCCCGATTCGCCCACGAGGGCGACGGTCTCGCTTGCGCCGACGGTGAGGTCGACTCCGTCGAGGACGGGCCGGGCGGTGCCGGGCAGGGTGATCCGCAGCCCTTGGATGTCGAGCGTCTGCGGTGGTGTCATCGGGTTCGTCTGGTTCGTCGGATTCATCGGTCTCTCCTGGCGACGCGGTCGGCCCAGCGTTCTCCCACCACGTTGAAGGCGACCACCGTCAGCACGATGAAGATGCAGGGGAGGATCGCGGACAGCGGATAGCCGTGCTGGATGGCGGTCTGTCCGTCGAAGACCATGCGGCCCCAGTCCGGGGTGAGCGCGGGTACGCCGAGTCCGAGGAAGGACAGGCCGGCGAGGTCCATCAGGGCGTAGCCGAAGTTGATCGTGGACTGGGCGAGGACCACGGGGGCGATGTTGGGGAGCACGTGGCGCAGGCAGATCTGGAGTGCCGAGTGGCCTTGGACCTGGTAGGCGCTGACGTAGGGGCGTTCGCATTCGGCCAGGACCAGGGAGCGGGTCAGGCGGCTGACGTACGGCAGGTAGGCGATCGAGAGGGCGATGACCGGGGCGAGGAGCCCTTCGCCGTAGACCGAGATGATGAGGATCGCGAGCAGCATGCCCGGGAAGGCGAAGACCAGTTCCGTGCTGCGGGAGAGGGCGGAGTCGAGCCAGCCGCCCTTCCATGCCGCGGTCATGCCGACGGCGATGCCGGCGAGGGTGGAGAAGACGACCACTCCGAGGGGGCCCAGCAGGGAGGTGCGGGCGCCCAGCAGCAGGCGGGAGAGGGTGTCGCGGCCGGCCGCGTCCACGCCGAGCGGGTGCTCGGCCGAGGGTCCGGCGAGTGCGTTGCCGAGGTCGATGGCGTTGGGGTCGTGGGTCACCACCCAGGGCCCGATCAGGGCGGCGGCGGTCACCAGGGCGACGAGGCCCAGGCAGACCGCGTAGAGCGACGACCGGGCGGAGCGGACCTTGGCGAGTCCGGGCCGGCGGGTGAGGGTGGCGGTCATGCGCCGGACCTCCTCGATCCGAGGGTGATCCGCGGGTCGACCACCGGAAGCAGCAGGTCGACGATGAGGTTCACGGTCATGAACAGGGCAACGATGATCAGGGAGATGGCCTGAACGGTCGGGAAGTCCTTGGTGGTGGTGGACAGTTCCAGCAGCTGGCCGATGCCGCCGATGCTGAAGGCGGTCTCCACCAGGATCGTGCAGACCAGGAGGGTCGAGATGATCAGTCCCCCGGTGGTCAGGACCGTGCCCAGTGAGTTGCGGAAGACGTGGCGGCGGATGACCTCGCGTTCGGGGACCCCGCGGCTGCGGGCGACGGTGACGTGCTCGCTGTCGAGGGCTTCGAGCATGGCGGAGCGGGTGACCCGGGCGAGCATGCCGATCAGGTAGAGCGCGAGGGCGATCGCGGGGAGGGTCAGGTGCCAGACCATGTCGCCGAATCCCTCGCCCGCGCCGCTGCTGGGGAACCAGCCCAGGTTCACGGCGAACAGGCCCTGGAGCAGGACGGCCGCGACGAAGGAGGGGGTGCCGAGGGCGAACGTGGTGCCGACGAGGATGGCGGAGTCGGTGCCGCCGCCGCGTACGGCGGCGATCCATCCCAGCAGCAGGCCGATCACCGCGACGACCACCAAGGCCATCGTGACGAGCAGCAGGGTGGTGGGGAGGCGGTCGGCCAGGAGCCGCGAGACGTCGGTGCGGTAGGTGATGGACCGGCCGAAGTCTCCGTGGAGCACGTCTCCGAGCCATCGGAGGTACCG
The DNA here is from genome assembly GCF_055584085.1 of Streptomyces sp. NPDC104226. Classification (NCBI taxonomy): domain Bacteria; kingdom Bacillati; phylum Actinomycetota; class Actinomycetes; order Kitasatosporales; family Streptomycetaceae; genus Streptomyces; species Streptomyces sp. NPDC104226. The sequence goes on from NZ_JBVJMS010000002.1 coordinate 844,130, forward strand.
GACGAAGAAGGGGTCGTCCAGGTGGTACTGGGCGTTGATCGCGGCGAGGGCCTCCGGCGAGGCCGAGCGTCCCGAGAGCAGGAAGCTGGCCGGGTTGCCCGGCGCCATGTACATGGCGCCGAACACCACGAACGACGCACCGAGCAGGGTGGCGGCCATCTCCGCCACCCGGCGTACGGCGAATCTCAGGAAGTTCACTTCACGGCCCCCACGTCGGCGGCCCACGGGTAGTACATGTACGAGATGGTGGTGGGAGCCCCGGTGATCCTCTTGTTGAGGAAGACGGCCGTGGGCCATTCCGCGACCGGCATCCACAGCAGCTGCTCGGCGGCCTGCTTCTGGAGCTTGGCCTCGATCTCCATCCGCTGCTCGGGCTGGTAGACGGCGGTGGCCTGGTCCACGAGTTCGTCGTATGCCTTGTCGCTGTAAGCGGCGAAGTTCAGGTAGGCGCCGGACTGGAAGTTCTGCAGCAGGTCCAGCGGGTCGGTGATGTTCTGGTACGAGGTGTACGGGAACATGTCGATGCCCTCGCGCGCCTGGGGATCGGTGAAGAGCGCGGTGAAGGCGTTGGGGGCGACGGTCTTGAGGCGGATGTCCAGACCGATCTGGGTGCCGGCCGCCTGGACCGCGGTGGCGAGCAGGGAGACGTCCTGGCCGATGGAGCTGGTGGCGACGGTCAGGGTCTTGCCCGTGGCCCCGGCCTCCTTGATCAGGGCCTTGGCCTTCTCCAGGTCCTGGGTGGCGGGCGGCAGCTCGTCGAAGGCGGCCTTCTTGGTCTGCTCCGAGGCTCCGGCCCAGGCTCCCCGGGGAGTGAGGGAGTTGGTGACGGTGCCCGCCCCGCCGAGTCCGGCCTTGACGAAACCGGACCGGTCCAGGGCCAGGGACAGTGCGCGGCGTACGCGGACGTCACCGAGCGGGCCCTGCATGTTGGTGACGTTGACGTTGACCGTGGTCAGGCCCTCGCCGAAGTACAGGGTGCCCACCCCGCTGTCGCGCAGCCGGCCGTAGCTCTCCGTGGGGATCAGGTAGCCGCCGTCGGCCTCCCCGCTGAGCATGGCGTTGGTGCGGGCGGACGGGTCGGTCAGGAACCGGAAGACGGCCTTCTTGGACTTCGCCTTGGTGCCCCAGTAGTCGTCGAAACGGTCGAGCTCGATCGACTGGCCCTTGCTCCACGTCTTGAGCTTGAACGGCCCGCTGCAGGCGAGGTCGCCGGTGGTGCCGTAGTCCTTGCCCGCGGCCTCGACGCCGGCCTTGGAGGCGACCACGCCGGCGGCGGTGGCCATGTACTGCGGGAACTGGGAGTCGGGCTTCTTGAGCTTGACGGTGACCTGGAGCGGTCCGGTCTTGTCCAGGGAGGCGACGTTCTGGAAGGACTGGGCCCAGGCGGCGGCGTTGTCCGGGTCCATCTGCCGGCCGAGGCTGAAGACCACGTCGTCGGCGGTCATCTCCTTGCCGTCGTGGAAGCGCACGCCCGGGCGGAGGTCGTAGACCCAGGTGGTGGGGTCGGGGTTCGTCGCCTTCTGCGCCAGGCCGGGCTCGGTGGTGAGCCCCGGTGTCCAGCGCATGAGGCTCTCGCACACGTTCGACAGGATCGTGTTCTGCGGGTAGTCGAACGCCACCGTGTAGTCGAGGGTGGGCGGCTCCGCGTAGAGGGCCCAGGTGAAGGAGTCGATCTCACCGGCGGCCGGAGGCGTGGAAGCCGAGAGCTTGATCGCGTCGCCGGTGACGCCTGCGTCCTTGGGAGGTCCGGAGCAGGCCGCGAGGGCGGCGAGGGAGGTGAGGACGGCCGTCGTGACGGCGATCCGGGCGCGCCTGCCGCGGGGGCGTCTGCGGCTGGGGGTCGGGGTGGTGGTCATCGTCGCGCTCTCTTTCCGTGAGGGGTTGCGGGGCGGGCGGGCCACGGGAAGCGGCCCGCCCGGAGCGGTCCGTTCTCGGCTCAGGCGGTGGCGCCCGAAGCCGGGATCTGCTGGGTGATGCAGTGGACTCCGCCGCCGCCGAACGCGATGGCGAGCGCCCGCACCCCGACGACCTTGTGCCGGGGGTACGCCTCGGAGATGACCGCGAGGGCTTCCGCGTCCTGGGGCACGCCGGCCACCGGTACGACGATGCCTCCGTTGGCCACGTAGTAGTTCAGGTAGGACACCTCGACGTCGCCGCCGGGCATGTCGACGAACGCGGTCTGCGGGACGTCGATGATCTCGAACGGCCGGCCCTTGGCGTCGGTGGTGGCCTCCAGGACCGCGCGGTTGGCGCGCATCCGCGCGTAGTCGGGATGCGCCGGGTCGTCGGGCAGGGAGACGACGACCTTGCCGGGGGCGGCGAAGGCGCAGACCCCGTCGACGTGGCCGTCGGTCTCCGTGTCCAGCAGACCGCCGTACGGAAGCCAGACGACCTTGTCGACGCCGAGCCGGGACTTCAGTTCGGCCTCGATGTCGTCCCGGTTCATACCGGGGTTGCGGTTGGGGTGGAGGAGGCACTGCTCCGTGGTGATCAGCGTGCCCTCGCCGTCGACGGTGATCGCGCCCCCCTCAAGGATCATGTCGGAGTGGATGCGCTCGACCCCGAGGTGCTCCAGCAGCAGGGCGCTGGCCCGGTCGTCGGAATCGAAGGGGTGGTGCTTGCGGCCCCAGGCGTTGAAGCGGAAGTCGACCCCGGCGCGGTTTCCGTCGCCGTCGAGCACGAAGAGCGGGGCCGAGTCCCGGAACCAGGAGTCGTCCAGCGGCATCTCCACCACGGTGACCGCGGGGTCGCACCAGTCCCGGGCGTCCTCGCCGTGGCCGGGCGGCGCGACCATGGTCACGGGCTCGAACCGGGCGATCGCGCTCGCCACGTTCGCGTACTCCTCCTTGACGTCCTTCAGCACGCTGCCCCACAGGTCCTCACGCGTGGGCCATGCCATCAGGCACCCCTCGTGCTCGGACCACTCGGCAGGCATACGGAACGCAGTCATCACGGGTCTCTCTTCGTTTCGCCAGAAGTACTCGTCGGGGGCGGCCGGCTCCGTGGAGCTCCCGGCAGAACCGAAGGACGAGTACGCGGTATGAACGGCATCTTGCTCTCAACTGAAAATTCAGTCAAGAGGTGTGGCGGATTTCAGAGGTTCCGACCTTCAGGGCCTACGGGCGGCCCGATCGACATCGCCGTCCGGCGGTGCCGACAAGGCCCCCACCGGCCACCATGGGGCTGGAGGGGGCATCCGGAAGGCCCTGAAGGTTCGGTCAGCCTGCGGCGCGGCAGGAGGCCCTGCAGGCCCGCCAGGGCTAGGCCTGGCGGGCTCGGGCGCGCGGTCGCTCGGTCAGCAGGCCGTAGAGCTCGGGGCGGCGGGTCTGCAGGAGGCCGAAGTCGAGCCAGTCACGGCGCTGGTCGAGGTCGAGGTCGGCGACGAGGACGGCGGGGCGGTCGCGGGGCGCGCGGAGCATGACCCGGCCGTAGGGGTCGGAGATGAAGGAGGAGCCGTAGAAGGTGGAGCGGCCCTCGGTGCCGACGCGGTTGGGCACGATCATGAAGAGCGCGTTGGCGAGGCCGTTGGCACTGATGGCGTGCTCCCACATGGGCCGGGTGTCGAAGTCCGGCAGGTCCACCTCGGAGCCGATGGCCGTGGGGTGGACGAGGATCTCGGCGCCGGCCAGGGAGTAGGCGCGGGCCAGCTCGGGGAACCACTCGTCCCAGCAGGTGGGGAAGCCGAAGCGGGCCCCCTCGTGGGCGACGACGGGGAACCCGCTGTCGCCGGGGCGGAAGCAGAGGTCCTCGCGGTAGCCGGGGAACGCGGGGATGTGGTTCTTGCGGGTGCGGGCGATGAGCGCCCCGTCGGAGGCGACACAGACGGCGGTGTTGTAGCCGAGGCCGCCGTCCTGCGCACGCTCGTAGAGCGAGGCGTGGACGGTGATGCCGAGGCCGGTGGCGAGCTCCGCGGCGAGCTGGACGGTGGGGCCGTGCTCGACGTCCTCCAGGTAACGGGCGGCGCCGTCGGCCATCGGATCGTCGGTGTTGCAGAAGTACGGGCTGCGGGTCAGCTCCGGCAGGCACACCACTGTGGCGCCCTGCGCGGCGGCGAGGGCCACGCCCTCGCGCAGGCGGTCGTCATGCTCGTCCTGGTCGGCGTACCAGCGCATCTGGACGAGGCCGACGCGCAGCAGGTCGCGCTCGGCGGGCTCCGTGCGGCCCGGGGAGCCGAGCGGGGAGCCGTAGGACGTGAGCAGTTCGTACGAGGTCACGGGTGGGTCGCCTTCGGGAGAATGGTGTGCATGCGCGGGCAGCCGCTGTTTTCGGCTGGTTCGGCGGCCGTGGGCCCGGCGGTGTGGTCCCGGCGTGACGGCGTTCGCCTGGGGTGCGGGTCGGATCGACCCGCACCCTTACTGAAGTTTCAGTCAGGATGCCTGAGGGCGAAATGCCTAGTCAAGGGGCTCCGGAGCAGTTCCGGATCCCCCCTCAGGCCGATCGCAGGGCGTCCGTCGGAGAGGCCCCGGCCGCGCGCAGGGCCGGATAGATCCCGGCGAGGGCCGCGACGATGACGGAGACGACGGGGCCGGCGACGATCGTGTAGAGCGGGATGGAGGCCGGCCATCCCTGGGTGAGGGCGTAGCCGTAGACGGTGAGGCCGCCCGCGATCAGCCCGCCGACGCCTCCGATGAAGCCCATCAGCACGGCTTCCAGCAGGAACTGGACGGCGATCTGCCCGCCCCTGGCGCCCAGCGCTCGGCGCAGTCCGATCTCGCCGCGGCGTTCCATGACGCCCACCACCATGGTGTTGGCGATGCCCACACCGCCGACGAGCAGGGCCACTCCGGCGAGGGACAGGACGAGTCCGGTGAGCGCCCCCTTCGTCTCGTTCCGTGCCGTGAGCAGGTCGGAGGGGCGGCTGACGGCGACCTGGCTCGGGTTGCCCGGGTTCGCGGTGGCGCCGGCGACGGCCTGGACGTCGGGGACGCGTTCGGGGTGGGAGCGCAGGTAGACGGTGACGGCGGTGCCGTCCGCGCCGAGGCGGGCCGTGGCCTGGGGCCAGCCGACCAGGGCTGCCGTGGCGAGTTCGGGGGCCAGCTCGTTCGGTGCGAGGACTCCCGCGACGGCGTACCACTGTCCGCCGAGCCAGACCCGCTCGCCCGGCGCGGTCACGCCGAGGCGCTGCGCGGCCTGGTCTCCGAGCACGGTCACGGGGAGGTTCTCGCTCGCCCCGTCCAGCCACTTACCGCTCCGCAGGGTGGCGTGCAGGACGTCCATCAGGTTCAGCCGGGCGGCCAGCACGGTGATGCTGCCCGTCTGTTCCTTCGGCACCAGGTCGTTGCGGTAGACCTCGGCCTCGGTGGCGCCGGTCGCGGTGACCTGCTGTACCGGGGCGACGTCGGCCAGCATCTTCTCGGCGGTGGGCGGCAGCGGTACGGGCTGCTGGTCGCTGCCCTTGCCCGGGGCGACGGTGATCAGGTTGGAGCCGAGCTGGTCCAGGCGGGCCAGCAGGTGCGCCTGGTTGGAGGAGGAGATCCCGGTCACGGCGATGACGGCGGCGATGCCCAGGGAGATGCCGAGGGCGGACAGGGCGGTGCGCATCTTGCGCGTGCGCGGTCCGATCAATCCCAGGCGCAGCAGGTCCGCCGGACGCAGCCGGGTCCGGCGCAGGGGGGACGGGGACGTCATCGGTCGGCTCCTGCGGGGTGCGGGCGGCGGCGTTCGTCGAAGTCGATGCGGCCGTCGTGCATGCCGATGCGCCGGGGGAAGGAAGCGGCGAGCTCGCGGTCGTGGGTGATGACGACGAGGGTGGTGCCGTTGTCGTTGAGGGCGCGCAGGAGATCGACGACGGCCGCGCCGGAGGCGCTGTCCAGCGCCCCGGTGGGCTCGTCCGCGAGCAGGAGCGCGGGCCGTCCCACGAGGGCGCGGGCGATGGCGACGCGCTGTTTCTCCCCGCCGGAGAGCTGGTCGGGGTGGTGATCGAGGCGGTGCCCGAGGCCGACCTCGCGCAGGGCTTCGACGGCCGCTTCGCGCCGTCGTGCGTCGCGGGTGCCGTTGTAGAGGATGCCCGTGGCGACGTTCTCGACGGTGGTGAGTCCGGGGAGGAGGAAGAACTGCTGGAACACGAAGCCGATCCGCTGCGCGCGCAGGGCGGCCAGTTCGTGGTCGGTGAGGCCGGACAGGTCGCGGCCTTCGAACCGCAGCTGCCCGGCGGTGGGCCGGTCGAGGGAGCCGAGGAGGGCGAGGAGGGTGGACTTGCCGGAGCCCGAGGGGCCGACGACGGCGAGGAGTTCACCGGCTTCGACGGTGAGGTCGATGCCGTGCAGGATGCGCAGCGGGGGTGATCCCGGAACCGGATACTCCTTGACGATGCCGGTCAGCTCCAGCACGGGTACCTGGCCCTGCTGTGGAGGCGTGGTCACTTGGGGATCACCACCTGGTCGCCGCTGTCCACGTCACCGGTGATCTGCGCCTTGGCATCGGCGACCAGTCCCAGCTGGACCCTGACCAGCCGGCTGGTCGCGCCGTCGACGACCTTGACGCCGTAGCCGCCGCCGTCCAGGGCGAGCAGCGCGGTGACCGGGACGACGAGGGCGTCGGCGGCTGTCTCCCCGACCACGTTGACGGTCACCGAGGAGGGTCCGGCCGCCTGGGCCTTGTCCTGGCCGTCCAGGACGATGGTGACGGAGGTCTTCTGCTGTCCGCCCCCACCGCCGCCCGCCCCGCCCTCGGCTCCGCCGGCGTCGCCGCCGCGGATCAGGGAGCGGATGCGCCCCTCGACGGTGCCCCCGCCGGAGAGCTTGACCACCACCTTGCCGTTGGGCTTGAACTGGGACAGCTGGTTCTCGGCCGGCTGTACGACCGCGACGAGGTCGGTGCCGCTCACGGTCATCACGGACCCCGCCCCGAGGGCGGAGCCGAGCTGTGCTCCGAGCTTCTGCACCTGCACCGCCGCCAGCGGCAGCATGACGACGCCGCCGGGCGGGAGCGTTCCCGTCTCCTTGACTCCCAGGGCCTTCTGCCACCGCTTGACGGCGGCGGCGGTGCCCTCGGTGAACTTCTCGTCGACGGCCAGGCCGAGGCCGCCCGCGTGGCCGAGCTTGATCAGGTTGCTCTTGAGCTGCTTGACATCGGGGCCGTCGGCCACGCCTGGGCCCAGCTCGCGCCACATCGGCCGGTCCCCCGTCATGAGGACGACCGGGCGCCCGTCGACCTCGTAGAGCTTGCCGCCCGCCTTGACGACGGAGCCGACGGCGGGCAGAGCGGTGATCGTTCCCTGGCCGGAGCCGACGACGGGCGTCGGCGCGTCGTGGCTGAGGGCCCCGGCGACCTGGATGCTGCTGGACAGCAGTCCCTTCTCCACCACCACGGTCCCGTGGTCGGCGGACGGCTGCTCTGCGGCGGAGCCCTCGTCCTCCCACGGGCGGGTCGCGCCCCACGCGGCGGTCCCCGCGAGCGCGGCTATGAGGACGAGCGGGACGACGGTCCGGCGGCGCTTCCTGCGCCCGGCGCCGCGCGCATCGGGAACGACCGGGGCGGCGGACTCGGCGCTCTCGGACATGCTCACTCGCCGATCCGGTAACCGGGCATGGGCAGCTTGCTGCACGCGGGCTGGACGGCGTCCCACTTGGCCGCGTCGAACGACGTCGCGGTGAACACGAGGATGCCGTCCTTCGGGTCGGGGTCGGGCATGTCCGGGTAGCCGTTCTTCCGGCCGCACGCGACGAAGGCACGTGCCATGTCGACGAACTTCTGGTTGTCCTTCGCCTTGGCCTGGTGGATGCCGGGAACCTTCTCGTCGCAGACCTTGGCCGCGGCCTCGTATCCGGCGACGTCGGCGTCGCCGCCGGTGCCGGAGGCGGGGATGGAGATGTTGCCGTCCTTCTCCTGCTGGACCTCGTTGCGGCCCTGCCCGTGCATGCAGGTCACCCAGGCCCGCCGGACCTCGTTGTCGTCCTGCGGCTTGCTCCTGCCCGATCCGTCGCCGCCGGCGACCTTGGGCGCGGCGTCCTGTGAGGAACAACCGCTCAGCACCAGTGCCGCGCTCACGGCGGCGGCCGCCATGAGGACCCGCCCGGTTCGACTGCGCATGATCGTGCTCCCGCTCTCTGTCGAGGATGTCTCCCGGAAGTTCTACGGGGCGTCCGGTGAGCCGTCGGTGAGCTGCGCCTAACCGCTGGCTCACCCCGCCCGGGGGATCCTTGACCAGCGGGTTCACACACAGGACGGCGCACGGCGCAGGCGAGTGGAGGAGGGACGACATGCGAGTGCTCATCGTCGAGGACGAGGTGGAGCTGGCCGGGATGCTGGCCGAAGGCCTGCGGGGGGAGGGCATGGTCTGCGATGTCGCGCACGACGGTGCCCGCGCGTTGGAGATGACCGCCGCCACCACGTACGACGTACTGGTCCTGGACCGGGATCTGCCCCATCTGAGCGGGGACTCCGTCTGCCGGGCCCTGAACACGGCCGGTTACCCGGCCAGGATCCTGATGCTCACCGCCGCCGGAGGCCTCTCCGACCTCCTCGACGGCCTCGGCCAGGGCGCCGACGACTACATGGCCAAACCCTTCTCCTACCTGGAACTGGTCGCCCGGCTGCGGGCTCTCGGCCGACGCGCCTCCCACGGCAGCGCCGCCACCGTGCTGAGCCGGCACGGGATCAGCCTGGACACCGTCCGCAGGGTCGCCGAACGCGACGGGCGCCCGCTCAAGCTGACGCCCAGGGAACTCGGCGTACTGGAGCTGCTGTTGCGGGCGGACGGTGCACCCGTCGACACCGACGAGCTGCGGGACAGACTGTGGGACGCGGCACTGGACCCCGCCACCACCGCCGTACGGGTCACCGTGCACGCCCTGCGCCGCAAGCTCGGCGAACCACCGCTCATCCACCACGATCCCGGCTTCGGCTACCGACTGTGAACCACGGCCCCCAGGCTCCGGCAACGGGCAGGGGAAGAACGGCGGGGTGGCGCAGTCGCGTGCGTAAAGGCGGCGGGACGCGTACTCAGCGCCCCAGGCATTCGAGCTCGGCATCGATGGCGCCGGTCAGCAGGGTCCGGGCGTGGGGCAGCTGGAGCGTGCCGCTGAGCCAGCGCATGCTCAGGCCCTCCAGGAGAGCGGTGAGCCGTTCCGCGGCCGCCGCGAGCGCGACGGCCGGGGCCATCGGCCGGACCTGGCCCAGCAGGGCCGCTACCTCCTGGATCCAGACCAGGGTGGCTCGCGCCAAGTCTTCGCGCAGGACCTCGTCGAAGACGGCGCTGGCCCGCAGCTCTCCCCAGGCACTGCTGTTCTCCCTGACCTCGGGTGTGTCCTGGAGTTCCAGCAGCAGCGTCCGGTCCAGTTCCTCTCGCGGGGTGAGGGGTTCGGCGTCCGCGTCGCGGTAGGTCGTGTAGCGCTCGGCACGGTCGTTGATGAACTCCAGCGTCTGGCGCAGGATTCCGGTCCGGTCCTTGAAGTGGTAGTAGATCAGAGCGGTGGACACGCCCGCCTCGGCGGCCAACTCCTCCACGCGCAGGCCGCGTACACCGCGCCGGGCGATCACCCGGGCGGCGGCTTCGAGGATCTGAGTGCTGCGAGACGCCATGGTCAGCACCCTACCGGGCCCTTTCCCGCCGTCGTGAGGGGGAGGTCGCGCATCCCTGTGCACAGGCAACTTTCGTTGCCCCTCCGTGGCCGATCGGTACTACTGGACTCCCGGTCCGCTGATCAAGGCTGTCCCCATGCATGACCTCTTGAAGAGTGAAACGAGTTCGGACAGCGGACGGCGGGCGACCGGCGGCCATCGGGGTGGGCGCGGGAGGGCGCCGGTCTTCGTGAAGGTGCTCGCGGCCGTAGCCTGTCTGGGCGTCCTCCTGCTCGGCGTGCTCGGCTCCCCGGACCGGTCCCTTGGGCGGTCGCCCGAGGTCATCGGTGAGCGGGAGATGGTGCGGATCAGCGGGCCGAACGGCAAGACGGCCGAGGTGCTCGCACTGATCGACACGGGTGCGTCGGCGTCCTCGTTGGACACGGCCCTGGCGAAGGACCTCGGGTTCGATCTGGCCGCGGCGCCGAGGATCACCGTCGGTTCGGCGCTCGGCCGGGAGAAGCGCCCCGTCGTCGACACCACGGTGCGTCTGGCCGGCCGGTCGTTCGTCGCCAAGGTCAGCGTCAACAACCGCTCCAAGCGCGAAACCCCCGTACTGCTCGGACGCCAGGAGGTGCAGGGGCTTCAGGTGGCCGTGGGGAAGCGGCTCCTCACCCAGCCCGAGTCCACCGCCGCGCCCTCCGCCCTGAGGATCCTGTTCGCCAAGGCGCCGGCGATCGACCCCGTGTCGATGATGGCCCTGCTGCCGCTGGCCGCCCTGCTGATCGTGGTGCTACGGGTCGTCGTCGGGCTGAACACGCTGGGCACGTTCAGCCCGGTACTCCTGGCCCTGGCGTACGCGCAAGCCGGCCTGCCCCTGGGGGTTCCGCTCACGCTGGTGATGTTCGTACTCGGCTTCACGCTGCAGCCCGTGCTGCGCCGCCTGCACCTGCCGCGCGTCGCGCGCCTCGGCGTTCTGATCGCGGTGGTCACCTCGGGCCTGATCGCCGCCCAGCTCGGCCTGGGCGGTTTCGGGCTCTCCGACTCCTGGGGCATGTCCCTGCCGGTCGTCGTCACGGCGATCATCACCGAACGCCTGTGGGACGCATGGGACCTCGACGGCATCCGGGCCGCCGTCGTGGGAGCCGCCCTGACCATGGGCACGGCCGTCCTGGTGGCGCTGCTCCTGCTCACGCCGTACGTACGCCACCTCGCCGAGGCGGTGCCCCTGCAGCTCGCGCTCGCGTGCGGGGTGTGGACGGCGATCGCCGGAACGTACCGCGGGCTGCGGCTGAGCGAGCTCTCGCGGTTCGCGCCCGCGGCGAAGGCGCAGGGGGCCGCGTCGTGATCCGGCTCCGCGGCTGGGACCCCGTCATGGGCATGAACCTGCGCAACGCCCGGATCTCCCGGCAGAACCCCTCGGCCGCCATCCGGCTCGTCAACGACAAGTACGCCACGAAGGAAGCCCTGACCTCGGTCGGCGCCCCGACCTCCCCCACCCTGGCCCTGCTGCGCTCCCGCCGGGAGATCGCGACCCTGCGCTGGGACGCACTGCCCGACTGCTGGGCGCTCAAGCCGAACCAGAGCCTCGGCGGCAACGGCATCCTGCTGGCCTTCGGCCGGCGCCGAGGGCACTGGACCTCCTCCTCCGGCAAGCGGATCGCCCGAGCCCTGGTCGCCGACCAGCTGCGCCGCATCCTGGACGGCGAGTTCTCCCCCCGCCCGAGCGACTGGGCCATGTTCGAACCGCTGATCCGGGCGCACCCGGCTCTGGCACGGCTCTCCCACCAAGGGCTGCCGGACATCCGGGTGATCTGCGACGGGGACCGGCCGCGGCTCGCCATGCTGCGTCTGCCCACCCGGTTCAGCGGCGGGCGGGCCAACCTGCACCAGCGGGCCATCGGCGCCGCCGTCGATCTGCCCACCGGCCGGATCACCCATGCCCTCGTCGGGAAGGAGCCGACCGAGAGGCACCCCGACACCGGTGAACTCCTCATCGGAGCGACCGTCCCGCACTGGCCCGAGGTGCTCGACGCGGCCCGCCGGTGCGCGGCCGCGACGGGGCTCCGCTACCTGGGCGCGGACATCGTCGTCGACGCCGACCGCGGTCCGCTGATCCTCGAGGTCAACGCCCGGCCGGGTCTCCAGATCCAGAACGTCACCGGTCACGGCCTGATGGCCGCGGTCACCCACCCGAGGAGGCCCTGATGCGCTGGACCGCGCTGGTGTCCAAGACCGTCATCGCCGGGGCGGCCGGGGCCTTCCTGGCGGTCGGCGTCGCCGGAGCGCAGCCTCCACGGCAGGCGACCGACATCGATCCCGCCCGGGAAGCACCCGTGGGCAGGCAGAGCGCGACGCCGGCGCCCGGGCAGGGCACCGCCACCCCTCCCCCTTCCCCGGGTTCCCCGGGGAACTGACCCGGGGCCCTTCCGTCTCAGGTCGCCTCCGGAGGGGTGCGCACCCGGGCGTCGCGGGCCAGGAGGGCCGCCTGGACCCGGTTGGTACAGCTGAGCTTGGTCAGCATCCGGCTCACGTACGCCTTGACCGTCCCTTCTCCCAGGTGCAGCCTCTTGCCGATCTCCGCGTTGGAGGCCCCGGTGCCCACCATCGCCAGCACCTCGCGTTCGCGCAGGGTGAGGGCGGCGATGCGGTCGAGGCGCGGGTCGGCCGTCACCTCGTCGCTGCTGAGGTACCGGTCGATGAGGTGCTGCGTGACCTGGGGGGACACGACCGGTGAGCCGGACGCGATCGTGCGGACGGCCTGGATGAGCTCCTGCGGGGTGCTGTCCTTCAGCAGGAATCCTGCCGCTCCCGCCCTCAGCGCACGGGCCACGTAGGCGTGTTCACCGAAGGTGGTGAGCATGGCCACGCGTACCGAGGGGGCCCGCTCGGCGATCCGTTCCGCCGCGCAGAGTCCGTCGGTGCCCGGCATCTGGATGTCCAGCATCGCCACGTCGACCTGGTGGAGGACGGCGAGGTGCGCCGCCTCGCGCCCGTCCGATGCCTCGGCCACCACGTCGATGTCCTCGGCGTGCTTGAGGACGAGCCTGATGCCGGCGCGGACGAGTTCCTGGTCGTCGGCCAGCAGAACACGGATCACAGCGAAAACCTCACAGTCCGGGATGTTTCTCGGTCGCGGTCGCGGACCCGTGGCCCGACGGGATCACCCTGCCGAGCGGTCGCTTCGGCCGGGACGACGACCTCGCCGGGCACCGGCGGCTCGTCCTCCCCCGGGTAGGGAACGAAGGCGAGGGTGACGAACTGCAAGGCCACCGCGCTCAGCACGCCGAGCACGGTGGCCGCTGCCGTCGCCACCCGGTTCCGCCGGGTTCGTGGCGCTGCCAGGGCCTCGTGTCCGGCCGGGACGGACGTACCCGCCACCACGGGGCCGGAGCACAGGGGGATGTGCGCGACCACGGTGTGACCGCCGTCGTCAGTGGGTCCGGCGCGCAGCGTGCCGCCGAGCAGGCGAACCCGCTCGTGGAGACCGACGAGTCCGAGGTCGGTGCCCGGAAGCCGTGGCGAACGGCCCGCCGTCTCGGGCCCGTTGCGCACTTCGATCCGAACGCGCCGGGCGTCCCCCCGCACGGATACCGTCACGTACGCCCCGGCTGCGTGCTTGTGCACATTGGTCAGTGCCTCGCGGATCACCCTGTCCACCGCGCGCCGGGCGGTGGGGCTCGCACCGGTCAGCTCCTCGCCGGTCCAGTCCAGGGCCACGGCGATGCCGGCCGCGCGGGACTGGGCGACCAGGACGGTGACATCGGAGCGGGTTCCCGTGTCCGGGGTCAACTCCTGCGAGGCGTCCTCCCCGGCCGGCTCCCCGGCTCGCAGCACGCCCAGTACGCCGCGCAGCTCCTCCATCGCCTGCCGACCCGTACGGTGCACCAGCAGCGCACTGCGATGGACCTCCGGATCGCCCTTCTCGGTGGCCATCGCGAGCCCGCCGGAATGCAGGGCGATGAGGCTCAGTCGGTGACCGAGCAGATCGTGCATCTCCCCCGCGATCCGGGCACGCTCGCGCGACCTGGCCTGCTCCTCCGCCGAGCGATGTGCGTGCTCGAGGAAGGCATTGCGCTCCCGGAGGGCCCGGACCAGCCGCTCGCGCTGGCCCGCCAGCGCGCCGGCCAGACCGGGCAGGGCACCGCAGACGATGCCCGTGACGAGCACGACCATGAGCTCGTACCCGAGCACGGGCGGCGGTTCCCCGGCCGTGTTCGCCAGGGTGATCGCGAGAGGGACCGCGGCACACAGGGCCAGCAGGAGGACACGGCTCCGCAGCCGGGCCCACCGCAGACCCGCCGCGTGCGCAACGGCCGCCAAGACCCCGCCCGTCAGCGGCTCCACCGCCACGAGCACGGCAGCGGCCGCCAGCGCGACCGAGGGGAACTGACGCCGGATCAGCACCGCCACCATCGCGCAACCGGCCACGAGGACCTGGCCGGCCGGTCCGTGCGGCACGCCGCCGGTGCTCCAGCCGCCGGACCACTCCGAGAGTGCCGACACGGCCAGCCCTATGACGGCGATCAGAACGAGATCACTGACCGCCTGGAACAGACCGTGCCGCATGCCCTTGCCTCCCCTCGTGCCTTGCCCTGCCCTGCCTTGCCTTGCCCTGTCGTGGCGCGTCGTCCGGTGTCCCCGGGTCAGGCCGCCGGCGGAACGGCCGGCTGCGACTGGGTGGCGCAGTGGATGCCACCGCCGCCACTGGCGATGTTGTCGATCCTGACCTGGGCGACGGTCCGGCCGGGGTACGCGGCCCGCAGGATGCCGTAGGCCGCGTCGTCGGCGTAGCTGTCGCCGAACTGGGGCACGAGGACCGCGCCGTTCACGGTGTAGTAGTTCGTGTAGCTGGACAGGAAGTCGGTGCCCCTCCCCCGGATGTAGCGCCGGTCGGGTCCGGGGAGCTCGGTGATGGTGAGCCGGCGCCCCTGGGCGTCGGTGGCGCTCTCCAGCACCTTCTTGGTCTCGTTGTAGACCGCGACCCACTTGCTGTCGGTACGGGGGCCGGGCTGGTCGAGGATGACCTGCCCGGGCGAGACGAACCTCGCCAGGCAGTCGATGTGGCAGTCGGTGATGTCCTGTCCGGCCAGGCCCGGGACCCAGATGACCTTGTCCGCGCCGAGGGACGACTTGAGCGCCTGCTCCACCTGGTCCTGGGTCATGCCGGGGTTGCGGTTGCCGTTCACCAGCGAGCTGACCGTGGCGAGCAGGGTGCCCTGGCCGTCCGTCTCCAGCGATCCGCCCTCGCCCACGAAGGGAGCCCGGATCCGGTCGACTCCGTACTGGGTGAGGAGGGTTGCTGCGGCGGCGGCGTCGTTGGAGAAGGGCTGGTAGTACGAAGTACCGGTCTTTCCCCAGCCGTTGAAGTTGGTGTCCACTCCGGCCACGGCGCCGGGGGCGACCACGAAGGTGGGGCCGAAGTCCCGGATCCACAGGTCGTCGTTGTCGATCTCGACGACCTCGATGCTGTGGTACGCCCCGCCTCCGCAGGCGTACCGGGCAGCGGCGGCCTGCTCGGGCCGGGCCAGCATCACGACCGGCTCGTACCGGGAGATCACGTCGGCCACCCGTGCGATGTCGTTGCGGACCCCCGCGAGCTGGGTGGACCAGACCGACGAGAGCGCGGGCCAGGACATGAAGGTCCGCACGTGGCGGTCGGTCTCCGCGGGCATCCGCAGCGTCTCGCCCGAAGGGCTGGTGGCGGCACGGGCCACCGTGGGCAGTACCGAGCCGAGGGCCGCGAGCGGCAGAGCTGCCGCGCCGAGCTGGAGCAGCCGGCGTCGGGACGTGGCAGACGTGTTCATGGGACTCCCTAGGTGCGGGAACGGAGAGGGGGATTCCGCACATGCTCGCCCGGACTGAATATTCAGTCAATGGCTCCGACGCAAAAAATGCCCCTCCCCTCGCCGGAACGACCGGCTACCGGTTCCGGCGATGGAGATCGATGGTCACCGTGACGGGCCCGCCATCGGGCTGCGCCGCGATCAGTCGGACGATGGCGATGTCCTGCCCGTCGGAGCTTCGGACGCAGAAGGGGCGCTCGTCGGCCAGGTCGGCGAAGGCGAGCGCCGTGACCGGCTGCGTGTCGATGCCGCGAACGCAGTCCTCGGGGCCGAGTTCGTCCCCGGCGGCGATGAAGGCGTCGCCGTCCTCGGGGAGGACGAAACCCTTCTGGTCGCGTGCCAGGTACCAGGCGGCGGTATCCGCGGGGACGACCTTCCCCGCCTTCAGGTCGAACTCGTACGTGGCATCGGGCGAGGTCAGCTCGACGCTCTTGCCGCCGGGCACGTAGGCGGCCGCGGGGGACGGAGCGGCGGAGGTGCCGGGAGCCTCGGCCGAGTCCTCCGCCGAGCCCTCCCCCGGCGGGACGGAGTCGAGGTAGAAGAAGGCGGCGCCGGCCAGCACCAGGGCGGCGACCGCGGCCAGAGCGGCGAGGGCCGGGCGGCGCTTCCTGCCCGCGCGGGCACGGTGCGCGGAGGTGGCGAGGCGGGTCTCGGTCCTCGGGTGCAGAACGGGAACGGGAACGGGAACGGCCGGGGCCGCGAGGGTGGGCTGCACGTGGACCGGCGCCGCCTGCCCGGCGTGTCCCGCGAGCTCGCTGCCGACGGTCCGCGGCAGCCAGCCCTCGGAGAACTCCGGACGGGGCCCCACCAGGGGGTGGGCGTGAACGGCGGCGATCAGGTCCACCGTCGCGGGGCGGTCCTCCGGCCGCTTGGCAAGGCACCACGACACCAGATCCCGCAGCTCGTGCGGGACCCGGGCGAGGTCGGGCTGCTCGTGCACCACCCGGTACAGCGCGGACGACTCCGGCCCCGGCCCGAAGGGGGCTTCGCCGCCCGCCACGTACGCGACGAGCGCGCCGAGGGCGAAGACGTCGGTGGCCGGTGACACCGGCAGGCCCAGCGCCTGCTCGGGAGCCATGAAGGCGGCGGTGCCGACCCGCAGGCCCATGCCGGTCAGCGCGACGGCGTCGGCCGCACGGGCGATGCCGAAGTCGATCACGCGGGGGCCGTCTTCGGCGATCAGCACGTTGGCGGGCTTGAGGTCGCGGTGGACGACGCCGGCTCCGTGGATCGCCTGCAGGGCCTCGGCGATGCCGGCCACGAGGAGCAGGACCGTGCGCACCGGGAGCGGACCGTGCCGCTGGACCACCTGGTGCAGGGAGGGGCCGGGAACGTAGGCGGTGGCGAGCCACGGGGTCGGAGCGTCGACACCGGAGGCGACCACCTGCGCGGTGAACAGGCCGTGGATGCGCTCGGCACTGGCCACCTCCTGGGCGAAGCGTTGGCGGAACTCGGGGTCGCCCGCGAACTCCTCCCGTACCGCCTTCAGCGCGATGGGGCGGCCACCGGGGGTGTGGGCCAGGTACACCACGCCCATGCCTCCGGAGCCCAGCCGCGCGTGCAGGCGGTAGCCGCCTATCTCCCCCGGGTCGTCGGCCGACAAGGCCTGGTGAGCGGGCTGCGCACCAGGAAGCTGAGCGGACATGCGGTGGCTCTTTCGGCGAAACGGACGAACCTGACCCGCGCATCGTGCCTCTAACTAAACATTCAGTCAATATGAGACACTGATGGACGCAGACTTCCAGGAGGGGATCACGTGGCGACGGACCGTCGAGGGGCAATCATGAAGGGCGCCGCGCGGGTCATAGCCCGTCGGGGGGTCCGCGGGCTGCGCGTGGAGGAGCTGGCAGCCGAGGCCGGGGTGTCCACCGCGCTGATCTACTACCACTTCAAGGACCGGGCCGGCGTCCTGCGCCACACCCTGGAGTTCATCAGCGACCGGGCCGAGCGGTACACGTCCGAAGCGGACGGCGACGCCGGACCGTACGACGCCCGGCAGGAGCTGGAGCAGTCCCTGCTGCTGGAGTTCCAGGATCTCGCCGAAGTCCGCGAGAACAGCACGGTGTGGGGCGAGCTGCGGGCCAGCGCGATCTTCGACCCCGCGCTCCGCGAGGACCTGGCCAGAGCCAGCCTGAGCTGGACCCACGACGTCGCGAGCCTCCTGGGAGGGATCCGGCCGACAGCGCCCGCGCCCGCCCTCGCGACGTCCGCCGAGCGGCTGACCGCCCTCCTGGAGGGGCTCAGCATGCGCTGGCTGAGCGGCGCCCTGCCCCTGGCTCACGCGCGCGAGCTGATGCGGGACGCGGTCTCCGTGGAGGTCGAGCGGCTGGGCCGCGCGACCGAGCGGCAGACGCACGGCGCGTAGGGCTCGGACAGGGCTCGGACAGGAACCCGGCAGGTGACGCACGATCGCGAAATTGACTAACTTTTCAGTCAGTGTCAGGGTGACGACACGAAGGGCCTCCCCCTCCCCCGCCCTACGATCGGAGCCCCCATGTCCGGACCCTCCCCCTCCCGCCGCACCGCTCTACGTGCGCTCGCCGGAGTCGGCGTACTCGCCCTCGGCGCTTCGGCCTGCGCACTCGACGACCCCGGCCAACCGGATGCTTCCCCCAGTACCTCCCCCACCACCGGCCAGGCCGGCGGCGCCAAGGCCGAGGGCCTGCGACTGGGGGCCGAGTGGGAGAGCCACGCCCGCACCTTCATGTCCTGGCCCGCGCTGGAGTCGGTCTGGGCGGAGGACCTTCCCCGCGTGCGGGAGGACATCGCACGCGTGGCACGGGCCGTCGCGGAGTACGAACCCGTCGTCCTCATGGCCCGGCCCGATCAGCAGGACGCCGCTCAGGCGGCGTGCGGCTCGAAGGTGGAGGTCATCCCGCTGGCCGTCGACGACCTGTGGGCCCGCGACTCCGTCCCCGTGTTCGTCGAGCAGTCCGGCAAGGTCCTCGGAGTCGACTTCAACTTCAACGGCTGGGGCAACAAGCAGGAGCACCGCAACGACGCCCAGATCGGGCGCACCCTGCTCCAGAAGTACGAGATCCCCCGCACTCAGGCCCCCTTGGTCGCCGAAGGCGGCTCCTTCGAAACCGACGGCGAAGGGACCCTGCTGATCACCGAAAGCTCGATCGTCAACGACAACCGCAACCGCGGGAAGACCCGCGACCAGATCGAAGCCGAACTGGTGAAGCTCCTCGGCGTCGAGAAGGTGATCTGGCTCAAGGGCGTACGCGGCGAGGACATCACCGACGCCCACGTCGACAGCCTCGTACGGTTCACCGCGCCCGGAGTGATCCTCCTGGACCGGGCGTTCCCCGGAACCCCCGCCGACTCCTGGTCCCGCTCCTCCGACCAGGCCAAGTCCGTCCTCGGCAAGGCGACCGACGCACGAGGCCGCAGCTTCGAGGTCATCGACCTCCCCCAGCCCAACCCCGACCGGATCACCGGCTACAGCAACGACTTCCTGTCCACCTACGCCAACTTCTACATCGCCAACGACGCCGTGATCATGCCCCAGTTCGGCGACAAGCAAGCCGACGACCGCGCACGCGGAATCCTCCAGGAGCACTTCCCCAAGCGGGACATCGTGCCCGTCAAGATCGACACCATCGCCACCGGAGGGGGCGGCATCCACTGCGCCACCCACGACCAGCCCGGCAAACCGGCCGCCTGAAGGGTGCTGCAGGCCTGCATGCGCCGCCGTTCCCGAGCGGCGAGAGGCCGGCCGAGCCCGGCTCGGCTCCTCGTCGACCCGGCAGCCGGTGCTGCCGCCGCGCGAAGGCCTTCGACCGTAAGGGACACGTCCGCGCAGCGGTCTGCCTGTCCACGTTCCGAGACACTTCGGGAGGGTCCGTCCGGTGGTCTCGTCCTTCCGGCCCGTGGCCGGGCCGACCTGCGCGGACCGCTGCACACCGGCGTGCTCGCACCGCGCCCGGTGCGGGGCGTCCGGCCGATCGGCCGATCCGGCCTCGCAGCGGACCGTCCTTCGGGACGAGGCGTGGTCCCGGGAGCACCCGCCGGTGGGCCCGCCGCATCCGGGACCGACAGCCCTGCTCCGTACCGAACGGGCACGTACAGGATGAAGAGATCCAGTCGTCACACACCGGCCCGCACGCGGCCGACCGGGACGGATCCCGCTCCGCGAACGCCCCGCCGTGTGTGACCCCGAGCTTGTGAGGTCCCCTCCCATGGCGCCCACCGCGGTCCGTCCGGCCGGCACCCTTCCGCCCGCCCCGAAGCCGAAGACCTTCTTCGGCCACCCCCGTGGTCTGGCCACGCTCTTCCTCACGGAGATGTGGGAGCGGTTCAGCTTCTACGGCATGCGGGCCCTGCTGCCCCTGTACCTGATCGCGGGCGGACCGGCCGCGGCGGGCGGCACCCAAGGCGGAGGCCTCGCCCTCGACGCGCCCACGGCGCTCGCGATCACCTCGCTCTATCTCGCCATGGTCTACCTGCCCTGTGTGGTGGGCGGCTGGCTCGGCGACCGGGTCTGGGGCCCGCGCCGCACCGTCACGATCGCGGCCTGCACGATGATCGCCGGCCACGTGCTCCTCGCCCTGCCCGGCACCCCGAACTTCTTCGCCGGGCTCGTCCTCGTCGCCCTCGGCTCGGGCCTGCTCAAGGCCAACATCTCCACGATGGTCGGCCACCTCTACGAAGGCCCCGAGGACCCGCGCCGCGACGGTGGCTTCACCGTCTTCTACATGGGCATCAACCTCGGCGGCATGCTCGCACCCCTGGCCATCGGCACCGTCGGCCAGCAGGTCTCCTGGCACCTGGGCTTCGCCCTGGCCGCCATCGGCATGGCCGTGGGCCTGGGCCTGTTCCTCCTCGGCACCCGTCACCTCGCCGAGCGGTCCTCCCTGGTCCCCGAGCCCCTCGCCCCGGGCGAACTGACCCGGGCCGTACGCCGCTTCCTGCTCGGCGGCGCCGTGCTGGCCGCCTGCTACGCCGCCCTGGGTGTGTCCGGACACCTCACGCTGACCTGGGGACTGGTCCCCCTGGCCGTGGCCGGACTCACCATCCCCTTCATCGTCCTGTTCCGCATCCGCCGTGACCCGGAACTCGACCGGGGGGAACGCTCCCGGGTCGGCGCGTACCTGCGCCTCTTCACCGCCGCCGTGGTCTTCTGGATGATCTACGACCAGGGTGCGTCCACCATGGCCATCTTCGGCGCGAGCCACACGACCGGCAGCCTCCTCGGTTTCTCCTTCCCCAGCTCCTGGCTCCAGTCCGCGAACAGCATGTGGGTCCTTCTCATGGCCCCCGTCTTCGCCGCGATCTGGCCCCTCCTGGCCCGGCGCCGCAGGGAACCGAGCATGGTCACGAAGTTCGCCATCGGCCTCGCCCTGATCGGAGTCTCGTTCTTCGTCTTCTCGATCCCCATGGCGTCGGCCGACGGCGGCACCAAGGTCAGCCCCCTGTGGCTGATCGCCATCTACCTCGTCCAGTGCCTCGGTGAGCTCTGCCTCTCCCCCGTCGGCCTCTCGATGACCTCCCGGATCGCCCCCGCCAAGTACGCCAGCCTCCTCATGGGCGTGTGGTTCCTCGCCGTCACCGCCGGCGACTGCGCCGCCTCCCTGCTCGTCCAGGCCGGCGCCCACCTCGACACCACCCCGGTCGTCCTCACCGAAGCGGTCCTGGCGGTGCTGGTCGCGCTCCTCGTGTACACCGGCCGCGGCCGCATCCTCACCCTGATGGGCCACGCCCGCTGACACACCGCCGCGTCACGCGGCGGCGTGCCGGGTCATTCCGCGTAGTCGTTGCCCTGGAGGTGGAGCGAGCGCAGGGCCGCCTCCAGGGTGAAGCGGTGGTCCGGGTCCGTGATCCGGTCTCCCATGCGGGAGTCCAGGTTGCGTAAGCGGTAACGGACGGTCTGCGCGTGGACGCCCAGTACCTCGCCGACCTGATCGGCGGGGGCACGCGTGGAGATGTGCACGCGGAGCGTCTCGACCAGGCGCCCGCGCCGGGAGCCGGTGAGCCCGCTGAGCGGGGCCAGTTCGCGGGCGGCGATGTGGGTGACGAGGGCCGGATCGGACAGGAGCCACAACGTTGTCAGATGGTCCTCGCAGTGCACGACCGGCCGGTTGGGCACGATCCCGTCGTCGATGAGCTGCAGCACCCGCCTGGCCCAGCGGATGGAATCGGCGGCCTGGGGTGGCGGCACGGTCAGGCCGATGACAGCCGAGACTCCCTCCAGGGCGGTTTCGAGCATCGCCGTGCGCTCCGGGGTGAGCGGGCCGGGGATCAGCAGGTGCGGCTGCGGGATGCCGAGGTCGGCGAGGACGTCCCGGTCGAGGCAGGTCCGTACGTGGTCGGGGATCGGAGCCCGTAAGGCCACCAGGGTGCACTGGTCGGGGAGTTCCCACGCGGCCTGCTCGCACAGTTCGGCGATGCTCGCCTGCGGCAGGGGTGAGCCGACGAGGATGAGGTGGAGCAGCTGCCTGCGTAACGCCGACACCTCGGAGGCGGCACGCGCCCGCACCTCGGCGTACCCCTCGCGGGCGAGCGCCTCCAGTTCGTCGACGTACGCGAACAGCGCGTCGGCGAAGGCGAGGATCAGCGAGGGAGACAGCTTGTACCGGCGTCCGAGGGTCTTGGCCCGGCGCAGCGCGATGCGTGCGCCGAGCCGGTAGGCGCCGTGGAGGGTGTCGAGGTCGCGGCCCTCGTAGGCCTCCACCCGGCCGAACTTGCGCAGGAGTTCGTCGCGCAGGACCGAGCTCGCGCCGGGGTCGGCGACGCGGTCCACGAACGTGCCCAGCGCCTGTTCCACGCCCTGGCGGATGGCGTCCGCGTTGGGGCCGTTGAGGAGCCGGGTGTACACCGGATAGGCGCGCTGCACTTCGGCCCTGATCTCCTTGATGAGGCCCGGGACCTCGGGCCTCATCAAGGCTGCGAACTCTCTGGGGAGCGGGTCGAGCGGTTCACCGATGTCCGGTGTCTGTGCGATTGAGGGCATGACCGGTCCCTTGCTCTCCTGCGCGCCCGACGGCGAGCGGCGTGGCAGCCCCCGGAGCGAGCCCGAGGGCGTGGGCGCGGCCCGTCAGGTCCGTACCTGTTTGTGGTGCTGACGCTAAATCAGATTGCTTGTGCTGTACACCACATGAGCACGAGTGTCGGAGGAGGAAGCGGCGCAGCCGGTGAGATCGGCCGGGAATCGGCCCTCGCTGGCGATTACTTGACTGCGGAGTGCCAGTTGAGGGAGAGCTGCTTGCCCGCGTCGGGGGCCACGATCCCCGGGGCGAAGAGACCGCCGAGGTAGGTCTGGGTGTTGTTGAGGCTGAGGCTGTTCTTGCCGGCCGCCGACGGCAGGCCGGTCTTGAGGTTGACCGCCGCGTCGATCAGGCCGAAGATCCCCAGCCCGCAGCCGCTCGCCCCGGGGACCGCGAAGGACGTGTCGTACTGGGTGGAGCCGAGGAGGTTGAGGCGGCTCATCTCGCCTTCCTCGTTCGCGCTGCCGTCACCGTTGAAGCGATCCACGCCGAATTCGGGGTAGTTGAGGTTCTTCGGCTTCAGGACGATCGGGTTGGCCTTGGTGCCGATGTAGCAGTTGCTGCCCAGGAACGGGTTCTCCAGGTGGATGCGGACGGGGATGCTCACGATCGGCTGGTCGGTGACGACGCCAGCGATCTGGTCGAAGTTCGAGGGGGTGCCCACCGACTCCAGGGTGGCGGTGATCTTGTTGAGCTTGCCGTCCGTGAGCTGCTGGCAAATCGACGTGATGCCCGGGACGTTGCTCGGACACATCAGCCCGAGGAGCCCGCCCGGCACCGTCGCGGAGTCGGCGATGATCGCCCCGGAGGCGGGCGCGACGACGGTGCTGGTGCCGTCGGCGTTCTGCACGACCCCCATCTGGAGGTTGCTGTTGCCGGTGACGACCGTCGTGTTGCCGAGTTTGATGGACCCGCTGGTGGAGTAGGAGACGACGCACTGGGGCGCCTTGTCCAGACCGTCCGCTCCGAGCATCGTCGGCGCGTCGACGGGGCAGCGGGTGAACGGAACCCATCCGCCGTTGAGCACCGGCGTGCCGGCGGCCGTCGCCGTGGCGAGGGAGGCGAAAGCGCCGAACGCGGTCAGCGCCGAGAGGGTGGCGAGCCGGGTTCGTGTGGAGGCGAGGGGCATGGAGGTGCCTTTCGGTGACGGGGGACGGTCGGGTCGGCTTTGGTGCGGGGTGCGGGGTGCGGGTGCGGGGTGCGGGGTCGGCGGTACGGATCAGCGCTCGGGCGAGGGGACCACGTACGGCTGGCGGTCCTCGGTGCACTGGCCCTCGGTCGGTACCTCGACCGCCACCGCGCACGTCTGGCCCTGGTTCTGCTTGAGGTAGTTGCCCGAGCCGGAGATGGAGGCGGTCAGCAGCCGGTCCAGGTCCTCGCCACCCGTGCCGCAGCCGGTGAAGGCGGGGATGGTCACCTCGCCGGTGAGCGGTCCGCCGGAGGTCAGGACGTAACCGGTGGCGTCCGTGCCGTTGATGAGCTGGCCCTTCCCCAGCATCACCAGGTGCGGCCCCGGGTACGAGGCCGGATCGGGCTCGGGGGAACTGAGCGGGGTCTGCGTGCGGCACGACGGACCGACGTCCAGACGGGTGCCGTTGACCTCCACGTCCAGGACGCGCAGGACCAGCGGGGCGCGCACGTACGTCTCCGCGATGTTGTCGGGGAAGACGAGCAGGACGTCGGACGCGACGGTCATGGGCCCCGCCTGCTCCAGGATCATCGTCGCCGTCGTCGGGGCGAACCCGAAGGTCAGAAAGGTCGACTTGAACGGCGGGGTCTGCTTGCGGCCCTGGTAGTCGAGACGAGCGGCGGACTTCTGGAGCAGGTGAATGCTCCCGTCGGGCGGGAACGAGATGTCCGGGTCGCCCTGCTCGATCTGCACGCACGACACCGGGATCAGG
Source organism: Streptomyces sp. NPDC104226 (assembly GCF_055584085.1). Taxonomy (NCBI): domain Bacteria; kingdom Bacillati; phylum Actinomycetota; class Actinomycetes; order Kitasatosporales; family Streptomycetaceae; genus Streptomyces; species Streptomyces sp. NPDC104226. The sequence continues at coordinate 868,367 of NZ_JBVJMS010000002.1, forward strand.
GAGGCGCCGCCGAGCTTGCGGACGTTCGAGTAGCCCGTGATGTACGCGGTGAGCGACTTGTCGGTGGGGTTCTTGTTGATGCAGGGCGGCGCCGGCGGCCGGGCGGCCGAGGAGCCGGAGCGGGACGCGCCGATCCTCGGCGCCTTGCCCGTGCCCTTGTCCTGGTCCCCGGCCGGACTCCCCGGCCGGGTCGAGCCCGTCGGGGCGCCGGGTCCTGCCGGGGACGTGGAGCCCGTGGGGGACGAGGACGCGGAACCCGTGGGAGGAGCGGGGGCCGTGGGCCGCCCGGACGCCGGGGCCGACTTGGAGGGCGAAGGGGACGGGGTGGAGGTGGCCGGGCCGACCGGCACGGTGGCCAGCAGGCCGTGGCCGGCCGCGTCCTTCGCGAGGGTGCACTCGATGGACAGGGACGGCGGTACGGCCGGCGTCCCGTCGGCCGTACCGAGGGCGAGGTCGACTCCGAGGTCCGTGGCCGTCAGGGTGAGGTCGCCGTCGGCGGCGGCCGTCACGGTCGGGACGTCACCGGTGGTGGTGAGGGTCAACGGGCCCTTGGCGGGAAGGGCGGCAGGCCGCGCGGCACCGGTGCCGCGCCAGAGGGCCTCGGCCCGCGCCCCGCGCTGGGCGACGTCGAGGGAGAGCCTGGTCTCGGGCACCACCGTGGCGGCCTTCAGGGCCGCCAGGTCGGCGACGGCCGCGGCCGGGAGCTCGACCGCCGTGGTGACCGCGGTGGGCCGGATCGCCTCACCGGTGGTGGCCCGGCCGGGGAAGGTGGCCTTGACCCGTACCGCGACGCGCTGCTCTCCCGAGGGCAGCGTGCAGTCGTAGGGCAGTGTCGCGGTGACCTCCCGCGACCCCACCGCGGCGGCAGCCGAGGAGATCAGGGGGGCGAGCGCCACGAAGGCGGCGATCGCCGCGCCGCGTGCGCGCACGCGCGGCGTCCGCAGGGCGGGACGGTGGCCTCTCATCACTTGCTCCGCTCGGAGATCGTCCGGGGCACGCCGGTCGGCGGGGCCGGTCGGGGTGCCTGGTCGCAGTGCTGGTCCGCAGTGCCGGGTCGGTGTGGGTGGGGCAACGCCCGGCCGGTCCTGCCGGCCGGGCGTACTCACCCCGTGGGAGTGCCGAAGCACTCCCACGTGCCTACGGGTTGGTTCCGACGATGGTGGGGATGATCGCGGTCCCGGTCTTCTTGACCAGGTAGGCGCCGGTGAAGATCGGCTTGGCGCCGACCGGTACGGCGCTGCCGCAGTTGGTGGAGGAGACGACGTTGAGCTGACCGGAGGTGCTGGCCACCGCGAGCTTGCCCGTCGAGTTGGTGTACGTGCCGGACGCCTTGCCCGTCACGCGGAAGACGCAGGCACCGACGGTGACCTTGGCGTCGACGTTGCCGATGTAGCCCTTGGTGACGCCGGTCGCGGCGGTGTAGTCCTGTGCCACCACGGTCCAGGGGGTGGTGGCGACGGTCGTGACGTTGCCCAGAACGCTGGTGCAGGGCGAGCCGCTGGCACCGAAGTTGATGGCGTTGATCGAGGCGACGGTGGCCGGGTTGCCGGTGGCGCTGGCCATCGTGCCGGACGCGCCGGAGGTCGTACACGTCATGGCGATGCCGTTGACGCTGAGGACGATGTTCCCGCTGTTCGTCGCCGTGAAGGCCGCGGGGGACGGGTTGACGGTCCAGGTGGTGGACGGGACGGCCGACGCCGGACCCGCGGTCAGGGCGAGCGCGGCGGCAGCGGCGCCGGTGACGACGGCGAGGTTTCTGAGGGTGCTCTTCATGGCTGTGGGACTCCTTGGGGATTGACCGGCAGAGGTGGGCCGCAGCTGTGCGGTGGGGGAGACAGAAACGGCCTGCGGCTCGGTGTTCCTCGGCCGCGACGTTGACGTTACTTGCGGGAAACTTAGCTGAACAATGGCGTAGTTCATGATTCTTTGAAGAGCCCGCATTAACTGTTCACGAGGTGAGCGGTCCTCCGTGACGCATTAGCCGCCGGGTGCGCAAAATCGATAATTCCGGTCGAGCGGACGCCGCTGCGGCCTCCCTTTCCCGCCACGCCGGACGCATACATCCCGACCGGAAGTACGGAATGCTCTCCGTCGTGACAAACGGCGGCGCGCATGTGTGACCCGCATGACAAAGAGAACGGGACTCGGGCGATCTCGCGAAAAACTCGGAACCCGCTTATTGCCGCCGGATGTTACTCGACCGTAGCGTTCCGGGTGCGACCCGCGATCTCACGTCGGAGGCCCCTGAACACGGGACTTCTGTCGGGGGAGACAAGTCGCGCACCCGAATGTGTTCGCGCGGTGACAAGTTCCGATGCGCCGCGCCGAATCGGTGTCACACCTATTGTCCGGTGATCGCGAACGACCTAACGTGCGGCCCGCGGCGCACCGTGACACACGACTGCTGGAGGTGAAGTGGGAATCGAAGTGGCCGTCGAAGGCCTGACCATGTCCTTCGGCAAGCAGAACATCTGGCAGGACGTGACCCTGACGCTGCCCGCAGGGGAAGTGAGCGTCATGCTCGGCCCCTCCGGAACCGGTAAGACCGTCTTCCTCAAATCACTCATCGGCCTGCTGAAGCCGGAACGGGGACGCGTCCTCGTGGCCGGCGTCGATATGGTCAACAGCCCCGAGCGGGACATTTACGAGGCACGCAAACTCTTCGGCCTCATGTTCCAGGACGGCGCCCTCTTCGGGTCCATGTCCCTCTTCGACAACATCGCCTTCCCGCTGCGCGAGCACACGCGGAAGAAGGAGTCGGAGATCCGCCGGATCGTCATGGAGCGCATCGACGTCGTCGGGCTCGTCGGCTCGGAGGGCAAGCTCCCCGGCGAGATCAGCGGCGGCATGCGCAAGCGGGCGGGACTGGCCCGCGCCCTCGTGCTCGACCCGCAGATCGTGCTGTGCGACGAGCCGGACTCGGGTCTCGACCCCGTCCGCACCGCCAACCTCTCGCAGCTGCTGATCGACCTCAACGCGCAGATCGACGCGACGATGCTCATCGTCACCCACAACCTCGACATCGCCGCGACCGTCCCCGACAACATGGGCATGCTGTTCCGGCGCAACCTGGTCACCTTCGGCCCGCGCGAACTGCTGCTCACCAGCGACGAGCCGGTCGTGGCCCAGTTCCTCGCGGGGCGCCGCGAGGGCCCCATCGGGATGTCGGAGGAGAAGGACGCGGCCACCCTCGCCGCCGAGGCTTCCGTGCCCGTCGTACCGGTCGGGCCCCGGGTCATCGTCCCGCAACTGGAGCCCTCGCCCGGACTCCCGCCGCGCCAGGCCGCCATCAGGCGCCGCGAGCGGGTCCTCGCCATGCTCGACACGCTGCCGTTCGCCGCCCGCGCCGCCATCGAGGACACCTACGCGCGCGGGGCGCAGCCGCCCACCCTGCGGCTTCCGGCCACCGGGAGCGGCTCGTGATCACGGGGGCGCTGCGGCAGACCGGCCGGCTCTTCGCCCTCGCGGCCGAGGTGGGCCGTTCCATCTTCCGACGTCCCTTCCAGTTCCGGGAGTTCGTCGAGCAGTTCTGGTTCATCGCCAGTATCACGATCCTGCCCGCCGCGCTCGTCTCCATCCCCTTCGGCGCGGTGATCGCCCTCCAGGTCGGCTCGCTCACCCAGCAGTTGGGTGCCCAGTCGTTCACGGGAGGCGCCAGCGTCCTCGCCGTCATCCAGCAGGCGAGCCCGCTCATCGTCGCCCTGCTCATCTCCGGCGCCGGCGGCTCCGCCATCTGCGCCGACCTCGGCTCCCGCAAGATCCGCGAGGAGCTCGACGCGATGGAGGTCATGGGCGTCTCCCCGGTCCAACGCCTGGTCGTGCCGAGGGTGCTGGCGACGATGGGCGTGGCCGTGCTCCTCAACGGCCTGGTCTCCGTCGTCGGTACGCTCGGCGGCTACTTCTTCAACGTGATCCTCCAGGGCGGCACCCCGGGCGCCTACCTGTCGAGCTTCTCCGCACTGGCCCAGCTGCCCGACCTGTACATCAGTGAACTCAAGGCCCTGATCTTCGGGTTCATCGCGGGCATCGTCGCCGCCTACCGCGGCCTCAACCCGCGCGGCGGCCCCAAAGGGGTCGGCGACGCCGTCAACCAGTCCGTCGTCATCACCTTCATGCTGCTGTTCTTCGTGAACATGGTGCTGACGGCCATCTACCTGCAGATCGTCCCGCCGAAGGGAGGCTGAGGCCAATGGCCTCCCCGTTCGTCTGGCTCGACCGGTCCGGCGACCAGTTCCTGTTCTACGTCAAGGCGCTGGCCTGGATCCCGCGCACCCTGCGCCGCTACCTCAAAGAGGTGCAACGGCTCCTCGCCGAGGTGGCCTTCGGCTCCGGCGGGCTCGGTGTCATCGGCGGCACCATCGGCGTGATGATCGCGATGACCCTGTTCACCGGCACCGTCGTCGGACTCCAGGGGTACGCGGCCCTCGACCAGATCGGCACCGCCGCGTTCACCGGCTTCGTCTCCGCGTACTTCAACACCCGCGAGATCGCGCCCCTGGTCGCCGGGCTCGCGCTCTCCGCGACCGTCGGCGCGGGCTTCACCGCCCAGCTCGGCGCGATGCGGATCAACGAGGAGGTCGACGCCCTCGAAGGCATGGGCATCCGCTCCATCCCGTACCTCGTCACCACCCGCATCATCGCGGGCGTCGCGGCGATCATCCCGCTCTACGCGATCGGCCTCCTCTCCTCGTACCTCGCCTCCCGGTACGTGACCGTCCTGTTCAACGGCCAGTCCAGGGGAACGTACGACCACTACTTCAACCTGTTCCTCTCCCCCACGGACGTCGTGCTGTCGGTCCTCAAGGTGCTGATCTTCAGCGTCATGGTGATCCTCGCCCACTGCTACTACGGGTTCCGCGCCTCCGGCGGCCCCGCCGGGGTGGGCGTCGCCGTCGGCCGGTCCGTGCGCAACGCGATCGTGCTCATCAGCGTCACCGACTTCTTCCTGTCGCTGGCCCTGTGGGGCGCGACCACGACCGTGAAGGTGGCGGGGTGACATGAGCAGCTCACGCACGGGGACCCTGGGCCACCGGTCCGCCGGCCTCGCCTTCCTCCTCGTCCCGGCCCTCCTGGTCTGGCTGGCGATCGCCGTCTACGACAAGGAGTTCACCGACAGCGCCCCGATCACCATCGAGACGAGCAGCGTCGGCAACGAGATGCACCCGGGTGCCGAGGTGAAGCTGCGCGGCGTCGTCATCGGCGAGGTCCGCTCCATAGCCGCCACCGCGACGGGAGCCCGGCTCACCCTCGCGATGGATCCCGACACCCTCCACGCGGTCCCCGCCGACGTGCGTGCCCAGATGCTGCCGACGACCCTCTTCGGCGAACGGTTCGTGGCGCTCGTACCGCCCGCGGCGCCCTCCTCCGAACCGATCGGGGCCGGAGCCGTCATCCCCGAGGACCGCTCCAGCAGCGCCGTGGAACTCCAGCAGGTGCTGGACAACGTGCTGCCCATGCTCACCGCCGTCCAGCCGCAGAAGCTCTCCGCCACCCTGTCCGCCGTGTCCCGGGCGCTCGAAGGACGTGGCGGAAAGCTCGGCGACACCCTCGCCCAACTGGACGACCACCTGGCCAAGTTCAACCCCGAGCTGCCCGCGCTCAACCGGGACCTCCACCAACTCGTCAAGGTGAGCAACGTGTACGCGGACGCGGCCCCGGACATCGTCACGGCCCTCACCGACTTCACCACCACCAGCGGCACGCTCGCCGAGAAGGAGACCGAACTGGCCGCCACCTTCGGGGCCACCACCCGCACCGCCCAGGACGTCACCACCTTCCTGCGCCAGAACAAGGACAACATCATCCGGCTCGCCGACACGAGCAGGCCCACCCTGGAGCTGCTCTCCGAGTACTCCTCGTCGTTCCCGTGCACCCTGCGCACCCTCGCCGAATTCGTTCCGGCCATGGACAAGGCGCTCGGCAAGGGCACCGACCGGCCCGGGCTGCACGTCAACGTGGTCACCGTGCCCTCGCGCGGAGCCTACGCACCCGGCCGCGACGCCCCCGCGTACACCGCGGGCGGCGGCCCGCACTGCTATCCCGTTCCCTACCTCGGCGTCCCGGCGGCGCCCGCCGCACGGGCCGCGGCTGCGGCCGACCAGAACCTGGGGCCCGCCAACTCGGCCCAGGAGAACGACCTCCTGAACGAACTCCTCGCACCCTCCGCCGGCAAGCCGCCCGGCGAGCTGCCCGACTGGAGCGGCCTGCTGGCCGGACCCGCGTACCGCGGAGCGGAGGTGGTCCTCAAGTGAAGGACGACCTCGCCCACACCCGGCGGCGCCCGCTGACCGGACCGCTGGTCAAGTCCCTGGTCTTCGTCCTGGTCACGGCCCTGGCCACGACCGTGCTCGCGCTCAGCATCGCCAACACCGGGGTGGACTCGGGTACGCGCTCGTACAAAGCGCTGTTCACCGACGTCACCGGGCTCGTCGACGGGGACAGCGTCCGGATCTCGGGCGTGAAGGTCGGAGAGGTGACGGACGTCCGCGTCGTCGACCGGCGCACCGCCCAGGTCACCTTCCGCATCCGCGACGACCGCACGCTCCCCGCCTCGGCGACCGCCGCGGTGAAGTACCTCAACATGGTCGGGCAGCGCTACGTCTCCCTCGACCGGGGCAGCGGCGACGTGGGCTCCGCCCTGCCGCCCGACTCCACCATCCCGCTGGACCGCACGACGCCCGCGCTCGACATGACCCTCCTGTTCAACGGGTTCAAGCCGCTCTTCGAGGGCCTGTCGCCGAGTGACGTCAACGACCTCGCTGGCTCGCTCGTCCAGGTCCTCCAGGGCGAGGGCGGCACCGTCGACAGCCTCCTGCGGCACATCGGCTCGCTCACCCGGACCGTCGCGGCCAAGGACCAGGTGATCGGCCAGGTGGTCACGAACCTCAACACGGTCCTGGACACGCTCAACACCCGCGAGGCCGCCTTCAACGATCTGGTGGTCACGCTCCAGAAGCTCGTCACGGGCTTCAACGACGACCGCAAGCCGCTCGGCGAGGCCGTCCAGGCGATGGGCGACCTCACGACCGTGACGGCGGGACTCCTCCAGGAGGGCCGGGCCCCGCTCAAGCAGAGCATCGGCGAACTGGGCCGCCTCTCGAACACCCTCGGCGACCACACGCCGCAGATCGAGGACTTCCTCACCAGGACACCGGCCAAGATGGCCGCCCTGGCCCGGCTGTCCTCGTACGGGTCCTGGTTCAACCTCTACCTCTGCGAGGCCCGCGTGAGCGGCGTGAGCACCTCCGACGGCTCCAAGCCGCCGACCGGCATCATCGTGACCGAACCGAGGTGCCGCGGATGAGCCGCCCGCCCAGGTTCACCCCCGTCAAGGACCGCAATCCCGTCGCGGTGGCCGTCGTCGGCCTCGTCGTGCTCGCCATGATGGCCGTCCTCGCCTACAACGTGGACCGCCTGCCGTTCTCCGGCGGGGGCCCGACCTACAGCGCCGACTTCACCGAGGCCGCCGGACTCACCACCGGCGACGAGGTGCGCATCGCGGGAGTCAAGGTCGGCTCGGTCACCGGGGTCGCCCTCGACGGGCCCAAGGTGAAGGTGACCTTCGGGGTCGGCGACGCCTGGGTCGGCGACCGCTCCACCGCCGCCATCGCGATCAAGACCCTGCTCGGCGAGAAGTACCTGGCCCTCGACCCGCTGGGCGCGGGACGCCAAGACCCCGGCCAGCGCATCCCGTTGGCGCGCACCACGTCCCCGTACGACGTCACCCAGGCGTTCCAGGACCTGAGCGGCACCGTCGACGCCATCGACACGAAGAAGCTCGCCGAGAGCTTCCAGACGATCTCGGAGACCTTCAAGAACTCGCCACCCGGCGTGCGCAGCGCGGCCACCGGCCTGTCCGAGCTGTCCAAGTCCGTCTCCAGCCGTGATGCCCAGCTGTCCCAACTGCTCCAGGGGAGCCGTACGTTCACCAAGACCCTGGAGGGCAGGAAGTCCAGCTTCGAGACCCTCATCGAGGACGGCGGTTCGCTGCTCGGCGAGTTGAAGGACCGGCGCGACGCCATCCGGGCCCTGCTGGTGGGCAGCCGCGAGCTGGGCAAGCAGCTCAGCGGCATCGTCACCGACAACGACCGCCAGCTCGGCCCCACCCTCACGGCCCTCAGCCGTGTCACCGCGGTCCTGGAGAAGAACAGCGGTCAGCTCGACAAGACCCTCGCCCTGGTGGGCCCGTACTACCGGCTCGTCGGCAACACCCTGGGCAACGGTCACTGGTTCGACAGCTACCTGTGCGGAGTCGTACCCCGCAACTACCTGCCCGAGGCGTCACAGCCGAAGACCGGATGCCTGCCTCCGCAGCAGACGCCGGCGGCATCGAAGGGAGGCGGTGCCCGATGACGGAACCCAGAAGGATCGCGAGGCCCCTCGTCATCGGGGTCGCCATGGCGGTGCTCGCGGCCTGCGGCCTCGTCACCGTACGCGCCCTCGACTCCGACGGCACCCGGGTCACGGCCTATTTCGACCGCGCCGTCGGCATCTACGCCGGCTCGGACCTGCGGATCCTCGGGGTGCGGGTCGGAGAGGTCGAATCCGTGGAGCCCCAGGGGACCCGGGTACGGGTCCGGCTCCGCGTCGACGACGGCGTGCGCGTCGCGGCCGACGCACGGGCCGTCATCGTCGCCCCCAGCATCGTCGCGGACCGGTACGTCCAGCTCACCCCGGCCTACGCCTCCGGCCCCGCCCTCGCCGACGGAGCCCAGCTCGCCGCGGACCGCAACCGGACCCCCGTCGAGATCGACCAGCTGTACGCCTCGATCACCGACCTCGCCAAGGCCCTCGGCCCCGACGGGGCCAATGCGGGCGGAGCCCTGTCCGGTCTGATCGAAACCGGCGCCAAGAACCTGGAGGGCAACGGTGACGCGATCGGCACGTCCATCCGGGAGTTCGGCAAGGCGGCCAAGACCCTCGACGGCAGCAGCGACGACCTGTTCGCCACGCTCGGCCAGCTCCAGACGTTCACGACCATGCTCAAGGACAAGGACGGCGACGTCCGCACCGCGCAGGAACGCCTCGACGACGTGGTGACCTTCTTCGCCGACAACAAGGACGACCTCGCAGGCGCCCTCACCGAACTCGGCAAGGCCCTCGCCCAGGTCAAGACCTTCATCCAGAACAACCGGGGCGAACTGAAACAGAACGTCGACCGGCTCGTCCCCCTCACCCAGGCCCTCGTCGACCAGCGGGCCTCCCTCGCCGAAGCCCTCGACGTGGCCCCGCTCGCGGCCTCCAACGTGGTGGGCGCGTACAACAAGGACACCCGCACCATCGACGGCCGGGCCAACCTCAACGAGATCAGCATGGGCGGCCCCCTGCTCCCGCTGCCCGTGACGGGCGGCTCCTCGGCGGGCAACGGGAAGGGGGACCGGTGAAGCGCCGCGGACCCCTCACCGGCAGGGCCACCGGGGCCGGCCTCGCCGCGTTCGTCGCCCTGGGCGCGGCCGTGGTCCTCACCGTGACCCTGCTCCCCTCGGAACTGCCCCGCTTCGACGGCATCGAGGACCTGCCGCTGCCCGGCGGGGCGGACCTCGGCTCCCACCCGTACACGGTCACCGCCGAGCTCGCCGACGTCCTCAGCCTCGTCCCGCAGTCCGCCGTCAAGGTCAACGACGTCGCCGTCGGCCGCGTCACCGGGATCCGGCTCGGGAGCGGCGACTGGACGGCGCGCGTCACCATGAAGATCAACGGAGACGTCCGGCTGCCCGCCGACGCGGGCGCCCGGCTCCAGCAGTCCAGCCTGCTCGGCGAGAAGTTCATCGAGATCACCGCCCCCGCCAAGGACGCGGGAGGCGCGCGCCTCGCCGACGGCAGTACGATCCCGCTCGCCCGCACCAGCCGCAACACCGAGGTCGAGGAGGTCTTCGGCGCCCTGTCCCTGCTGCTCAACGGCGGCGGGGTCAACCAGCTGAAGACCATCACCAAGGAGCTGAACTCCGCGCTGGGCGGACGCGAGCCCGAGGTCCGCTCCATGCTGGAGCGGGTCAACACCCTGGTGAGCGAACTCGACGCGCACCGCGACGACATCACCCAGGCCCTCGACGGGGTCAACCGGCTCTCCGCCACGCTGGCCGGGCGCAAGGAGGACGTCGGGAAGGTCCTCACCGGCCTCTCCCCCGGCCTCAAGACCCTGGAGAACCAGCGGGGTTCGCTCCTGACGATGCTGCGCGCCCTGGACACGCTGTCCGGCGTCGCCGTCTCCACCATCAACGCCGGCAAGGACGACATGGTCGCCGACCTCAAGGCCCTGGCACCGACCCTGAAGGCACTCGCCGACGCCGGCGCGGACCTGCCCGACTCGCTCCAGGCGCTGCTGACGTACCCCTTCACCGACGAGGTGATGCGGGGCATCAAGGGCGACTACCTGAACACCTACCTGCACATCGCCGCCGAGCCGGGCACGCAGGTCATCCCGCCGCTCGTCCCGCAATCCACGCCCAGTCCGACGCCCACCCCGCCCGCCGAGCCGGGCAGTGCCGCCCGCGGATCCACGAGCCCTACCTCACCGCTGCCGCTGCCGCCCGTCGGAGCACGGAACGGGGGGAAGACCCGGTGATCACCCTCGCCGTACGGCTGAAGAACCTCGCGTTCCTCGTCATCTCCGTCCTCGTCCTCGGTGTCCTCGGCATCCGCTACGCCGATCTCGGCCGCTACGTCGGCGTCGCCGACTACTACACCGTCAACGTCCACCTCGCGCGGACCGGCGGCCTGTTCCCGCACTCGGACGTCACCTACCGGGGTGTCTCCGTAGGACGCGTCGGCGCCATCGACCTCACCGCGGACGGAGTCGTGGCCCGGCTGCACATCAAGAAGTCGGCCGCCCGCGTCCCGGCCGACGCCAAGGCAGTCGTCGCGGGCCTGTCCGCCGTCGGAGAGCAGTACATCGACCTGCGGCCCCGCGGCGACCGGGGCCCGTACCTCAGGGAGGGGGCCCGCATCGACCAGGCGGACACCGAGGTCCCCGCACCCGTCACCGACCTCCTGGCCGGCATGAACGATCTCACCACGTCGGTGCCGCTCGACTCGCTGCGCACGGTCGTCGACGAGCTGGGCAAGGCGTTCGAGGGTCACGGCGAGGACCTCCAGACCCTGCTCGACAGCGGCAGCGCGTTCGTCCAGGCCGCCGACCGCTCCCTGCCCGCGACCACCCGTCTCATCACCGACGGCGAGACCGTCCTGCGCACCCAGGCCGACGAAGCCCGGGCCATCAGGGACTTCGCCACCGGCGCACGGGAACTCGCCGTCACCCTCAAGGGCTCCGACAGCGACGTCCGCCGCCTGCTCGCCGTCACGCCGGACGCGGCCACCCAGATCAGCGGCCTCCTGCGCGACCTCGACCCCAGCCTCGGCGTGGTCCTCGCCAACCTGCTCACCACCTCGGAGATCGCCGTCACCCGGCAGCGCGGACTGGAGGAACTGCTCGTGAAGTTCCCCATGGCCGTCTCCGCGGGCGCCACCACCGTCGACGGAGGACGGATGAACCTCGGCATGGCCGTCACCTTCTTCAAGCCCCTTCCCTGCACCTCCGGTTACGGCGGCACGCGCTACCGCAACGGCCTGGACCTCGGCACCGCGCCCGCCCTCAACACCGGCGCCTCCTGTACGAGTCCGCCCTCGTCCGGGCAGAACGTGCGCGGCTCCGCGAACGCCCCCAAGGGCGGCCCCGTCCCCGACCCGGCCCGACCCGGCTCCCTGCCCTCGGGAAGCCTGCCCCCGGGAAGCACCGGCCCCGCCACCGCACCGGCCGCGCAGCCCCTGCCCGGCGCACTCGCCCTGCCGGGCCAGGCCGGTGGCCCGACCGACCTGGCCGGGCTGCTCGGCCTCGGCGCCGGGAGCGGCCGATGAGCCGGGCACGCGTCCTCGCGGGCGCGGCCCTGACCGTGGCGCTCGCCTTCTGCGGGACCGGCGCCTGGACCTACGCACAGGCCCGCACCGACGACGCCCTCGCCTTCGGCCGCCAGCGGGACGCCGTCCTCGCCCAGGGCCGCGACCACCTCACGGTGCTCAACACGCTGGACGCGTCCACGCGCGAGCACGCGGAGGCCGGCATCGAGGCGTGGCGCGACGCCTCCACCGGGCCGCTGCGCACCGAACTGGGCGCCACCCGGGCCGTGACGGGCGCCTCGGCCCGTGCCACCGTCACCGAGGCGGCGGTGACCGCGCTGGACGCCCGGGCGGGTACGGCGAAGCTGATCGCGACGGTCCGCGTCGACGTCACGCCCCAGGGCACCTCGAAGGCGACGAGCGACCGCAAGCGCCTCGAAGCCGTCCTGGAGCGCACGGGCGGTGACACCTGGAAGGTCAAGGCACTGAGCGCCGTACCGGTCGCGGGCGCGGGCGCCGCCCCTTCCGCAACGCCCGGCGCGGGAAGCGAGGCGCGGTGACCCTGCTGGGGCGGAACACGAGCAACGCGGCCGCGGAGATCGAGCCGCCGGCCGCGGCCGGCACGACGGGCGGACCCGAGGCAGGACCGGAGGCCGGACCTGAGGCCGGACCCGGGGGCGGACCGGCCGTGGCCGATCTGGGCGACGCTGCGGGACCCTCCGATGGCGAAGGCGAACCGGACGCCCCGGGCGTCCGCGTCCGCGTCCGCGTCCGCGCCCTCTCCCGCCTCGCCGGCCGGTGGCGTACCCAGGCCGTCGCGGCGGCGGTCGTCCTGCTCCTCCTGGGCGGGAGCGCCTTCTTCTACGGTGCGCACCGACTGCGCGCCACCCCGTCCGCCCAGAACCGCGCCCTCACCGACACCGCGGCCACGGAGCGGGTGAGCGGCGAGGTCGGTGACGGCCTTGCCAGGATCTTCTCGTACACCCCGGTCGGCGCCGACGCCACCGAGCGATCGGCTCGGACGGTGCTCGGGGGGAAGGCGGCGCGGCAGTACGGCGACCTGTTCGCCCAGCTCCGCACCAACCTGGAGACGCAGAAGATCACCCTGAACACGCGGGCCGTCCGTACCGGGGTGATCGAACTCGACGGGGACACCGCGCGCCTCCTGGTCCTCCTCGACCAGACCTCACGGCGGGACGAGGGCGCCACGACCTCGGCCGCGGCGCAGCTGACCGTCACTGCCCGGTTCCAGGAGGACCGCTGGCAGATCGTCGACCTCAAGACCCGCTGAGCGATGAGCGGGAGACGGGAACACCCCATGACACTCGCGGTCCGGGCCCTCGCGGGCACCCGGCAGATCCTGGCGTTCGCCCTCGCGCTCACCCTGGCCGCGGGCGGCTTCGCCGCGTGGGCGGCCCAGGACTGGTACGGGGCGAGCCACGACGAGTCCGCCGCGTACGCCGTGCAGCGCGACCGGGCGCTCGCGGCGGCGGAGCAGGCCGTGCAGAACCTCAACACCCTCGACCACGCCAAGGTGGATCAGGGTCTGGATCTGTGGGAGTCGTCCACGACCGGGGACCTGCACGAGCAACTCGCGGCAGGAAGAACCGAGTTCGCCCAGCAGGTCAAGGCGGCGAAGACGGTGACCACGGCCCGGGTGCTGTCCGGCGCCGTCACCGAGCTGGACGACCGGGCGGGGCGGGCCAAGGTACTGGTCGCCCTGCGGATCACGGTGAAGGCCGCCGACGACAAGAGCAGCGAGAAGGACAGCCGCATGCTCGGTGAACTGACCCGCACCGGAAGCCAGTGGAAGCTCAGCGCGCTGGGCCAGGCACCCGTGGGCGGCACGTCGACCGGCTGACCGGCAGCCGTACCGCGAGAGCCAGCCGCATCCGAGAGCCGCACGCACCCGAGAAGGACAGGCACGATGTCGACGACCCGCCACCTCATCAACCGCCAGCGCCGCCGCCAGGCCGTCGGCAACCAGAGCGGCCCCACCACGCGCCCGGCCGACGAGACCGTCGTACAGGAGTTCCCGGCCGAGGAGACCGAGGAAGCCGCGGAGACCGGGGAAGCCCGGGAGGTCGAGGAGACCAGGGAAGACCGGGAGGCCGAGGAGACCGGGGAAGCCGGCCGGACGGACAAGGAGGGACGCAAGCACCTCGTCCCCCTCCTCGTCCTCTGCGCCCTCACCGTCCTCCTCGGTTCCGGCGCCGGATACGCCCAGAGCCGGGCCGCGGCGCTGCGGAACGACCCGGTACGGGCGAACACCGCGCTCACCGACCTCGCCCGTACCAGCGAGATCAAGGGCCAGACCGCCAAGGCCGTGGCCTCCCTCTTCTCCTACGACCACGCGCGGCCCGCCGCCTTCGAGAGCGCGTCGAAGACCCTGCTCACCGGCAAGGCCGTCACCGAGCACCGGGCGCTCTTCGGCGAGGTCCTCGCCCAGGCGGAGAAGCAGAAGACGGTGATCACGACGACGGTCACCGACAGCGCCGTCGAGCGGATCGACGGCGACCGGGCGCGCGTCCTGGTCTACGCCGACCAGAGCAGCGTCAGCACGGCGGGAGGCGAGAAGCAGGGCTCCGACGACCAGGGCGTCTACGCGGGAGCGATGTTCGCCGTCGACCTGGTGGACCGCGACGGGAAGTGGCTCGTGGAGGGAATCGACACCTTCGGCCGCTGACGCCCGCCGACGGCGGATCAGAAGGGTCCTGGTGCGGGGCCGCTCGAGGCGCCGGGATACGCTGCCTGGTGCCCCGGGCCCTGTGCGGCCCGTAGGGCGCCCGTACCGAACCTCTGAAAGTGCACCGGCCATGTCCGCCACCGCTTCGTCCCGGCCGTCTTCGCCGACGCACGGAGTGCTGCGCGGGGTGCCGGCCGGGGTGCTCGCCGCACTGTGCGTACTGCTGCCGCTGGCGGGTCACCTGCTGTCGCAGGGGCACACGCCCCGCTGGGCGGTGCTGCTGGGGATGGCCGCGGTCGCGGTACCCGCCGCGGTGTTCCTGACGCGGCGCCGGCTCTCGGACACCCAGCTCATAGCAGCCCTCGTCGGCGCCCAGTTCTCCTATCACGCGGCGTACGCGCTGCCGGGTGCCTGCGCGGCGACCGGATCGGGCGGCGGCCCGACCGCCTTGGTCGAACACGCTTCGGCGGCCGGCATCCCGCCCGAGGTCTTGCTCTCCGGGCACGTCATCATGCTGGTCGTCGCGGCGCAGTTGTTCGGGCTGACCGAGATGCTCCTGTGGCGCGGCAGGCCGGTGCTGGAGGTCTTGGGCCTGCTGCTGCTGTTCGTCTGGCCCCGGCTGAGCGCCGGTACCGGGCCGGAGGCGGATCTTCGCGCGCTGGAGAGCGAGGCCATGCCGCCGTCCGCTCTGGTGGCCCGGGCGAACGCGGGCCGGGCACCGCCGCGGTCCCGGCGCGCCCCGCTGTGGCGCGCCCCTCTCGCGATGACCGGGCCGACGCCCGGCGGAGTTCTCTGCCTGCCCTGACGACAGGGTGAGGGGGGCGGCCGCTGACGTCGGCATCCCTGCCCCGGCTGGTCCGGGGAGCACAGAGAGACCCCGCACACCCATGCGTTCCTTCCCCCTGCGTGCCGCCCGAGTGGCGGCCCGCCTCCTGGTCGTACCCCTGAGCTGCGCCTTCCCGTGGGCGGCGGCTCCCGCCGCCTGCGCGCACACCGATCTGACCTCCAGCACGCTGGCCGAAACAGAGGCAGAGGGATCATGACGAAGACCAAGAAGAACGTGATCGTGCTGGCCGCCATCCTGGCCGCGTTCACCGCCGCGTTCGGCACCTTCCTGCTCATGCGGCCGGAGAACGCCTCCCCGCCCCCAACGCCCCTGCCCGCAGCGGGCGAAGCGCAGGCCGTCCGCCCGGACAGCCACCGGCTCAGCAGTCCGCAGCAGAGTCGGCTGACCGTCGTGGAGTTCCTCGACTTCGAGTGCGAGGCGTGCGGTGCAGTACATCCGACGGTGGAGAAACTCCGCCAGGAGAGTACGGCGACCGCGTCACGTTCGTCGCCCGCTACTTCCCCATGCCCGGCCACCGCAACAGCCGCACCGCCGCGGTGGCCGTCGAGGCCGCGGCCCGTCAAGGACGGTTCGAGGACATGTACCGCAAGATGTTCACCACACAGAAGGAGTGGGGGGAGTTGCAGAACTCCCAGGCCGAAACCTTCCGTTCCTACGCCGAGCAGCTCGGCCTCGACCTGGCCCGCTACGACGCGGCGGTCAAGGACCCGGCCACCGAGGACCGGGTACGGGCGGACCAGCGCGACGGCATGGGACTGAACGTCCAGGGCACGCCCACGTTCTTGATCGACGGTCAGCGCATCCGGACTCCGCGTACGTACGAGGAGTTCAAGGCCCTCATCGACGAGCAACTGTGACCGCCGCGGGACGCGGCCGTCGGCCTTCCGCCCTTGGCTCCCGTGGTGATGATGGAGAGCACGTTCGGGCGATCACGGGGAGGCAGTCGATGGACTCGGTGCTGGTGGGTGGTGGCGTACGGATCGCGTACGAGCGGACCGGTGACGGACCGGCGGTCGTCCTGGCAGGCGGTACGGGGATGCCGCCGGTCGCCTGGGAGTTGTGCGGGGTGCGTGACGCGCTGGTCCGGGCCGGGTACGAGGTGGTCACCTACGCGGCGCGCGGGGTCGCGCCCTCGGACGCGCCGCCCGCCCCGTACTCGATGGAGGACCTGGCGGGAGACCTGGCGGGCCTGCTCGACGCCCTCGGTGTCCGGCAGGCCGCGGTGGTGGGGTACTCCCTGGGCAGCTTCACCGCCGAACTGCTCGCCCGTACCCGGCCCGACCTCGTGCGCTCCCTGGTGCTGATGGCCGGCGCGGGGCCGACGACCGGGGTGGTCGAAGCCGTGCTCGCCGCCGAGAGCGAACTGATCGCGGCGACCGGCGGCCTGCCCCCGGCCTTCATGCGCCTGCAGACCCTCCTCAGCTCCCTCCCGGCCCCGGTCCTGCGCGACGACGAGGAGCAGGTGCGCTCCTGGATCGAACTGCTCGGCGCGCAGGAGGGCGTGTGGACGTCCCCCGAGGGAGCGGCCGGCCAGTCCGCGGCGTCCGACGCCTGGCTCCGCGACCCGGACCGCATGGCGGCCCTGGCGGAGGTCCGCGTACCCGTGCTGGTCCTGGCCTTCGAACACGACCTGTACTTCCCTCCGCGCACCGGCCGCGCGGCGGTCGAGGCCCTCCCCCACGGAGAGTTGGCCGTCCTCCCGGGTGCGGCGCACGGCGGGCTCCTCACACATCCGGCCGAGACGACCGCAGCCGTCCTCGCCTTCCTCGCCCCGCTCGGCAAGGAGTAGGGAGTAAGGAGTAAGGAGTCAAGGAGTCCTGAAGGAACTGCCTTCGCCGGCCGCCGACACGCCGGACGGCAGTCCGGAGGGTTGGATTCACTCCAACCGGTGAAACCCCTTCTCCGTCGGCCACCGCTGTTCACGGCTGTCCTGGCGGCCCGCCAGCCGTGGCTCCCGGGGGGTCGAGGGCCGCCGACCGGCCGGACATGCACACCGCCACCGAGCTCGACCGACAAGCACCCTTCCCGTGCGCACGGTAGCGTCCTGATCACTGTGCGAAATCTGCTGTGGTCTCGTGACCGCCGCCGAACCGGTGGCTGGGTGGCCGTCCTCGTGACGGCGGCCCTGGTCGCGCTGTTCTTCAGCGTGTGCGACAGCGGAGGCCATCACCGGGCGCCCGTTCCCGCCGCCGCGGCCTCGGCCGTGACCACCGCTTCGGTTCTGGACTCCGCCGGCGCCTGTCCTGACGGCGACCGGCCCTGCGTGCACGCCGACGAGCACACCGCGGTCCAGCTGCAGGAGCGCCGGGCTTCCGACGAGACGCCCGTCCTCCAGCCTGCACGGGTTCAGCCCGTCGCCTCCGGTCCGGACCGGGCTGCGGCCGACCGTTCGGCTTCCCCCCTCATGGAGTCCGGCCGCCACGTCTTGTGCAAGGCCTGCGTCAGCCGGACCTGAGCGGGCCCGGACGTCCCCGCGGCTGCCGTAGCGCCGCGTACGGGGACGTCTCCGCGCCCCTCCACCCCCGCACGGCCCGACGCCCGTACGCCTTCACCTGGCCCCCGCCGGCCGCGCCGCCGTGCCGCACGAAGGACGACTCCCATGACCGAACTGTCCCTGTCCGCATCCACGCCCCTGTCCACCTCCGCCTCCCTGTCCGCATCCGTGGCGACGGCCTCGTCCTCGGCGTCCGCGCCCCGCAGCGTGCTCCAGGCCGTCGGCAACACGCCCGTGCTCTTCATCGACGAGCCCTTCGCGTCCGCCCCGCGCGGCTTCTGGGCCAAGCTCGAAGGCTTCAACCCCGGCGGCATCAAGGACCGCGCCGCCCTCCACATGGTCGGCAAGGCCCGCGAGCGCGGCACGCTCCGACCCGGAGCCCCCGTCATCGAGTCCACCTCCGGCACCCTCGGCCTCGGCCTCGCCCTGGCCGGCGTTCTCCACGGGCACCCCGTGCACCTGGTCACCGACCCCGGTATGGAGCCGATCATGGAGCGGATGCTCGCCGCGCACGGCGCCCGGCTGCACGTCGTCGGACGACCCCACCCGGTGGGCGGCTGGCAGGAGGCCCGTCGGCTCAAGGTCGCCGAACTCCTCACCGAGTACCCGGGCTCCTGGTGCCCCGACCAGTACAACAACCCCGACAACGTGGCCGCGTACCGCCCTCTCGCCGACGAACTCACCGGCCAGCTGGGGCAGATCGACATCCTCGTGTGCGCCGTCGGCACCGGCGGCCACTCCGCCGGCATCGCCCGCGCCCTGCGCGACTCCCACCCCGCCCTGCGCCTCGTCGGCGTCGACACGATCGGCTCGACCATCTTCGGCCAGCCCGCCCGACCCCGCCTCATGCGCGGGCTCGGCTCCTCCATCTACCCCCGCAACGTGGACTACCCCGCCTTCTCCGAGGTCCACTGGGTCGCCCCTGCCGAAGCCGTCTGGGCCGCCCGCCGGCTCGCGGAGCGGCAGTTCGCCACCGGCGGCTGGAGCGTCGGCGCCGTCGCCCTCGTCGCCGGCTGGCTCGCCCGCACCCAGCCCGAGGGCACCCGCATCGCGGCCGTCTTCCCCGACGGGCCCCATCGCTACTTCGACACCGTCTTCAACGACGACTACTGCCGCGCCAACCAACTCCTGGGCACCACACCGCCCGACGGGCCCGACACCACCGACTCGCCCCTGAACGGCGAGATCACCACGTGGACCCGCTGCCCCCACGTCATCGACCCGATGCCCGCCCTCCTCGACGGGCCTTCCACCGGAGCGACCCGATGACGCGGACCTGGAAGCAGTACCGGTCCTTCGACGGCACCGTGCAGTTGCTGCTCGTGAACCAGCTGACCATCAACCTCGGCTTCTACATGCTCATGCCCTACCTCGCCGCCCACCTCTCCGGCAGTCTGGCACTGGCCACCTGGGCGATCGGCCTGGTTCTGGGCGTACGCAACCTCTCCCAGCAGGGCATGTTCCTCCTCGGGGGCATGCTCGCCGACCGCCTCGGCTTCAAGCCCCTCATCGTCGCCGGATGCACCCTGCGCACCGTGGGCTTCGCCGCCCTGGCCTTCGCCGACACCCTCCCGGCCCTGGTCGCCGCATCGGCCGCCACCGGGCTGGCCGGCGCCCTCTTCAACCCCGCGGTCCGCGCCTACCTGGCCGAGGAAGCGGGCGAACGCCGGGTCGACGCCTTCGCGCTCTTCAACGTCTTCTACCAGGGCGGAATCCTCCTCGGCCCCCTCGTCGGCCTCGCACTCACCGCTGTGTCCTTCCCGCTGACCTGTGCGGTCGCCTCGGCCGTCTTCGCCGGGCTGACCCTCCTGCAACTGCGCCGCCTGCCGCGGAACGCGGCCGCGGAGCGTGCGGAGCGGCCCGCCGTGCGCGAGCAGGCCGGAGCCGTCCTGCGCAACCGGCCGTTCTGGCTCTTCGCCACCGCCATGAGCGGCTCGTACGTCCTGTCCTTCCAGATCTACCTGGCCCTGCCCCTCGAAGTGGAACGGGTCGCGGGCAGGACCACCTTCGGCACGGTGGCGACCAGCGCCCTGTTCGTCGTCTCCGGCGCCGTCGCCCTGCTCGGACAGCTGCGCATCACCGCCTGGTGCAAGCGCACCTGGAGCCCGCAGCGGTGCCTCACCGCGGGAACGGCCCTCATGGGCGCGGCCTTCCTCCCGCCCCTGCTGACCTCGATGAGTTCGTCGAACGGCCCGAGTTGGGCCGCGGCCGCCGCGATCCTGCCTCTCCTCGCGTGCGCGGCTCTCCTCTCCGTCGCCACCGCGGTCCTCTACCCCTTCGAGATGGACACCATCGTCGCCCTCGCCGGCAACCGCTGGGTGGCCACCCACTACGGCCTCTACAACACCGTCTGCGGAATCGGGATCACCCTCGGGAACCTGGCCACCGGCGCCCTCCTCGACATGGCCCGCACCACCGGACACCCGGCCCTCCCCTGGATCACCCTGGCGCTGGTCGGCGCCGTATGCGCGGCGGCCCTCGTACGGCTCACGCGCACCGGCATGCTGTCCAGGCCGGACCCGACTCCGGCACTGGTATAGCCCCCGGCCGACTGCGGGCGGACCATCAGGAAGAGCAATGGCTCATTTGTCGGTCCGCACGACGAGGCTCTGCCACTCGGTGGTGCGTCGGGGGCCTCCTGCCGTGCACGCGGAGGTCTCGGCCTCCCCCGCTCCCGCCCCATCCCCGAGCGCCGCCTCTACGGAGGACGAAAACACGGGCAGCAACACCGGAGCGGTCATCGGCGTGGTCTCGGCCGTCGTGGTGATCGGCGCCGGCGCCTTCTGGTGGCTGCGCCGCAACCGCAGCCGGGCCTGACCCGACGGCTGAGGCGCTACGGACAGAGCCCTGCCGCCCCGGATGTCCGGGGCGGCAGGGCTCTGTACGTGATGCGGTGTGCCGGTCAGCCGATGGCCGAGGCCGGCTGGGGCGCGGCGGCCGTCGTGCCCGCGGGGTCGGTGCGGTGGGCCAGGAGCCGCTGGGCGAGTACGCCGAAGGCGACGGCGAACACGGTCCACAACACCAGCTGTACGGCGATGGACGCGACCCGGAAGTCCCACAGCAGGACGGCGGGGAACTCCGGCTTGACGGCATCGGTGTTGTCCGGAAGGACCAGGAAGGCCAGCCCGATGGCGACGACGAACCCCGCCCCGCCGCTCAGGGTGGCGTTCCAGTTGCCCAGACGCGGCGCCAGCCGCCGGCCCAGGATGATCGCGCCGACGCCGAGCAGCACGCTCAGCAGGATCATCAGGAAGAACAGCGTGGTGCGCTGCCCGATGGTGTCCGGGTTGCCGACCGCCGGCGGGGTGGCCGGGTACTTCAGGAACGGCACCAGGTAGACGAGCGTGAACGCGCCCGCCGCCGTGAGCGCCGCCGTGCCCCGGGGGCCGAAGCGGCCGGCACGGCCGAGAGCGAAGGAGAACGCGAGGGCGGCGATGCCGCCGAGCGCGACCCCGTAGACCAGGACCCCGGTGGCGAGGCCGAGGGTGGACTGGACGGGCCGGCTGACCAGCTCTTCCTCCTCCTCGGCGGGAGCCGCGGCGGCGTCGTGACCGGCGTGACCGGACACCGGGGCGGCTTCCTTGGCGGCCGCGGCCTCCTCGACGGCGATGGAACCCCGTACCGAGGGCTCACCGGCCACGTAGGCGACGGCGAAGGCGAACAGTCCGGCGATCAGGCCCGCGAGCATGCCGCGGACCAGGAGACCTCTGACAGTGGAGGCGTACATGGTGCGTGCGCCTTTCAGTGGCAGGGGAAACCGAGCAGGTGACGACCGTCGTGCACCCACTCGTGCACGCCGGCGCCGGAGAACACGGAGGTGGCTCCCTGCTCCGCGCCGACGAAGTACAGGGCCACGAGCATCAGCAGCCCGACGAAGACCGCCCAGGGCAGGACCTCTCGCACGGGCAGCGGAGCCGACGGCGAAATGGCAGAAGTGGGTACGGCAGCGGAAGCGACGGCCTCGGCCATGGTGGAACCTCCTCGGGGAACACGCGTCCCATACGGTGGTGCAGGACGACGGTCCTCGGGTCTGACTCGCCGCGGCACGCCCCCTGGAGGGGATGTCACCGCAGCACACAGTGGCGCGACCATGCCGGATTCACACCGGACTTCCGTCTCGCCGTCGTCGCTATGTCTTTATGTCGCGTTGACGCTACCGCGTGGCAGGCACTCCGCCAAGACCGTGAGTCCCTGATCACAGGTGGTGCCCGAGGCGCAAGACGCTGCGGCACTTGAGCCGAACCCCGTTCGGCGAGGGTGGTTTCGAAGGGTGCAGCGTGCCCAGGCGGTGGCAGACGGTCTCGAAGCCGAGCCTCACTCGCGCGGCCGCCCCCGGTTTCGGCATATGTGAAGGGGTGATAACCCCTTGGACGACGGCGCACGCACCAGCTGGGGGCGAGATGGAGTACGACCTGTCCGACCGTCTCGTCGTAGGTATCGCCTCCAGCGCGCTGTTCGACCTCACCGACGGCGACGCGGTGTTCCGGGAGCAGGGTGAAGACGCCTACCGGGCCCACCAAAGGGCCCACGTGGACGACGTCCTGGACAAAGGGGTGGCCTTCCCCTTCATCCAGCGCCTGCTGTCGCTGAACGGCCTCGCGGATCCGGTCGATCCGCTGGTCGAGGTCATCATCCTGTCACGCAACGACCCGGACACCGGGCTCCGCGTCATGCGCTCCATTGCCGCGCACGGCCTGCACATCAGCCGGGCCGTCTTCCAACAGGGCCGGTCGGCACACCGGTTCATGCCCGCGCTGAACATGTCCTTGTTCCTGTCCGCCAACGGTTCCGACGTCCGCGCAGCGGTGGCCGACGGACTGCCGGCCGGGCACGTGCTCAGGACGGAACGAGTCGACGACGACGCCGACCAGGAACTCCGCATCGCCTTCGACTTCGATGGCGTCCTGGCGGGCGACGCCTCCGAGCGGATCTTCCAGAGCGTGGGCATCGACGGGTTCCGCGCGCACGAGGTCCGCAACGCGGCCACGGCCCACGACCCCGGCCCCTTGCGGGACTTCCTCGCCGGCATCAACCGCATCCAGCGCCTCGAGGAAGAAGCGCACCTCACGGATCCCGCCTACCGGCCCCGCCTCAGAGTGGCCCTGGTCACCGCCCGGGACGCCCCCACACACGAACGCGCGATGAGGAGCCTCGATCAGTGGGGGCTGCGCGTCAACGACGCGTTCTTCCTCGGTGGCGTCGACAAGGCCTCCGTCATGCGCGCGCTCGATCCGCACATCTTCTTCGACGACCAGGTCGCCCACCTCAACGGCACGGCACCGACCACCCCGAGCGTCCACGTACCGTTCGGGGTCGTCAATGCACCTCCCGCCCCGCCTGGATGACGCGGGGCGCGGGCGCACAGGCCCCGCCGTCGTAGCCGGGGCATGTTCCGAACCGGCTGCCCCGCCTCTGCCGAAGATGGGTGCTGACCCCGATGCGCCGGGCTGTGGCGCCAGGTGATGGTGGGGATCCGGAGCGCCTTCTGTTCGGGGTGGCCCTCGTGGGGCGCGGGTGCTCGCGGCAGCACCCGTGAACGGAGCCGAGCCGATGACGACCCCGATCCCCTCCCCACGTGAGCCCCGCATCGGGTGGGCGGGCTCACCGTGAACGTCACCGCGTGGCTGGCCGTGGCGGTGTTCGCGGCCGTCTACGTGCTGATCGCCACCGAGAAGGTCCACCGGGTCGCCGCGGCCCTGGGCGGCGCTGTCGTGATGCTGCTGATCGGGGCGACGAGCCCGGAGCACGCGTTCTTCTCCGATGTGGCCGGCATCGACTGGAACGTCATCCTCCTGCTGCTGGGCATGATGCTGATCGTCTCCGTCCTCAAGCGCACCGGACTGTTCGAGTTCGTCGCGATCTGGGCCGCCAAACGCTCGCGCGGTCGTCCGTACCGGCTGATGGTTCTGCTGATCTTCGCGACCGCGTTCCTGTCGGCGTGGCTGGACAACGTCACCACCGTCATGCTGATCGCCCCGGTGACCATCGCGGTCTGCACGAAGCTCGGCGTGCCGGTGGTGCCGTATCTGATCGCCGAGGTGATGGCCTGCAACATCGGCGGCGCCGCCACCCTGATCGGCGATCCGCCGAACATCATGATCGGCTCTCGCGCCGGACTGTCCTTCAACGACTTCCTGTTCCACATGGCACCCGTCACCACGGTGCTGATCGTGGTGTTCGCGCTGATGGCCCGGTGGATGTTCCGCGGCGCGTTCTCCTACGACCCGAAGCGGGCCGCGCACGTCATGGCCCTGCGCGAGCGGGACGCCATCACCGACGGCCGGCTCCTGGCCGTCAGCGGCATCGTCGTCACGCTGGTCATGGCCTGCTTCGTCCTGCACACCACCTTGCACCTGGAACCCTCGGTCGTGGCGATCTCCGGCGGCCTGATCCTCCTCGCCGTCTCCCGGCTCGGCGCGCGCAAGGTCGCGGCCGACGTCGAATGGGAGACCCTGGCGTTCTTCGCCGGCCTGTTCGTGATGGTCGGCGCCCTGGTCCAGACGGGAATCCTCACCGACCTCGGCCAAGCCGCGGCCAGCGCCCTGGACGGCAACCTGCTCGGCGCGTCCATGGCCCTGCTGTTCGGCTCGATCCCCCCGTCCGCGGTCATCGACAACATCCCCTTCGTCGCCTCGACCAGCCCGATCGTCTCCGAGATCGTCGAAGCCTCCGGAGGAACCGAGCAGGCCCAGGTGCTGTGGTGGTCGTTCGCCCTCGGTGCGGACCTGGCCGGCAACGCCACGGTCATCGCCTCCTCCGCCAACGTCGTCACCGTCGGCATCGCCGACCGCGCCGGGCACCACATCTCCTTCTGGCAGTTCAGCCGGTACGGACTGGTCGTCACCGCGGTCACCACCGTGCTGGCCGGTCTGTACGTATGGCTGCGCTACTTCGCACTCGCGTGACCAGTGGAAAGGAATGAACGAGCATGACGGACTCGGATGACGAGAGGATCGCCGAGCTCGAAGCCGTGCTGTGGCACGACGATCCCCGCTTCGCCCGCGCCCTCGGCGCAGGGCGTCCGCGGCGGCCCCGCGAGTACCGCAACGGGCGGGCCTGGCTGGCCATGGCCTGCGCCCTGGCCATGATGGTCACGGGGGCCGCGGCCCGGTTGGGGACCCTGCTGGCGGTCGGCCTCGCCGTGGCCGCGCTCGCGGCGCACCTCTTCGAGACCGCCCGCCGGCGTGGTCCGCACCGGCCCTAGGCCGTCTCTTTCGGATCTTGTCGGCCGAGCTCGCGGTGTCTGGTGCCGTGCCTGGGCGTGCTGTCGGGGCGCTCGCGTACTGGGCGTACGTGGTCGCCTCGGCAGTGCGGCCAGGCGCGGTGCCGGGCGCCGCGGGCCCGGCAAGATCCGAAAGAGACCGCCTACGCCTGCCGTCTCACGCGCCGCGTCGCCCGGAGGGCGGCCTCCCGCTCACGCGCGGCCGGCCGGGTCCTGGGCCTGTTCCTTGAGTTCCTCCGAGGATCCCGGCTGCTGGGGCACCGCGTGCAGGGTGACCGGCTCCGGCGGGGTGCGGCGGGCGCTGATCCAGGCGGCCACGGGTTCGGTGTAGCGGGCGGTCAGCGGGCCGATCACCACGAGGATGAGCACGTACGCGGTGGCGAGCGGGCCCATGGCGGGTTCGATACCGGCGGTGACGGCGAGGCCGGCGATGACGATGGAGAACTCGCCCCGGGCCACCAGCGTGCCGCCGGCCCGCCAGCGCCCCTTGACCCCGACGCCGGCGCGCTTCGCGGCCCAGTACCCGGTGGTGATCTTCGTGCCCGCCGTGACCACGGCGAGCGCCAGCGCGGGCAGCAGCACCGGCGGGATGCTGGCCGGGTCGGTGTGGAGCCCGAAGAACACGAAGAACACCGCGGCGAACAGGTCACGCAGGGGGCTCAGCAGCGTGTGCGTACCCTCGGCGACCTCGCCGGACAGGGCGATACCGACCAGGAACGCGCCGACCGCGGCGGAGACTTGGAGCTGCTGCGCGATGCCCGCGACCAGCAGGGTCAGGCCGAGGACGACGAGGAGGAGCTTCTCGGGGTCGTCGCTGGAGACGAAGCGGGAGATGTGGCGCCCGAAGCGCACGGCGATGAACAGGACCGCTCCGGCGACACCGAGGGCGATGGCCAGGGTCGCGCTGCCCGCGGCGAGGCTGACCCCGGCGAGGAGGGCGGTGATGATCGGCAGGTAGACCGCCATCGCGAGGTCCTCGAGGACCAGGATGGACAGGATGACCGGGGTCTCGCGGTTGCCGACCCGCCCCAGGTCGCCCATGACCTTGGCGATGACTCCGGAGGACGAGATCCAGGTGACCCCGGCCAGGACCACGGCTGCCACCGGACCCCAGCCCATCAGCAGCGCGGCGACCGCGCCCGGTACGGCGTTGAGGCCGAAGTCGACCAGTCCGGCCGGGTACTGGGTCTTGAGGTTGGACACCAGGTCCGAGGCGGTGTACTCCAGGCCGAGCATGAGCAGGAGGAGGATCACGCCGATCTCGGCGCCGATCGCGACGAACTCCTCGCTCGCGCCCATGGGCAGCAGCCCGCCGGTGCCGAAGGCCAGTCCGGCCAGCAGGTAGAGGGGGATGGGGGAGAACTTCAGGCGCCCCGCGACGCGGCCGAGCAGGCCCAGCCCCAGGATGATCGCGCCGAACTCGATGAGGAAGACAGCGGAATGCACCGGCCTCACTCCCGTCCGAGTATGGAGGCGGCGGCATCGACGCCCTCGCGGGTGCCGATGACGATGAGCGTGTCCCCGCCCGCCAGGCGGAAATCGGGCGCGGGCGAGGGGCGGGCCTCCGCGCGGCGCAGTACGGCCACGATCGAGACGCCCGTCTCGGTCCGCATCCGGGTCTCGCCCAGCACCCGCCCGTTCCAGTGCGAGTGTGCGGACAGCTCGATCCGCTCGGCGACCAGGCCGAGGTCGGTGGTGTGCAGGACGTTGGGGCTGTGGTGGGCGGGCATCAGGGCGTCGATCAGTGAGGCCGTCTCCGCGCCCGTCAGGTGCAGGGACTGCGCGCAGGCGTCCGGGTCGTCGGCCCGGTACAGGTTCACGGTCCGCGTGCCGTCGCGGTGCGCGACCACGGACAGGTGGCGGCGCTCGCGGGTGGTGAGGTCGTACTGGACCCCGATGCCGGGCAGTGGTGTGGTGCTCATCCGTGGAGCAGGCACAGCTGTCCCCCCTCGTGTTCGCTGTGTTCTGTCTTCTGTGTTCTGTATTCGCTTTTCGTACGTGGTGCCGTGACGGCCGGGGCTCGATCTCGGGCAGGAGAGGCCGTTCGGCGGGCCCATCGTGCCACTTTCCGCGTACCGGAAATATGGGTGCCGGCACGGATGGACACCACCCTCCCCCCGGCGTGAGGATGGGGGCGGGGAAGTGGGCTCCGCCGCAGTTCAGAGCAGTTGGAGACGGGTGGGCGGCGAGCCGTGGCGGATGCTGGGGGACCGGCTGGAAGGATATGTGGCCGTGTCGTTGTACTGGCGGATCTTCCTCCTGAACGCAGGCGTTCTGGCTGTCGCGGTGGCCCTGCTGCTCGGCCCGGTCACGGTCTCCACGCCGGTGCTGTTCGGCGAGGCCCTCGTCCTGCTCGGCGGGCTGGCCGCGATGCTGATCATCAACGCGGCCCTCTTCAGGATCGCCCTGGCCCCGCTCGCCCGGCTGAACCGGGCCATGGCCACCGCCGACCTCCTCCACCCCGGCACCCGCCCGGCCGTCACCGGAACCGGAGAGATCGCCGCGCTGACGCTCACCTTCAATGCGATGCTCGACCGCCTCGAGGCCGAGCGGGCCACCAGCAGCGGTCGGGTGCTCACCGCGCTGGAGGCCGAACGCAAACGCATCGCCCAGGAACTCCACGACGAGGTCGGCCAGACCCTGACCGCCGTCCTCCTCCAGATCAAGCACGCCGCCGACCGCGCGCCCGAACCCCTGCGCAGCGATCTGCACCAGGCCCAGGAGACCACCCGCGCCGGCGTGGACGAGATCCGCCGCATCGCCCGCCGCCTGCGCCCCGGGGTCCTGGAGGAACTGGGCCTGCACAGCGCGCTGCGTTCCCTGGCCGCCGAGTTCACCACTCCGCGCCTGGGCGCCACCGCCCACATCACGCCCGGCCTGCCCCATCTGGACCCGGCCGTCGAGCTCGTCGTCTACCGCGTGGCCCAGGAAGGCCTGACCAACGCGGCCCGCCACTCGGGGGCCACCCGCGTCGAGGTCCACCTGCGGCCCCTGCCCGACGGCGGTGTGGGACTGCTGGTCCGCGACAACGGGCGCGGCCTCGGGGAGGCACCCGAGGGCGCGGGCATCCAGGGGATGCACGAGCGTGCCCTGCTCATCGGTGCCGAGCTCCTCGTGGGCGCCGGCCCGCACGGCGGGACCCAGGTCCGACTCGAAATCCACGACACCACGGGGGCAACAGCATGAGTCGGCCGGAAACCGGGCCCGCGCGCATCCTGCTCGCCGACGACCACTCCCTCGTCCGGCGGGGCGTACGACTGATCCTCGACGCCGAACCCGACCTGACCGTGGTCGCCGAGGCCGCGGACGGCGCGGAAGCCGTCGCCCAGGCCCGCAGCCTCGACATCGACCTCGCCGTCCTCGACATCGCCATGCCCCGCCAGACCGGCCTGCAGGCCGCCCGCGAGCTCGCCCGCCTCCGCCCCGGCCTGCGCATCCTCATGCTCACCATGTACGACAACGAGCAGTACTTCTTCGAAGCCCTGCGCGCCGGAGCCTCCGGGTACGTCCTCAAGTCCGTCGCCGACCGCGACCTCGTCGAAGCCTGCCGCTCCGCGCTGCGCGACGAACCCTTCATCTACCCCGGCGCCGAAACCACTCTCATCCGCACCTACCTCGACCGCGCCCGCAACGGCGGCCCGATCCCGGAGCGGGCCATCACCGAGCGCGAGGAGGAGATCCTCAAGCTCGTCGCCGAAGGCCACAGCTCCAAGGAGATCGGCGACCTCCTCGTCATCAGCCCCAAGACCGTGGAGCGCCACCGCGCCAACCTGCTCCAGAAACTCGGCCTGCGCGACCGCCTCGAACTCACCCGGTACGCGATCCGCGTCGGCCTCATCGAACCGTAGCCGTCCCCGACACACACCGGGGACGGGCCGTACTCGGCAAGCCGTCCGGCCGCCGAAGCCCGCGCTGCGCGCCTGTGACGGCGCCGTCCACGCACGTTCGAACCGGAGGACAGCCTGTGCATCACGAAGACGAGCCGGTCTTCAAGAGGAGCAAGTGGGGCACCAGCCGCTACACCTACAACCCGCGCAACCCCGTCGGCCTCGCCCTCATCATCGTCAGCCTCCTCTTCGCCGGAACGATGATGATCCTCATGGCCAACCGCGCCGGGCCGTTCGCACCACCGCCCGCCCCAGAACCGTGGAACCCGCCGCCGTACGAAGGCACCTGGCCGTCCCCCACCCCGACGGGCACCCCGGGGGGCGGTGCCCCGTGAGCGGGATACGGAACTGGCGGCGCCCGGTGGCAGCTCTTCTGGCGTGGTGGACGATCCTGACGCTCGTGCTGGTGCTGTCGGGCGCCGCCCTGGGCCGGCCCGTGAGCGTTGCCGGGTGCGGGGCGTCCGCGGTGCTCCTGATGGCGGTCGGCGAAGCGGGCAACGCGCTGAGACAGCGCCTGCGGCACAGAACCACCAGGAGGGCAGAGTGACCCGTCAGGACTCGGTACCCGCGCCGATGATCGTCTGCGGTGACGATGCGCTCGCCGTACGGCTGGCGGGCGAGCTCCACGACATCTACCGTCAGCCCGTCACGCTCCTGCTGCCCGACGCCGACAGGATCGGCCCCGAACCCCCGGCCAGCACACGCGTCGTGGAATCCGATGCCCCGGACGCGTCGGCGCTGCGCGAGGCGGGCATCGCACAGGCCGCCGCGCTCGCCCTCGTCCACGAGGACGACGAAGCCAACATCCGTGCCGCGCTGACGGCCCACCGCATCAACCCGCGGGTCCGGCTGGTCATCCGCCTCTACAACCGCAAGCTCGGCCGCTACCTCGCCGAACTCCTCGACCAGGCGGCTGTGGTGGCCGGCGGTCCAGCGGGCGAATCGGCGATCACGGTCCTCTCGGACGCCGACACCGCCGCCCCCGCACTCGCGGCTGCCGTCGTCGCCGGGACCAGCAAGGTCGTCCAGGCCGACGGACTGCTGTTCCGCGCGATCGAACGCACCCCGCAGCAGCGGCGCGAAGCCGTGAAACCGGCCCTGTGCACCCTGGCCCTGCTCTCCTCCACCACCGAGGATCCCGCCGGCACCGAGGGAACGGACGCCAGCGGGCCGGCCGGCCCCCGGCTCCTGCCCGCCTCGATGGAGATCGCGGAGTCGGCGCAGCGCGGCGACGTCGTCCTCGAAGCCGTATCGCACGCCACTCCCTCCCCGCCGCCCGGCAGGCTCGGTACCGCCCGCCTCCCGCTGATGGAGCTGTTCTCGCGCCGGGTGCGCTGGTCACTGGCCGGCTCCACCGCAGCCGTCGTCGCCATCGCCCTCATCTCCTGGATCACCACCGGAGACCCCCTCGCCCACTCCGCCTACATCACCCTCCTCGACCTCTTCTCCATCAACGACCCCGCCGTCGAGGACACCGTCGAACGCCAGCTCCTCCAGCTGTTCACCGGCCTCGTCGGCCTGCTCCTCCTCCCCGTCCTGGTCGCCGCCGTACTGGAGGCGTCCGGTTCCTTCCGCTCGGCCTCCGCCCTGCGCCGGCCCCCGCGCGGCACCGCCGAGCACATCGTCCTGCTCGGCCTCGGCAAGATCGGCACCCGCGTCCTAGCCCGCCTGCGCGAACTCGACATCCCCGTCGTCTGCGTGGAGGAAGACCCCGAGGCCCGCGGCATCCCCTTGGCGCGGAGCCTTCGGGTGCCCGTCGTCCTCGGCGACGTCACCCAGGACGGGATCCTCGAAGCCGCCCGCATCCACCGCGCCCACGCGCTCCTCGCCCTGACCAGCTCCGACACCACCAACCTCGAAGCGATCCTCTGCGCCCGCACCACCACCCCGGACCTGCGTGTGGCACTGCGGCTGTACGACGACGAGTTCGCCACCGCCGTCCACCGCACCCTGCGCAGCGCCCACCCGTACGCGGTGACCCGCAGCCGCAGCGTCACCTCCCTGGCCGCGCCCGCGTTCGCCGCCGCCATGATGGGCCGCCAGATCCTCGGAGCCCTGCCCGTCGAACGCCGGGTACTCCTCTTCGCCGCCCTCGACGTGGCGGGCGTACCCCACCTCGACGGCCGGACCGTCGCGGACACGACCAGGCCCGGCCACTGGCGCGTCCTCGCCCTGGACACGACCGACCCGTCCGACCGGCGCCCGGACCTGCGGGGCACCCGCCTCGACGGCCAGGCCCACGTCAGCGGCCTCCTCTTCGACCTCCACCCCGGCCACGTCCTCGGACCCGACGACCGAGTGGTCATCGCCGCCACCCGGCAGGGACTCGCCGAACTCCTCGGCACCACCGGTCGCTGACACAGGGCCGGTCAGCGCGGGCGGGTCGCGTAGTAGCGCCGGCAGGCGCTGAGCATCCCCTCGTCGGAGAGGGTGAAGACGTCCACGAAGTCGCGCTGCCCCGGGGCGATGCGGCCCATCGCCACCACGCAGTCCCCCTCGGCGACGATCCGGGTGATGTGGTGCCGGCTGCCGTCGCCCCGGGGGGCCTCCAGGTCCGATCCGAGGCTGCCCGCATGCAGGAGGGACCCGTAGCCGTCGGTGTCCCCGCTGTCGAGGTAGTGGTACGCGAGGCGGACGTGGTCGACCCCGGAGTCGGTGATGACGGGGCTGGGCGGGATCCGCCTCGGGTGCCGGCTGCTCATGAGGGTCCTTTCGTACGACCGCCCCCCTTTCCGGGGGTGGCGGGTCCACCGTCCTCCAGGCGCGCAACTCGGGGCTATCCCCGCCCTATCACCGGGAGTCGTGCGCGACGGCGGCGCCCGACGGCAGTGGCCTGAACTGCACGATCCCGTTCATCGCCACGAAACCTCCACACCATGGACAACCGCTGAGGTGTTCGGAAAGACTGACCCCCGCTCCACTCGTGTTCCCTCCCGGCTCGACCGCATCGTGCATGCGCTGCGAGCGGGATCAGGCATGCCCCAGCTGGGAGTCTCATGACCGTTTCACCCGGCGGGGTTCCGCCAACCCCCGACTCGGCAGTGTTCCGGATCCTCGGGCCCTTACAGGTGCACGGCCCCGACGGCCCGGTGCGCGTACCTCCCGGCCGCCAGGAGGTCATCCTGGCGGCGCTGCTGCTCGAGACCAACAGGGTGGTGAGCACCGACTATCTCGTCGACCTGATCTGGGACGACGAGCCCCCGGACACGGCCCGCACCCAGGTGCAGATCTGCGTGTCGCGGCTGCGCAAGCTGTTCAGCACGGCGGCGATCCCGGCCGCGATCACCACCCGGCCGCCCGGGTACGTCCTCAAGACGGAGGGCGATCTGGTCGACGCCGTGCTGTTCGCCCGGGCGGTCGCCGAGGCGCGCGCGCTGGCCAAGCAGGGAGCACTGGGCAGCGCTGCCGAACTGCTGCGCAGAAGCGGTGAGTTGTGGCAGGGCCACTGCCTCAGCGGGGTGTCCAGCGAGACCCTCCGCAGCAAGGCCCTGCAGTTGGACGAGGAACGCCTCACGGTGACCGAGACCCGGATCGGGCTGGAGCTGGACCTGGGACGCCACCACGGGCTCGTCGGTGAGATCCAGCTGCTCGTACGGGTCCACCCGCTGCGGGAGCGGCTGCGCGGGCAGCTGATGCTCGCGCTGTACCGCTCGGGGCGGCAGGCGGAGGCCCTGGAGAGCTACCGGGTCGGGCGCGAGCTCCTGGTGGAGGAGCTCGGCCTGGAGCCCGGTGCCGAGCTGCGGGCACTGGAATCAGCCATTCTCGCCGGCGAGGTCGCCCCGCCATCCGCGCCCGGGGCCGATGGCTACGGCGCAGGGGGGCCCGGCTCCGGCGCGGGTACGGGAGCCGCTCCGGCGGCCATCACCCCTCCCGCCACGGCGCCGGCACAGGCGCCGGTCCACACGGTCGGCGAGCCCCCCGTCCCGCAGCCGCCCGCACCCGCTTCCGCACCCGGGGCCGCCGCACACCGCGAGGAGATACCGCGCCAACTTCCGGCGGACACAGCCGATTTCGTCGGCGACGAGGCGCAGATCTGCCGGATCGAGCGGACGCTGCTCGGGGAGGGCGGACGGGCGGTGGGGCTCGCCGTGATCGTCGGCAAGCCCGGCACCGGCAAGTCCACACTGGCGACACACATCGGACACCGGCTGAGCGAAGAGGCTTTTCCAGACGGCCAGTTGTACTGCGACCTGCGCGGCACCGGCACTCCCGCGACCTCCTGCGAGGTACTCGGCCGGTTCCTGCGCGCACTCGGCATCCCCGGCGCCGTGATCCCCGAGTCACAGGACGAACGCGCCGAGATGTACCGCACGCTGATGGCGTCGCGGCGGGTGCTGGTGGTGCTCGACGACGCCGCGTCGGAGAGCCAGATCCGGCCGTTGCTGCCCGGCAGCCGCAACTGCGCCGTTCTGGTCACCAGCCGGGTCCGGCTCACCGGCCTGCCGGGCTCGCACCGCGTGGAGCTCGACGTGATGAGCGACGAACACGCGCTGGAGCTGCTCGTACGGGTCATCGGTGAGGACCGTGTGACGCGCGAAGGGGTGGCCGCCGAGGCGCTGATCCGCACGGTGGGCGGACTTCCGCTGGCCCTGCGGATCGTCGCGGCCCGGCTCGCGGCCCGACCGCACTGGACCCTGGCCTCGATGGTGCACCGACTCGCCAACGAACGGCACCGCCTCGACGAGCTGACCCACGGCGAGATGACGATGCGGGCGAGCCTCTCGCTCACGCACGACGGACTGGCAGCGGCGGACCGCCGACTGCTGCGCCTGCTGAGCCTCGCGAAGGGCCCCACCCTCCCCGGCTGGCTGGCCGGAGCACTGCTGGACGACGCCCGCCCCTTCCCCTCCGACCTCCTCGAACCGCTCGTCGACGTACAGATGCTGGACGTCGTGGGGGTCGAGTCCACCGGCGGCTTCCGCTACCGCTTCCACGAGATCATCCGGGTGTTCGCACGGGAGCAGTTGGCCGCGCACGACGAGCCGGCCTCGCAGAGGGAGGCACTCGAACGGATGCTGGGCGGCTGGCTGTCCTTGGCCGAGCAGGCCCACCGGCGCATCTACGGCGGGGACTTCACGGTGCTCCACGGCACCGCGCCCCGCTGGGCGCCGCCCGAACCGTGCGTGGAGGAACTGCTCGTCGATCCGCTGGAGTGGCTCGAGAGCGAACACGCGAACCTGGTCCAGGCCGTCGAGCACGCAGCGGCGGCGCAGATGCACGAGCTGTGCTGGGACCTGGCGACGACGCTGACGACCCTCTTCGAGGGGCGGGGCTATTTCGACGACTGGGAACGCACGCACCAGCTCGCGCTGGAGGCCGTCCGGGCGGCGGACAACAAGCGCGGCACGGCCGCCCTGCTCAGCTCTCTGGGCGTGCTCTACCTCGGCCGCAGCCAGCAGGAGGAGTCCCGGACCGCGCTGACCTCAGCGCTCGGACTGTTCCAGGAGCTGGGCGATGCCCACGGGCTGGCGCTGTGCCACCGCGATCTGGCCCTGCTGGAACGGATGCGGGGCAACGAGGACCGCGCGCTCACGCTGTACGACCGGGCGCTGCGGGATTTCGACCGAGTCGGTGACGTGGTGGGCCGGGCCATCGTCCTGACGCAGAGCGCGCAGATCTGGATGGTGCGCGGGCAGCTCGCGGCCGCGCAGGACCGGCTGGACGAGGCCCTCGGCATCTACCGTGCGGTGGGCTACACGGGCGGGCAGGCGAGGACGTTGCGCAGGGCGGGCCAGCTGTCGCAGGCCCGCGGCGAACACGGCCTGGCGGTGCGCACGTTCACCGAAGTGCTGGAGTTGTGCCGGGACACCGGGGACGTGATCGGCGAGGGGCACCTCTTGCGGGACCTGGGGCACGCGAACGCCGAGCTCGGCCGGGGTGAGGCCGCGCGGGGGTTCTACGCCCAGGCGCTGTCGGTCCGCGAAC
Source organism: Streptomyces sp. NPDC104226 (assembly GCF_055584085.1). Taxonomy (NCBI): domain Bacteria; kingdom Bacillati; phylum Actinomycetota; class Actinomycetes; order Kitasatosporales; family Streptomycetaceae; genus Streptomyces; species Streptomyces sp. NPDC104226. The sequence goes on from NZ_JBVJMS010000002.1 coordinate 903,260, forward strand.
AGATCCTGGACCAGGGCGGGGCGGCGCTGGTGCGGCTGGATCTGGCGAGGCTGCTGATGGGGAGCGGGGGCGCCGGTGAGCGCTCGAGGTCGCGGGAGCTGCTGGAGAGTTCGGTACGGGTCTTCCGCGATCGGCGGATGGACTCCGAACTCGCCGAGGCGATGCGGCTGCTCGGCTCCACCGGGCTGCCGGCCCGGCCGGCCGTGACGCAGGCGGGGGCGGGGGTCGGTCCATCGGTGGCGCCGCTCATGCGGGCGCTGCCGTAGGAGCGGTTCGAGGGGCGGGCGAGGGGCCTCACGCACCGGCTGGCGGGACGGCTGCCAGGGCCTGACGGCCGAGGCCGGCGGTCGCGGCGGGTGCGGGGCTGACGCCGAGCGGGTGCGATGCCGCCGCCGAGTCATGGCCGGGGGCTCGCGCCGGGGTTTGGTGCGGGGCTGTGATTCGTGGTCGGGGACTCGCGCCGAGTCCTGGTGCGGCGGGGGTGTTCAGTCCCACGGGTTGGTCTTCGTGGTGGTGCTCGGCGACGGGGTGGCCTGCGGGGCCGGGTTGCCGGCGGTGGTGGCGGGGGCGACCGGGCCGTCGGCCTGGGCGACCTGGGCTCCGAACACTGCGGCGCCGGCGATGGCGACGGTGACGAGGGCGGCGCGGAAGGCGGTGGCGAGCTTCATTTCGAGGTCCTTTCGTCGGTGCGCTCCGGTTTTCCGGGGCGCTTCCTTCGTTCTGGGACAGACATTAGGAACCGCCGGAATCCCCGCACCGTCCCTCGTCCTATCCCCGCGCTATCACGGGTTCCTCCGCACGGTGAAAGCGCTCCGGGGCGGCGATAGGACGCGGCAGCGGAGGCGGTTCGTCCGGCGATGCCGGGGCGATAGCGCGCTGCCGACGATGGGAAGCAGGAACCGGGCCGGTTCACCCCAGGCCCCGTCGTTCCCCACCACCACCGCCGGGAGCGCACATGCACAGCACGGCCGTCGCCGCCGCAGTCCCCCTCGTACAGGAGGCCACCCGACTGGGTGTCCTGATCCGGGCCCACCGGCTGAGGATCGGGCTCACCCAGCAGGAACTCGCCGACCTGTCCACCATCAGCGTCCGCGCCATCCGCGATCTGGAGCAGGGCAAAGCGAGACGGCCCCGCCCCGAAACCCTGCGCCTGATGGCCGACGCCCTCCGGCTCGGCCCGCGGGCCAGGGCCTCGCTCGATGCGGCCGTCCAGCGGGGACGCGCGACCGGCGCGGGCTGGGAGCAGCCTCCCGCTCCGCCGACGGCTCTGCACCCCATGGTGGGCAGGGAAGCGGAACTCGCGGGGCTGGAGCGGGAGCTCTCCTCGGGCGCGGAGCGGCTGGTCCACCTGGTGGGGCTGGCAGGGGTGGGCAAGACGCGGCTGGCGCTCGCGGTGGCCGAGCGGCTGCACGCGGCGGGGATGCCGGTGCTCTGGCACGCCTTCCCCGGTGCGGCGGCCGATCACCTGGGCTGCGCGGACGGCGAGCCCGCGCTCCGGGTCGCGGCGGCGGTCGACGAGCTGCTCGCGCCGGTGAACGCAGTACGGCGGCCGGGCAGCGGTCCGGGCGCCGGCACCGCAGCCGCGGCCTCCGGCGCTCAGGGGACTCCGAGCGCGGTCGAATCGCTTGCCGAACTGCTGGGCGAGCAGCACGTGTTGCTGGTGCTCGACGGCGTCCCGACGGGTGCGGACCGCTGCGACCGGCTGATGGGCCTGCTGCGCGCCTGCCCGGGGCTGCGGCTGCTGGTGACCTCGGACCAGCCGTGGGAGGTGCCCGGTGAGCGGATCTTCCTGCTGGCACCTCTGGAGGTGCCAGCCGCCGGGACGGCGGACCCTTCGGCGCCTGCGGTGAGGGTGTTCCTCGACCGGGTCCGCCGCGTGCGACCGACGTTCGAGCCGACGGCGGCCGACGATGAGCGGGTGGCATGGGTCTGCCGACGCCTGGACGGGCATCCGGGGGCTCTGGCCGCGGCCGCGTCCTGGCTCGTCGTATGTGATCTGCCCGCCCTGTGCGACAGCCTCGACGAGGACCCGGTGGCCCTGCTCGACCACCTGGGCGGCCGGTCGGGGACGGACGGCTTCCGCGGTGTGCTGCACCACCGGCTGGACCGGCTCTCCCCCTCCGCGCGGGACCTGCTGGACGCTCTGTGCGGCCTCGCCGAGGAGGAGTTCGAGCTCCCGGGGATCACCGCGCTCACCGGCGGAGGCCTCGCGGAGACCGGCCGTCTGCTGCGCGAGCTGCTGCTCTGCGGTGTGGTCCGGGCCGCGCACGAGGGCGGCCCCTCCCGCTTCCGGGTCCTGGGCCTGGTCCGGGCCGCGTGCCGGGCCGCCGCCGCGACCGCGAAGCCCCGTACCGCTGCCGCCACTGCCGTCTGAACTGCTGGCCGAGTGCCGGAGCAACTGCCGCAGGCCCCGGGGGCCCGCCGGTTGGATGGCGTACGGCCGGACCGCACGGCAGAACCCGGACCAGCGTCCGGACCCCGCTCGACCGCCCGCCACGGAGACCAATTTGAGGAGCACCGGCATGTCCCCCAAGCTCGCTGAACCGAGCAGCACCGCGCACGGTCCGGTCGCTGCGCGCCTGCCGTTGTCGGCGGCGCAGCGCGACATCTGGATGGCCCACGGACTGGACGCCTCCCGCTGCCGCTACAACATCGGGGAGTACCGCGAGATCCTGGGCGACCTCGATCCCCAGCTCCTCGCCCGGGCCTGGTACCAACTGGCCCGCGAGGCGGACGCGCTGCGCATCCACGGCACCGGTGCGGACGAGGACGGCGCTCTGTGGCAGCTGGTGCGGGCCGAACCGGGGGACCGCCGTCTGGAGTTGCTGGACCTGAGCGGTGCGGCGGACCCCGTGGGTGCGGCCCGGGAGCGGATGGACGCGGAGCTTGCCCGGCCCTTCGATCTGGCGGACGGCTGGCTGACCCGGCACCTCCTGATCGACGCGGGCACCGCGCCCGGGGGCGAACGGCGCTGGTTCTACTTCCACGCCTTCCACCACCTGGCCGTCGACGGCCTGGGCGTCGCCCTGATGGACCAGCGGCTGGTGGAGCTGTACGAGCGGGCCGCGGCCGGCGAGCCCTGGGGGCCGAGCCCGTTCGGAACCCTGGAGGCCCTGTACGCCGAGGACGCGCTCTACCGGACGTCGCCCGAGGCGGCGGCCGACCGGGCGCACTGGGCGGAGCACCTCACGGGAGTGCCGCAGACCCCTCGGATCGGCGAAGGCCGCAGCGGCGGTCCGGCTCCGGACGCGCTGCCCTTCGTCCGGCGCACCGTGGTGCTGCCGCCGGACCGGGCGGAGCGGCTGCGGGCGGTGGCGCGGACGCGGCGGGCCCCGTGGTCGATGCTGGTGATCGCACTGGTCGCGGCGTACGTGCACCGGGTGAGCGGGAGCGCCGAGCCGGTGCTCGGGCTCCCGGTGACGGGGCGGCGTACGGAACTGGCCCGGCGGACACCGGGGATGATGTCCAACGTGGTGCCGCTGCGGGTACCGGTGGCTCCCGACGGGACGCTGACCGAGCTGCTGGCGGCCGTGGTCGTGGAGACCCGGGAGGGCCTGGCCCACCAGCGCACCCGGTACGAGGACATGTGCCGGGACCTGGGTGTCGGCGAGTCGGAGCGACGGATCACGGCGCCGCTGGTCAACATCATGGCCTTCACCCCGGGGATGCGGTTCTGCGGCTTCCCGACGACGCAGCACAACCTGAGCAACGGTCCCGTGGAGGACCTGGCGGTCGGCGTCTACGACCTGGGGCCGGAGAGCGGACTGCGGATCGACTTCGACGCGGCTCCGGAGGTCTGCGACCTCGCCGCGGTGGCCGGGCACCAGGACAGGTTCCTGCGGTTCGTGACGGACGCACTGGATTCGGAGCTCGAAGTACCCCTCTCCGCAATTGAGTTGCTGGACGGTGCCGAGCGGCGTCAGGTGCTGGAGGAGTGGACCGGCCGGCGTGCCGAGATCGGGGAGGAGACCCTCGTCGGCCGGTTCGAGGAGCAGGCCCGCACCCGTCCCACGGCCCGCGCCCTGGTCTTCGGCGACGAGGAACTCACCTACGGCGAACTCGACGCCCGCGCCAACCGCCTCGCCCACCACCTCGCCGAACACGGCCTGACACGAGGCGACTTGGCAGGCATCCTGCTCGACCGCGGTACCGACTTCGCCACGGCCCTCCTCGCCGTCCTCAAGACCGGCGCCGGATACGCCCTCCTCGACCCCGAGTTCCCCGACGAACGACTCGCGGGAACGGCCGTCCAGGCCGGCCTGCGGGTGCTGGTGAGCGACGGTCCGCACCACGGCAGGGTGGGCGACGGGCCCTGGACGACCGTACGGGTGGACGCGGAGTCCGCGGTCGTCGACGGACGGCCGTCCGGTCCTCTCGGCGTCGCGCTGACCTCCGACGACGTGGCGTGCGTGATGTTCACCTCCGGCTCGACGGGACGCCCCAAGGGCATCCTCTCCTCCCACCGCAACCTCGTCTCCACCCTCACCGCCCAGACCTACGCACACTTCGGCCCCGACCAGGTCTTCCTCCAGTGCTCCCCCGTTTCGTGGGACGCCTTCAGCCTCGAGTTCTGGGGCGCACTCCTGCACGGCGGCACCACCGTCCTCCAACCCGGGCAACGCCCCGAGCCCGCGCTCATCGCCGCGCTCGCCCCGCACCGGGGCGTCACGATGCTCCAGCTCTCCTCAAGCCTCTTCAACTTCCTGACCGACGAGCACCCCGAGGCGTTCGCCACCACCCGGATCGTCTACACGGGCGGCGAGCCCGCCTCCCCCACCCACGTCCACCGGCTCCACGCCCGATACCCCGAGCTCACCATCACCAACGGCTACGGCCCCGCCGAATCCATGGGCTTCACCACCACCCACCCGATCCCCGTCACCGACGAGCCGGCGGGCACCGTGTCCATCGGCCGACCGCTGACCAACAAGCACGCCTATGTCCTGGACACCCGTCTGCGGCCCACCCCGCCGGGCACCATCGGCGAGCTCTACCTCAGTGGCGACGGTCTCGCCCACGGCTACCTCGCCCAGCCCACCACCACCGCGACGAGCTTCATCCCCAACCCCTACGGCCCCCCGGGAACCCGCCTCTACCGCACCGGCGACCAAGCCCACTGGGACACCCACGGCAACCTCCACTACACCGGACGCACCGACACCCAGATCAAGATCCGCGGCTTCCGCGTCGAACCCACCGAGATCGAAACCGTCCTCACCAGCCACCCGCAGATCACCCAGGCCACCCTGGTGCACACCACTCATCTGACGGCCTACGTCACCCTCGTGCCCGGCGCGGAGCCCAGCCCGGGCGAGCTGAAGGGCTGGCTGCGCGAGCGGCTGCCGGAGCACATGGTGCCGGCGCAGTTCGCGGTGCTGGACCGGCTGCCGCTCACCGCGAACGGGAAGATCGACAAGCGGGCGCTGCCGGCGGTCGAGCTGCCGCTGACCACGGGCGGGCGTCAGCCGCGCACCGAGCTGGAGGAGATCGTCCGGACGCTCGTGAGCGAGGTGCTCGGCGCTCCCGTGCCGCTCTCCGTCGACGACGGCTTCTTCGACCACGGCGGTCACTCGCTGCTCGCCGCCCGGCTGGTCAACCGGATCGGGGCCGTCCTCGGCGTCACCCTCACCCTCCGCGACGTCTTCCAGCACCCCACCGCGGCAGGACTGGCCCGCCAGGTCTCGGCCGCCTCGGGCCGGCCCGTGCCGCCGCCGCTGACCCGGACCGCCGTACGGCCGGAGCGGCTGCCGCTGTCCTTCGCGCAGCAGCGCCTCTGGCTGGTGTCGCAGCTGCAGGAGCAGGGGACCTCGTACAACGTGCCGATGGCGGTCCGGCTGGATGGCGCCGTCGACGTGGCGGCGCTGCGGGCAGCCTTCGGTGACCTCGTCGGCCGGCACGAGCCGCTGCGGACCCGGTTCACCGCCGTGGACGGCGATCCCCGACAGGTGGTCGATCCGGCCGGGCCGGCCGCCTTCGAGGTCCGTGCCGTGTCCCCGCAGGATCTGGATGCCGAACTGCTGGCGGCCGCCCGGTACTCCTTCGACCTGGCCGCCGAGCATCCGCTGCGCGTGACGCTCCTGCAGACCGGCGGGGCCGAGTCGACCCTGCTCGTGCTGCTGCACCACATCGCCACCGACGGCCAGTCGCTGCGCCCGCTCTTCGACGACCTGTCGGCCGCGTACGCGGCCCGGCTGGAGGACCGCGCGCCCGGCTGGGCACCGCTGCCCGTGGACTACGCCGACTACGCGCTCCGGCAGCGCTCCGAGGAGGCGGACGGCGAGGCACTGGAGAAGCAACTGGCTTACTGGAAGTCGGCGTTGACCGGGCTTCCGGAGGAGCTCGGGCTGGTCACCGACCGGCCCCGGCCCGCGGTGGCGGGGCAGCTCGGCGGTGCGGTGCGCATCGACTTCGGGCGCCGGCTGCACAAGCGGATCGTCGAGCTGGCGCGTGCCGAGCGGTGCACTCCGTTCATGGTGGTGCAGGCCGCACTGGCCGCGCTGCTGACCCGGATGGGCGCGGGGACGGACATCCCCGTCGGTTCACCGGTCGCGGGGCGTACGGACGAGGCCCTGTCGGACCTGGTGGGGTTCTTCGTCAACACCCTGGTGCTGCGCACCGACACCTCGGGCGATCCCGCCTTCCGGGAGCTCCTGTCCCGGGTGCGCACCGCCGACCTGGACGCCTTCGCCCACCAGGACGCCCCCTTCGACCTGGTGCTGGAAGCCGTCAATCCGACGCGTACGCCGGCCAGGCACCCGCTGTTCCAGGTCTGTCTGGCACTGGAGTCGGGGCCGGCGGCGACCGTGGATCTGCCGGGCTTGCGGGCCGGTGCCGCGGAGCCGCTGGCGACGGGGGCGGTCAAGTTCGACCTGGAGTTCCTGCTGCGGGCCGAGCCGGACGGTCCGCTGACGGGCGCCGTCCTGTACAGCTCCGACCTGTACGAGCAGGAGACCGTGGAGCGGTTCGCGCGGATGCTGCGCCGGACTCTGGAACACGTCGTGAGCGCACCCGAAGCGGTCCTTTCAGAGTTGGAGTTGCTGGACGGTGCCGAGCGGCGTCAGGTGCTGGAGGAGTGGACCGGCCAACGTGCCGAGATCGGGGAGGAGACCCTCGTCGGCCGGTTCGAGGAACAGGCCCGCACCCGTCCCGCGGCCCGCGCCCTGGTCTTCGGCGACGAGGAACTCACCTACGGCGAACTCGACGCCCGCGCCAACCGCCTCGCCCACCACCTCGCCGAACACGGCCTGACACGAGGTGACTTGGCAGGCATCCTGCTCGACCGCGGTACCGACTTCGCCACGGCCCTCCTCGCCGTCCTCAAGACCGGCGCCGGATACGCCCTCCTCGACCCCGAGTTCCCCGACGAACGACTCGCGGGAACGGCTCGCGATGCGGCGGTGGGCGTCCTCGTCACCGACTCCCGGCACGCCGCCCGGGTGACCGGTCCGTGGACTTCCGTGCTGGTGGACACCGAGGCCGGGGCCATCGGACGGCGGCCGGCCACCGCCCCGGGTGTCACCCTGACGCCCTCCGACGTGGCGTGCGTGATGTTCACCTCCGGCTCGACGGGACGCCCCAAGGGCATCCTCTCCTCCCACCGCAACCTCGTCTCCACCCTCACCGCCCAGACCTACGCACACTTCGGCCCCGACGAAACCTTCCTCCAGTGCTCCCCCGTCTCCTGGGACGCCTTCAGCCTCGAATTCTGGGGTGCACTCCTGCACGGCGGCACCACCGTCCTCCAACCCGGACAACGCCCCGAACCCGCACTCATCGCCGCGCTGTCGCAGCGTCACGCCGTGACCATGCTCCAGCTGTCCTCCAGCCTCTTCAACTACCTCACCGACGAACACCCGGACACCTTCACCAGTGCCCGGATCGTCTACACGGGCGGCGAGCCCGCCTCCCCCACCCACGTCCACCGGCTCCACGCCCGATACCCCGAGCTCACCATCACCAACGGCTACGGCCCCGCCGAATCCATGGGCTTCACCACCACCCACCCGATCCCCCTCACGGACCGTCCGACGCCCACCGTGTCCATCGGCCGGCCGCTCACCAACAAGCACGCCTACGTCCTGGACACCCGCCTGCGGCCCACCCCGCCCGGCGTCACCGGCGAGCTCTACCTCACCGGCGACGGCATCGCCCACGGCTACCTCGCCCAGCCCACGACCACCGCGACGAGCTTCGTCCCCAACCCCTACGGTCCGCCCGGCTCCCGCCTCTACCGCACCGGCGACCAAGCCCACTGGGACACCCACGGCAACCTCCACTACACCGGACGCACCGACACCCAGATCAAGATCCGCGGCTTCCGCGTCGAACCCACCGAGATCGAAACCGTCCTCACCAACCACCCGCAGATCACCCAGGCCACCCTGTCCACCCACCCCGACCACCACGGCACGCCCCAGCTGACGGCCTATCTCGTCACGACCACGCCCGATCTCTCGGGCCAGGACGTCCGGCTCTGGTTGCGCACGCTGCTGCCGGACCACATGGTCCCGGCCTTCGTGGTCCTGCTGGACCGGCTGCCGCTGACACCGAACGGGAAGATCGACAAGCGGGCCCTGCCGGTCCCGGAGGCGGCCGCCACGGTCGGCGGGCGCGCTCCGCGCACCGAGCTGGAGGCTTCGGTCCTGGGGCACTTCGCCGAAGCCCTGGGCACGACGGCCGCGCTCTCCATCGACGACGACTTCTTCGACCACGGCGGTCACTCCCTGCTGGCCGCCCGCCTCACCCACCGGATGGGCGCCGAGTTCGGCGTCACCCTGACCCTCCGGGACGTCTTCCAGAACCCGACGCCGGACACCCTCGCGCAGCGCGTCGAACGCCTGCGCCGGTCCGCCCCGGCGGCGCCCCGCCGGGCCCGTCCGGCGCTGCGCCGCCGCACCCCCGACCAGGAACGGAGTTCCTCATGAGCAACGACACGTACCCGGACTTCACGCCCGCGCCCGACGACGTGGTGTGGGACCTGCCGGGCGAGGGCCCGCAGCGGACCTCGCTGCTGGTCCTGCCGCACGCCGGCGGCAACGCCCACGCCTACGCCGAATGGCGCCAGTACCTCCCCGCCGACGTCCGGCTGCTGATCGGCCAGTACCCGGGCCGGGGGGCCCGCTTCGCCGAGGACCTGCCCCGTACCGTCGCCGACCTGGCCGGTCCCGTCGTGGCCTCGCTGCCGCCGGGAACCACCGACGACCTGGTGGTCCTCGGGCACAGCATGGGTTCGCTCGTCGCCTTCGAGGTGGTACGGGCCCTGCAGGCGGCGGGCCGGACCCCGCGGGCCATGGTCGCCTCGGCCTGCCGCGCCCCCTTCCTCGCCAATCCGTGCGCCGTGCACCCGGAGCTCCTGGACGACGACGAGCTGGTGGCCGCCATCAAGGAGCGCGGAGGCACCGACGACGGCATCCTCGACGAGCCGGAGCTGCGGGAGATCATCATCCCGTCCATCCGTGCCGACTTCGCGATCGACGACGTCTACCGCTGCGAGGAGTCCGAGGCGCGCGTGGACTGCCCGCTGACGGTGATCGGCGGGGACGCCGACCCGGTCGCTCCGGCCGCCTCGCTGGACCGCTGGGCGCAGCTCACCGATCACCCCTTCGCCTCGTTCGTCCTGCCCGGCGGCCACTTCTACTTCCAGCAGCAGCTGCCCGCGTTCTTCGCCGTCCTCGAGCCCGTCCTCGGCTCGGCCGTCGGCTCCGCGGCCGGCTCGCTCGTCGGCGGTCGCGCCACGGCCGGCTCCGCCGCCTGACCGACCGCTCCCCTTTCCTTCTCCACTCCGCACCGCACTAAGGACTTTTCATGACCACGTTCGCAGACGCCCCCGCCGAGACCGGCATCCACCCGATCCGCGAGGCCGGCAAGCCCGTCGTCGTCCAGACCCCGCCCGGCGCCGACCTGGAATCGGCCGTCGCCTGGCTGAACGCCCATCGCGCCGACATCCAGGGCGAGTTGCACCGCTCGGGTGCGGTCCTGCTGCGCGGGCTGCCCGTCACGGACGCGGCGAGCTTCGCCGCCGCCCGGGACGCGCTGATCCAGCAGCGCGCCGGATACAAGGAGAAGGCGACGCCGCGCACCGACTTCGGCGAGGGCGTCTTCTCCTCCACCGACCTGCCGGCCGTGCAGCCGATCCGGCTGCACAACGAGAACAGCTACACCCTCGACTTCCCCGGCGTGCTGCTGTTCGGCTGCGTGATCGCCCCGGAGGAGGGCGGCGCGACCACGGTCGGCGACATGCGCGAGGCCCTGCGCCTGCTGCCGCCGGAGCTGGTGGAGCGCTTCGCCCGGGCCGGCTGGCTGCTCGTGCGCAACTACTCCGAACTCGCGGGCCTGCCCTGGTACAAGACGTTCGCGACCGAGGACAAGGCCGTCGCGGAGGCCTACTGCGAGGAGAACACCGTCGGCTACGAGTGGGTCGAGGAGGACGACTCGATGATCACCCGGCAGCGCCGGTCGGCGATCGTGACCCACCCCGCCACGGGCGAGGAGACGTGGTTCAACCACTTCGCCTTCTGGAACAGCCGGACCCTGGACCCCGACATCCGCGAGGTGCTCGTGGAGACGTACGGCGAGGACGGTCTCCCCTTCAACACCTACCTGGGCGACGGGACCCGCCTGACCGACGCCGAGGTCGACGCGATCAACGACGTGTACGACCGGGTCACGGTCCGCGAGACCTGGCAGCAGGGGGACCTGATGCTCGTCGACAACATCCTCTGCGCCCACGGCCGCGAGGCCTACAAGGGCGACCGGAAGATCCTGGTCGCCATGGGAGAGCCCGTCGCACTGGCCGACTGCGCGCCCGCCACCCAGCCGTCCACCACCGTCTTCGCCGGGGAGTGACCACCATGACCGCCGTACTTCCCGAGCGTTCCCGTACCGCCGAGACCCGCCCCGAGGAGGCCGCGTACGACGCCCCGCGCTCCGTGGCGGACCTGCTGGACCGGTTCGCGCTGGTCCCCGCCGCGCGGACCGCCGTGGTCGCGGCGGACCGCGAGCTGACCTTCGGCGCCCTGCGCGCCGAGGCCATGCGGATCGCCTCCCGCCTCACGGCCCGCGGCATCGGTCCCGAGAGCGTGGTCGCCCTGGCCCTGCCGCGCGGCGCCGACCTCGTGGCCGCACTGCTCGGCACCCTCACCGCGGGCGCCGCCTACCTCCCGGTCGACCCGAAGCTGCCCGCCGATCGGCGCCGCTACCTGGTCGAGGACTCCGGCGCCGACCTCGTCGTGACGGCCGGCCCGGACACCGAGCCGCTCGCCGCCGGCACCGCGCACGTGTCCCTGGCCGAACTGGCCGGACCGGCCGGATCGGAGGCAGAGCACGGGGCTTCGGACAGCCCGTACGCCCCGGTGGCCGTGTCCGCCGACACGCTCGCCTACGTGATCTACACCTCCGGTTCGACCGGCCGCCCCAAGGGCGTGGAGATCAGCCGGGCCGCCGCCTCCGCGCTCCTCGCCGAGCTGGAGGGCGCCGCCATCGCGGTCACCGACGGCGGCCGGGTCGGCTGGAACGCCTCGCCGTCCTTCGACGCCTCCGTGCAGCAGTGGGTGCGGATCTGCCGCGGCGACACCCTGGTGATGATCGACGAGGAGACGCGCGCCGACCCGGCGCTGCTGGCCCGCTTCGTCGACGAGCAGGCCCTGACCGACCTGGACATCACCCCGTCGCACGCCGAGCCGCTGCTGGACCTGCTCAGCGCCGACGGCGGTCCCCGGCCGCTGACGCTCCTCATCGGCGGCGAGGCCGTCGGCCCCGAGCTGTGGCGGCGCCTCGCACAGAAGGGAGCCGAAGGCGTCCTGCGCACGGTGAACCTGTACGGGCCCACCGAGTGCACGGTGGACTCCACGGCCGGCTGGATCGACGGCGCCGACGAGCCGCACATCGGCAGCGTGCTGCCCGGGCTGCGCATGCGGGTCCTCGACGAGAAGCTGAACCCGGTCCCCGAGGGCAGCAGCGGGGAGCTGTACCTGGCCGGCCCCCGCGTGGGCCGCGGCTACCGGCGCCGGCCCGCCCTGACGTCGGAGCGGTTCACCGCCGACTCGGGCACGGACGCCTCGTACGGCGGGCGGATGTACCGCACCGGTGACCTGGTGCGGCTGCTGCCGGGCGGTCGGCTCGGCTACCTGGGCCGGGCCGACGGACAGGTCAAGCTGCGCGGGCACCGCATTGAGCTGCCGGAGATCGAGGCCGCGCTGACGGCGGTCGACGGGGTCGCGGAGGCTGCCGTCCTGCTCCTCGACGAGGTGCACGGGGCGCCCGGGCTGGTGGCGTACTACCGCACCACCCGCGACGGCATCACCGAGGGAGCGCTGCGCGAGCACCTGGGGCTGGCCCTGCCCGCCTACATGCTCCCGGCGGCCTTCGTCGCCCTGGACCGCTTCCCGACCACCACGAACGGCAAGCTCGACCGGGCGGCACTGCCCGCCCCGGCCGCCGCCTCCGCGGACCCGGAACCGGTCACCGAGGGGCTGACCCGGTCGCAGGAACTGATCGCGGGTGTGTGGGCGGCGGTGCTCGGCGCCCCCCGGATCGGTCCCGACGACAACTTCTTCAAGCTGGGCGGGCATTCGCTCCTCGCGATCAAGCTGGTGTCGCGGGTCCGGGCCGAGCTGGGCGTCGCCCTGCCGGTCAAGGCGGTCTACGCCAACCCCCGCCTGCGCGACCTCGCCTCCCACCTCGACACGCTCGTCGCTGCGACCGCCGGGGCCACCGCCGACGGCGACGCCGCCCGCCAGGACAGTTAGGACAGTCAGGACATGACCGAGATCCCGTTGTCGTTCGCCCAGCGCCGGCTGTGGTTCCTGGGCCGGCTGCACGGACCGTCCGCCGCCTACAACGCCCCCGTGGTCGTGCACCTGGACGCCGTGCCGGACACCGCGGCCCTCGGCGCCGCGCTGGTCGACGTGGTGGAGCGCCACGAGGTCCTGCGGACCGTACTGTCGGCCGGAACCGATGCGGAGCCGTACCAGAGGGTGCTGGAGGCGGCCGCCGTACCCGGGCTGACCACCGTGGACTGCCCGGACGGCGGACTGGACGCGGCCGTCGCCGCGTTCACCCGGCAGACGATCGACATCACCGCGGAACCTCCCCTGCGCGCCCGGCTGTTGCTGCCGGGCGACGGGACCTCGGTACTCGTCCTGCTCATCCACCACGTGGCCACCGACGGATGGTCCGTACGCCCCCTGCTGCGCGACCTGTCCGAGGCCTACGGGGCCCGCCTCGCGGGCCGGGCACCGGACCGGGAGCCACTGCCGGTCCAGTACACGGACTACAGCCAGTGGCAGCACGAGCTGCTCGGCGACCCGGCCGACCCGGACGCGCTCGCCCACGAGCAGGTGGAGCACTGGCGGGCGGTCCTCGACGGGGCCCCGCAGGTCATCGCCCTGCCCGCCGACCGGCCGCGCCCGGCGGAGCCGTCGGGCCGGGGTGCCACCGTGACGTCCCGGCTGGACGCGGCCGGCCACCGCGGGCTGCTCGCCCTGGCCCGCGGCCACCGGGCGAGCCTGACGATGGCGGCGCGCGCCGCACTGGCGGCGGCGCTGGCGGCCACCGGGGCGGGCGAGGACGTGGTGATCGGGGCGCCCGTGGCGGGCCGGCCCGACGAGGACCTGTACGACCTGGTCGGATTCTTCGTCAACTCCCTTGCCCTGCGCACGGATCTCTCGGGCGACCCCTCGGTCGGCGAACTCCTGGGCCGGGTGCGGGATGCGGACCTCGCGGCCTACGAGAACCAGGAGCTGCCCTTCGACCTGCTGGTGGAGCAGCTCGCGCCCGAACGGGCCCTGGGCCACCATCCGTTCTTCCAGGTGATGCTGACGGTCGACTCGGGCTCCGGACCGGCCGGGGCGGTGGAGCTGGCCGGCGGGATCGGCGGCCGGCTGCAGGACGTCGGGCTGGACGCGGCCAAGTTCGACCTGACGTGGTACTGCGCGGAGCGGCACACCGGGGACGGCTCCCCCGACGGGATCGAGATCGCCCTGCAGTACGCGACGGACCTCTTCGACGCCGACACGGCGCGCCTGCTGCTGGAGGTGTACGTACGGGCCCTCGCCGCGTTCGCCGCCTCGGCGCAGGACCCGGGCCGGCTCCTCGGCGGGCTGGACCTGGTGACGGCCGGTGAGGCCCGGGCGCTGGCCGCCCGGCACGCCGCGGCCGCCCCGACCGCGTCCGACCCGGCGCCGGCCGGGCCCGTGCGCCGTGACGTGCTGTCTCCGCGGGAGGAGATCCTGTGCGGACTGTTCGCGGAGACACTGGGCCGCCAGGCGCTGGACGCCGACGCCAACTTCTTCAAATCGGGCGGGCATTCGCTCCTGGCGAGCAAGCTGGTCAACCGGATCAGGGGCGCGCTCGGCCTGGAGCTCGGCATCCGCGACCTGTTCCTGGCTCCGACCCCGACGGCGCTGCACCGCCGGCTCGCCGAATCCGACGGCGCGGGCACGAGCAGGCCGCCGCTGACGGCCGCGGCCGACCGGCCCGAGCGGCTGCCGCTGTCGGCGGCGCAGCGGGCGCTGTGGCTGCTGGACCGGATCGAAGGACCGTCCGCGACGTACAACGCGCCGCTGGTCCTGCGACTGGAAGAGGTCCCGGACCGGACCGCCCTGACCGCCGCGCTGGGTGACGTGGTGGGGCGGCACGAGGTGCTGCGCACCGTGTACGGCTCCGAGGGCGGCGAGCCCTACCAGCGGGTGCTGGAAACGGACGGGGCCGGAGCGGGGACGGCGGCCCTGGAGGTGACGCCGTGCGCCTCGGAGAATCTGGAGGGGCTGGTCGCCGGCTTCGGCCGCGAGCCCTTCGACCTGGCGCTGCGGCCGCCGCTGCGGGCCCGGCTGTTCCTTCCCGGGGACGGCACCGCGGTGCTGGTGCTGCTGGTGCACCACATCGCCACCGACGGCTGGTCGATCGCCCCGCTGCTGCGGGACCTGGGCGAGGCCTACGGGGCACGGCGCACCGGCCGGGCCCCCGCGTGGCGGACCCTTCCGGTGCAGTACGCCGACTACGCCCTGTGGCAGCGCGAGCTGCTGGCCGACCCTGCGGCGCTCCTCGGCTTCTGGAAGACGGCGCTGGACGGTGTCCCGGCCCGGACCGTGCTGCCCGTGGACCGGCCCCGGCCGGCCGAGCCCTCGGGACGGGCGGTGACGGTGTCGGCCGGGCTCGACGCCGCCGCGCACCGGGCGCTGCTCTCCCTGGCCCGGGACCGCCGGGCCAGCCTGTTCATGGTGGCCCGTGCTGCACTGGCGGCGGCGCTGTCCGCGACGGGGGCCGGCGAGGACCTGACGATCGGCACCCCGGTGGCGGGCCGCCCCGACCAGGACCTGCACGATCTGGTGGGCTGCTTCGTCAACTCCCTGGTCCTGCGCACCGATCTGTCGGGAGACCCGGAGGTCGGGGCGTTCGTCGAGCGGGTGCGGGACGCCGACCTGGCCGCCTTCGACCACCAGGACCTGCCCTTCGACCTGCTGGTGGAGCACCTGGCGGAGCGGGGCCGGTCGCTGGGCGAACACCCCTTCTTCCAGGTGATGCTGACCGTGCAGGAGGCGGCGGACGAGGGGATCCTGCTCGGCGGGGTCCGGGGGCGGGCGACGAGCACCGACCTGGGCGCCGCGAAGTTCGACCTCTCCTTCCACTGCGCCGCCCGGCGGGGACCGGACGGTACGGCGGACGGGCTGGACGTGCACGTGCAGTACGCCGAGGACCTCTTCGACGGGGAGACGGCGCGCCTGCTGCTGGAGGTGTACGTCCGGGCCCTGCACGCGTTCGCGGCCTCCGCACGGACCCGGCTGGGCGCGCTGGAGCTGGTGACGGCGCAGGAGCGGACGGGTCTCGTGCGGCGGCGCGAGCGCCTCGCCGCGGCGACCGCGGCCGCGGTCGCGGTCGAGGAGCGGGCCGCCGCGCCCGCGCCGACGGCGCTCTCGCCCCGGGAGGAGATCCTCTGCGGGCTGTTCGCCGAGGTGCTGGGGCGCGAGCGGATCGCCCCCGACGCCAACTTCTTCAAGTCCGGCGGGCATTCACTGCTGGCCAGCAAGCTCGTCAACCGGATCCGGGCGGTGCTCGGGGTGGAGGCGGGCATCCGGGACCTGTTCCTGGCCCCCACGGCGACGAGCCTGCACCGGCGGCTGGCCGCGGCGGGAGCCGTGGGCACCCGGCCCGCACTGGCACCCGCACAGCCGCGGCCGGAGCGGCTGCCCCTGTCGTACGCGCAGCGCCGGCTCTGGTTCGTCGACCAGCTGGAGGGCCCGTCGCCGACCTACAACATCGCCCTGGTGCGGCGGCTGGACCGGCCGCTGGACCCGGCGGCGCTCGCCGACGCCCTGGCCGACGTGGTGGCGCGGCACGAGGTCCTGCGCACGGTGTACGGGGCCGAGGGCGGCGAGCCGTACCAGCGGGTGCTGGACCGGGCCCGGCCGCAGCTGGAACTGGCCCGGCCCGAGGACGTCGGCGCCGCCGTGGACGAGGCGGCGGCGCACGTCTTCGACCTGACGCGCGATCTGCCGCTGCGGGCCTGGCTGTTCCTCCCGCACGGAGAGGGCCCGCAGACGCTGGTGCTGCTGCTCCACCACATCGCGGCCGACGGCTGGTCCACGGGGCCGCTGCTCGCGGATCTGGCCGCGGCGTACGAGGCGCGGCTCGGCGGGCGGGCCCCGGCCGTGGAGCCGCTGCCGGTGCAGTACGCCGACCACACGCTCTGGCAGCGGGAGCTGCTCGCCGACTGCCGGCCCGAACTGGACCACTGGGAGCGGGCCTTGACGGGCCTGCCGCCGCTGATCGACCTGCCGACCGACCGGCACCGGCCGGCCGAGCCCTCCGGGCAGGGGGCGCTCACCGCCTTCGCGGTGTCCGAGGAGACCCACAAGCGCCTGACCGCTCTCGCCCACGGCCAGGGCGCCACGCTCTTCATGGTCGTGCAGGCGGCGCTCGCCGCGGCCCTGACCCGGCTCGGTGCGGGCACGGACCTCGCCCTCGGCACGACGGTCGCGGGGCGCGGCGACGACGCCCTGTCGGGGCTGGTCGGGTTCTTCGTGAACACCCTGGTCCTGCGCACCGACACGAGCGGCGATCCGACCTTCGCGGAGCTGCTGGGGCGGGTCCGGGAGGCGGGTCTGGCGGCGTACGCACACCAGGAACTCCCCTTCGACCTGCTGGTGGAGCACCTGAACCCGCTCCGGTCCGCGGCGCACGCCCCGTTGGTGCAGGTGATGCTCCAGGTCAACCGGGCGGACGGAAGTGCGGACGCCGCCGCCGGGGGCCCGCTGGCGGGCGTGGAGCTGCCGTACGGTTCGGCGACCGCCAAGTCCGACCTGACGTTCGCCCTGACGGAGCGCACGGACGGCGGCCTGTCGGGGGTGCTGGAGTACGCCACCGACCTGTACGGGGAGGCGGGCGCCCGACGCCTGGCCGACCTGCTGGTGGCAGCGCTGGAGCTGTTCGGCGCCGACCCCGGCCGCCGCGTCGGCGACCTTCCGGCGCCGGCCGACCGGCGGGGGGCGCGGCCGGTGGCCGGCGGCTACCGGATCGACGTGGAACACGTGGCGGCGGTGCTCGCGGAGCACCCGGCGGTGGCCGGGGCGCGCGTCGGCGTGGCGGAGGACCGGCTGGTCGCGGAGGTCCTGGACCGGGAGACCGCGGCGGGCCCGCTGACGGAGGCGGCCCTGCAGGAGTGGGCTGCGGACCGGCTGCCGGAGTACGCGGTCCCCTCCACGGTCCACCTGCTGTCGGCGGCGGCTCCGGATCCGGGCCCGGCGGGCCCGCCACCCGCGGCCGCGGCACGGCCCTCCACCTCGGCCAGGGCCTCGGCCGGCGGCTCTGCGCAGGGCTCGGCCGGTGGCCCCGCCCAGGCCTCGGCCGGAACCGCAGGGCGGAGCCCCGCCGACGGGGGCGGCCACGGAGACGACCGGCTGGCTCCGGCGATGCTGCGCCTCTTCGCGGAGGTGCTGGAGCGGGGGCAGCTCGGCCCGGACGACAACTTCTTCAAGTCCGGCGGGCATTCCCTGCTCGCGGTCCGGCTGGTCAACCGGATCAAGGCGGAGCTGGGCAGGGAGCTCACCCTGCGCGAGGTGTTCCGGAACCCGACACCGGCCCGCCTGGCGGCGCTCCTCGCGTCGGCGCCCCCGGTCCCTCCGACCCCGCCACCGGCCCTCCGCCGCCGCACCCGAGCGGGCTCCCGGGTCCGCCAGCCCTAGGCCGTCTCTTTCGGATCTTGCCGGGCCCGCGGCGCCCGGCACCGCGCCCGGCCGCACTGCCGAGGCGACCACGTACGCCCAGTACGCGAACGCCCCGACAGCACGCCCAGGCACGGCACCAGACACCGCAGGCTCGGCCGACAAGATCCGAAAGAGACGGCCCAGGTCTGCCCCGCAATCCCCCAAGAGGCCCTCCGCTCCCCGACGTCCGGTCGGGGAGCGGAGGGCCTCTTCGGCGTACGGGCCGGGGACCCGCCCCGGGCGACCGGCAGTCCGGAGCGGCAGAACGGCATCCGGGGAGCTGCCGCGGTGACTGCCCGGTGGAGTGGGGAGCGGTGCCTAGGTTGGGGGCACGGACTCCGCTCCGCATCCCATCCCCCGCCTGGAGGCTCCGCGATGCCCTCGACCGCCCCCACCGCCTCCGCCGTCCTGGACGGCGGCCCGGCGATCACCCCGGCGCCCCGCGTGCTCGACCGGATCGACGCCCGGGTCGCCGACGGCGCCGAGCGGCTCGCCCTGGTGCACGGCGCACGCCGGATGACGTACGGGCAGCTCGCCCTCGCCGTGGCGTTCCGCGCCGAGGAGCTGGCCGCCGAGGGTGCCGGGCCCGGCCGGCTGGTGGCCGTGAACCGGCCGCGCGGGATCGACGCGATCGTGGGGCTGCTCGCCGCCCTGCGGACCGGCGCCGCCTACCTGCCGCTGGACCCCGGTGCCCCGGCCGCCCGGACGGCCGCCATCCTCGCGGACTGCTCCGGGCAGGAAGTGCACCCCGTGGAGGGCGAGTTCGTCCTCCCCGGTCCCGGTGTCCCCGAGGACGCCGCCTACGTGATCTACACCTCCGGATCGACCGGAACCCCCAACGGGGTGGTGGTCGGGCAGGACGCCCTGGCCCACTTCACGGCCGGGGCGACCGTCCGCTACGGCATCACCGCCGAGGACCGGGTCCTGCAGTTCGCGCCGCTGCACTTCGACGCGAGCGTCGAGGAGGTGTTCCTGGCCCTGGGGGCCGGCGCCGCCCTCGTGCTGCGCGACGAGGAGATGCTGGACGTCCCCGGGCTGCTCGCGGGGTGCGCGGCGCACGGCGTGAGCGTACTGGACCTCCCCACGGCCTACTGGCACGAGTTGACCCACGCCCTCTCTGCGGGGATTGCTGATCTGCCCGACTCCGTACGCACGGTGGTCATCGGCGGGGAGGCCGCGCTGCCCGAACGGGTGGCCCAGTGGTGCGCGGCCGTGGACCCGGACCGGGTGCGGCTGCTGAACACCTACGGTCCGACCGAGGCCACCGTCGTCGCCACCGTCGCCGACCTCTCCCGGCACCCGGGCGGCCCGGTGCCGATCGGGGAGCCGCTGCCGGGGGTGCGCGCGGCCGTCGTGGACGGGGAGCTGTGGCTGCTCGGCGGCGGGCTGGCCCTCGGCTACCTGGGGCGTCCCGAGCTGACCGGGCGGCGCTTCACCTTCCTGGGCACCGAGCGCGCCTACCGGACCGGTGACGTGGTGTTCGTACGGGAGGACGGACAGCTGGGCTTCCGGGGCCGGGCCGACGACGAGGTCAAGATCAACGGTCACCGGGTGGACCCGGCGTCCGTGGAATCGGTGCTCACCGCCCACCCGGGGGTCCGCGAGGCCGCCGTGGTGCCGCAGGAGACCGCGGACGGAGTGAAGCGGCTGGCCGCCTTCGTCGTCGCGGACCCGGGGGTGGACGCCGACGCGCTGCGCGCCCGGGCGCGCGCCCACCTGCCCGCCGCCGCCGTCCCGTCGGTCCTGGCGCTGGTCGAGGCCCTGCCCCGCACCTCCTCCGGAAAGATCGACCGGAAGCTGCTGCGCACGGCGACCGCCCCTGAACGGCTCTCCCTCCAAACGGTGTTCGACGGGCAGGTGCTGCCCGCCGAGGAGCGGATCCCGCTGTCCTTCGCCCAGCGCCGGCTGTGGTTCCTGGCCGGGCTGGAGGGCCCCTCGACGACCTACAACCTGCCGCTGGTCCTGCGGCTGGACGCCCTCCCCGACCGGGACGCGCTCGCCGCGGCCCTCGGCGACGTCGTGGAACGCCACGAGGTACTGCGCACGGTGTACCCGGCGGTCGATTCCGAGCCGTACCAGCACGTCCTGGACCCGCTCCCGATCCCGCTCACGGTGCGGGAGTGCGCGCCCGGCGAACTCGACGCCCTGGTCGAGCGATTCGTCTCCGGCACCTTCGACCTGTCCTGCGAACTCCCGATCAGGGCGCAGCTGTTCACCACGACCGACGGCGGGGCCACGCTCGCCCTGCTGACCCATCACATCGCCACCGACGGCTGGTCGGTGGGCCCGCTGCTCGGAGACCTCGGCCGGGCGTACGGGGCGAGACTGGCCGGCGGCGCACCCGACTGGGAGCCGCTGCCGGTGCAGTACGCCGACTACACCCTGTGGCAGCACGAGCTGCTGGAGGACCCTGCCGGGCTGCTGGAGCACTGGCGTGCGGCCTTGGACGGGATGCCGACCGTGCTGGACCTGCCCACCGACCGGCCGCGGCCGGCGGAGCCGAGCGGGCGGGGCGGGAGCCTGATCGCGCGGCTCGACGCCGAGGCGTTCGGTCGGCTCACCGCGCTCGGCGAGCAACGGGGCGCCAGCCTCCTGATGCTCCTGCAACCGGCGCTGGCACAGGCGTTGGCGGCGGTCGGCGCGGGCGAGGACATCGCGATCGGGACCCCGGTCGCGGGCCGCGGCGACGAGGCGCTCGACGGCCTCGTGGGCTTCTTCGTGAACACCCTGGTGCTGCGCACCGACGTGTCGGGCGACGCCCCGTACGCCGAGCTGGTGGACCGGGCCCGGGACGCCGATCTGGCCGCCTACGCGCACCAGGAGCTGCCCTTCGACCTGCTGGTGGAGCACCTCGCCCCGGACCGCGCGCTCGCCGTCAACCCGTTCTTCCAGGTGATGCTGACCGCCCAGGGGCAGGACGCGGAGAGCCAGGAGCCGGTCGGCCCGCTCGGCGGCCGGTTCGTGGAACCGGGCCTGGAGGCCGCCAAGTTCGACCTCAGTGCCGCCTGCGTCGCCGCGCCCGACGGGACGCTGGAGGTGTGGTGGCAGTACGCCGCGGACCTCTTCGACGAGGAGACGGCCCGGCTGCTGCTGGACGTGTTCGTACGGGCCCTGGCCCGGGCGGCGGCCGACCCCGACGCGCCGCCCTCCGCGAGCCCGCTGCTGGACGGGGCGGAGCTGCTCGGCCTCGCCGAGCGCCGGGACCGCGTCGCGCTCGCCCGGGCCGCCGAGGCCGAGGCCCGGGCGCTGCGGGCGGAACAGGACCGGTCCGCCGGGGGCTCCGCCGCCGAGGGTGTGCTCCGCGTCCTGTTCGCCGAGGTGATCGGCATCGAGCAGGTGGGTCCGGACGACAACTTCTTCTCCGTCGGCGGCCATTCCATGATGGGCGTGCGGCTGGTGAACCGGATCCGTGCCGTGCTCGGCCTCGAAGCCCGGATCCGCGACCTCTTCCTCGCCCCGACGCCTGCCGGGCTCGCCCTGCGCCTCACCCGGGACGGCGCGGGCACCGGCCGGGCGCCCTTGGTCCCGGTGGCGGACGCCGACCGGCCGGAGTTGATGCCGCTGTCGTACGCACAGCGCCGGCTGTGGTTCGTCGACCAGTTGGAGGGTCCGAGCCGCTCGTACACCATCCCGTTCGCCCTGCGCCTGGACCGGCCGCTCGACGCGGCCGTGCTGGCCGACGCCCTGGCGGACGTGGCCGGGCGGCACGAGGTGCTGCGCACGGTGTACCCGGCGGTGGACGGGCAGCCGTACCAGCGCGTGCTGGACGCGGCGCGGCCGGTGCTGGAGCAGGTGTCGGCGATGCCCGGCGCTCTGGAGGCGGCCGTCGACACGGCGGCCGGGCACGTCTTCGACCTCTCGGCCGACCTTCCCTTCCGCGCCACGCTGATCACCCCCGCGGATGCGGACCACGACGGCGACCAGGACGCCACCCCGGACGCGAACGGCCAGGTGCTGGTGCTGCTCGTGCACCACATCGCCGCCGACGGCTGGTCGACGGGCCCGCTGCTGGCCGACCTGTCCACCGCCTACGCGGCCCGGCAGGAGGGCCGTGCGCCCGGCTGGACACCGCTCCCCGTGCAGTACACCGACTACACCCTGTGGGAGCGGGACGCCCTCGGCGGCGAGGCCGCCGCCGGGCACATCGCGCACTGGAAGGAGGCCCTGGCCGGCGCACCCCCCGTGCTGGAGCTGACGGCGGCCCGTACCCGGCCCGCGGAGGCCACCCACCGCGGTGCGGCGACCCCGCTCGCCCTGGACCCCGCCACGCACGCCCGGCTGGAGGGCCTCGCCCTGGCCCACGGCGCCTCCGTGTTCATGGTGGTCCAGGCGGCCTTGGCGGCGACGCTGACCCGGCACGGCGCGGGCACCGACCTGCCGCTGGGCACGGTCGTGGCGGGCCGCGACGACGAGGCGCTGAACGACCTGGTCGGGTTCTTCGTCAACACGCTGGTGCTGCGCTGCGACACCTCCGGCGACCCCCGGTTCACGGACCTCCTGGAGAGGGTGAAGGAGACCGACCTCACCGCCTACGCCCACCAGGACCTCCCCTTCGACCTGGTGGTGGAGCAGCTCAACCCGGTCCGCTCCACCGCCCACCACCCCCTGGTGCAGGTCGTGGTGCAGGTGCATCCCGCGGAGGGGGCGACCCCGGCCGACTCGGCACTGGCCGGGACCCCGCTGGGGACCGCTTCCGGCTTCACCAAGTTCGACCTGACCGTCTCGCTGCGCGAGACGCGGGCGTCGGACGGGACCCCGGGCGGCCTGGAGGGCGTACTGGAGTACGCGACGGACCTCTACGACGAGGGGACGGCGGCCCAGCTGGCCGCCCACCTGGCCCGCACGCTGCGGGCGGTCGCCGAGGACCCCGGCCTGCGCATCGGGGACGTCCCCCTGCTCTCCGCGGAGGAGGAGTTCCGCCTGGTCACCGAGTACAACGACACCGCGACGCCGCGGGAGGCCTGCGGGCTGGTGCACGAGCGGTTCGCCGCCCAGGCCCGCCGCACCCCGGACCGGATCGCGGTCTCGTACGAGGAGGAGACCCTCACCTACGCGGCCCTCGACGCCCGCGCCAACGCCCTCGCGCACCGGCTGCTCGCGGCCGGGGTGGCCCGGGACGGGGCCGTCGGCGTCCTGATGGACCGTACGCCGGACCTGCTGGTGGCGGCGCTCGCCGTCCTCAAGTGCGGTGCCGCCTACGTGCCGTTGGACCCGCGGCTGCCCGACGTACGGGTGCGCATGGTCATGGAGGACGTGGCGGGGCGGGTGCTCCTGACGCAGGAGTCCCACCTCGGCCGGCCGGCCGTGGTCCAGGAGGCTGCTGCCGGGGTCACGGTGCTGACCGCGGACCTGGTGCCGGACGGGGCCGAAGGCACCGGCACCGGCACCGGCACCGAGCCGGCCGTGGACCACACCGCCCCGGCCGTCGCCGTCGGCGAGGACGCCCTGATGTACGTGATGTTCACCTCCGGCTCGACCGGCCGCCCCAAGGGGGTCGGCGTCACCCACCGCAACGTGGTGGAACTGGTCACCGACCGCTGCTGGAACCTCGCCAACCACCGCCGGATGCTGGTCCATTCGGCGATCGGCTTCGACGCCTCCACCTACGAGCTGTGGGTACCGCTGCTGAACGGCGGCCAGTTGGTCATCGCCCCCGGCGACGGTACGGACGTCGCCGAGCTCGACCACACGGTCCGCACCTACGGCGTGACCGCAGCCTACTTCACCATGGGCCTCTTCCACATCATGGCCGACGAGGGCCTGGACACCCTCAAGCTCCTCGACGAGGTCTGGACCGGCGGCGACGTGGCCTCCCCGAGCGCCCTCCAGCGGGTCCTGGACCACTGCCCCGACACCGTCCTCGTCCACTCCTACGGCCCCACCGAGACCACCTTCGCCTCGCACCAGCAGCGCATCCCCGCGGGACGGCGCACGCTCCCGGGCGTGTTCCTGGGCGCGGCCCTGGACAACACCCGGGTGCACGTCCTCGACGAGCGGCTGCGCCCGGTGCCCATCGGGGTGGCCGGCGAGATGTACATCGCCGGCACCCAGGTGGCCCGCGGCTACCTCGGCCGGCCGGGCCTGACGGCGGAGCGGTTCGTCGCCGACCCGTTCGGCGCCGACGGCGGCCGGATGTACCGCACGGGCGACCTCGTGCACTGGACGCCCGAGGGCGAACTGCGCTTCGTGGGGCGGGCCGACGGCCAGATCAAGCTGCGCGGCTTCCGGATCGAACCCGGGGAGATCGAGGCGACCCTGGCCCGCCACCCCGGTGTCGGCCAGGTCGCGGTGGTCGTCTTCGAGGACGGACCCGGCGGCAAGCGGCTCGTCGCGTACGCCGTGCCGCGCGCCGGCCACGGTCTGACGGACGAGGCGCTGCTCCGCTGGGCCGCGGACGAACTCCCCGAGCACATGGTCCCGTCGGCGGCGGTGCTGCTCGACTCGATCCCGCTCACCGTCAACGGCAAGCCGGACCGCAGGGCCCTGCCGGCGCCCGCCCTCGCCGCGCGCCCCGCCGGGCGGCCCCCGCGCAACCCGCGCGAGGAGGTCCTGTGCGGCCTGTTCGCCGAGGTGCTGGGCGTCGAGGGGGTCGGCATCGACGACAACTTCTTCGGCCTGGGCGGGCATTCGCTGCTCGGCGTGCGCCTGGTGAGCCGGATGCGCACCGTGCTCGGGCTGGAGCGCGGGGTCCGGGACCTGTTCCGCACCCCGACGGTGGCGGGGCTGCTGGGCGACGAGCCCACCGGCTTCGACCCGATGGGTGTGGTGCTCCCGCTGAGCACCCGCGGGACGCGTCCGCCGCTGTTCTGCATCCACCCGGGAACCGGGGTCGGCTGGCCGTACGCCGGACTGGCCCAGCACCTGGGACCGGACCAGCCGCTGTACGCGATCCAGGCGCGGGCACTGAGCGAACTGGGCCACTCCCCCGCCTCGGTGGAGGAGATGGTGGCGGACTACCTCCCGCTGATCCGCGAGGTCCAGCCGCAGGGCCCGTACCGCTTCCTGGGCTGGTCCTTCGGCGGTACGGTCGCCCACGCCCTCGCCGTGCGCCTGTCCGAACTCGGGGAGCGCACCGAGCTGCTGGCGATGATGGACGTCCACCTGCTGCCCACCGAACCGGTGCGGCGCCGGATGACCCCCGCGCAGAAGCGGGACATGCTGGTCGGCGACGCCTCGGACGAGCCCGCCGACGCGCCGTTCGACGTGGACGCGCTGATCGGCCTGGTACGGCTGAAGGATCCGGTCCTCGGGGCCTTCTCGGACGGGGAGATCCGCTCCGTGATCGGAGCCTCCATCAACCACGCCGAAATCATGAACCTGTACGCCCCGCGCCCGGTCGCCACCGACATGGTGTTCCTGGCGGCCATCGAGGACGGGGAAACGGAAAACACTCTCGCGCAGCACTGGATTCCCTACGTGGAAGGCAGCGTCGAGAATCACGTCATCGGGGTCCCGCACACCAGAATGGGTGAACCCGAACCGCTTGCCCTGATCGGCCGTATTCTTTCCGACAAATTGAGGAGCCTGTCATGACCAATCCTTTCGACGACACCGAGGGTACGTTCCACGTCGTGGCCAACGCCGAGGGGCAGCACGCCCTGTGGCCCGTCTTCGCCGAGGTTCCCGCAGGCTGGGACGTGGTCTGGGGCGCCGGCGCGCGGGCTGACGCCCTCGCGTACGTCGAGGCCAACTGGACGGACATCCGACCCAAGAGCCTGGTCGCCCAGTACGCCTGATTCCTTTCCGATCAATCCAGGAAGACCGTGTCCCGCATTGCGCGGGGCGCGGTTTTCCGCTTTTCCCGGAAGCATCCGGAGGGGCATTTCCGGTGCCGCCATACTGCCGGTCCAACTTCCCCTCGACGGCCCCGCTCCTTTCTATATTCGTCCGTATGCGACGACGGAACATAAAAATCCTTCTCACGGGTACGGCCTCGGATTCCCACACGTGGAACCTGGTCTATCTGCAGCTGCTCCTGGAGGAGCTCGGGCACCCGGTCCGCAATCTGGGCCCCTGTGTGACGGACGAGCTGCTGACCGAGGCATGCGCGGCCGAAGAGCCCGGCCTCGTGGTCATCAGCAGCGTCAACGGGCACGGCTACCGGGACGGGCTGAGCGCGGTGCACGCCCTGCGCCGGAGCGGCCTGGCCCTTCCCGTCGTCATCGGCGGCAAGCTCGGCGTGGCCGGCACGGCCGACCCGGAGCAGCGCGCCCGGCTCCTCGACGCGGGCTGCGACGCCGTCTTCGACGACGGCGACCTCGACGCACTGAAGTCCTTCATCGCCTCCCTCGGGGCGGCATCACTGGCCGTCGCATGACTGCCGCCACGCTCGCCGCACCCGACGTGGCCGCCGCGGGCAGGGACGCCGGCGGCGCGGCCCCGGTTCAGGGGACCACCGGGGACACGACCGCCCCGCCGGCCCCCTCGTCTTCCTTCGGCGCCTTTGTCGCGGGCGCCGCCGCCTCCGGGCAGCTGGTCGTCCAGCCGCGGATGGGGTTCGGCGATCCGCGGCGGATGCGGGCCGGCCTGGAACGCACGAAGGCCGCCGTGGCCACCACCGTCGGCACGCTCACCATCGACAGCTACACCAGGGTCGGCGACCACGCCGCGGCACGCGACGCCCTCGCCGAGGGCGCCCCGCTCAACGGCTACCCGATCACCGCTCATTCCACCGAGCTGACCCGCAGCCTCCTCGCCGGCGTGCTCGACGCGGGCTTCCCCGTCCAAGTGCGGCACGGCTCGTCCCGGCCGGAGGCGATCGTCCGGGCCCTGGGCGCCGCCGGGCTGGACGCCACGGAGGGGGGACCGGTCTCGTACTGCCTGCCCTACGGGCGCACCCCGCTCGCCGAGTCCGTGGAGAACTGGGCGCACTGCTGCGAACTGCTCGCCTCGCTCGTCCGGGCCCCTCGGGTGGCGCACGTGGAGAGCTTCGGCGGCTGCATGCTCGGCCAGCTCTGCCCGCCCGGGCTGCTGGTCGCCATCAGCCTGCTGGAGGGCCTGTTCTTCGTCCGGCACGGCATCCGCAGCGTGTCCCTGAGCTACGCGCAGCAGACCGACCCGGCGCAGGACACGGAGGCGGTGCGGGCACTGCACCGGCTGGCCGCGGAGTTCCTGCCCGCGGAGGTGGACCGGCACGTCGTCCTCTACACGTACATGGGCGTCTTCCCGCACACCGAGCGCGGTGCCACACGGCTGCTGGAGGCCTCCGCACGGCTGGCCGTGGAGGCGGGCGCACAGCGGCTGATCGTCAAGACGGCCGCCGAGGCGCACCGGATCCCCAGCGTGCTGGAGAACGTCCGCGCCCTGGAGACGGCCGCGGCGACGGCGGCGCTGGCCGGGCCGCCGGCCGGGGCACCGCAGTCGGCGGACAGCGAGGTGTACCTGGAGGCCCGGACCTTCGTGGAGGCCGTCCTGGAGCTCGGTGACGACCTCGGGAGGGCGCTGCGGACCGCGTTCGCACGGGGAGTCCTGGACGTCCCGTACTGCCTGCACCCCGACAACGCCGGGCGCTCGCGCAGCTTCATCGACGCGGGCGGGCGGCTGCGCTGGTCCCGGACGGGCTCGATGCCGGTGGCCCCCCACCGCACGACGGGCAGTCATCTGCGTTCGTCGGCGCGGTCGATGACCTCGGACGGGCTGCTGGCGGCGCTGGGCCGGGTGGCCTCGCGGTACGACCGCCCCGCGACAAGCCCCGGGGGCGAGGGCGCCGGAGGAGTTCGGGCCGGGGCCGGAACGGCCCGGGCGCCGGTGTGAACCACGCGGACACCGGCGCGCCCGGGAGCGGTCCCTTGGCGCACCCACCCGGACAGCACGAACGAGACGACAACAACCCCGACAAGCACGACGACCGCGACACCCACGACAGCCACGACAGCCACGACAGCCACGAACAGGAGCAGGATCCGACATGAGCATCTCAACCCCTCCCCCTCTCGGTGAGCACCTGCGCTCGCCGCAGCTCCGGTCCGCGATGATCGTCCAGCAGGAAGTCCTTCACGCGGCACGGCAGTTCCTGCGCGGCGAGGGCTTCGTGGAGCTGCTGCCGCCCCTGGTGGGACCGGTCACCGACCCGGGTGGACGCGGCGCGAAGGCGCTGGACGTCGACTACTACGGGCAGCCGTACAAGCTGATGACGAGCGCGATCCTCTACAAGCAGGCTTCCCTGAAGGGCTTTCCGCGCCTCTTCTACATCGCCCCGAACGTCCGGGTGGAGCCCCCCGAGACCGCGGGCACGGGCCGCCACCTGGTGGAGTTCCACCAGATCGACGTGGAGATGGCCGGCGGCACCCGGGCCGAGGCCCAGGAGATCGCGGCCGGCCTGCTGACCAGCGTGGTCGACCACGTGTGGACGGCCGTCCCGGAGGTTCTTCGCGAACTGGGCCGGGACGAGCTGGACTTCGCCGAACTGCGGTCCGGGAAGTTCGACTCCTGCACGCACGAGGAGGCGGTGGCGAGGCTGATCGGCCGGGGCCACCCGCAGAGTCCGGACGCGGAGATCGACTGGGAGGGCGAGAAGGTGCTCTCCCTGGAGGCCGACCGGCCCTTCTTCATCGACGACTACCCGAAGGGGTCGCGCGGCTTCTACGACCGCGAGGACCCCGAACGCCCGGGCGTGCTGCGCAACTTCGACCTGATCGCGCACGGCGGCTTCGGTGAGCTGGTCAGCGGCAGCGAGCGGGAGTCGGGATATGCGGCGATCGTGACCCGGATGCGGGAGAGCGGGGAGAACCCGGCCAAGTACGCCTGGTACCTGGAGCTGGCCCGCGAGGGCATCGAGCCCAGCGCCGGCTTCGGCATGGGGTTGCAGCGCCTGGTGCGGTTCCTGACCGGGCTCGACGCCCTCTGGCAGGTCAGCGCCTACCCGAAGCTGCCGGGGGTGATCGCGCCGTGAGCGCCCTGGGTGCGCCGGGCTTCCCGGAGCGGGCGGTACGGGCCAGGGCCCGCGCGGGCACGGCCGAGGTTTTCCCGGCGGCGGACGCCTACGGGGCGGAACTCTTCGGGTCGGTGGACGGCGGGTTCGGGGCCGATGCGTACGGGGCCGATGCGTTCGGAGCCGGGGCCCGGGGAACCGGCCCCGGCGCGTCGGACGCGCTGGACGCGCTGGACGCGCTGCGGATCGTACCGCCGGTGTTCATGCCGCGGCGGCTGGAGAAGCTGATCGACCTGGGGCGCGAGCCCTCGTACGAGGACGTGGAGCTGGACACCTCCATCGGCGGCTTCACCGCCCGACTGCCTCTCTACCTCTCGGCGTTCGGCTCCACCCGGGCCGGCAGCGGCGATCTCGGGGTGGCGGCGGGCCGGCAGGCGGCTCGGCTCGGGATCCCCATGGTGATCGGCGAGAACATGGTGCCGGTGCACGGCTACGCACGGGGCGGCGGCGAGGGCGGCGCCACCCGCTCGGCCCTGCTGGAACGGGTCGCCGCCTACGCGGAGTCCCTCCCGGACGGAGTCGGCGGAGTCGTCGTGCAGCAGTCCACCGAGGACGCGGACTCCGAGGTCTGGAACCTGCTCTACAGCGACCCGGGGACCCGGGCGCTGCGCGACTCGGGCCGGCTCGGCTTCGAGCTCAAGGTGGGCCAGGGTGCCAAGCCCGGACTCGGCGGAATGACCGTGGTGGGTGCCGCCGAAGCCGAGCGGCTGGCCGGGCAGTTCACCGTACGGGACCTCCTGGGCGGGGCCGACGGCAGGCGGCTGCGGTGTGCGACGCCCGGCACCTTCACCGAGGAGATCGTCCGCCAGCAACTGCGGTTCATGCGGAACAACTTCCCGCTGGCCCGCACCTGGGTGAAGTTCCACCCGGGCCGGGACGTCGCGGCGGCCGCCGCCACGGCCTGGGCCGCGGGCGCCGACGCGGTGACGGTGGACGGCGCCGAAGGCGGAACCGGCTGGGCACCGAACGTCTTCCTGGGGCAGGTGGGGCTGCCGCTCGGGGAGTGCCTGCGCCGGATCGGCCCTCCTGGCGGAGACCTGCTCGCGACGGGCCGTATCTGGGAGGGCGGCCGGGCGACCCGGGCCCTGGCCCTCGGCGCGACCGCGGTGGGCCTGGGCCGGGCGGCGCTGCTGGCCGTGGACGAGGACCCCGAGGCGGGGCTGATACGGCTGGTCGAGGCCTTGGCGCTGGAGTTGCAGCTGCTGGTCAGCGCCCTCGGGAAGTACCGCGTCACCGATCTGGACCGGGCGGACCTGTGGTCCCCCGGCGACCCGGCGCCGGGCGCCGTGGCGGCCGTCGCCCTCGGGATCCCCTCATGAGGGCGGCCGGCCCGGCCCGCCCCGCCGTAGGGGCGCCCGCCTCTTCGGCCTCTGCTCCGCCCTCCGGGCGGGCCGCCCTGCGGCCGGTGCCGGGTGGCCGGGTCGCGGGTCCACGCGGGCGCAGGCGACGGGCGGCGTGCGTCCGGGGCCGGCTGCGGCTCTCGGAGGTGCCGGGCGTCAGCGCCGCCGTCGTCCCCCCGGCGGGCCCGGCCGCCACCGCAGCCGCGGCCACGGCCGCGTACAGGGCGCTCGCTGCGGCGGGCCTCGGACACCTCGGCGGCCGTCTGGAGCTGCGTACGTACGGCGGCGTCGCGCGGAGCACCGACCTGGCGAACGCCGCACGGCGCGCCGTGGCCGCGGCGGTCGCCCTGAGCGGCCGGCGGCAGCACGGAGATCCCTACGCCGTCGGGTCCGACGACCAGCCCACCGACCGGCACGGCGACCAGTACGGCGATCTGTACGGCGATCTGTACGGCGATCGCCGATGAGCCACCCCACCCCTCCCTCCCCGGCACACCACTCCCCTCCCACTCCCACAGAGAACAGGTGCACCATGGACACCCCTTCGCAGCAGGCTCCGCAGCCCGGCCAACCGGTCCAGTGGGGCCGGGTGGGTTCCCTCGTCGGCGGCCAGGCCTCGGTGCAGCTCGGCAGCTTCGCCCTGCTCATCGCCATGAACTGGACCGCCGTCGAGCTGGGCGGGACCCGTGCCGTCACCCTGCTGATGCTCGCCGCCACCGTGCCCCGCGCCCTGATGCTGATCTTCGGCGGGGCCGTGGCCGACACGCTCGGGCCGCGCTTCATCCTGCTGCGCACCACGGCGGCCCGCGTCGTCCTGCTCGCTGCCGGCGCCATGGTCACCGCCACCACGCACACCTTGTGGCCGCTGGTGGCGATCGCGCTGGTCGAGGGGATCCTCCTGGGCCTCGCCGGACCGGCCTCCGGCGTACTGCTCCCGATGTTCGCCCGCGGCGACCAGCTGGCCCGCGCGAACTCCCTGTACTCGATGGTGCTGCGCGTCGCCCCGATCCTCGGTTCGCCGGCCGGAGCGTTCCTGATCAGCGTCGGGGAGCTGTGGCTGGCCATGCTCGTCGGCGCCGTCACCGGGGCGATCTGGCTCGGCTGCCTGCTCCACGTCACCCACGGCTTCGCCCGCCCGAAGCCGGAGCCCGGTGTCTCGCTGGTCAAGCGCTCCGGCGACGGCTTCCGGCTGCTCGCCGCCCACCCCCGGCTGCGCTGGATGTTCGTCGCCGCCCTCTGCCTCGACCTGGCGTTCAGCTGGCCGGCCGAGGTGGCGCTGCCGCTGCTGGTCTCCGAACGCGGCTGGGGCGTGAGCGCGGTCGGCGTGGTCCTGGCGGCCTTCAGCGTCGGCGCGCTGGGCTCCAGTGCGGTGGGCGCCGCGATGGCGCACCGCATCCCGATGTTCGTACGTCTCGTCGTCACCGGGGCCGGACTCGCCGCGGGAATCCTCGTGATGGCCCTGATGCCGTCCGTGGTCTCGCTCACCGCCGTCGCCGCCGGAGTGGGCCTGCTGTCCGGTCTCAACGGCCCCGCGATCGTCACCCTCTACCAGCAGTCGGCCCCCGAGGACCGGATGGGCGCGGCGATGTCCACCCTCGCCCTGGCCGGGATCGGCACCGCCCCCCTGTCCATCGCCGTCTTCAGCTCGCTCTCCCTCGTCCTCGGCATCCAGACCACGTGGCTGCTGTGCGGTGCGATCGCCTTCGTCTCCCCGGTGGCGGCGGTCCTGGCCCTGCGCCACCCCGCACGGGCCGAGGAGCCGGCGCCCGTGGAAGAGCTCCCCGTCCCCGCGGCCGTCTGAGGAGGCTCCCGATGTCCGTACTGACCCGGCAACTCCTGCTCCCGGAAAGGCTCTCGGACCCCGGTCCGGCGCGGGCCGCCCTCGTGGCCGCGAGCCCGCAGCTGTGGCTCGTGGACACCACGGAGTACCGCGTGCACGCCGCCCGGCACGCCCCCGGCACCCTGGACGCCCAGGAGTTGTCGCGTGCGGCCGAGTTCGTCCAGGAAGCCGACCGCGACGCGTACGTCTGCGCGCACGTGGCACTGCGGCGGCTGCTCGGCGCGTACCTGGGCATCGTCCCGCGCGAGGTCATCGTCGAGCGGGCTCCGTGCGCACACTGCGACGAGCCGCACGGGCGCCCCGTACTCCCGGGCGGGGCCCTGCACTTCTCGCTCTCGCACTGCACCGGCATCAGCCTGCTGGCCTTCGCTACGGCCCCGGTCGGGGTGGACGTGGAGGAGCTGGTGGCGCCCCGCACCATCCCGGAACTGGCCGACGTACTGCACCCGCGGGAGGCCGCCGAACTGGCGGCCCTCTCCCCCGGTGACCGCTCGGCGGCCTTCACCCGGGTCTGGACCCGCAAGGAGGCCTACCTCAAGGGCCTGGGGGTCGGCCTCTCGGAGAATCCGGCCGCGGACTACGTCGGGTCCGGCCCCGTACCGGCCCTCCTTCCGGGGTGGACCCTGAGCGACGTCCTGGTCCCCGCCGGCCACTGCGCGGCCCTGGCCCTGCACACACCGTGAAGGGGCCGCCCGGCCACCCCTGCGAGGCCTCGTCAGATGCTGCCGAGGTCGGTCGCACGGGTGGCACGGTGCCGGCGTCCGCCACCGACGGGGCCTACGGGGCCGACAGGGCCGACAGGGCCGACAGCCGAAGCCTCAGACCCGGCGCCAACAGGCCATGGCCCAGGAGAACAGGCCGAACAGCACGAGCCCGGCGGCGATCACCACGAGGAGCCACGGGCCCGCGGGGGTCTGGGTGAACGCCCGGAGGGTGTCGTCGACCCCCTTCGCCTTCGCCGGGTCGTAGCTCACGGCGGCGTATACGGCGAAGGCTCCGGCCGCGGCGAAGACGGCGCCGCGCGCCACTCCGCCCCCGACCCCCGTGAACTCGACGGCCTTGCGGACCCCCTCGGGCTGCCCGCCCATCGCCAGGTGCTTGCGGAAGGTGCGCCGCGCCGCCTGTACGGCGATCACGACACCGCCGATGGCTATCCCCGCGCCAACGGCCCCCACCCACCACGGACCACCGGGTACGTCGAGCGCCCGGGCCGTCACGTCCCGGGACTGCTCGTCGCCGGACCGCCCGCCGCCGGTGCCGGCGGCGAAGGAGAGCACGGAGTACGCGCCGGCCCCGTAGAACACGGCACGGGCCGCCGCCGCCAGGCGCTTGCCGGGCTTGTCCCCGTCGGGGCCCGCCGCACCCAGAGCCGCTTCCGAGAGCCGCCACAGGGCCATGCAGACCAGGCCGATCCCGACGGCCCATACGAGCACACCGCCGAAGGGCTTCTCCGCGAGTTCCTGCACGGCGCCCGTCCGGTCCGCTTCCTCGCCACCGCCATCGGCGAAGGCGACGCGCACGGCGAGTACGCCGATGAGCAGGTACAGCAATCCGCGCGTCGCCAGGCCGCAGCGGGCCAGCACCCCCCGCGCCTTGCCACCGCTCGCCGCGGTTTCCACACCCTCACGTACTGCTCCACCCACTGTCATGCCCGGCGGGTACCCGGCATTCCCCGCTCCATGCCCGGCCGTCGCGGGCGGGCCGCGGGCACGGTGCGCCGTACCACCGGCACCGTGTGCGGGGGACGTTCCCTAGGGTGACCCCATGTCTGACACGCTGAGTTCGAGAAGGACCGCGTCCGCGCTGCGGTCGTCCGCGCGGGTTTCTGCCGAGTTGCTCCTGGTCTTCGTGATGGCCGCCGCGACCTTGTGGCTCCTGGGGCGGATGTGGTCGGTGATCTGGCCACTGGTCGTCGCCCTGCTGCTGACCACGCTGACGTGGCCCCTGGTCGCCTTCCTGCGCAGGCGCGGGTGGCCTCCGGCCGTGGCCGCGTCCCTGGTGACCGTACTGTTCCTCGTGGTCGCCGCAGGTGTGGTCGCGCTCATCGCCGTACCGGTGGCGTCGCAGGCCGGTGAGCTGGGCGACGGCGTGGTCAAGGGCATCCAGCAGCTGCGCGGCTGGGCTGCCGGACCGCCGCTGAACATCGGGGACGCCCAGATCAATGCGGCGTTCGACAGCGCCGTCGACCGGGTCCAGCACAGCGTGGGCACCACGGTCTCCACCGTCGTCACCGGGGTGAGCACCGTCTTCAGCGGTCTGGTGACGGCCGTCCTGGCGCTCTTCCTGATGTTCTTCTTCCTCAAGGACGGGCCGCGGTTCCTGCCGTGGCTCACCCGGCAGCTGCCCGGCCGCCTCGCCACCGACGTCCCCGTGGTGGCCGAGCGCGGCTGGGAGACCCTCGGTTCCTTCGTGCGCTCGCAGGCGTTCGTCGGCCTGCTCGACGCGGTCTTCATCGGGCTGGGGTTGTGGATCGTCGGTGTTCCCCTGGTGCTGCCCCTGGCCGTGCTGACCTTCGTGTCCGCGTTCGTGCCGATCGTGGGCGCCCTGTTCGCCGGTTTGGTGGCGGTGCTCATCGCGCTGGTCTCGAACGGTCTGACGGACGCGCTGATCGTGCTGCTGATCATCGTCGTGGTGCAGCAGCTGGAGGGCAACGTCTTCCAGCCGATGATCCAGAGCCGCGGTCTCGGACTCCACGCCGCGGTGGTCCTGTTGGCGGTGACCCTGGGGGGCAGCCTGGCCGGAGTGGTCGGCAGCCTGCTGGCGGTCCCGGCCGCGGCGCTGATCGCGGTGGTGTGGAGGTACCTGCGCGAGCAGCTCGTCGAGCCCCCGGCCGATCCGCAGACCGGCCCGGAGCCCACCGCCGCGAACGGGTGACCGCCCGGTGCAGGGGTCTCAGCCCACAGCTCGTCGAGCCCCCGGCCGATCCGCAGACCGGCCCGGAGCCCACCGCCGCGAACGGGTGACCGCCCGGTGCAGGGGTCTCAGCCCATGAAGCCGCCGTAGTAGCCGCCGATGCGGCTGTAGTAGTCCGTGTCACCGATGTGCTTCTCGCTGAAGAACTCGGGTGCCGCCTTGATCTGGTCCTTGGTCCGGTCGACGTGGATCTTCTCGCCCTCCACGTCGACATGGGTGACCGTGCCCGCCGGGAGGAGCACCTCCCGGCCGAAGATCCAGGGCCCGGTGTCGACCACCAGGTAGGAGGAGCCGACCTCGTCGGAGTGCTTGCTCACCTTGCCGATGCTTCCGTCGGCGGCCTCGACCTTGAACCCGGTCAGGTCGATCGCCTCCAGACGGCCCGAAGTCTCGCGGTAGTTCCACACGTTCACGTTCACGGATGTCTCCTTCGTCTCTGCGCTCGCGGCGCCTGCGGCGTTCTCGGCTTCCGTGCACCCGCTCCCCCGTGCCGCGACGGTTGGGCGGGTGCCTCGGCCGGGCGCCTGCCCCGAGACCGGCGGCTCACACTCCGGATCTGCACGGGCCCCCTGAGGCTGGCAGGAACTGGGCCTGGCAGCGGCCTCCGCTCGACACCCTCAGCGGCATGGACCTCGGAACGGCATCCGCCGGCGCCGCAGCCTCTCGTCGGCCGGTCTCACCCGATCGACCCGATCCCGAAACGCGCAGGTCAGCGCAGCCTGCGCTCGCGTGCCGTGCGGGCCCCGGCGGCTGGATTCGGCCGATGCCGTCCGAGGGGCGGCACGCCCTCGCCGGGCACGGTACCCTCCCGCCATGTTTGACATGCACGCGACACGCAAGAGTGGTGCGCCCCTCCGGCGTCCCGGCACCCCATCGGCGCGAAGAGGGCTCCGCCTCCTGGTGTGCCTCTTCCTTCTGGCCCTCCTCTGCGCACCGGGCGCCACCGCCGCCACGGCCCCTCCACCCCCCTCCCCCACCACCCAGCAGGCGGCGGACCAGGCCGCCGCCCGCTGGGGCGACCGCCGCCTCGACGAGGCCGCCTTCCTCACCACCCACAACTCCTTCACCAACTACGAGGACTCCCGCTGGAGTTCGGTGAACCAGTCCGAGTCGGTGCGCGCGCAACTCGACGGCGGGGTCCGCGCCCTGAGCCTGGACACGCACTGGTACGAGCGCAGCACCTGGTTGTGCGTCATCAGCTTCGGCAGCGACTGCTACCCGAGCGACGTCTACCTGTGCCACGGCGACTGCAAGACCTTCGCCGGAGCCACGTACGCGCTCCCGCGGCAGTCCTTCCACGGCACCATGCAGACGGTGGTCGACTTCCTGGCCTCCCATCCGCAGGAGGTGGTGACCGTCTTCCTCGAGGACTACGTCAGCGCCGGGCAACTCCGGCAGTCACTCGGCAAGGTCCGCGGGTTCGACCCGCTGCTGTTCCGGCCGGACGAGTGGGGCGTACGGGAGCACGGCTGGCCGAAGGTGGCCGACCTCGTCACCGCCGGCAAGCGTCTGATCGTCTTCTCGGACCGGTCCGACCGCGAAGACTTCGGCGTCATGTTCGACAGGTCCTGGACCGTGAGCAACTACTGGAGCCTCGGCGACCTGGGCAACGACCTCGCGTGCGTCACCCGCTGGCCCGACGTGCCCCTGGACCGCCAGGAACCGGGATTCCGGCGGCTGTTCACGATGAGCCACCACCGCAACGTGCCCACGGTCCTCACCGCGTCCCTGGACAACGGGGCCAAGCTCAGGGACCGCATCGCGACGCAGTGCCGGACCGCCAGCGGGGGCCGTACTCCGAACTACGTCTCCGTCGACTTCCACCGTCTGTCCGACGGCAGCGGGCACACACCCGCCTCGATCGTCGCGGAACTCAACAAGGGCCCCTGAGGAGCCGGCGGCGACCGGACGGCCGAGTCGCCGTCCTCCCAAAGGACCAACGGACGGCGTCCCCGGAGCGCCTGTGCGCCCCCGGGGGCCCCGCCCCGTTCCATGGGAGGTCTCCCCCACCGGAACGGCTGCTCCATGACATTCACACCGCACTCCCCGCTCACGCGCAGGGCCCTGGTATCCGCCGCGCTCGCGGTCGGAGCCGGCTCCCTCCTGCCCACCGCCGCCGCCTCCCCGGCCAGGGCCTCCACCGGCCCCCGGGCATTCGGGCGCCGCGACGGCAACCCGGTACCCGAGATCACCGACTGCGCCGGCTGGGGCGCCCGCGAGGCGTCCGAACCCGTCGTACTGCTCGCCTCCCGGCCCGAGAAGATCATCATCCACCACACGGCCACGGCCAACGTCACGGACTACTCGATGACGCGGGCCCTCAGCCTCGCCCGCGCGATCCAGACGTACCACATGGACATGCAGGGCTGGATCGACACCGGCCAGCACTTCACGGTCAGCAGGGGCGCCTTCGTCCTCGAGGGGCGCCACCGCAGCCTCGCCGCGCTGGACGCCGGGGCCCGGATGGTACGGGGCGCCCACTGCGTCGGCCAGAACAACGTGGCCATCGGCATCGAGAACGAGGGCACCTACATGACGGTGCAGCCTCCGGCGGCGCAGTTCTCCGCCCTCGCCGACCTGTGCGCCCGCGTGTGCCGCCAGTACGACGTGCCGGCCTCCGAGATCTACGGGCACCGGGACTTCAACAGCACCGCATGTCCCGGTGACATGCTCTACGCGCTGCTGCCGAAGCTGCGCGAGGACGTCGCCCGGCGGCTCGGAAGCGCCGAGCCCGTGCCGCCGCCGCGCCGGTCCCGACACCTTCCTCTCGACCGGCTCACCGACCCTGCGGCGGTGGCCGCAGCCCACGCGGAGTACCTCCCGGAAGGCCTGCTGGAGTCCCTGCGCCACGGCTGACGCGAAGGCGCCCACGTACGGCCGGCAGCACGCGGTCGTGCCGGCCGTACGGTGCTGCGGCCCGCGCGGGGCCCGGTGCCGCTACGGGGCCGCGGGGATCAGGACGGGCTGGCCCGTGACGACGAGGGTGGAAACGCGTCCCGGGGGACCAGCGGGGCCCGCAGGTCCGGCCACTCCCTGGGGTCCGGCGGGCCCGGCTGATCCCGGCGCGCCGGCCGGGCCGGGGACCCCCGGCGCGCCCTGGGCTCCCGGAGGGCCGGGGGCTCCGGCCGGTCCGGGAGGTCCAGCCGGTCCGGGGGGCCCGGGGGGTCCGGGAGGAAACGGAGGCCCACCGGGGTGGGGCTCGCACTCGGCCCACGTCCGCTCCTGCGCCCACGGCGGCCCCTCGGCGCATTCGTCGTGCTGCGGAGGCGGATTCACCGTCAGGTACTGCACGTCCGACGGGTCCTGCGGGGTGGCGGCGGCTGCGGGCACCGCGAAACCGGCACCCGTGAGGGCGAGCGAGACAACGGCTCCGGCGATCCATCCGGTCCGGCGCGGCGGACCGCTCCGCCGCGTTGCTGCTGTGTTTTCAGACGGCATGCATCTGCTCCTGATCATCGTCCGCTGGAAGTGGATCCGGGGCCCGGGAGGGGGCGGCGGCTGCCTTCGGGTCCTCGCGAGGCCGTCATGGCGTGGCACAGACGGCGTACGGGGTGAGGGTGACGTCGTCCCGCGTCCTGTTCTGCCCGTTCACCTCCCAGTCGTTGGTGCCGGGTACCGGCCTGCTGACGAGCTGATCCGATGCAGGACCGGTGGATCCGAAGCCGCCGCCCGTCAGCACGCTGCCGGCCGGGCAGGACACCTTCGAGGTCCCCGGCACCGAGCCCAGGTCGATTCCGATGAGCGCCCCTTCGGGACTGTCGACGGTCGCGGAGACGGAGTTGGTGGCGAGGTCGATGACGGACACCGCGTGCGCGCCGTTGGGGTGGCTGACGTACAGCCGGGCTCCGGTGGGGGAAACCGCCATCTCGGCGGGATCCCCGGAGGTGGGGATCGACGTGACGACGCTGTTCGTGGCGGCATCGATGACCGCCACCCGGGCGTTGTTCCGG
This sequence comes from Streptomyces sp. NPDC104226, assembly GCF_055584085.1. Lineage (NCBI taxonomy): Bacteria > Bacillati > Actinomycetota > Actinomycetes > Kitasatosporales > Streptomycetaceae > Streptomyces > Streptomyces sp. NPDC104226. Next base: position 942,433 of record NZ_JBVJMS010000002.1, read on the forward strand.
TCGGCGACGTAGACGCGCTTTCCGTCCCGTGAGACCTCCACGCCGTCCAGTCCCTGGTTGACGGGGATCGGCACCACGACCGTGTTGGTGGCGGTGTCGATGACCGATACCTCGCCCGAGGTGTTCTCGGTGACGTAGACACGTGCGCCACTCGGCGAGATGGCCACCTTTCGCGGTGCGCTCGGTCCGACGTCCACCGTCGTGATGAGCGTCATGGTGGCGGCGTCGATCACCGCCACCACACCGGCGCCCCGGTAGGCGACGTAGAGCCGCTTCCCGTCCGGGGAGACCGCCAGCCCGTTCGGGAGCGTGTCCACCCCCGCGTCCAGGGTGCCCACGACGGCGTTGGTGGCGGTGTTGATCGCCACCACGCGGTTGGCCGGTCCGTTCCCCTCCACGGTGACGTAGGCGCGACTGTCGTCCGGCGAGATGGCCACGCTCTCCGGAGTGCCGCTCCCCGTGGGGATTTCGGCCACCACGGTGTTGGTGAGGGCGTCGATCGCCGACACGGCACCCGAGTCCCGCTCCGTCACGTAGACCTTCTTGCCGTTACGGGAAGCGGCGACCTGCAGGGGCCCGCTGAACGCTCCGGTGCCGATGCTCGTCACGAGGGCGTTCGTGGCGGTGTCGAACACCTGGACCTTGTCCTGGCCCGTGTTGGCGACGTATGCGTACGTGCCGGGTGGGGCAGGAGCCGCCAGGGCGACGGACGGCGACAGAACGGCTGCGGCAGCGAGTACCGTGCACGATGCCTTCCGAACGGCGAAGTGCTGCATGGATCCTCCTCGAACGACCCGATCAGGGAGTGTCCCTGTTCGAGCTGCGAGGAACGTTCTATGCGTAGTTATATATGATTATCAATCACGACATGTCCCTGATGCTCCAAATGTCGCAATCCGACCTACCTTCGAGGCCACCGCCGGTCGGCGGCGCGGTGCGACCGCGATCCGTCAGCCGACGTGGACGTGCGGACGGCGGGTCCGGTCCGGTTCTGCCTCGCGGATGACCTCGCGGGTCGCGTACGTGGAGGAGGAAGGCCGCCAGGGCGTTGGGGATGCTGGAGCTCTCCAGGGGCAGGACGCGATAGCGGTCGTGGAGCACTTCGCCGCGCACCCGCATGCCGGATTCGTACTCGGACGCGGCACCCGTACGGTGGCCGCCGCCTCGACGCGCTCACGCATCGAAGCGGTACCCCATTCCGGGGGCGGTGATCAGGTGGCGCGGGTGTGCGGGGTCCGCTTCGAGCTTCCGTCGGAGGTGGGCCATGTACACGCGCAGGTAGTTGGTCTGCGTTCCGTAGGAGGAGCCCCAGACCTCCTGGAGCAGGCGCCGTTGGCTGACGAGCCGGCCCTTGTTGCGGATCAGGACTTCCAGCAGGTGCCATTCCGTCGGCGTGAGCCTGATGGTGTTCCCTCCGCGCCGGGCCTTCTTCGCGATCAGATCGACGGTGAACTCCTCGGTCTCGACGACCGAATCGCTCGCGGTGACCGGGGTCCGCGCGGACGCTCGGCGGACGACCGATCCGAGCCGGGCCATCAGTTCGTCCATGCCGAAGGGCTTGGTGATGTAGTCGTCGGCGCCCGCGTCCAGGGCCCGGACCTTCTCCTCGGAGCCGTGGCGGGCGGAGACCACCAGGACGGGCACCCGCGACCACATCCGCAGCCGCTTGATCACGTCGATCCCGTCCATGTCCGGCAGTCCGAGATCGAGCAGGACCGCATCGGGGCGCCGGCTCGCCACGGCGTCCAGGGCCGTGCCTCCGTCGGACGCGCAGTCCACGTCGTACTTCCGCGCCTTCAGATTGATGACCATCAATCGCGCGAGCTGCGGTTCGTCGTCCACCACCAGCACCCGGGGCATCGGCGTGCCGCCTTCCTCTCGTACGTCATGCGCAGTCCGGAACGTTCCACCGGATGGAACCCGTCCAGCCGATGTAACAACCCTTTCCCACCGCCCGGGCAGGCCTTGACGGCGTCCATACGGCGAGGAGCGCGAGCTTGACGACCTCCATACGGCGCCGCCCAAGGCGCCACGGGCCGCCGTCGCCGGCACCCCCGTCCCGACCTCGCCGCCTCCCTCCGGGGCGGCACGCTGCGGCCCGTCCAGCCGCCGTCAAGGGCGTGTCAGCGTGCGCCGTCGGTGATCCGGAAACGCAGTCGGCAGATGGCCGCGTCGGTGTCGCGGCGGACGGCGTGGGCGACGACGGAGCCGCGCTGGTTCTGGAGCATCCGCTGCCACAGGCGGGCCGGCTCGGTCTCCGGGATCAGTACGGTCACCTGGGCGTCCGGGTGCGTCCGCGCGAGCTCCCGCACGTAGCCGGACAGCGGCCGGCCCAGCGACCGGGTGTCGGAGGAGAGCTCGGTCAGTTCGACGCCGGGCTTCCACAACTCCCAGTCCCGGCGGAGCGCTTCGGCCGCCTCCCGGTCTTCGGGGGCCGGGTGGGTGACGGTCACGGCGTGGACTTCGTCGCCGAGGGAGCGGGCTGCGGTGAGGGCCTGGCAGGTCAGCTTCGAGAGCCCGGAGACGGGGACCACGACGAGCGAGCGGGCCCGGTGCGGCGGTTGCGGGACGCGGCCGAGTTCGAGGCGTGCGCCGATCTCGGCGTAGGCGCCGTGGACCTTCTCGAAGCCGAGGACGATCAAGGGGAGGGCGAGGACGATCAGCCAGGCGCCCTCGGTGAATTTGGTGGCGGTGACGACGACCGCCGCGGCACCGGTCAGGAGTGCGCCGAAGCCGTTGAGGACGGCCTTGCCCCGCCAGCCCCGCGGACGCTCGCCGCGCCAGTGCAGGACCATGCCGACCTGGCAGAGGGTGAAGCCGACGAACACGCCGATGGCGAAGAGCGGGACGAGGGTGTTGGTGTCGCCGCCCGAGAGGACGAGCAGGACGGCCGAGACGAGGGCCAGCCAGACCACGCCGTGGCGGTGCACCTGGCGGTCGGCCTTGAGGGCGAAGAAGTGCGGCAGGTGGTTGTCGCGGGCCAGCAGGCTCATCAGCACCGGCAGGCCGCCGAAGGAGGTGTTCGCGGCGAGCGCGAGCAGCACCATGGTGGCGAACTGGACCACGTAGAAGGCCGCGTTGTGCCCGAAGGAGGCGTCCGCGAGCTGGGCGAGGACGGTCACCCCCTCGACGGGCTGGAGGTGGAAGCGGCCGATGAGGATCGACAGGCCGATCAGCATCACACCGAGGAGCACGCCCAGCGCCACCTCCGTGCGCTGGGCCCGCCGGGCGGCCGGGGCACGGAAGGACGGCACGGCGTTGGCGACGGCCTCGACGCCGGTCAGGGCCGAGCAGCCGGCGGCGAAGGCCTTCAGGAGCAGGAGTACGCCCACGGTCGTGGCACCCTCGCCGAGCGCGGAGGGGTGTCCGGCGGCGGAAGCGGTGCTGACCGGGCCGTCGCGGAGGAGCCCGACGGCGATCATCGCCAGGATCGACCCGACGAAGAGCGCGGTCGGCACGAGGAAGGCCTTGGCGGAGTCGACGACCCCGCGCAGGTTCACGGCGGTGACCAGCACCAGGACACCGAGGCAGATCCAGACCCGCTCGCCGTGCAGGCCCGGGAACGCGGACGTCAGGGCGGCCGCACCGGCGGTGACGGACACCGCGACGTTGAGCACGTAGTCCAGGATCAGCGAGGCCGCGGCGACCAGGCTCGTACGCCGGCCCAGGTGCTTCTTCGCCACGGCGTACGAGCCTCCCCCGTCGGGGAACGCGGCGATCACCTGCCGGTACGAGGCCACCAGGACGGCGAGCAGCGCGGCGATGGCCAGGGTGACGGGGAGGGTGAAACCGAGCCCGTACGCACCGGCCGCGGCCAGCACCAGCACGATCGACTCGGGCCCGTAGGCGACCGACGCCATCGCGTCGAGCGACAGGGCGGCGAGGCCTTGGAGGGCGGTCAGCTTGTGCCGGTCCCCCGCACCGCCCGCGCCCGTATCAGGGGGCTCCTCCTGGCCCGGCCCCTGAACAGCCGCGGTCGGTTTCCCCATGTGTATGGCCATGTCGCCGTTCCCTCCGAATGTGCAAAGTGAGGACAGCGTGGGAGGCCTGCCGGACCGCCGCCAGCACTCTTGGTGCTATCCATACGCCTCCCCAGCCGCTCTTCACGTGTTCCATACGCGCAGGTGGCACGCAGGTCGCGGCGGCGTATGAAGGCCGTCAAAAGGGCGCAGCCACACGTTGCCCCGGCTCCCCGGAGGGGCACGCTGGAGGAGGTGGCGACACCTGCCCCGCCACACCACCCGAGGAGAACAAGAGCGGCGGGTCCGGACGGGAGGCATCGCATGTCCGGCTTCTGGTACCGGTTCCGCGACCGCATCGCGCTGGTCGCGGGCCTCGTGGTACCCCTTCTCGTGGCGCTCGCGCTCGCGCCCTTCCGTACGGACCTGTCGGCGACGAACGCGGCGCTGGTCCTCGTCGTCGCCGTGGTCGCGGTGGCCGCCCTGGGCAGCCGGCCGGCGGGAGCGCTGGCCGCGCTCTCGGCGGCCGCGTGGTTCGACTTCTTCCTCACCCGGCCCTACCAGCGGTTCGCCGTCGCCGACCGCGCCGACGTCGAGACGTCCGTCCTGCTGCTCTGCGTCGGCCTGGTCGTCTCCCAACTCGCCGTGCGCGCACGCCGGCTCCAAGCCGTCGTGGTCGCCGACGCCGCACGCCTGTCGAGCCTCCGGGGCACCGCGCGCCTGGCCGAGGACGGCGGCTCGCCCGAGGCGGTGGTCGAGTACGTGCGCCGCGAACTCGTCGGCCTCCTGGGCCTGCGCGGCTGCCGCTTCGAGTACGGAACCCTGATGGGGAACCTGCCGCGCCTGGAGCACGGCGGCGGCCTGTGGCTCCGCCGCGGGAACCGGATCACCGAGTACGCCGACTGGCCGGACGGAGAGACCGAGCTGCGGGCCACCGGCGGCGGCCACTACTACGGCCGCTTCCTCCTCGACCCCCTCCCGGGCCGTCCCCTGCCCTCCGAGGAAGCCCGCCTCGTCGCCGTCGCGCTGGCCGCGCAGGCCGGCTCCGCGCTGGACACGGCGGGCGTGCCCCACCGGGGCTGACCCCCTCCGAGCGGCCTTCCCCGTAGGGACGGCGTTAAGGGTTCCCGTCCTCCCGTAAGGACCACGTCAAGGCGTATTAACACCCGGGTGAAGACACGGTTGTCTCGTCATCGGCCGGCTGGCCGATCCACTTCTTCCTCTTCACTCAGGAGCTCACGATGGCCGATCTGGCCTTCGTCGTCACCACGATCGCGGTGTTCGCGCTGGTGGCTCTCGTCGCCCGGGGGGTGACCAAGCTGTGACTGCCGAAAACATCGTCGGCCTCGCCGTGGCCGTCTCCCTGCTCGGCTACCTCATCCTCGCCCTCGTGTACCCGGAGAGGTTCTAGCCACCGATGAGTCCCGTTCTCGCTGGTGTGCTCCAGCTCCTCGCACTGATCGCCGCGCTGGCGCTGGCCCACCGCCCCCTCGGCGACTACATGGCCAAGGTCTACTCCTCCGAAAAGCACTACAAGCCGGAGAAGTGGATCTACCAGGCCATCGGCGCCAACCCGTCGGCCGAGATGCGGTGGCCCGCATACCTGCGCGGTGTCCTCGCCTTCTCGGCGGTCTCCGTCCTCTTCCTCTACGGCCTCCAGCGCGCCCAGGGCATCCTGCCCGGCTCGCTCGGCTTCTCCGCGATCGACCCGGACCAGGCCTTCAACACGGCCGCCTCCTTCGTCGCGAACACCAACTGGCAGTCGTACTACGGCGAACAGGCCATGGGCCACGTCGTGCAGACCGGCGGCCTGGCGGTGCAGAACTTCGTCTCGGCGGCGGTCGGCATGGCCGTCGCGGTGGCCCTCGTACGGGGCTTCGCGCGCTCCCGCACCGGGGAACTCGGCAACTTCTGGGCCGACATGGTGCGCGGCGTGGTCCGGATCCTGCTGCCGATCTCCGTCGTCGGAGCGCTCGTCCTCGTCGCCTGCGGCGCCATCCAGAACTTCTCCGGCATCCACGAAGTCGGCCAGTTCATGGGCGGTTCGCAGCAGTGGAACGGCGGGGCGGTGGCCTCGCAGGAGGTCATCAAGGAACTGGGTACGAACGGCGGCGGCTACTTCAACGCCAACTCCGCCCACCCCTTCGAGAACCCCAACCCGTTCTCGAACCTCTTCGAGATCTTCCTGATCCTGGTCATCCCCTTCTCCCTGACCCGCACCTTCGGCAAGCTCGTCGGCTCGGTCAAGCAGGGCTACGCGATCCTCGCCACGATGGCCACCATCTGGATCGGCTTCACCGCCCTGATGATGTGGACCGAGTTCGCCCACCACGGTCCGGCGCTCCAGGCGGCCGGCGGGGCGATGGAGGGCAAGGAGACCCGGTACGGCATCGCCGCCTCCGCCATCTTCTCCGTGGCGACGACCCTGACCTCCACGGGCGCGGTCAACTCCTTCCACTCCTCCTACACGGGACTGGGCGGCGGCATCCAGCTGCTGGGCATGCAGCTCGGCGAGATCGCACCCGGCGGCGTCGGCTCCGGCCTCTACGGCATGCTGATCATGGCGATCATCGCGGTGTTCATCGCCGGCCTGATGGTCGGCCGCACCCCCGAGTACCTGGGCAAGAAGATCGGCACCCGCGAGATCAAGTTCGCGGCGCTCTACATCCTGATCACCCCGGCGCTGGTGCTGTGCTTCACCGCCGCGGCGATGGCGCTGCCCACCCCGGCCGCGTCGATGACCAACAGCGGCGCACACGGGTTCTCCGAGATCCTCTACGCCTACACCTCGGGCGCCAACAACAACGGCTCGGCCTTCGCAGGTCTGAACGCCGACACCCAGTGGTTCAACAGCACCATCGGCATCGCCATGCTGCTGGGTCGTTTCCTGCCCATGGTGTTCGTGCTGGCGCTGGCCGGCTCGCTCGCCGAGCAGAAGCCCGTACCCGAGACGGCGGGCACGCTCCGTACCGACAAGCCGCTCTACACGGGCCTGCTCGCCGGCACCATCCTCATCGTCACCGGCCTCACCTACTTCCCCGCTCTCGCGCTGGGACCGCTCGCCGAAGGGCTCGCATCATGAGCACCGCCACACCTACGAGGGCTCCGCACCAGGACGTGCCCACCGGCCACAAGCCGGACTCCGGACGCGTGGGCGGCGGCCTCTTCGACCCCAAGCAGCTGCTGAAGTCCTTCCCGGACGCCGTCCGCAAGCTCGACCCCCGGGTAATGATCAAGTCCCCGGTCATGTTCGTGGTGCTGATCGGCTCGGTGGTCACCACTGTGCTGGCGGTCAAGAACCCGGAGGACTGGTTCGGTTGGGCGATCACCGCCTGGCTGTGGCTGACCACGATCTTCGCCAACCTCGCGGAGGCCGTGGCCGAGGGCCGAGGGAAGGCCCAGGCCGACACGCTGCGCAAGGCCAAGACCGACTCCGTCGCCCGCCGCCTGACCAAAGACGGTACGGGTGAGGAGCAGGTCCCCGGCACCGAGCTGAAGATCGGCGACCTCGTCGTCTGCGAGGCCGGGGACATCATCCCCGGTGACGGCGACGTCGTCGAAGGCGTGGCCTCCGTGGACGAGTCCGCCATCACCGGCGAGTCCGCCCCGGTCATCCGCGAGTCGGGCGGCGACCGCAGCGCCGTCACGGGCGGTACGAAGGTGCTCTCCGACCGGGTCGTCATCAAGATCACGACGAAGCCCGGCGAGACCTTCATCGACCGCATGATCGCGTTGGTCGAGGGAGCGGCCCGGCAGAAGACGCCGAACGAGATCGCGCTGAACATCCTGCTGGCCTCGCTGACCATCGTCTTCCTGCTGGCCGTGGTCACCTTGCAGCCGTTCGCGATCTACGCGGGCGCCGAGCAGTCGATGATCGTGCTCACGGCGCTGCTGGTCTGCCTGATCCCGACCACCATCGGCGCACTCCTCTCCGCGATCGGCATCGCCGGTATGGACCGGCTCGTGCAGCGCAACGTCCTGGCCATGTCCGGCCGCGCGGTCGAGGCCGCCGGCGATGTGTCCACGCTGCTGCTGGACAAGACCGGCACCATCACCCTCGGCAACCGCCAGGCCTCCGAGTTCGTCCCGGTCAAGGGCACGACGGAGGCCGAGCTCGCGGATGTCGCCCAGCTCTCGTCCCTCGCGGACGAGACCCCCGAGGGCCGCTCGATCGTGGTCCTCGCGAAGGAGAAGTACGGCCTGCGCGAACGCCACCAGGGCGAACTGACCGGCGCCGAATGGATCCCCTTCACCGCACAGACCCGCATGTCGGGCGTGGACGTCGACGGCAGGCAGACCCGCAAGGGCGCGGCCGGTTCGGTCATCACCTGGGTCAAGGAACAGGGCGGCCAGGTCTCCGACGACGCCGACCTCCTCGCCAACCGCATCTCCGAGGCCGGTGGCACTCCGCTCCTCGTCGCCGTCAAGGACGGGAAGGGCGCCCGGGTGCTGGGCGTCATCCACCTCAAGGACGTGGTCAAGGAGGGCATGCGCGAACGCTTCGACGAGCTGCGCCGCATGGGCATCAAGACCATCATGATCACCGGCGACAACCCGCTCACCGCCAAGGCCATCGCCGAAGAGGCGGGCGTGGACGACTTCCTCGCCGAGGCCACCCCCGAGGACAAGATGGCCCTCATCAAGCGGGAACAGGCCGGCGGCAAACTCGTCGCCATGACGGGCGACGGTACGAACGACGCCCCGGCCCTCGCCCAGGCCGACGTCGGCGTCGCGATGAACACCGGCACCTCGGCCGCCAAAGAGGCCGGGAACATGGTGGACCTGGACTCCAACCCCACCAAGCTCATCGAAATCGTCGAGATCGGCAAGCAGTTGCTGATCACCCGAGGCGCCCTCACGACGTTCTCCATCGCCAACGACGTCGCCAAGTACTTCGCGATCATCCCGGCCATGTTCGCCGTGGTCTACCCCGGCCTCGACAAGCTCAACATCATGGGCCTGCACTCCCCCGAGTCGGCCATCCTCTCCGCCGTCATCTTCAACGCACTGATCATCATCGCGCTCGTCCCGCTCGCCCTGAAGGGCGTCCAGTACCGGCCCACCAGCGCCGACAAGATGCTCCGCCGGAACATCGGGATCTACGGACTCGGCGGCCTCATCGCCCCGTTCATCGGCATCAAGCTCATCGACCTTCTCATCTCCCTCATCCCCGGAATCGGCTAAGGCTATGAACAACTCTGTAGGCAACACAGCACGGTTGATCGGCGCCGGCCTGCGGGCCCTGCTCGTCCTCACGGTCATCTGCGGGGTCATCTACCCGCTCGCCGTGACGGGGATCGCTCAGGCCCTGTTCAACGACAAGGCCAACGGCTCCGAGATCAAGGACAAGGACGGCCAGGTCGTCGGCTCCTCCCTCATCGGACAGACCTACGACCTCCCCAAGCAGGACCCGAACGACGCCGAGGAGGCCGTCAGGCCGGACCTCAAGTGGTTCCAGCCGCGCCCCTCCAACGGCCTCGGCGCCAACAGCGTCAACACCCGGTACTCGCTGATCCTCTCCGGCGCCACCAACCGCTCCGCCGACAACGGCGCCGTCAACGGCAAGTGCACCGACCAGGCGGAGGAAGGCACCCTCTGCGCCCAGGTCCTCGCCGCCAAGGACGCCGTCGTCGCGGACAACTCCACCGCCGGCCACCAGGTCAGGCCGGAGGACGTCCCGGCCGACGCCGTCACCTCCTCCGGTTCCGGCCTCGACCCCGACATCTCCCCCGAGTACGCCAAGCTCCAGGTCCACCGCGTCGCCGAGCAGAACAAGCTCGACGTGAAGCGGGTCGAGAAGCTCGTCGCCGACCACACCACCGGCCGCACCCTCGGCTTCATGGGCGAACCGCGCGTCAACGTCCTCGAACTCAACACCGCCCTCAGGGCGCTGGCCAAGCGCTGACGTTCCGCACGGCAAGTGTGCGGAGCCGGCGGGACGCCGTGCCCCCGGCGATCGCTGGGAGTGCCCCCGGCCTCCCGCCGGCTCCGACCCGTATCCACTGGAAGAGGAAGGCCCCACACCGATGATCAAGGTGCTGGTGGTGGAAGACGACGCCCAGCTCGTCCGTGCGCTCCGGATCAACCTGGAGGCACGGAAGTTCGAGGTGGAGACCGCTTCCGACGGAAAGACCGCCCTGAGGCTCGCGGCCACCCGCAAGCCGGACGCCATCCTGCTGGACCTCGGCCTGCCGGACATGGACGGCATCGACGTGATCAAGGACGTACGGGAGACCAGCGGCGTACCGATCCTCGTGCTCTCCGCCCGGCACACCTCGGAGGAGAAGATCCGTGCCCTGGACGCGGGGGCCGACGACTACGTCACCAAGCCGTTCAGCATGGACGAACTCCTCGCCCGCCTGCGGGCCGCCGTACGCCGCCGGGAGGTTGCGGCGCCCGCCCACGAGGTCGCCGTGGTCACGACGGAGGAGTTCACCGTCGACCTGATCGCGAAGAAGGTGGTCCGCAACCACCGCAGCGTGCGGCTGACGCCCACCGAATGGCACCTCCTGGAGATCCTCATCACCCACCCGGGGCGTTTGATCAGCCAGCGCAAGCTCCTGCTCGACGTGTGGGGACCGACGTACTCCGAGCACACGAACTACCTGCGGGTCTACATGGCCCAGTTGCGCCGCAAGTTGGAAGCGGACCCCTCGCACCCCAGATACCTGATCACCGAGCCCGGCATGGGCTACCGCTTCGAGGAATGACGTAACCACCATGGGACGCGGCACGTTTCGTATCTACCTGGGCTCGGCCCCCGGCGTCGGCAAGACGTACGCGATGCTCTCGGAGGGTCACCGCCGGGTGGAGCGCGGCACCGATGTCATCGTCGCGTTCGTGGAGCACCACCACCGTCCGCGCACCGAGGTGATGCTGCACGGGCTGGAGCAGACTCCCCGGCGCGAGCTGGAGTACCGGGATTCCTCCTTCACCGAGATGGACGTGGACGCGATCCTGGCCCGGCGCCCCGCCGTCGCGCTCGTGGACGAGCTCGCCCACACCAACGTTCCGGGCTCGCGCAACGCCAAGCGCTGGCAGGACGTGGAGGAACTCCTCAAGGCCGGCATCGACGTCGTCTCCACCGTCAACATCCAGCACCTCGAATCGCTGGGCGACGTCGTCGAGACGATCACCGGTGTGCGGCAGCGGGAGACGGTCCCGGACGAGTTCGTACGACGCGCCGACCAGATCGAGCTCGTCGACATGTCCCCGCAGGCCCTGCGCCGCCGGATGGCCCACGGCAACATCTACAAGGCCGACAAGGTCGACGCGGCCCTGTCCAACTACTTCCGCCCCGGCAACCTCACCGCCCTGCGCGAGCTCGCGCTGCTGTGGGTCGCGGACCGTGTGGACGAGTACCTCCAGGAGTACCGGGGCGAGCACGACATCCGCTCCACCTGGCAGGCGCGCGAACGCATCGTCGTCGGCCTCACCGGCGGCCCGGAAGGCCGTACGCTCATCCGCCGGGCCGCCCGCCTCGCCGAGAAGGGCTCCGGCGGCGAGGTGCTCGCCGTCTACGTCGCGCGCAGCGACGGACTGACGGCCGCCTCCCCCAAGGAACTCGCCGTCCAGCGGACCCTGGTCGGAGACCTCGGAGGCACCTTCCACCACGTCATCGGCGACAACGTCCCCGACGCGCTCCTGGAGTTCGCCCGCGGGTGCAACGCCACCCAGATCGTGCTCGGTGTCAGCCGCCGCCGCTCCTGGCAGTCCGTGTTCCGCCCCGGGGTCAGCGCCACCGTGGCCCGCGAATCGGGGCCCGACCTCGACGTCCACATCGTCACCCACGACGAGGCCGCCAAGGGCCGCACCCTGCCCGTCGCCCGCAGCGGCCGGCTCGGCCGCTCCCGCATCATCCGGGGCTGGATCGCCGGTGTGGCCGGCCCGGCGCTGCTCGCGTTGCTGCTGAACCAGGTCGTCCCCGACCTCGGGCTCGCCAACGACATGCTGCTCTTCCTCACCTTCACGGTGGCGGCGGCCCTGCTCGGCGGGCTGCTCCCGGCCCTGGCCTCGGCAGCCTTCGGCTCCCTCCTCCTGAACTACTACTTCACTCCGCCGCTGCACGAGTTCACCGTCTCCGACCCCAAGAACATCGTCGCCATCGCGATCTTCGTCGGTGTGGCCGTGTCCGTGGCCTCCGTCGTCGACCTGGCCGCCCGCCGCACCCACCAAGCCGCCCGACTGCGCGCCGAATCCGAGATCCTCTCCTTCCTCGCCGGCAGCGTCCTACGCGGCGAAACGGCCTTGGACGCCCTGCTGGAGCGGGTGCGCGAGACCTTCGCCATGGAATCCGTGGCGCTGCTGGAACGCATCAGCGACGTGGACCCGTGGACCTGCGCGGGCAGCACCGGACGCAACCCGGTCACCCGCCCCGAAGACGCCGCCGTCGACATGCCCATCGGCGAGAACATGGCTCTGGCCCTCACCGGCCGGGTCCTGCCGGCCGAAGACCGGCGCGTCCTCGGCGCGTTCGCCGCCCAGGCGGCCGTCGTGCTCGACCGCCAGCGCCTGGTCGACGAGGCCGAGGAGGCCCGCCGCCTCGTCGAGGGCAACCAGATCCGTACGGCCCTGCTCGCCGCGGTCAGCCACGACCTCCGTACGCCGCTCGCGTCGATCAAGGTCTCCGTCACCTCGCTGCGCTCCACCGACGTGGACTGGTCCGACGAGGACCGGGCAGACCTCCTGGAAGGCATCGAGGACGGAGCCGACCGCCTCGACCACCTGATCGGCAACCTCCTCGACATGTCCCGCCTCCAGACCGGCACCGTGGTCCCGCTCATCCGGGAGACCGACCTCGACGAGGTCGTCCCGATGGGCCTGGCCGGCGTACCCGACGACAGCGTGGACCTCGACATCCCCGAGACCCTGCCCATGGTCGCCGTCGACCGCGGCCTGTTGGAGCGGGCCGTCGCCAACATCGTGGAGAACGCCGTCAAGTACAGCCCGCCCGGTCGGACCGTCCTCGTCGCCGCCAGCGCCCTCGCCGACCGCCTCGAACTACGCGTCGTCGACAGCGGCCCCGGCGTCCCCGACGAGGCCAAGGACCGGATATTCGAACCCTTCCAGCGATACGGAGACGCACCCGCCGGCTCGGGCGTCGGCCTCGGCCTGGCCGTCGCCAGAGGCTTCCTGGAGGCGATGAACGGCACCCTCACCGCCGAGGACACCCCCGGCGGCGGCCTCACCATGGTGATCACCCTGCCCATCAGGGAGGGCACCCCGCCGTCCCGCCCCGACCTTCCTACGGACGCGACGACGTAGCGTGACGGCTTGCTCTTCGCCCCCTCGTACGCCCGGCCCACGGCCTCCCGCAGCCCGAGTACGCCTCCCCCGCCGCCTCGAGGACGGTGGCCTCGTTCACGCGGCCCTCGCCGCCGCGCGGGTCACGGGATGCAGGGCGGCGTACTCCAGCGGCGCCGACGGGTCGATCGACACGTCCAACTGCGCGGGAGCCGAACCCGCACGCACCAGCAGGTCGCCCACGGCGGCGATCATCGCCCCGTTGTCCGTGCACAGCGTCAGCGGCGGCACCCGCAGCTCCACCCCGGCCGCCGCGCAGCGTTCTTCGGCCAGCGCCCGCACCCGCGAGTTCGCCGCGACGCCGCCCACCACCACGAGGGTGCGCACCTCGTACTCCTTGCAGGCGGCCAGCGCCTTGCGCGTGAGCACGTCGGCGACGGCCTCCTGGAGGGAGGCGGCGCCGTCGGCGAGCGGGATCTCCTCGCCGCGGATGCGGTGCTGTTCGGCCCAGCGCGCGGCCGCGGTCTTCAGCCCGGAGAAGGAGAAGGCGTACGGGTGCTCCTTCGAGCCCAGGAGCGGCCGCGGGAACGCGACGGCGCAGCGATTGCCGTTGCGGGCGGCGCGGTCGACGGCCGGGCCGCCCGGGTAGGGCAGTCCGAAGACGCGGGCGACCTTGTCGAAGCACTCCCCGGCGGCGTCGTCGATGGTGTCGCCGAGGTGGAGGATGGGATCGCGGACGAGGTCGCGTACGAACAGGAGCGAGGTGTGGCCGCCCGAGACGATCAGCACCATGCACGGGTTGGGCAGCGGCCCGTGTTCCAGGGTGTCGGCGGCGACGTGCCCCGCCAGGTGGTGCACCCCGTACAGCGGCACACCGGCCGCGTACGCCAGGGTCTTCGCCCCCGCCAGCCCCACCTGCAGCGCACCCGACAGCCCCGGCCCGGTCGTCACCGCGACCGCGTCGATGTCCTTGACCCGCAGCCCGGCCTGGTCCAGCGCCTCCCGGACGACCGGGTTGAAGGCCTGCAGGTGCGCACGGGCGGCGATCTCCGGCACCACCCCGCCGAACCGCGCGTGCTCGTCCATGCTCGACGCCACCACGTGCGCCAACAGCCGCCCGCCGGACACGATGCCGGCCCCCGTCTCATCGCACGACGACTCGATGCCGAGCACCACAGGAGAGCCCACGACGGCTCCTCTCGCACTGGAAATGCAGTTGCAACTTACTCGCAATAAGGTACGCCGCCGATGGGTGGGCCGCGCAAGCGAGCGCACGGGAGACGCACTGGCGTTGCACAGGGCCCTGCCGCCCCGGACGTCCGGGGCGGCAGGGCCCTGTAGGTGGCGCAAACACACGGCCGCGTCGCGGTGCGGTGCGCTGCGGTGCCTCAGTGCCGGCAGGACGGCCGGACGCGCAGCAGCTCGGTGCGCAGCACGGGGGTGCCGTCGACGGGTGCCGGGTCCTCCGCGGTCGGAGCGATGCCTCCGGCAGCGACCTTGTCGAGGGTCGCCAGACCATCGGCGTCGACGGTGCCGAACACCGTGTAGTTCGGCCTCAGCGCGGAGTCGCCGTAGACGACGAAGAACTGTGAACCGTTCGTGTTCGGACCGGCGTTGGCCATCGCCAGCAGGCCGCGCCCGTAGAGGCGGCGCGCGCCGGTCGGATCGGTCGGCGCCGGCGGGAGGTCCACCGGCAGCTCGTCCTTGTACTTGTACCCGGGCCCGCCCTCACCGGTGCCCGTCGGGTCGCCGCACTGCAGGACCTTGAGCGTCGGATACGCCGTCAGACGGTGGCACACCGTCCGGTCGTAGAACCCGTGCCCTGCCAGGTGCAGGAAGCTCTGGACCGTGCACGGCGCCTTGGCCCGGTCCAAGTGCAGCGGGAGCGGACCCTGGCTGGTCGAAACAGCCGTGCCGACCGTTCCCCGACTCGGCGTACGCCGCGGGTCGGGCGGCAGCGGAACACGGCGCGCCGGCGGCTCGTCCGGGGTCTGCGTGTACTGACACGGTCCATGCGTGGTGCGCGGCGGAACACCGCCTGAAGCACTGGCGACACTCCCCCCGGATACGACTAACGCCACTGCGGCGAATGCGCTGATCAGTGCTCGTTTCATCTCGCCTGTCTCCCGATGATCGCCGGATTCGGAGCGGTCGCAGTCTAGAACGAGGGGTGGTCAGCGGAAATGAAACTTCCAGCCGTTAACCCCGGCCTCAGCCCAATGCAGGGCCAGCGCTACGGCCCCGGGCGTCGCATTGCCGTAGGCAAGACGAACCGGCCTTCCCCGCAGCCATCGAACCGTGACGGCGGTCGGCTGGTCGCCGTCGCCGTGCCGCGTGGACCTCACCGCTTCGGTGGACGCTGCGCACAAACCTCGAACCCCGGACCTGATCCGGCGATGCCTGTCGCGTTCGCCCTCGCGGACCTCGGCCTGCACGTTGCCCTGCTCCTCGAGCTCACAGACATCCGGGCCGTCTTCGACGTCCGCCCCGAACACCACCGTAGGCGGCCGGCCCGAGGCTGCGCCCGCGGCCGCGTCAGGCCGGGTCGGCTGCCGGGCGGGTGGCGAGGTGGTAGACGGCGTACGCGCGGTCGATGACGGGCATGGCCACGTTGCGGACCAGCACCCCGCCGGCCGTGATGCCGTGTTCGGTGCCCAGGTGGGCGTGGCCGTGGACGGCGAGGTCCGCGCCGATCTCGTCGATGGCCTCGGCGAGGAGGTAGCTGCCGAGGAACGGGTGGATCTCGGGCGGCTCACCGGCCAGGGTGTCCGGGACCGGTGAGTAGTGGGTCAGAGCGATCCTCACGTCGACGTCCGCTTCCGCGAGTTCCGTGAGCGCGCGGCGCAGTCCGTCCGCGCAGGTGCGGGAGTACCGCATGAAGGCCTTCATCTCGGGTTCGCCGAAGTCGCTGCCGCACCGGCCGGCGTATCCGCCACCGAACCCCTTGGCTCCCGCCACTCCCACCACGGTTCCGTGGATGTCGAAGACGGCGGTCCCGCCTTCCAGGACGGTGACCCCGGCCGCCGTGAGGACGCCGACGACCTCCTGCGGCCGGTCCGCGTGGTGGTCGTGGTTGCCGAGTACGGCCACGACGGGCACGGGCAGGCCGGCGACCTCGCCGGCGACCACCGCAGCCTCCTCGGGGGTGCCGTGGCGGGTCAGGTCGCCGGCCAGGAGCAGGAGGTCGGCGTGGTCGCCGAGCCCGTCGAGGGCCGGCCGGAGCGATCCCTCGCTGCCCGGTGCCAGGTGGATGTCTCCCACCGCTGCCACGCGGATCACGTCAGATCCTCCTCGCGGTCGGGCGGGCGGGCACGGACGACGGTCAGGTCGTGGTGCCACGCCAGCGGCTCCAGGGCTTCCGCGGCCATGCGCAGGACCGTGTCGCGGCAGCCCGGGCTGGACACCGGTCCCCAGACGGCGACCGTGTGGCCGCGCAGTTCGACGCGGACCCCGAGTTCGGCAATGTCCTCGCTCGCGAGCAGGTCACGCAGGTGCTGGGCCCGGTACTCGGCCGGCAGGGGGTTGGGTGTGGTCATCGCGGGCCTCCTTGCGGGGCTCGATCACCTCCAGGCGTTCGAGGAGGTAGAGGAAGGCGTCGGGCAGGGCCTGGTCACGGTGCTGGCGGTCGAGGAGCTGCCAGTCGATGCGTTCGCGGAGCATCCGTGCCATGGGGAGCAGGTCGGCGAAGTCGCAGTAGTGCTCGCACAGTGCGGTCAGGCGGCTGTCCATGAGGTCGGTCGGGGCCAGTACGGGCATGCGTACGGAGTCGACGGCCCGCACGTCCGCCCGGTCGAGGAGTTCCCGGTCCACGGGTCTGCCGGCGAGGTCGAGGATGAGGTCGATGTCCTCTTCGCCGTCGCGGCCCTTGATGAGCCAGTCCTCTGGAGCGTCGACGATGCTGATGCCTCCGGCGCCGAGCGCCGCCACGGCGGCTGCGGCGTCCTCGCGGCGGAGGCAGAAGTCCGTGTCGTGCCGGAAGCGGGCAGGAAGGCCGTGCGCGAAGGCAGCAACGCTCCCGGCGAGCGCGAAGGGCACGTCCGCTTCCTTGAGGAGCGCGCCCACGCGTTTGGTCGACTCCAGGATGGCCTGGGTGTGGTCGCGGGGAAGGCCTTCGGATTCGCTCACGGCATGCCTCCGACCGCGGGAACCTTCTCGGCGCCCGTACGGGACCCGGCCAGGGGCGGAGTGTCGGCGCCGCGACCCCGCCGCAGGCCCGAGAGGAACTCGGCGACGGCTTGCGTGGCGGTGGCCGACGGTTCCCAGCCCAGCTCCTCGCGGGCCCGTCCCGCATCGAGCAGCGGCAGCCGCAGGACCGCGTCCAGCAGGCCGGGTGCGGCCGGGACGAGGTGCATCCTCCAAGCTGCGGAGAGCGCCGCACGCGCGGCGGCCGCCGGGAGCGGAACCGTGCGGGCGTGCAGGAGCGCGGCGATGGCGGCGGTGTCCAGGACGGGGTCGGCCACCAGGTTGAACGCCCCGTGGACCGGCCGTACGACCGCTGCCCGGTAGGCCTGGGCGGCGTCGTCGGTATGCAGGGCCTGGAAGCGCAGGCCGGAGATGGCGGGCACGGCGGGCAGCAGGCCCGGACGGATCAGCCGCCATGGCAGGAGCGGGCCGGCGAAGATGCGGCGCTGTTCGCTCGCCGCTTCTTCCTTGAAGAGGAAAGCCGGTCGCATCCGCACCAGTCGGATGCCGGAGTGCGAGGCCTGGAATCCGTCGAGATAGCGCTCCAGGTAGGCCTTCTCGCGCGTGTACGCGGCGCCCGGCCAGCCGTGGGTGGGCCAGGACTCGTCGACGGGGCGCCCGTCGGCGGGGCCCGGCGAGTACGCGCCCACCGACGAGGCGTGGACCAGTGCGCCCACCCGGGCCCTGGCGCAGGCCTCGAAGACGCGGATGCTGCCCAGCACGTTGGTGCGCCACGTGGCGACCGGGTCGTGGGTGGGCTGGAACTTCCAGGCGAGGTGGACCACGGCATCCGCACCCGCGAAGAGGTCCGCCAGCCCGGCCCCGCCGGGGTCGATGTCCGCTGTCGCCCAGCGCACGCCCGGGATGTGCAGGTCGGGCTGCCGACGGGCGACTCCGAGTACCTCTCCGACCGTCGGGTCGGCGGCCAGAGCACGCACCACGCTGGTGCCGGCGTTGCCGGTGGCACCGGTCACGACGACCCTCATGACGCCCACCCGGCTCTTGCGTGCTGCTGCTCCGGGGGCTGAGGACGGGGCGCTGTGCTGGGGAGTCGGATGTTCATGGCCCTTCCGATCACTCGGCTGCTTCGGCTGCTTCGGCTGCTCGGCCCTGGAACCCGCACGATGGGCGCGTGCCCCCGCTGATCGGGCACAAACCCGCCCTCGCCGCCGACGGCCTCGCCTGGCACGGCGCGGACCGGTCCGTGGCTGGGCGCCCGCCGCCCAGGCCTCGACCGGGGCTTCAGCCGTTGTTCTCTTCGGCTGCCGTACGGGCCCGTACTTCTTCGGGGGTGAGGTAGTGGTCCGCGTACTCGGAGTCGCGCAGCGTCCCCGGCCTGTGGGTCTGGAACCCCGTCCGTACGAAGTCGTCGCCGGCCACGGCGTTGAGGAGCCAGTTCGTCATCACCCTCGTCTTGGCCGCCCCGGTGCGCAGCGCGGCCCAGTGGTAGCCGCGGGCCACTGCCTGCGCGGGCATTCCGCGCAGGTCGATGCCGAGCGGGCGGGAGACCCCGTCGCGGCCGCCGAGGTCCACGACCAGTCCGAGGTCCTTGTGGACGTAGCGGCGCGACGGCGTACCCCGCAGCGCGGCGACGACGTTGTCGGCGGCGACCTTGCCCTGCCGCTCTGCGTGCTGCGCAGTCGGTGGGCACACCGCCCCGTCGCCTCCCCCGGCGAGGTCGGGCACGGCTGCCGCGTCACCGAGGGCGAACACACCGTCAGGTCCCGGAACCCGCAGGTCCGCACCGACGACGAGCCGGCCGCTCTTCGCGGTCTCGGCGCCCAACGTGGCGATCAGCGGGCTGGCTGCGACTCCGGCCGTCCAGATGAGGGTGCGGCAGGGCAGCACGCGGCCATCGGTCAGGGTGACGTCCTCGGGGCCCGCCTTGGCGACGGAGACGCCAAGGGCGACTTCGATGCCGCGGTGGCGCAGTACGTCGAGGGCCGCGCGGCCCAGCCGGTCGCCGAGTTCGGGCATCAGCCTCGGTGCCAGGTCGACGAGGTGCCAGCTGATCTCACGCCGGTCCAGTCGCGGGTAGCGGCCGACGGCGTTCGTGGTGAGCCGCTCCAGGGAGGCTGCCGTCTCGGTGCCGGCGTAGCCTCCGCCGACCACGACGAAGCCGAGCCGGGAAGCGCGTTCCTCCGAGCCCGGTGGGGAGGCATCGGCCAGGTCGAGCTGGGCGATCACGTGGTCGCGCAGGTGGGCGGCTTCTGCCAGCGTCTTCATGCCCCGGCCGTGCTCCAGCAGGCCGGGGATGTCGAAGGTGCGCGTCACGCTGCCCGGGGCGAGCACCAGGTGGTCGTACGGCTGGTCCACCAGCTCCCCGGTGACCTTCCGGATGACGCAGACCTTGGCCCGGGTATCGACGCCCACGGCCGCGCCGGGCACGATCCGGGTCCGGTGACGGCGGCTGCGGCGCAGTGACACCGCCACCGACTGGGGGGTGAGCACCCCGGAGGCCACCTGCGGCAGCAGGGGCAGGTAGAGCTGGTACGAGGACGGGGTGACGAGCAGGATCTCCGCTTCCCCCGGTGACAGCGTCCGCTCCAGGCGGCGTACGCACGCGACGCCGGCGAACCCGGCGCCGACGACCACGATCCTCGGTCGCATCATGATGTCCGTCCCTTCTCAGGTGTACGGGGCACACGGTCCGGAAGCTCGGGCTCGGGCGGGGTGTTGTGCATGGGAGCGCCTCCTTGGTGGCTGTGGCCGTACGGGGCGGCCGGTGGAACCCCGACGGGTCGGACCACGCCCGCCGACCGGCCGTCGGAGGCCGGTCGAGCTCGATGCCGACTGCTCACCCGTCCCTCTACCGGGCCAGCAACTCATCGAGGAGCGCGTCGACGTCGAGGGACTCCTCCCCCGCCCCGACGGCCGCGTAGGTCTGCTCCAGGAAGGCCCTGAGCGGGGGAGCGTCCAGTAAGAGGACAGCTGCGCCCTCTCCCTCGGCGCCCGGGCTCCGCAGATCGATCCTGAGTTCGTCGGCGCCCGCGGCCGTGTGAGGCCGGAACGCCACGTCGCCCTCCCCCACCGGACCGTTCAGTCCCTCGGCCAGCATCTGCCGGTCGAAGTGCCAGCACGCCAGGGCGCCGGTGTCGGTGTCGTCCATGAACTCGGCCCGTACGACGTACGGGTCGCCGCCGTCGTAGGACAGGCGGACGAGAAGGGCCGCGCGGCCGGGGGCCGCGTCTATGCGCGCGGGGATCGGATCGGACTCGTAGAGCATCGAAGGTCCTCCTGGGTCGGGGTGTACGGCTGCAGTCGTCTGCCCCGCCTCGCAGTGTCTTCGGGGCTCGGGCCTCGGGCCTCGCGATCAGACCTGGCCGCGCCAGGCGCCGGTCTCTTGACCGCGTGCCTCGATGAAGGTCTTGAACCGGCCCAGGTCTCCGCTGATCCGCCGCTTCACGAAGCCGAGCTTGTCGCCGACGTTCTCCGCGAAGCCCTCCGGGTCGTAGTCGAGCTGCAGCATCACCTTGCACGTCGTGTCGTCCAAGCGGTGGAAGGTCACCACCCCGGCCTGCTTGGCCTCGCCGGCGAGCGTGGTCCACGCGACACGTTCGTCGGGGATCTGCTCGGTGATCTCGGCCTCGAACTCCTTGGTGACGCCGCCGACCTTCGTCACCCAGTGCGTCATGGTGTCGGTGCGCTGGTCGACCCGCTCCACTCCCTCCATGAAGTGGGGGAACGAATCGAACTGGGTCCACTGGTTGTAGGCGGTGCGGACCGGAACCTGTACCTCGACGGACTCTTCGACCTTCGACATCTGGCAGCCTTCCTCATCACCGACCAGCGGTACCGGCCGTTCGGGGAACCCTTTCCCCTACCGACGCGCCTGCCCCGGCAGCCCGTGTTCACGCGGGCGCGGCCGGTCCGGGATGCCGCCCGGTGGCGGCGGCCTCCCGGCGGGCCGCCGCGGCGTCCGTGACGTCGAGGAACAGCTGGTCGAGCTCGGGCCAGCGGTCGCGGACCGCGCGCCGGATCCGGACCATCGCGTCCTCCACGGTCTCGCTGTCGTAGCCGGGCGTCAGGTCGATGCGGGCGGCCGCCATGACCGAGTCCGGCCCCATGCGCATGGTGAGCAGCTCGGTGACGCTGTCGATTTCCGGCTGCTCGAGGAGGAAGCTGCGCACCGCCTGCTGGACGGCCGGATCGGCTGCTTCGCCGACCAGTTGGGCACGGGCCGCCCGGCCGAGCGTGTAGGCGACGTAGACGAGCAGGATCCCGATCAGGATGGAGGCGCAGGCCTCGTACGCGATTTCGCCGGTCACCATGTGCAGGGCGATGCCGGCGATCGCGAGGACGACGCCCGCGCACGCGGTGCTGTCCTCGGCGAGCACCGTCCGCAGGGCGGGATCGTGGCCGGACCTGATCTCGGCGGCCATTCCCCTGCCCGTTTCCCGGGCGGCGCGGCGCACCTGGAGCAGGGCCCGGCCGAGGGAGGCTCCCTCGGCCGCCAGGGCCAGTACGAGGACGACGAGGCCGGTGACGTAGCCCTGGCGGGTCTCGTTGCCGCCGGAGCGGAAGGCCTCGATCCCCTGGAAGACCGAGAAGCAGCCGCCGGTGACGAAGATGCCGACTGCGGCGAGGAGGGACCAGAAGAAGCGCTCCATTCCGTAGCCGAAGGGGTGGCGGGCGTCCGCGGGGCGACGGCTGCGTCCCAGGGAGGCCAGCAGGAACACCTCGTTGAGGCTGTCCGCGATCGAGTGGGCCGCCTCCGACAGCAGCGCCGGGGAGGCGGCCATGACACCGCCGATGCCCTTGGCCACGCAGATGACGAGGTTGGCGGCGAGGGCGACCCATACGGTCGTGCGGGTTTCGGTGTCCTGACTCGTCGGTGCGAGGCCCTTCTCCCCGGTCGCTCCGGACTTGCGGTCCTGCCCGCTCATCCGCGCTGCACCGCGGTCGAGGAGCGGGCCGAGAGCGGGGTGGCGATCTGTTCGAGGGAGCGGCCTTCGGCGGCGACCGCGTAGAAGACGGCCACCAGGCCCGCGGCGACCATCAGCCCGGCGCCGACGCAGAAGGCGAGCACCGCGTCGGACACCACACCGCTGGAGGTCAGGTTCGCGAAGAGCAGCGGCCCGGAGATGCCTCCGGCCGCGGTGCCCACGGCGTAGAAGAAGGCGATCGCCATCGCGCGGGTCTCCATCGGGAAGATCTCGCTCACGGTGAGGTAGGCCGAACTGGCCCCGGCGGAGGCGAAGAAGAGGACGACGCACCAGCAGGCCGTCATCGTCACCGCGCTGAGCCGGCCGGCGCCGAAGAGCCATGCGGTGGCGAAGAGCAGCAGCCCGGACAGGATGTAGGTGCCCGCGATCATCGGGCGGCGGCCGACCGTGTCGAAGAGCCGCCCGAGCAGGAGCGGTCCGAGGAAGTTCAGGAAGGCGATGACGGCGAAGTAGTAGCCGGTGACCCCGCTGGACACGTCGAAGAAGGTGACGAGGATGGAACCGAAGCCGAAGGTGATGGCGTTGTACAGGAAGGCCTGCCCGACGAAGAGGGACAGGCCGAGGACCGCACGGCGCGGGTAGGAGCGGAAGACCGTCCTGGCGATCTCGCCGAAGCCGATGCTGTGGCGCTGGGTGACGGTGATCGACTCTTCCGGCTCGGGAAGCCGCAGGCCCTTCTCCGCCTCCACCTGCCGTTCCACGTCCGCCACCAGGGCCTCCGCCTCCTCTGCCCTGCCGTGGATCATCATCCAGCGGGGGCTCTCGGGTACGTGCCGCCGCACCAGGAGGATGACGAGGCCGAGCACGACGCCGAGGGCGAACGTCAGCCGCCAGCCCACGGCCTCCGGCAAGATGTCCGTGTTCAGGGCGAGGACCGACAGGAGGGCACCGGCCACGGCGCCGATCCAGAAGCTGCCGTTGATGATCAGGTCGACGCGCCCCCGGAACCGGCTCGGGATCAGCTCGTCGATCGCCGAGTTGATGGCCGCGTACTCGCCGCCGATGCCGAAGCCGGTCAGGAAGCGGAAGAGGAAGAACCACCAGGCGGAGAAGGACACGGCCGTCAGCGCCGTCGCCGCCAGGTACACGGCGAGGGTGATCAGAAAGAGCTTCTTTCGCCCGTAGAGGTCGGTCAGCCGGCCGAAGAAGAGCGCACCGGCGCAGGCGCCCGCCACGTAGAGGGCCGCGGCGATACCGGTGACCTGGGCGTCGGTGATCGACAGTCCGCTGCCGTCCTCGGAGATGCGGCTCGCGATGCTTCCGACGACGGTGACTTCCAGCCCGTCCAGGATCCATACGGTTCCCAGCCCGATCACGATCATCCAGTGCCAGCGGGACCAGGGCAGCCGGTCCAGCCGGGCCGGCACCTTGGTCGTGATGGTCTCCGTCTTCGCCTCGGCGTTGTCCAGCATGTATCCGCGCTTGCCCGGGCCGCACCCCCGCAAACGACGACTGCCCAGGGACTCCCTGACGGCCGACGGCCCGCGCACCGAGGGTGTCACGGCGGGCGCCCCGGGCAGGGCGGTGTCTAGAACGTACCGAGCGGGGCAGGCGGGCCGTATGAACGAATCCGTTGCGCACACCACCCACACGTCCAACCCGTCCGACCCGTCCGGCACGTCCAGCAGCTACTACGTCACCGTTCGCGGAGAACGGTTCACCTGCGGCGAGGTAACGGGCCTGGGACCCCAGGGGGATCTGGGCCTGCCGGGGCAGGAGCTCACCGTCATCCTCGACGACTGCGTCCTCACCGACGTGCCCGCGGCGCAGGATTGGGCACTGTCGGCGGACTCCGCGGCCGAGACCTGCCACGTCAAGATCGAGGAGACGAAAGACGGCCTCGGAGACCCGGTGACCACGTGGTACCTCACCGATGCCCGGCCCGACGTGATCAGCGACGTCAGTTCAACGGCCACCAGCCACGAGACGCGGATCGGGCGGCTCACTCTGCACGCCGCGAAGATCTCACCGGAGCTGCCGGACAGCGAGGCCTGAATGCACACCACGGCGGCCCGGGTGATGAGCGTGGCCACCCTCGGGTACGGGGTGGCGGTGGCATGGAGACCCCGGCTGCTGGCCCGGCCCTGCGGGCTGTCCGACGAGGGCTCCTCCGCCCTGCTGATCCGGGCTCTGGGAGTCCGTGACGCGGTGATAGGCGCCGCGATGGCCACGCTCCCCGCGGGCACGGAGCAGCGTACGGCCGTCCTGTGCCGGATCGCCGTCGACGCCGGGGACGCCCTGCTCTTCGGCACCTTCCTGGCCCACCGCACCGAGCGCGCCAAGGCGGCCGCCGTCGCCCTGACCTGGGCGGCAGTGTGCGGGTGGGCACTGACCGGTGACCACCCGCACACCGCCGCAACGGCCGTACAGGACGCGGCCGATGTCACGGTACGGTCCGCCCGGTCCGGATGACGGAGGGGAAGCGGGAGCCGCCTCAGGCGCGACGTGCCGCCCGGCGGACCGGCTCCCCGAGTGCCCACCAGCCGTCGGCGTCGTACACCGCCCGCGCCTCGTCCGAAGGGCAGATGGACGCGGTGGGCCCGCGTGTACGGTCGACCGGCCCGGCGGCTGCCATGTCCGCCGTGCGCGGGTACGGCAACCGCCGGCAGGACCTTGCCCATCCACTCTTCTCTGTCTCCGATGCCGGTCGGTCTCAGCCGGGCCAGGTCCCGGTCAGGCGCCTGGTCGCCACCGCACCGGACCGGTCGACCGCCGCCTTGACGACAGCGAAGATCGCCCCCTGAAGGGCCGCCGCGAACAGGATCTCGCGCCAGGTGCGGCCCTCATCCGTGGCATCGGGGGCTTCACCCGTTCCCTCCACCACCTTCCACACCTCCCGGAATGCGGCGCTCGCAAGCGCACCGCCGGCGGCCCCGAGCACGAATCCGACCGGCTTGTACGCCACCGCCGAGGCCTTCATCGGCTTGCCCGACGGCGCCGTGCCAGCAGCAGGACGACCAAACCGGCTCCGAAGGCCAGCACCGGCCCCCGCTTGGCATGCCCCACCCGAGCCACCTGCGCACCCTCCTCGGGCACGGGCACGGGCACGGGCACGGGAGCGGCATGGCGTACGGCTCGTGCGGCCCTCTCAACGCTCCCCTTGACCTCGTCCGCCAGCAAGGCGGTCTTCCTGACGGTCTCGTCCCTCATCGTGGATCACCCTCTCCCTCGCCCATCCGGTTCCGTGATGCGTTCCGGCCTCGCGTCTGCCCGGGAGTTGGGCGATCACGCGGGGCAAGGCCGTCGCCGAGATCGCCGGATCCACCCCCGTGGCGCCGCCTCCCACCAACGGCGCGTGACGGACGCCATCAGGCAGGCAGGCCGGGTTCCTCAGCCGGCGGGACCGTCGTCCGGTGTGCTCCAGGAGCCCTCGCGCGCCCGCGCAACAGGGTTCTGCTCGTCCGGCCGCGCGGGGGGTCGACGGCGTGCGCTGCGTCGGCTGCCGTACCAGAAGGCACCGAGCAGGAGGAGGACGACCACGACGCCGGCGAGGACGAGCAGGAATGCTCCTTGGCCCTCGGCCGCGAGGCTCTCGGTAGGCATCATGCCGTCCGCCTACCCGCTGCCGACGGACTTACCGTTCCACCGAAATGTCCCTCCACCTCGGAGTGGGCCAGCACGCACGGGGGCGAGGATCCCGAGGTGGTCCTCGCCTGCGCCGGCGGCATCCCCGGTCCATGCCGGTGCGGCGCAGTTCACGCCTGATCCGGTCGCGCGTAGCGGCGTAGTGCTCCGCCAGGGTGTCGGCCCGCGGCGCGTGATCGCCGAGGTGGTGGAGGGCGGTGAGCGCGAGGTCGTGGCGCGAGGTTCCGTTGAGGGCGAGCGACCGGTGTCGTCTCGCCGAACAGGGCCTGGAAGGCCGCGTCGGGCAGCCCGTGCGGGTGGGTTTCCGGTGGGGCGAGTGTGCACAGGTCGACGATGTTGACGAACCAGATGCGGGCCCGATGCAGGTCGTGGCGCAGCAGCTCCGCGGCCGCGAGGGACTCGACGGGACGGGATGACGCCGTCCCCGTCCGTTCCGGTGGTACCCACAGGGGAAATCCCGCAGATCGCCCATAAAACCCGGGCCTGTCCGGCCGGGTGGCGGTGAGCGCCGTCTACGAGCCGCCACTCAAGTCCGGAGTCGCCGTGTGGTCGGGATGACCGGGTGACCGTCGGGCCTCTTTCAGCTCCGCCTCGAACAGGTGGTCGCGCCCGGCAGCGAGGTCTTCGAGAAGCTCGCGCTCCAGGGCGGCGAAAGGCCGGTAGTAGGTCGCGTTGTAGGCCTCGATGATCTGGAAGGTCCAATGCCCGGGAATGACGTTCCGGCCCAGGATCTCGTGTTCCACCCGGCGCGCCTGTTCCTCGTGTCCGGCTTCTCGCAGCAGCCTCACGGCGTCGCCCAGCTCGAAATCGGCGGTCCCGGTGAGCTGGTGGAAGCCGTAGAGGTGACCGCGTGCCCGCTCGGTCGTCTCCAGCGCCTTCGACAAGGCACCGAGAGCCCGTACGGTCGGCTCACCGACCCCTTCGGGGCGCCTGTGCGAGCTGTCCTTCGGATCATTTCCGTTCTCCATGCGTCACAGATCCCACGGGCAGTCCGCCGTTTCCGCACGGCTGGACCATGTGGCGCACGAAACCCACACCACCGCCCAGAGCGCGGCCCGCTCGCTGGGCCGTTCGGCCCGCACGAGGGTGTGGCGGCGACCGCCACACGGCCTGCCCGAAAACCTCCCGCCGCCTGGGGGATGGGACCACTCCCCCATGCCTCAGGCGCATCCTCGCCGCCACGACTCGGGGCACGTCAGGCGACGCAGTGGGTCGCCCTATCGATACGCGACCGCATCGAGGACGGCGCCTCCACCCACTGCCCGGCTCAGCGCGTCCTGCCCCTGGGCTCCAGGCGAGTCGGGGGCGGCCCGTGGCTCCTCCTGCTGGTCGCCGCGGGGCTGGTGCTGTTCGGGCTGTTCGGGCTGTTCTCGTGGGCGATGGCCCGCCGGCGCAGGGGCTGAACCCGCGCCCCGGCCGGATGGTTCGACTGGCGGCGGCTCGACGGGCGGCCGCTCAGGCCGGGCCGGGCGCGCTCGTGTCGGCGAGGAGCCTGTCGACCAGGAGCTGCGGATAGCCGGTCGCGGGCAGATCGATGCCGAAGATCGTCCGGATGTAGAAGGGGGCGATCAGCTGGTCGAGGATCTCCTCCAGCGGTGGCGGGTCCTCGCCCCGGGCCGTGGCCCGCTCGCGGATCTGCTCGATGGAGCGCATGCGGCGCCGGAAGTGCCGGGCCCGGTCGCCCGGTGCCTCGGAGCTGCTCGGCACGGACAGGATGACGGCGCGCACCAGGGCGCGCCCCTCGCTCGTTCGGATGCTCGCGACACTGGCTTCGGCCCAGGCGATGAGGTCGCCGCGCAGGCTGCCGGTGTCGTTGAGCGGCGAGTCGCGCTCGAGGCGGGTGGTGACCGTGTCGGCCAGCAGCGCGTCGAGGCTGCCCCAGCGCCGGTAGACGCTGGTGTGGTTGACGCCCGCGCGCGCCGCGATCGCGGGGATGTTGAGTTCCTCGCCCTCCGGGGACGAGAGGAGGTCGACGACCGCTTGGTGGACGGCTTCGCGGACCTGTTCAGGACTTCTGCGGGAGCGCGGGGCCGGTGGATTCCGAGTCACACCCCCATCTTAAGCACAGATATTTGCTTAAGCCGCTTCGAGGCCCTACAGTCGGGACCACAAGCACAGATCTGTGCTTGTGGTCGCGTCGAAGGAGCCCGTCATGAAGCAGCTGCTGTTCCCGGACAACACCCAGTTCTGGTACGAGACCCTGCGCTCGATGAGCCACATCGCCTACGGCGGCGCCGACTTCGGCGAAGTCGTCTCCACCGCCGGGCGGATCACCGAGGGCGACTACGACAGCTGGTACACCGAGTGGTCCGCCACCGCCGACCGGGTATCGGCGCAGGCGCAGGGATCCCTGGCGGCCGGCCACCTGATCAGCGCCCGCGACGGCTTCCTGCGCGCCTCGAACTACTACCGCTCCGCGGAGTTCTTCCTGCACGGCCGGGACTGCGACCCGCGCCACGACCACGCGTACGACCGCTCCGTGGAGTGCTTCCGGGCTGCCGCCGCCCTGTACACCACCCCGCGCATCGAGCCGGTCGAGATCCCCTACGAGAACACGACGCTGCCCGGCTACCTCTACCGCGCCGACGACTCGGGCACCCCCCGGCCGACGCTGATCATGCACAACGGCTTCGACGGCACCGCCGAGGAGATGCACTTCTTCGGGGCGCTGGCCGCCGTCGAGCGGGGCTATACCGTCCTCGTCTTCGACGGCCCCGGGATGCCCGGGCCGCGCCACCACCAGGGCCTGGTCTTCCGCCCCGACTGGGAGAACGTCATCACCCCGGTCATCGACTTCGCCGAGACGGTCCCGGAGGTCGACCGCACCCGCATCGCACTGCTGGGCCTCAGCATGGGCGGCGTGCTCGCCCCCCGCGCCGCGGCGTTCGAGCACCGGCTGGCCGCCCTGATAGCCGTGGACGGCCTCTACGACCTGGGCCAGACCTCCGTCCGCAGCATCCCCGCCGGTCGCGATGAGGCGGAGCGCCTGCTGCGGGCCGAGTCGGCCCCGGAACTCGACGCCGCCCTCGAGCGGCTCATGGCCACGGACCCCATCGCCCGCTGGGCGCTGAACCACGGGATGTACGTCATGGGGGCCGACACCCCCCGCGCCTTCAACGCCTCCTACCTCGACTACACCCTCGCCGGCGGGATCGCCGAGAAGATCCAGTGCCCGACCCTCGTCTGCGACGCCGCGGAGGACGAGTTCTTCAAGGGGCAGCCCGAACAGCTCTACGAGCACCTCACCTGCCCGAAGACCCTCATGCTCTTCACCGCCGAGGAGGGCGCCGGCGCCCACTGCCACCCCGGCGCCACGCGCCACGCCAACGCGCGCATCTACGACTGGCTCGACGACACCCTCGCCGCCACCCGCCCCTGACCGGGCCGCGGGTCCGGCGTGGTGAGGTCGACGGCGAAGCCGGCCTTGTCGGCGTAGAAGTCCTTCGCCCGGTCCGTGTCGGTGACGGGGACGACCACCACTTCGAGCGTCCAGTTCATGAAGTGCTCCTCGGAGACGGAGGTGCCCGGATGCGGTCCGGTACGCGGGATCCGGCGAAGGAGCGGGCGCCGCACCCGGCCCGCGCGGCCCGGACGTCATAGGCGGGCCGGCGCCCCGCGCAGCAGCAGGACGTTGCCGAGCAGCCGCGGACCCGTGGCGTCCGAGGGGCGGTTGACGATGCCGGACGCCGCGGCGACCATCACGCTCGATCCACCGCCGTCGAGGTTCAGCGCCTGGCGGGCGCCCAGGGACTTCGTCAGTTCCGCGGCGCCGGACACGTCCAGGGCGGGCTGCATCGGATCAGCATCCGCCGGCCTCCCACGACCGTGGTGGAGGTCGTGCTGCGCTTCCTTGGCGAAGCCCAGTCCGGGATCGATCACGAGTTTCTCCGGTGCGATGCCCGCGCCGACAGCGGCGTCGATGCGGGTGCGGAGCTCGGAGACGACCTCGGCCACCACGTTCCCGTAGACGGCCCGGTCGCTCATGTCGTGGCCGAACCCGCGCCAGTTCATCAGGGCGAAGGGCACGCCGTACCGCCACGGCCGGAAGCATGGCGGCGTCGGCCAGGCCGCCGCTGACGTCGTTCAGCGGTCCGTGTCGGACGGGCACGTCACGGCAACCGTCGGTGTAAGCCGCTTCCTCACTGAGAAATGGGCAGCCGTCCTCTCCCACCGCAGCGAGGCTGCCCGTAAGCGAGCACTGCCCGGGATCCTCGCCCGACTTCCCGCGGACGTCAGGGAGTCGATCATCTCCACGGAGCACTACACCCGCCTCTGCGCGCCCCCTCGGCATCTCGGCCGACGCGAGACCGGCCTGGGCAGCAAGGAGAGGCCCGCCAGGGCACAAGGACCCGAAAGAAGAGACGAAAGCCCGCAAAGCGGTCCATGGGGTCTTGTTAGGGTCGCCTTACCGTAATCAACGCAAAGTGGTCGGCCGCTGCCTGCCCTAGCAAAGGAGCAGGTGAGGCATGCGCGGACAGTGCTGCGTCCACGCCACGGCGCCGGGGAGGCGCCGATGACGAGGACCGTCACGACCACGAGCGGCGGCCCCGGACCGGTGGACGTCGCGACGGTCCCTACGACCGCCCGGCAAGGGCGCAGGGGCGTCGTCGTCCGGTCGGCGGGGCTCGTCGCGCTGGCCGCGCTGCTCCTGCTCATGGTGTGGGCGAGCCTGATGGTCGGCTCCGGACGGGTCGCGGCCTCGGATCTGCTGCCAGCACTCTTCCACCCCGACCGGACGGACAAGGCGCAGCTGATCCTCCTCGAGGTGCGGATTCCCCGTACGGCCGCCGGGCTCCTCGCCGGCGCAGCCCTCGGCCTGGCGGGCACGGTCATGCAGGGCATCGCCCGCAACCCGCTCGCGGACCCGGGCATCCTCGGCGTCAACGCGGGAGCTTCCGCGGCCGTGGTCTTCGCCCTCAGCGTCCTGGGCATGACGGATCCCGCCCACTACATCTGGTTCGGGTTCCTCGGCGCCCTCGTCGCCTCGGTCCTGGTGTTCACCATCGGCTCCCTGGGCCACGGCGGCGCCACCCCGGTCAAACTGACGCTGGCCGGAGCCGCGACCAGCGCGGCCCTGCTGTCACTGACCACGTCCATGCTGCTGACCGACTCCAAGTCCTTCGACCAGTACCGGTTCTGGCAGGTCGGCTCGCTGACCGGACGCGAGCCCGCCGTCCTGTGGCAGGCGCTCCCGTTCATCGCGGCCGGCGGCCTCCTCGCGCTGGTGCTGGGGTCACGGCTGAACGCCCTCGCCCTCGGTGACGACATCGCCCGGGCACTCGGGCAGCGCGTCGGGCCGACCCGCGCCCTGTGCGCGGTGGTCGTGGTCCTGCTGTGCGGCGCCGCCACCGTCGTCGCCGGCCCCATCGCCTTCCTCGGCCTGGTCGTCCCGCACGCCGTGCGCCTGTGCACCGGCCCCGACCACCGCTGGATCCTCCCGTACAGCGCCCTGGCCGCGCCCGTCCTGCTGCTGGCGGCGGACATCGTCGGCCGGCTGATCGCGCGGCCCGGTGAGGTCCAGGCCGGCATCGTGACGGCCGCCCTCGGCGCCGTCCCCTTCGTCCTGCTGGTCCGCCGGCGCAAGGCGGCCGGACTGTGACCGCCACCCCGCTCCGCCCGGCGGACACCCAAGCCCCCGCGCCCGAGGCCGTCGAGGCCGTCGAGGCCGTCGAGGCCGTCGAGGCCGTCGCCACTCTGCGGAGGATCCGCCGGGCGCGGCGCGCCCGTGGCCTGGTGGTCGGGTTCGCGCTGACGGCCGCGATCGTCGCCGTGTTCTGCGCGGCGCTCGCCGTCGGCGACCTGGCCGTCCCCCTGCGCGATGTCATCGGCGCCCTCACCGGCGCGTCCGATCCCGGCATCCACTTCATCGTGGTCGAGCTGCGCCTGCCGCGGGTCCTGCTCGGGCTGCTCGTCGGCGCCGCGTTCGGCCTGTCCGGTGCCCTCTTCCAGGCCCTGCTGCGCAATCCCCTCGCCAGTCCGGACGTCATCGGCATCAGCCAGGGGGCGAGCGCGGCAGCCGTAGTGGCCTCCCTGGGCTTCGCGCTCAGCGGCATCGCGCTGTCCGCCGCCGCTCTGGTCGGGGCGCTGCTCAGCGCCGCGCTGATCCATGCGCTCGCCCGCCGGGGACACGTCACCGGCGCCCGCTTCGTCCTGGTCGGAGTCGGCATCGGCGCCGCCCTGTCCAGCATCACCTCCTACCTGCTGACCAGTTCCCAGGTGGCCGAGGCCCACAACGCCCTCCTCTGGCTCACCGGGAGCCTCAACGGCAGCGGCCTGGCCCAGGTGTGGCCGCTCCTCGGCGCGCTGCTCGTGCTGCTGCCGCTCACCGCCGTGGCCGCGCGGGACCTGAAGACGCTGCAACTGGGCGAGGACGCCGCCGCCGGGCTCGGCACGCCCGTGGCCCGCGCCCGCCTGGGCCTGCTGGGCTGTGCGGTGGCGCTCGCGGGCGTCGCCACCGCTGCCGCGGGCCCGGTGGCGTTCGTCGCGTTCGTCTCGGCCCCGATCGCGCGAAGGCTCGTACCGGCCTCCGGCGCCGCGCTCGTACACGCCGCGCTGACCGGAGCGCTGCTGGTGGCCGTCGCCGACTTCGCCGCCCAGCACCTGCTCTGGTCGAGCCAGTTCCCCGTCGGGGTCGTCACGAGCCTCATCGGGGCTCCGTACCTGCTGTGGCTGCTGGCCCGCTCCCACAAGACGGGCCGCCTCGGATGACGCCCGCCGGCACCCGGACCGCACCCGCCACGACGGCCGTTTCGGCATCCGTGGCGTCACCCTTCACGGCCGTACCCCACGACAACAAGGACACCGACATGCCCTGCGGCGGACCCACTCTGGGCACGCGCGACATCCGCCTCGGCTACGACGGCCGGGAGATCGTCCACGGGCTGACGCTCGACATCCCACCGGGCCGGATCACCATGATCGTCGGCCCCAACGCCTGCGGGAAGTCCACGCTGCTGCGCTCCATGGCCCGCCTGCTCCCTCCGCTGTCGGGGAGCGTCCTCCTGGACGGTCAGGACATCCACACGCTGGCGACCCGCGAGGTCGCGGCGCGCCTGGGCATCCTGCCCCAGACCCCCGTCGCCCCCGACGGGATCACCGTCGCCGATCTCGTCGGACGCGGCCGCTATCCGCACCAGGGCTGGTTCCGGCGGTGGACCTCCGAGGACGACACCGCCGTCGCCGAGGCCCTGCTGGCCACCGACGTCCTCGAACTCGCCGACCGGTCCGTCGACGAGCTCTCCGGCGGCCAGCGCCAGCGCGTCTGGATCGCGATGGCCCTCGCCCAGCGGACCGACATCCTGCTCCTCGACGAGCCCACCACCTATCTCGACGTGAGCCACCAGCTCGATGTCCTCGACCTCCTGGTCGACCTCAACCAGGACCACGGCACCACCATCGCCGTCGTCCTCCACGACCTGAACCTCGCCTGCCGCTACGCCGACCACATCGTGGCGCTGCGCGACGGCCGGGTCATCGCCGAAGGCCCGCCCGCCGAGGTCGTCACGGAGGAACTGGTGAACCGCGCCTTCGGCATGCGCTGCACTCTGGTCCCCGACCCCGTCTCCGGAACCCCTCTGATCGTCCCCATCGGCCGTCACCGCGCGGACGGTACGCGTACGTGAACCCGCCCGGCCCGTGCAACCACCCGGCGCCGCCGGACACCGCCCCCTCACACGAACCGAACGAGGTTGAACCCCGCATGACCCGCATGACCCGCACGACCCGTCTGGCCCGCCTGACCCGCAGTGCCGCGCCCCGCCGCGTACGCCGTACGACCGTGATGGCCCTCGCCACCGCCATGGCCCTGACCGCGACCCTCGGCGCCTGCTCCTCCGCCGCCACGGCCGACAAGACCGCCGGGTCGGGCTCCGACGCCGGGTTCCCCGTCAAGGTCGCCACCAAGTTCGGCGAGATCAGCGTGAACAAGAAGCCCCAGCGGGTCGTCGCACTCGGATGGGGCGACGCCGAGACCGCACTGGCCCTGGGCGTCCAGCCGGTCGGGGCCAGCGACTGGCTGGCCTTCGGCGGCGACGGCACGGGCCCCTGGGCCAAGGGCCTCTACACCAAGAGCCCCGAGAAGATCGGCACGATGGAGCCCGAGTACGAGAAGATCGCGGCGCTCAAGCCCGACCTCATCCTCGACACGAAGTCCAGCGGCGACCAGAAGCGCTACGACACCCTCAGCAAGATCGCCCCGACCATCGGCGTGCCCAAGGGCGGGGACCAGTACCTGACCAACTGGGAGACCCAGACCACGATGGTCGCCGACGCCCTGGGACTCCACGACAAGGGCGCGGAACTCATCAGCGGCGTCGAGGGCAAGTTCAAGGCCGCCATCGCCCAGCACCCCGAGTTCCAGGGCAAGACGGTCACCGCCGGATCGCTCACCAGCGTCGGGTACGGCGCCTACGTGCACGGCAGCGGCCGCGTCGACTTCCTCGAGCGGCTCGGGTTCAAGAACAACCCGAAGGTCGACGCCAAGGCCGGCGGGTCCTTCTTCACCGAGGTCACCCGCGAGGACCTGGACCTGCTCGACGCCGACGTCATGATCATGGTGCCGATCGGCGTGCCGTCCGCCAAGGCCAAGGACGACGCCCTCTACAAGCAGATCCCGGTCGTCAAGGCGGGCCACGACCTGGTCTTCGAACCCGAGTCGACCCTCAGCTCCGCCTTCGCGACCGACTCCGTACTGTCCGTCTCCTACGCCCTGGAGCAGGTCGTTCCCGAGATCGCCAAAGCCCTGAAGTAGCAGGGAGATCCACATGGCCGAAGCCGCCACCGTCCGGCCCGCATGGGCTGCCCTCAGCCCCGGGGTCCGCTCGTACGTCGAGGGACGGCTCGGCTCCCGGGTCGTCCGGGCGCGGTCCTGCCAGGACGGTTCCACCCCCGGTCTGGCCTCCAGGCTCCTCCTGGCGGACGGCAGCCGGGTGTTCCTCAAGGGGATCCGCGCCTCGCATCCCACCGCCCGCCAGTACGCGGACGAGATCGCCGTCACCACCGCGCTCCCCGACGGCATCGGACCGGACGTGCGGTGGTCCGCGGCTCCGGAGGCATCCGGTGGCTGGTGGTGGCTGTGCCTGGAGGACATCCAGGGCGCCCATCCGGTCCTCGCCCCGGGCACCGGCGACACCGAGCGGGCGGTGGCGGCCGTCGGCCGGGCCCTCCGGGAGCTCACCCCCTCACCCGTCCCGGGCACCCGGCCCGTGGCGCACGTGGTGGGGCCCTGGCTGACCGGCTGGTCCGCCCTGCTTGCTGCCCGGCCGTCCGACCTCACCCCCTGGGCCGGCCGCCACCTCGAAACCCTCGCGGCCATCGAGCGCGACTGGTGGCCCGCCTCGGCGGGCAACACGCTGCTCCACTGGGACCTGCACCCGGGCAACATGCTCCGCCGCCCCGGAGGCGACCTCGGGAGCCGGGACAACAGCCCCCCTCGGACCGACGGCGAGGTCGTGCTCATCGACTGGTCCTACCGCCTCCACGGCGCGGCCTGGATCGACACGGCGGTGCTGGTTCCCCAGCTGATCCTGGGCGGACACACCCCGGCCCAGGCCGAGAACGCCACCACGCTCCTCCCGCGCCCCGCCGACGATCAGACGCTGACCGCATTCGCCGCGGGCCTGGCGGGGCTCTGGACCGCATCCGCACGACAACCGTCCGCCGCCGTGGCCCCGGCTCTGCGCCACCGGCAGGCCCTCCTCGCCGACGCCACTCTCACCTGGCTCCGCCACCGTACGAACTGGCCCTGATCACCCGGCCCCTCCTCTCGCCCGACTCAAACTCCCCGCCAGGCACAAGTGCCCCACGACGGAAAACACCGCCGGGCGCCCACGGCAGCCAGCCGGTCGGGGCGACGTCAGCTCTGGTGTCGCGTCTGCGCGGGGATCAGCGCTTGGGGTGCCGGCGTCCGCCAGTTCCCTCTCGGGCGTGGAGTTGGCCACGATGCCCGCGCCCGCACGCATCCAGGTGCGGCCTTCATGGCGGTAGATGCTCCGCAGGACGAGCGCGGCGTCGATGGTTCCGTCGGCGTCCACGGTGAGGACGGCCCCGCAGTAGAAGCCGCGAGGGCCGCTCTCCGTACGAAGGATGAGGTCGCATCCCTCGCCCTTCGGGATTCCGGAGGCGGTGACGGCGGGGAAGAGCGCCGCCACGGCCTCCCACGTTCCGCGCGTCGGGGCCAGGTTGCCCGAGAGCCACGAAGCGAGGTGCTGGACACTGCCGCGCTCCTTGATGGACATGAAGTCGTCCACCTTGACGGACTCCTGGGTGCAGACCTGGTGGAGTTCCTCGGCCACCAGGCGCACAGAGGCCGCGTGCTCGAAGACCTCCTTCTCGTCCGTGTACAGCTCGGCGCGGCGGCTGCTGTCGGCCGCCGCTGAGCCACGACGTAGCCGGTGTCACCGTTCACGCTGACGACGATCTCGGGGCTGAACCCTGCCGTCTTCCGCCCTCCTAGGCGCAGTAGGAAGGAGCGGGCCGGGTCGTTGCCGCGGCGTCCCTCCACGTACGTGCCGGGGAAGTCGACGTCCGAGGTCACGGGAACCTCGCGCGAGTGACCTTGGCGAGTCTGCCGACGCGGATCTCCTCCACCGCCCCGGCGACCGCGGTCTTGTAGGGGCCCGCTCCGTGGTGGTCGACATCGGCGGTGAGGCGCTCGGGGCTGTCGAACGCGCCGCCGAGGGCTCCTGCGGACCGGACGCACTCTTCGAGGACGTCGAGTTGGTTCTCGTCGAGGATGCGCAGCGGGGCGGAGCCTTCGGTCAGCCGCACCTCGCGGGCCAGCACCGCGAGGTGGATGAGGGGGCGTGGAGATCACGCCTGGTCCCCTGTCCGCGGACCGGCACACCATCCTCCCCGTCGGGGCGGCCCTGGGATACTCAGTCGCCCAACACCTCTTCCTCGGCATGGGCCCACAGCTTGCTGTCGAAGGCAGCAGCGACTACGTGTTCCTCACCCGACTGTCCCAGCACATCACCGAGCAGGGAGGCACAGGCCTGGGTCCACGCCTCTCCATCATTCCCGTCGGCGGCATCGGAAACATGACCGCCTTCGTCGCCATGATGGGACGGCTCCTCCGGGTCCGCGCACTGATTGATGGAGTTGAGACGGCCAAGGTCAGTTCCAAGGTGCTCAGCGCGGCCAAGGCCAACGGCATCGGACCCGACCGCATCGTCATCCTCGGCCAGGTCGAAGGGCTTCCGCCCACAGCCGACATCGAGGACCTCTTCACAGCAAGGGACTACCTCTGGCTCTACAGCCGCGCCGTCGAGCATCTTTCCCTGAGCGATCTGCCCGATACACCCGAGCCGACTCCCGCCTCCAGCCAAAACGGAGGGGCTGACCCAGGCCTCCACGCCCGGCCGGATTCACACAAAGCCGCAGTTCAACGCACCCTTCCCCTAGGCTTGAGGTGGGTTGGGGGAAGTTCCGGGGCGGGAATCGGAGGGCCGTCGTATCCCTTGACCTCGCCGTACCGGGACCCGGCCATCCAGTCTTCACGGGCCTTCGCGATGTCATCGTGTGACCGTCCGATCCAGTTCCAGAACATCACGATCTCCTCCTCGAACGGCTCGCCGCCCAGCAGCATCAGGCCGGCGTCCGAGACCGCGCGCAGGGGGAGGTCCGTGCGGCCGCAGCCGAGGTAGAGCATGGCGCCCGGGAGGAGGGGTACGCCGTCGACGTGGGCTTCGCCCGACATCGACAGGACCGCGTACTCGAAGTCCCGGTCCAGCGGGAGCCGGGTCTCCGTGCCCGCCGCCAGGGCCAGGTCCGCGCCGACGATCGGGCTGTACGCGGTTCCGGGCGAGGTCGCCGTGTCCAGGGTGCCCAGGATGACCGTCGCCGTCAGGCCGGGGGCGCTGACCTGCGGAAGGTCCGCGTGGTGCTGGAAGTGCGGGTCCACGTCGCGGTGCGCGTCCGGGAGGGCCACCCACAGCTGCGCGCCGTGCAGGAAGCGGGCGTGCGGGCGCGGGCTCTCCTCCGAGTGGCTGATGCCCCGGCCGGAGGTCATCAGGCCGAGCTCGCGCGGGCGGATCGTCTCGAGGCTGCCGACGCTGTCGCGGTGCAGCACTTCGCCGTCGTGGAGCCAGCTGACCGTCTGGAGGCCCGAGTGGGGGTGGGGCGCGACCTGCATGCCGAGCTCGTCGGCGATGTCGTCGGGGCCGTAGTGGTCGACGAAGCACCAGGCGCCGACCATGCGGCGGCCCAGGTTCGGCAGGAGTCGGCGGACCTCTTGGGTTTCGCCGAGCTTGACGGTGCGCGGGCTCAGGAGCTCGCGCACCGGCTCGGCGACGACGAACCCGCGGCCGCCGCAGGTGGAGAGAGCGGGCTGGCGATCGAGATTGCTCATACCGCACAACTTAGTCCCGGCGCAGCCGCCGCGGTCAGGGGAATGTGCGTACGGATCCCCGTGTTGCACAGCCGGACCGAATGACCCGAAGGAAAGCAAGAGAGAAAGACGGAGGGTGGAGGGCATGGTGGACGTGATGGGCGCGATCGACGGACAGCAGGGCTACCTGGAGCACGGGACCGCCGCCGAGCGCTGGGACCGCGGCCGGCTGTTCTTCGAGGCGAAGGAGTACGCGAACGCCGCCCGTGTCCTGCACGGCGTGGCGGCCGAGGCCCCCGAGCTGCTGGCGCCGCGGCTGCTGCTGGCCCGCGCCTACTACCACTCCGCCCAGCTCTCCAAGGCCGAGCACGAGCTCCGCGCCATCCTGGAGCGCTGGCCCGTGGAGGACTACGCGCAGCTGATGCTCGGGCGGACCCTGGAGCGCCGGGGCAGGGCCGCCGAGGCGGCTCCGTACCTGCGGATCGCCGCCGCGATGGCCGGGGACTTCCCCGAGTAGCGGTGCGGTGGCCGTACGGGATCCGGGTGGCCGGGACGGGGCTGCGGTGCGGCCGGGTGCCGCGCCGCCCACTCTCCCGGCCCCGCCCGTGCGGGACCGGGGCGGTCCCTCGGTTAGCCTGGGGGCAATATGAACCGTCTGACCACGCCCTTCGGCTCCTACGAGCTCGCCCGCTTCCCCGAGGACCCGCGCGACCGGCTCTTCGCATGGGACGCCGCCGACGAGTACCTGCTCCGCCACCTCGAATCCGGTACGGGTGAACGCGGCCCGGTGGATCTGGCCGGCGCCGGGCAGATCACCGTGATCGGGGACCGCTGGGGGGCACTGACGACGGCGCTGGCCGCGCACCACCCCACCCAGATCACCGACTCCAGCCTGACCCGCTCCGCCACCATGGCGAACCTGGACCGCAACGGGATCGGCACCGCCAAGGGCACCGTGACCCTGCTGACGACCCAGGACGCGCCGCCGGAGCGGATCGACGTGCTGCTGGTGCGGGTGCCGAAGAGCCTGGCCCTGCTGGAGGACCAGCTGTACCGGGTGGCCCCGCACGTGCACGCGG
Organism: Streptomyces sp. NPDC104226; assembly: GCF_055584085.1. NCBI lineage: Bacteria > Bacillati > Actinomycetota > Actinomycetes > Kitasatosporales > Streptomycetaceae > Streptomyces > Streptomyces sp. NPDC104226. The sequence continues at coordinate 981,752 of NZ_JBVJMS010000002.1, forward strand.
GCACCGTGGTCGTCGGCACCGGCATGGTGAAGGAGATCCACACCTCCACGCTGCGGCTCTTCGAGAAGATCCTGGGACCGACGAAGACCTCGCTGGCCGAGAAGAAGGCCCGTCTGATCTTCTGCACGCCGGGCAACCCGGGTGCGACCCGCCCGACGACCCCGGGCCCCTGGCCGCTGACGTACGTCGTGGACAAGGACGGCGGCTCCGGCGCCGGACTGACCGTCGTCAACCACGCGGGCATCTTCTGCGCGGACCGCCTCGACATCGGCACCCGCTTCTTCCTCCAGAGCATCCCGACCAACACGGACGGGGCCCGGGTCGTCGACCTGGGCTGCGGCAACGGGGTCGTGGGCACGGCGGTCGCGGTGGCCGACCCGCGCGCGGAGGTCATCTTCACCGACGAGTCGTACCAGGCGATCGCCTCGGCGAAGGCGACGTTCCGCGCCAACGTCACGCGCGAGCGGGAGCGGGCGGACTTCCTCGTCGGCGACGGGGTCGCGATGCTGGATCCCGGCTCCGTGGACCTGATCCTGTGCAACCCGCCCTTCCACTCCCACCAGGCGACGACCGACGCGACGGCGCTGCGCATGTTCGCCCAGTCGCGCAAGGCGCTGCGGCCGGGCGGCGAGCTGTGGGTGGTGGCCAACCGCCACATGGGGTACCACACCCACCTCCGGCGTCTGTTCGGCAACAGCGAAGTCGCCGCGAGCGAGCCGAAGTTCGTGGTCCTGCGGGCGGTCAAGCGGCGCGAGCAGCCCCGCGGCGCGTGACCTGTCCGTAGGTCCTGCACATACGTCCTGCACATACGTCGTGCACGTACGTCCTGCACGAAGGCCCGCCGGCTCCGGAACGCTCCCGGGCCGGCGGGCCTTCGTGTGCCGGGGACTCAGCGGTGGGCGGGGAACTCGACCACCTGCTGGTAGGTGGGCCGGTTCTGCCAGTTGATCTGCGGGTGGGACAGGCCGCCCACCGGACGCTGCACGATCGCGTCCGCGCACCACTGGTTGCCCGCGGCGCAGGTTCCGTCCGCCGGGTACACGGCGGCGGGGGTGGCGGCCGCCGCCTGCTTGAGCGTGGCCGTCATCGCGTCCCGGCACGCGGGGAGCGAACCGCTCCCGCAGTAGGCCCGGGCCAGGGGTCCGGACACCGGGCGGCCGAGCAGCGTGCGCAGGTCCTTGTCCACGTAGCTCCACCAGCCGTACTGGAAGGCCGAGCCGGCGTGCGAACCGGTGGGCCCGTGGCCCGCGTTGGGCGCCTCGTCGATGGTGAGCGAGGCGCGCAGGGCGTCGTAGAGCGGCGCCCCGAGGCCGGGCTTGAACTCGGCCTCGACGAGCAGCGGCCACCAGGCGTCCATGATCCGGACGGCGTCCGCGTGCCCGTACGTCCGGGAACCGGGCGCGGTCTCCTTGCGCTCGGCGCCCGCGGCCTGCCACGCGGCGAGTTTGTCGATCGCGGCCGCGACGGCCGGATCGGTGACGGGTGCGCTGCGCAGTACGGCCAGCAGTTCGGGTAGCAGGTTCTCGGCGCGCAGGTCGGTGACCGCCGCGTCGGCCATCGCCCGGGTGAGCGCGGCCCGGGTCACGCCACCCGCCGCGACGAGCGGTTCGACGCGCTGGTCGAGGAGGTCGCCGCGGTGGACGGAGCCCATTCCGAATCCGGCCGCGGCGTATCCCTTGGCCTGCTTGTTGTTCCAACTGATGTAGTAGTCCTGGCCGATGGACTGCGGGTGTTCGGCGTGCGGGGTGTAGTCCGCCGTGTTGGCGGCCGGGTCGAAGCCCTGCCACTCGTACTGCTGCTTGCCCTGGACGGGCAGCGCCGGGTCGACTCCCGCCGGACGGACGGGGTTCGACCCGCTGTTGTAGTACGCCGCTTCGCGGGAGTCGGCGTAGAACCAGTTGAAGGCGTAGCCGATGTGCCGGGCGGCCTCCTGGAAGGTGCGGGCGTCCTTCACGTAGGAGGGGTCGTTGAACATCTGGAAGCCGATGATCGAGTCGGCTTCGTGGCGGTACGTGGAGCGCAGTGCGGTGTAGGCCACGGGCTTGCCCGCGACGGTCGCGCGGTGCGTGACGATGCCGTAGTTCGTGCGCCACACCTGCATCCGGTAGGAGCCGCCCGGGGTGGGGTCGGCGACGGACGACTTCCAGGTGTTGGTGTGTTCCAGCTTCTCCATGGGCGTGCAGGTGCCGCGGTAGAGGTACGAGCTGCTCGCCTTGGTGGGGGCGCCGCCGCCGGGCTCGCACAGTTCGACGGCGAAGGTGTCGGTGATGTCCTGGCCGGCGGAGGTGGCGCTCCAGGCGTAGTCCTGGCCGCGGCCGAGCTGGACGTACATGCTGACGCCCGCGAAAGAGGCGCCGCGCGCGCTGATGCCCGGGCCCTGGAGCTCCTGGAGCATGAGGAGTTGGGGCGCGAGGTAGCCGGTCTGCGGGCCGAAGACGGCGACCGGGTGGCCACTCGCCGTCTTCGCGCCGGACACGAGCAGGGCGTTGGACATGCTCTGCTTCATCGGCTTGGGCGGGGCGGTTGCGGCGGCGGTGGTGGCCGAGCCCGTGCGGTCGTACACGAGTTGCTCGGCGGTGACCGAGCCGGCGTCGGGCAGGGCGACGCCCTGGGGGTCGGCGGGCTTCTGCGCGTAGGGGAAGCTCGTGCCGTCGTGGACGGTGAGCACGGCTTCCGGGTCCTCGCGCGCGCGGAAGGACTCCCAGACGCGGGTTCCCTCCTCCAGGCCGTACGTCTGCTGCGCGGACAGCAGCGAGAGCGCGGCCTGCACTTCACCGCCTCCACCGCCGCCGAACAGGCCGCCCACGACGGAGGCGAGGGCGATCAGGTCCGTGAGCTTGAAGGGCTTGATCTCACCGGCGTTGGTGAGGGAGTTGATGTGTCCGGTCAGCACGTACTCGCCGGGGAAGTAGCGTCCGTTCTTGGACTGCACGCGGTAGGCGTTGATGCCGTCGATGTACGCCTGGGCGTCCTCCATCGCGAGCCTTCCGCGCTCGCCCTCCGTGGTCCGGATCCGGTCCACCTGGGCCTGGAGGTCCGCCTCGGTGTACGGGGCCTGCGGCCAGAACTGCTGTTCCAGACCCTGGTTGGCGAGGGCGCCGCCCGCGAAGGGGGTGAGGTCGCCCCGGCCGACGTGCCGGAACAGGTCCATCTGCCAGAGCCGGTCCTGGGCGGCCGCGTAGCCGGCGCCGAAGGAGGTCCCGTAGCGGGTGGTGCCCTTGATGTGCGGGACGCCGCTCTTCTTGTCCCGGGTGATGGTGACGTCGGAGCGCGGGCTCGTGGTGGACTCGACCTGGTCGGCCGGGACTCCGAAGGAGGCGTCGTTGAAGAACTCGTTGAGCTTGGCGTCGGTCAGGCCGGGGTAGCCGGCCACCAGCCCGTCGTAGCGGGCCAGTTGGTCCGAGGTGTGGGCGGGTAAGGTGCCGAACGCCTTGTGGGCGAGGATCTGGGCGAGGGTGGCGTTGCCGCTCTGGCCGGGCGGCAGGATGTCCGCGCACTGCCGTCCGCAGTAGTCGGCGGGGTCTGCGTAGGCGGCGATCGGGCGCGGTGCCGGAGCGTCCGCGGCAGAGGCGGCCGGGGTCAGCAGGGCCGCTCCGAGGGTGATGAGTGCGGTGGCGACGGCAGTTCTGGTACGCGTACGCGTGCTCGTGGTGGGGCGTCGCATGCGTGCTCCTCCGTGGGGGGCAGGAACCGGTCACGGGGAGGGTACTGGGAGGTGCTACCCCTCAGTAAGATGAACGACCGTCACTTTTGGCCCCTACGGGAAAATCCGTTGCCACGGGGGGACCGGCCGGGCGAAGCTCCGTGGCATGTCACAAAGCACAGCGGAACCCGGTACGCACACCCGACGCGGCGTCGCCGACCTCTTCACCGCCGAAGGCCGCCTCGCGGCCATCCCGCGCAAGGCGGCCCGCCGCGAGCAGCTGCTCGCCCACCTCGCCGAGACCCTCTTCGCGACGGACCGCGCGTACACGGAGTCCGAGGTGAACGGGCTGCTGCGCACCGTCCACGAGGACTGCGCGGCGCTGCGGCGGTACCTGGTCATCGCCGGGCACCTCGCCCGCACCCGCGACGGTTCCGGCTACCGGCGGGCCACGACCACCCTGTAGTGGGTCGTCAGCCGGCCGTCGTCGCCGATCACGTGGAAGGCCACGGCCGGCGGTTCGTCCGCGTGGATGTACTCGCTGCTCCCGGACGCCGCCTCCCACGGGAGCCTCGTCGTGGACACCACACCCGGGGCGACGAGCAGCGGCCGCCCGGCGAAGGTGGTCGCCGCGCCGGTGTGGGCGTGCCCGCACAGGAACGCCGTCAGGTGCGGATGCCGTTCGGCCAGTGCCGCCAGCCGCTCCTCGCCGAACTGCCGGATGCCGTCCACGTACGGGATGTGCAGCGGGACGGGCGGGTGGTGGAAGGCCACCAGTACGGGCACCTCGCGCGGGGTCCCGGTGAGCACCCCGTCCAGCCAGGCGATCGTCGAGTCCTCCAGGTACCCGCGGTGTTCACCGGGTACGGAGGAATCGCACACCGCGAGGACGAAGCCGTCGCCGCGCAGCACCTGGTCGACCGGGGCCGCGGACGGGCGCTCCTCCCCCAGCAGGCCGCGCCGGAAGGCGGCGCGGTCGTCGTGGTTCCCCGGGCAGACGACCAGCGGATGACGGGAGCCGAGGGCCTTGCGCGCCTCCTCGTACTCCTCCGGGCGCGCGTGATCGGCGATGTCCCCGCTCACCAGCACCGCGTCGAGCTCGTACGGGAGCCCCTCCAGGTACTCCATGACGACACGGGTCCGTTCGGCGGCCCGGTCCCCGCCGTCGAGGTGGACGTCGCTGAGGTGGGCTATCACGATCACGGGCGCAGGCTCCTTCGGTCCGGAAGCTGGGATTGTATGCCCGCGCCCCGAAGGCCCTCGACCGCTGCGACCGCACCGGCTCCGAGCTGACGGAGGAGCTCTCCGCCCGGGCGACCGATCCCGTACGCCGGGAACAACCGGCCCCGCCGACACGGTTGAACCGACCGTGGGGTCGCGGTACGTCTGCCGCGCGCTCAGGCCACGACGTATTCCTGCAGGAGGACTGCTTTTCATGACCGATCGGCCCTTGACGCTCATGGCGGTACACGCTCACCCCGACGACGAGGCCACCAGCACCGGAGGGGTCCTCGCGCAGTACGCGGCGGAGGGCATCCGTACGGTTCTCGTGACCTGTACCGACGGCCGGTGTGGTGACGGACCGGGAGGCTCCAAGCCGGGTGCCCCCGGGCACGACCCGGCGGCCGTCGCCGTGATGCGCCGGCAAGAGCTCGAGGTGAGCCGTGACGTGCTGAAGATCAGCGATCTGGAGACCCTCGACTACGCCGACTCCGGGATGATGGGCTGGCCGAGCAACGACGCGCCCGGATCCTTCTGGCAGACCCCCGTCGAGGAAGGCGCCGCCCGCCTCGCGGAGCTCATGCGGCACTACCGGCCCGACGTGGTCGTCACCTACGACGAGAACGGCTTCTACGGTCATCCCGACCACATCCAGGCCAACCGCATCACGATGGCGGCACTGGAGATGACCGAGCTGACGCCGAAGGTGTACTGGACGACGATGCCCCGGTCCGCGATGCAGCGGTTCGGTGAGGTCATGCGCGAGTTCGGGGAGGACATGCCGGAGCCGGACCCTGCCGAGGCCGCCGCACTGGCCGACATCGGCCTCCCGGACGAGGAGATCACCACCTGGGTGGACACCACTGCGTACAGCGGTCAGAAGTACGACTCGCTGGCCGCGCACGCCAGTCAGGGCGAGAGCATCTTCTTCCTCAAGATGGGCAAGGAGAGGTTCGGCGAGTTGATGGGCGTGGAGACCTTCGTCCGCGTCAAGGACACCACCGGCGCGGCCGTACCCGAGACCGACCTCTTCGCCGGACTGCGCTGAGCCACCCGTCCGTCGCGCGGGGCCGTGGCGACCCCGCGGGACGGCGACGGCGGCCCAGAAACACGTCGCGACCTGCGGAGATACCGACCGTTCGGACGTGTCGCGCGATTCCTTCCGGCCGTCCGCAAGGGGGTAGTGTCGTCCGGTCGCGGACGGCACTCGGACCGTCTGCCCAACCCAGGGGAACCACCATGACGACTGATCTGAACTCGCTGCGGGCAAGCCTCGCGTCGGGTGAGCACGAGTTCGCCGGCACCTTGGCCTTCGTCGCCGCGCACTACGCGTACGCGCCGCAGGCGTTCCGCAACGGGGACGCGGAGAACGCCGCAGGCGAGAACGAGGGCTCCTGCAAGACCCTGGGACTGGCCCTGCTGGAGGGCTTCAGCGACGAGGAAGCGCTGCTGGCGTTCGGTGAGCACTACCGCAGCGTGCTGGCGACGCCGGACGGCACCGACCACGCGAACATCCGCAACCTGATGGCCCACGGCCTGGCAGGAGTGAGCTTCGCCGGGCAACCGCTGTCCCGTACGAGCTGAACGGCGAAATCCGGGCGAGCCGGACCGGTCACCGTACGGTCTGCCCGACGGTGTCCGAGATCGAGGCCGCCCGGATGCATCGCTTCACTGGTGCTGGTCGGGCACGTACTTGTAGCCCACGCGCCGCACCGTGGAGATGCGGGCCCGGTAGGCGGGGCCGAGCTTGCGGCGCAGCCGGGCCACGTGGACGTCGACGGTACGGCCGTCGCCGATGTGCCCGTAGCCCCAGATGCCCGAGATGAGCGAGTCCCGGGTGTGCACCGTGTGCGGGTGGGCCACGAAGTGGGACAGGAGGTCGAACTCCAGGTAGGTCAGCTCCAGTTCGCGCCCGGCGAGCTCGACCAGCCGGCGGTCCCGGTCGATCCGGATGGCGTCGTCGGCGTGGACGGAGTCGTCTGCCTGGACGGGGTCGAAGGGATGAGCCTCCGGGCGCACGCCGTGCAGGGCCATCACCTCCACCGGGTCCACGTTCGCCGGCAGGAACACGAGGTATCCGACGCGGGCACCGGCCGTTCCGTGGGCGGGAAGGACGGTCCGCGGGTCACCGACCAGCTGGAGTCGGGGGGCCGGGGAACGGTGCGGCGGGGTGGCGGGCGCGGGAAGTGCTGTGGTCACGATGAGCCCCTTGGCTGCTCGGAGTGAACTACGGATGCCGGGTGTTGGGCCGCGACGACAGGGCATGGCGAATCCGACGGGTCCACGGCGGATCCGGCCAGGGGAGCTGGCACGTACGCCGTACGGGAACCACCATGAGGGGCAGGGGAAGGCCCGGCGCGAGAAGAGCGGCGGCCGGATCGCCTGCGTGCTGCGGGGAAATGCCCTGTCGGAGAAGCCTCAGACGGGTCGGCAGGCGGCGCTGGCTACGAGACGGAAGTCAACGTGCCTGCGGCGTACGAGCAACGGCTGCGACGGGGACATGCCCACATCGTGAAGTGCTCGACGGGCCCGCGTCAAGACTTCCCTAGTTATTCCATAGGAAATATCTGGAAGTCCAAGCCGACCGAGTCGAGCCAGGCGCCCTGACCTTGCACCATCTCCCATTGCGAGACGACCCCGTCCGCCATGCGGTCATGCACTTGCCGAGAAGACCGCTTCGGGCAAGTATCCCTATCAATCCGATGGGAAAAGTGGGGATACGGCGAAGCACGGTCCGAGCGCCTCCCGCGCCACCCAGCGAACAACCGGCCGCAACCCCAACCACGTTCCGGAGTAGCCGAGATGACCACCGCCACCCCCCATGGCACCGCTGTCCAACCAGCCCCAGCGCCATGCAGCGACGCCCGGGCGTGTAGGTGACTCCCGTGCCGACGACACCGAGCACCGTCGTCCGCCGGTCCGCCGACGAACAGCGCCGGGCGGCGCTCCTGCGCACCGCCCACGACGTGGCGGACGATCTCGCCGCGGACGCCATCCTCCGCGACCGGGCGGGCAGGCCGCCGACCGACGAGATGGCCCGACTGCGGGAGGCCGGCCTGCTGGCCGCCCTTACCCCGCCGGGGCCGGGCCGGGGAGCGGACTGGCGCACCGGATGCACCGTCATCCGGAAGCTCTCCACGGCGGACAGCTCCGTAGGCGACGTACTCGCCCGCCACTACGTGCACGCGTGGAGCGCGCGCTTCTTCGCGAGCCGCGACCACGCCACCGCCCTCGAAGAGGAGTCGGTGCGCGAGCAGTGGCTGTGGACCGGCGCCACCCGCACCCCGGCACCCGATGACGACACCGCGGGGCCGGACCTCACGCTCCAGCCCCGCACCACCGGCTACCTGCTGGACGGGAGCCGTTTCGTGGATACGGCGGTGGCCGTCGCCGACCAGATCGTGGTCGACGCCGTCTGTGCGGCGACCGGCGACGTCCTGGTCGTACGGATCCCACCCGGCGTTCCGCACATGACCATCGAGCCCGCCCACGACCGCCTCGGGCAGCGCGTGGTCGGCGCCGGCGAGGTGACCTTCGACCGGGTCACCGTCACACCCGGCCAGGTGCTGGGCCGGCGCCCGTACGACGAGGAGCCGGCCGCCCCCTTCACCTCGCTCGCCGACCCGGCACTCCGTCTGGCCCTGTGCCACGTCGGGCTGGGAATCGTCGAGGGCGCCCTCACCGAAGCGCGGGACCTCAGCAGGGGCGGTCATGCATACCGACTGCCCGGTGCGGACCCGGACCTCTTCCTGACGTACGGGGAACTCGCCTCCGCCGCCCAGACGGCCACCGCCGTGGTCGAGCGGGCGACCGAGGTGATGGCGCGGGCCCTCGACACGGGTGCGCAGCTCGACGCCGAGGAACCCGCCGGCATCGCCGCCCTGGTCGCCACGGCCGAGACGGTGACGTCGAAGGCCGCCCTGCACGTCACGGCGCGCGTGCTGGAGCTCGCCGATGCCCCCGGCCTGGACCGCTTCTGGCGCAACGCCCGCGTCCTGACGGCGCACCACCCCGCCGCGCACCGTCTGCGCTCCATCGGCGAGCACTACCTCAACGGCTCCCACCGTGCGGTGGCGGCGGCCTTCCACTGACACGGGGCACGCACGGGGTGTGGACCCCCGGCTGCGGGGCGGGTGCTCGTACCCGCCCCGCAGCCGGCGGCGTACCGCGGCGGACGGCCGGACGTCCGGCATGCGGGATAATGGCGGCATGCGGATCTCAGCCAGGGCGGACTACGCGGTACGTGCCGCACTGCAGCTTGCCGCGTCGCAGGACGCCGGCCCCCTGAAGGCCGAGGTCATCGCGGACGCCCAGGACATCCCGCACAAGTTCCTCGAAGGCATCCTGAACGACATGCGCCGCGGCGGTCTCGTACTGAGCCAGCGCGGCGGCAACGGCGGCTACTGGCTGGCCAAGCCCGCCCAGTCCATCAGCATCGCGGACGTCATCCGCGTGGTGGACGGACCGCTCGTCTCGGTGCGCGGGGTCCGCCCTCCCGATCTGACGTACACCGGGCCCGCCCAGTCTCTCCTCCCCCTGTGGATCGCACTTCGGGCCAACGTCCGCGAGATCCTCGACGGCGTGACCCTGGCGGACGTCGCCTCGTCCGACCTGCCCCCGAACGTGTCCGCGCTGTCCCGCACCCCGGACGCCTGGACCAATCCCTAACCCCTCCCCTCCCGCTCTGCCCTCCTCTCCACCCCTCCCCCACCTGCGGATTCTCGTATTTCGAGATGCAACCGTCCAGGATGTGGTCAGCATCTTGGGGTGCGTCTCCCTGTCTGCCAATATGCCTACCAACCAGGTGGGAAAAGTAGGAATCAGGGGGTGAGGCAATCGTGCAGACAGATCAGCTCGTCGGCCGGATCCTGCCCCTGACCTCCCGTCGGCACATCGACCTGGCCCGTACGTCCAGCGCCATCTGTCAGCCTTCCTGACACCGGCCGCAGGGCCCGGTCACCCCGAGCAGGACTCTGCCGGGACGCCGAGCAGCCCCGCGCCGACGGTCGGCCCGGCCTCTCGGCCGACATCACCGCCCGCACGCTCCGGTTGATCCCGCCGCCCACGGCCGGGAGCGACCGCCGCACGTGCCGACGGCTCCGCGTCGCCGTCCCCGTACGCCTTCTTCTGCTTCTCCTTCTCCTGCTTCTCCTCGCTTCCGCTTTCGGTACCTCCCCGACCGTCACCCGTGAAAGGACACCTCCGTGTCTGCCGCTAGACCGATCAACGCCCTGCGTGCCGTTGCCCTGACCGCTGCGCTCCCCCTGCTGCTCACCGCCTGCGGCTACGGTTCCGAAGCCAAGAAGGACGATGCTCCGAAGGCGAACGTCGCCGCCGACGCCAAGAAGCTGTCGGCCTCCGAGGTCCGTATCGGCTACTTCCCGAACCTGACGCACGCCACCGCGCTGGTCGGCCTCCAGGAAGGCCTGATCGCCAAGGAACTCGGCGCCACCACCATCAAGCCGCAGTCCTTCAACGC